>CP064971.1:650343-1300686 GCA_016699325.1 Methanolinea sp. | reverse complement strand
GATGTTAGATCCATCTGAAAGAACGGAAGGAAATGCAGGAAGAATGCAGCAACCATGCAGCATATCAGAATGCCGAGAATGAGTATCCTCTTCTTGTCTAACGTAACCTTCATATCAGGTAAACCGTGCCTGTTGTGAATCGTCTGGTTTGAAAGGATTAAATGCAGGTAGGACAATCAATTTTGCAGATATTCCGAAATATAGTTATCGGGATTTCCTCAAGGAAGTCTCACCAGCGGATTGCTTAAGGCAATCCCGGAGATTCACGCGGTGCTTTTCTTATCATATCCAACATGAAAAAGATATAAATTGATAGCCGAGGACTGTCATTCCACATGCCCAACAAGTACAGGATTCAGGCCCATATCACAATCTGCCTGTTCATCTCTGGTATCTTTTTCTCCATCATCGGGATAGTAATCTCATACTTATCTGTGCAACACTCGTGGGCTGTTTAGCACCAAATGACTTTTTTATGATGAGCCGGGCTGCAGGCAACGCGGGAAAGTCACAGCAACTCCGTCATTGGAGAAACATCAGTAACATCGCTGGGGCTGGATAAGGCTGTCTCTGGATTGCGAGGAAAATCAGGATGAATTATACCCCGGACTCTGCGCCTGCCGCCGCTCAGATCCATTGCCGTTTCCGGAAGTACGCGAGCATGATCACTACAATCGCAATCATGATCCCCAGCACTGCATAGTAGCCGTATTCCCAATGCAGTTCAGGCATGTACCGGAAGTTCATACCATAAACACCGGCCACAAAGGTAAGGGGGATGAAAATGGTTGCAATAAGGGTGAGAACCTTCATGATCTCGTTCATCTTGTACGAGAGGCTGGACAGGTAGATATCGATCATTCCTGAGACCATGTCCCGGAATGTCTCGAGCGTGTCGATCACCTGTATTGCATGGTCATACACATCCCGCAGATAGATGCGGGTATCCTCCCTTATCAGCGGGGAATCAGATCGTTCAAGGGCAAGGATCATCTCGCGAAGCGGCCAGACAGCTTTTCTTAGGAAGACCATGTCCTTCTTCAGGCGGTTGATCCTCGGCAGCGAATCCCTGGTAGCGTTGACAACCAGCTCCTCTTCAAGCGACTCTACCCGTTCTTCGATCTTTTCCATCACAACAAAGTAATTATCAACGATATTGTCGATGAGGGCATAGGCAAGATAATCCGATCCATTCTTTCTCACGCGCCCTCCTTCTTTCCTGATCCGCTCCCGGACCGGGTCGAATACGTCCCCGACGTCTTCTTGGAACGACATGAGATAATTTTTTCCGATGATGAGCGAGACGTGTTCGCCCTTTATTTCCCCAGTCGCTTCAGGGAGCATCAACATCTTGAGGTTGAGGTAGAGGTAGTCTTCCAGGTCTTCCATCTTCGGCCGCTGGTCTGTGTTGAGAAGGTCTTCAAGGATGAGCGGGTGGATAAGAAAATATCGCCCGATCTTCTCGATCACCTCTGTGTTGGCAAGACCATCGATATTGATCCAGGTGACCGTTGACGTATCGCGGTAGGGGAAACATTCCTCGATTGTCATGACTCTCCGCTCTTCAACATGATCTGCATCGTAATCGATGACCGTAATCCGGATCGGCCCGGTCATGGGTTTTCCGTCCAGGTGGAGCGTTCCGGGAGGCAGCCCGGCCTTCTTCGAGAGCTTGTGCCGGTGGCGTGACATGGGTGCTCTTCTGATCATCAGTATGGACAATGGGCCCAGTTAAGGGTTGTGCGAAGTATGGGATGGTTCCCGGCACATCAATCGGACCGGTCCGGATCGCGATCGTGAGTCTCACGGCTGATTACGTTCCGGTTATCAAGGTGCCCGCAAGATGATCCAGTTCATGCCGGCTGACAGCAGGGATCCCCTGATCCATCGTGCCGAGTACCGCTTCTCCACCATCACGAGTCCGGTAGCAAACCCTGATTGCTTCAGCCCGCCATCACAAAATGGGAAGGGCTGCAGATGTATGACTCCCAGAACCAGGAATTCCGGTCGCTGATCCAACAGATCTCCGGGTTGAGGAGCACCTCCGGCCCTTCACCCGGGTCGACAACAATGATACGAAAGTGAATGCCCGCTATAAAGCCATTTTCCTTGAATAACTTATATTATCTCATAATATAGCGATCTATCGGTGTTTCAGTCACCGATTCGACTTTGAGATCTAATCTATCAGGATTTAATTACGACCCAATTAGCTGAACAGTTACCCCTCTTTTTATGGTATTCTGCATACAAATAAGAACAACTGCGGGCGCCAGGCTGCATCTGCAGGAGAACGAGGTCGCATGATTATCCCCCTGGTCCTGTTTATCATTGGCCTTGCCCTTCTCCTGAAGGGTGCCTCTATCGCGGTCCGGGGTGCGGAGGGGCTTGCACTCCGGTTCGGGGTTGCACCGGCGACCATCGGCTTGACAATAATCGCGTTCGGGACCTCGCTTCCTGAGCTGGTGGTGACCACAGAGGCGTTCGCCGGGGGGGATTACGGTATCGGGTTTGGCAATATTGTCGGAAGCAACATAGCCAATATCGGTCTCATTCTCGGCCTGATCGCCCTGTTCCAACCGGCCACGTTCTGCAATACATCGTCACGGAGCACTGGCATCAGGACGAGCCTCATGGTCCTTGGGGCGACTGCTGTTTTTGTTCTGTTCACCATGCGGGGGATGCTCGATACCGTATCAGGCATTGTGTTCCTTGGCGTGTTTCTCGCAATCCTCTTCTCTCTCTGGAGGTCGGATCCCCTGGTTGATTCCATGTCTGATGAACAAGTCCCTTACCCACTCCTCCTCACCGGAGGAGGGCTCGCAGCGGTCATTCTTGGTGCACACATGTTCCTGACCGGCGCCGTGGAGATCGCGCTCGCTTTTGGCATCTCTCCTCTTGTTATCGGACTCTCCATGGTGGCTCTCGGGACTTCGCTTCCTGAACTCGCGACCTCTGTTGTGGCTGCCGTGAAAAAGAGCACGGGTATCGCCATGGGAAATATTCTCGGCAGCAACATTTTCAATCTGCTCTTAATCGGGGGGATCAATGCCCTTGGCCGCAAAGTCCCGATTCCTTTGGACTGGAGTCCTGTGGTTCTCTGCCTCTTCTCCATTGGCATTATCCCGCTCCTCAGTAGACGCTCCTCGGTCACACGGATTGCCGGTGGTACCCTCCTGGGGGGATATGTCGTCTATATCGCATTCCTCTTCCTGGGATGAACAACGATCACCTATGCCGGGAGCTCCCTGGCATGCATCAGCAACAGGGTACTGAGGCTGCAGATCACCCAGGTTACAACAACCTGGAATCTCTCACACTCCTTTCCTTGCTTCTTTCAGGCAGGTTTCGAAGGTGCAGTAAACGACGATAGGAATGCCAGAAAGCCAGCCAGAAAGATGAGGACCGCGGGAGTCACCTCCGAGAGTGGACCACGGGCGGTGTCCCATGGGGCTTAAAGAAATTGGCAAGCCCGGGGGGATACCGATCCGGAAAGAAGTGGCGGATACGATCGGCCAATACAAAGAGGCACCGTGGAGACTTTCCCATGGTTAAGGCAGGACAAAACCGCTGTTGTCACCTATAAACAGTCAGGCATCGCAGTTGCAGGTTGTGTTCTCACAGAAAGTGCAGGATATTGCTCCATTTGTGAATCATCAAATGTTCAGGCTTGAATTAATTGCTGCGATGAACATTTATGGAGGGTATTAATATTGGCACTCAAGAAGACCTGTCCATCAGTAGGGGCGTGGGTGAACCATGCGATGGCCCGCCTGTACCCCTACAACAAACCCGTAGGCATCTGAATAGTTGGTGTTCCTCCCTATATTCTTATGCCTACTCCCTCATGTAAAAATCGCAAAAAACACCTGCTTTCGAACATGAGCGGGTTTCGTCTACCAGTCCATCCAGATCCGGGAGTACCTGCAGCCTACATTCAATGCACCCACCCACTGGCCGATCGATCTGGATAACCGTTGAACGGCCAACCGGCGGGATGATCGTACGGGCATGGCAAATTGCACCTGATGTGACTTCGCACACAGGGGGTGTCCCACACCGGGAGAGATGCTTCGGGTGTGGATCAGGAATGCACACAGTCACCTGGTGCGATCCTGCCAGCGCCGCACCATATCGGAATATGCCAGACCGCTCCTTCATGTAGCTGGCCGGGATGTAAAGGGGACGTCTGTCGGCAAGCAACCCGGTTTCGAGGTCAGGTGGCATATAAAGCCTCGTCCCGGGAATAAGAAACCCAAGGACGGTGCATAGTCTGCCCTTTCGAAGGGGCAGGCCCCGTTTCTTTTTTTTATTTCCAGATCGAGGCCATGGAACTGTTAGGCTGCTACAACTGGATGGCAAAAAACTGATGCTTTCCGGGCATTGTCCGGAGCTTGGCGTTGAGATACGCGGTATGCGGGGGAGTTCCCCTGCCATGAGAATTCTTTTCGCGCTCCAGGAGCAATACGACTACTATGGAATTCAACCTCATCTTATCAGTCCTCATTATCATCTTCCTCGTGTTCAGCCTGATACTCGTGGCCAGGAGGATGAAGGCGCTGCTCGGCACACCGCTTGGAAAGGGGATCGGCCTTGCACTCGGCCTCGCTGTCGGGCTTGCTCTCTGGCTGCCGCTGGGTTATCTTGCCGGAGACAAGAGTGCTGGCATCATCCTCGGCAGCATCATTGGAATTGCCACCGGTATTGGCCTTGAGCTCTGGTCGAGAAGGCAGGAAAAAGCCATCTCCAGGTAGACGAACCGCCATGTGGTCAGGAGATCCCGGCCAGGGGACCATTAACTGATTCCCAGGCATGGACCGCCTTGGGAGCACCCATGAGGAGTCGCCGGATGGTATGGTGGATAACGGCAGATGTGTCGGGATCGAGCTGATCCCTGACCGTGACGAGCAGGCCGATGAGCGGGAGGTGGTATTCTTCCTCCATCAGGTCGATGGCCCCAAAAGCCCTGAGCAGGGATACGACCGAGTTCTGGTTTACCGGGGCGAGCTCCAGCAGGATTTCCCTAAAAAGTTGCCTCCCTTCCTCGGTCTGGAGTGAGATCTTCCGGTTAGCGGCAAAGGATCCATAAAGAGCCCGGTGATCGTTGACCTGGTTCACTCTGAACCAGGGTAACCCCGCTGCCCTGCGAATCAGTGCCACGGAGTCTGGGGCCGAGCAATTCCCGACCACCGCCAGGAACGCCTCCCACGAGACGGGATGGGCAGACGCCTGCCGCCCAGCTGCTTCCATCACTTCCAGCCGGTCCGGAGCGGTGCTCTGCAGGTAAAGGGAGAAGGCATGCAGGCGGTCGGTGGCCACCTTCCCCGTATCGAATTGCGAGCGCACCAGATCGTGAATTTCCGGTGTATCGAGGGTCGCAAGGAGGGAGAGGCAGATATTCCGGATCTGCCGCTCCTTGATCGCCGGAACCTGTACCTCCATCGGGGCGGTGAGCGGAACCTCCGGTTGAAGTGATTCGTAGATCTTCCGGATCTCTTTTCCGTATCGGATGGCGAGGGCAGTCTCAATGCCACGCCGGGCATCATAGAGGGCTCGGTACCGGTGGGCATATACAGGGGAATCGACCGTGTCATACAGGGTCAGGGGTAGTCCTCCCAGGGCAAGGAATCGATCCCGGTTGGAGAGAAGGCGGAAATACAAGTCGAGATATTCTCCTGAGGGAGTTCGTGCGGGACTATCGACCAGGCCGATGATCTCCTGTTCGGTAAGCCGGTATAAGGCAATGAATCGGTTCACCGCATCGCTATCGACTTCGGCCTGGAGGCGGAGCGCGGCCGGGTCGACATCATTTTTCACCTTGCCGTAGAACGAGTATTCCCGGTTCAGGGAAAGGAACGCTGGCTCATCTACGTCTTCGAATGTAATTTCTGCCTCTCGGCCCTCCAGGCGGACGAGGGTCTCGGCACAATCACGGCCATCTCTATTAACCAGCGCTGCCCGGAAGGGCAGAGGCCAGGGAGCAGCGTTCCCGGGAACTACCTGGCGCAGGTTCATCCGGAACCTCCGGTGCTCCCGATCATACTCCCCTGACACCGTAACAACGGGAAACCCGGTCTGCTTCAGCCAGACCCGGGCCATAGTGGAGAAGTCCTGACCGGAAACCTCCTCCATTGCAACAATCCACTGCTGCCAGGTGGCATTCCCGTGCCGGTACTGGGTGTGGTATCTGTCGAGCCCCCGGGCAAACTGCTCCCTTCCCATGAGAGTCTCGATCATACGGACAAATTCCGCCGCCTTGACATAGGTGATGCCGGTAATCAGGTCGTTTGGATCGTTGAAGCCATCAGGCTCGATAGGAAGCGATGCCGCCCCGGCATCGAGCGCGAAGGTGCCAGTTGATGGTGCGAATAGGCCGAGCACGGTCCCGAGCCGGGAATAGTCCTCGCCAAAGAGCCTGGCATGGTACCGGTTCTCCATGAATGCCGTCACCGCCTCGTTGAGCCAGAGCTCAAACGGCGTCATGCCGGTAACTTCAGACCCGTTCAGGTTGTGGTAGAACTCATGTACTTTGACCCTTACCATGTATTCGAACGCCGGATCGGTCATCTGTGGATAGGGCATGATCCGGTTCATGGTAATTGTAGTGTTCCCTACATTTTCCATGCCGCCGAAGTCGGAGTTCTGCATACCGATCTCACGGTACACGGTGCCGGTATACCGGTATCCAGGAACGATCGCATCGGCCAGTTCGCGGAGTCTTTCCCGGACCTTCCCAAGTTTTATTGCATCTCCCTGTTCATCCTTCAGCCGGTCACGCTCCCTGACTAGGGAATGTATTTCCTCTTTTTCCCTGGTCTGGTGGAAGCTTCCCGGTCCAGTAAAGAGGTACACCCAGAGGATCGCATCGGCAAGCACCTGCAGTGCACAGCCTGCAATCACAGGGTCCGATCCCACCGGGACAAGGAGCTCCAGCCCAAACTGCTCACCGTCCGGGTACTCGAACTCCCGGGTGAAGGTTTCGTATGTACCGACACAGAGGAAGAAGAGGTAGGGTGCCATCGGGGTGATGGTGTTATCGTAGGTGATGCTCACCCGTCCCGGACCGGACCTGTGGCGTGGAATGGAGACGTCCCCGTTCGAGAGAAGGTTCGTGTAGCGTTCATCGGCAATGATAGTGGTGGTGTAGGTGCATTTCGCAGTCATATCATCGATGCAGGGAACAATCCGCTGGAATCCCCATTGCTGGCACTGCGAGATCTGGGTCGGCGGGGCCCCTTCTGGTGTGCGATCGTAGTAGAGCCCTTCGAGAAGATGATCGCTCGGGTGGCAGACGGTCTCGGTCCTGATGGAAAAACGGCTATGTGGGGAGAGTTCCCGGTCGAACCGAATGCAGAGAAGGTTTCTATTGAGCTGGTATTCCGTGGTCACTGCTGCAGTATCACAGGATACCGCAAGGATCTCGAGGTTGTTTGCATTCAGCGCGACCTCCCGGACGGGCTTGTCGAGCACCTCGGCAGTGAGGACCGATGTTGCTTTCGTATACTTATCATGGATATCAAAGACGAGATCCATGTGGATGACCCGTACCGTCAGTTCGCCGAAATCTTCGGGATAATATCGGAAAAGGCGTGATCCTTCCTGTAAAGCCATTATCAACCACCAAGTACCCTCCCGCCGGACCGGTAGGGGGCATATACATCTCCTATAGTGTAACTGAAAGGATAAGGAATACTGTCCCGGGCCTTCACTGGTCGGCTACAAGGGGCAACAAAGATATGCTCTCATACCAATGGCTGACTTGTGGAGTTGTGTGAAGCCATGGTTAAAAAACTACCCGTCGAACAATACCGGAACCGGTTTGACGCCTCGCTCCTCGATTGCCGGAGCACCCGCGAACTGAAACCGCTGGAAGAGATCATCGGCCAGAAACGGGCTCTCTTTGCCCTTACCTTGGGGCTGAATATCGAAGAAAGGGGGTTCAATGTCTACGCTTCCGGCATGTACGGTACCGGGAGGAAATCCGCCGTGAAAAAGTTCCTCGATGAACTGGCAACGAAAAAACCGCGGGGCAACGACTGGATTTATGTTAACAACTTCAAGAACCCCTATGAGCCAAATGCCATCCGGTTACCTACGGGAATGGGGAAACAGTTCAAGGAGGACATGGCTACGTTCATAGAAGAGGCAAAACGGTTCGTCCCCAAGGTTTTCGAGAGCGAGGATTACGCGAACCGCCGCGATGCAGTCATCAGCGGTATCGAAGACCAGAAAGCCCGGTTACTCACCCACATCGATGAAGTGGCCCGGGGGAAGGGCTTCCTCATCCAGCCCGGGCCCCAGGGCCTGCTCACCATCCCCCTGAAGAAGAGCGGCGAGCCCTACCAGCAGGAGGAGTATGTCGAACTGCCTCCCGAGACCCAGGCGGCTTACCAGAAGAGCAAGGAGGAGCTGATGGTGGAGCTCCGGAACACATTCCGGCAGCTGCGGGACCTCGACCAGGAAGGCGGTGAAGCGATTGAAAACCTCAACCGCCAGGTTGCGCTTGCCGCGATCGGTCGCCGCATCGCCGCTCTCACCGATAAGTACCAAAAGATCGATGAGATTGGGGCCTACATCGAGGCCGTGCAGAAGGACATCGTGGAAAACCTCCCCCAGTTCATGCCCGAGCCTGTCCAGCAGCAGCTGCCGCCCCAGTTCACAAATCCCCTGATCCGGGAGCTTGCTTTCCGCAAGTATGAGGTCAACGTCATCGTTGACAACTCCGGCAATGATGGTGCACCGGTAATCTATGAGCAGAACCCTTCCTATCAGAACCTCTTTGGCAAGATCGAGAAGGAGGTTCAGTATGGGATAGTGACCACGGATTTCACCATGATCCGGCCGGGTTCGATCCACAATGCAAACGGGGGGTTCCTGGTGGTGATGGTGGAAGATCTCTTCCGAAACCCCTTCTCCTGGGACGGCCTCAAGACTGCGCTCAAGACCGGTGAAGTCAGCGTGGAAGAACCGGGCGAGCGGATGGGGTTCATCTCCACCAAAGGGATCAAACCCGAGCCAATCCCCCTCTCCACAAAGGTGGTCATCATCGGGACTCCCCAGATCTACCAGATCCTGTCCACACAGGACCCCGACTTCTCCGAGCTGTTCAAGGTCCGGGCGGATTTTGACACTACCATGGACAGGAACCAAGAAAATATCAAGAACTACGCTTCCTTCATCTGCAGCCTCTGCGAGGAGGGGGGCCTCCACCACCTGGACGCCTCGGCGGTTGCCAAGGTAATCGAGTACGGATCCCGGCTGGCAGAAGACCAGAACAAGCTGACCACCAGGTTCTCGCATGTGGCCGATATCATCCGGGAAGCGAGTTACTATGCAGGACAGGACGGATCCGAGTCTACCCGGGACCAGCATATCGTGAAAGCCATCGAGGCGAAGACCTATCGCTCGAACCTGATCCAGGAGAAGATCCAGGAATACATTACCCGGGGGGTCTTCCTGATCGAGACCGAAGGAGAAAAGGTCGGCCAGGTAAACGGTCTCTCGGTGATCGGGCTTGGGGACATCGCGTTCGGCCGACCATCCCGGGTGACGGCCACGGTCGGGACCGGTCGGGGCGGGGTC
Organism: Methanolinea sp.; assembly: GCA_016699325.1. NCBI lineage: Archaea > Methanobacteriati > Methanobacteriota > Methanomicrobia > Methanomicrobiales > Methanoregulaceae > Methanolinea > Methanolinea sp. The sequence goes on along the minus strand of CP064971.1, from coordinate 1,291,104 downwards.
ATGGACATTGAGCGTGAAGCAGCCATGGGCGGGCCGATCCATACAAAGGGGGTACTAATCCTCTCCGGCTTCCTGAATGCCAGGTATGCCCAAGACAAGCCGCTCTCCCTATCAGCAAGGCTCGTCTTTGAACAGAGTTACGAAGGTGTCGAAGGTGACAGTGCATCGAGCACGGAGCTCTATGCCATTCTCTCCGCGCTTTCCGGCCTCCCGATCAATCAGGCCATCGCTGTAACCGGGTCGGTGAACCAGGCCGGCGAGGTACAGGCCATCGGAGGAGTCAACGAGAAGCTCGAGGGATTCTTCGAGGTCTGCAAGGCGAAAGGGCTCACCGGGAAGCAGGGTGCCATGATCCCGGCAAGCAATGTCCAGAACCTGATGCTCAAGGAAGAGATACTCGAAGCAGCGCAGGCAGGAAAGTTTACCATCTATCCGGTCACGACCATCGACGAGGGCATCGAAGTGCTTACAGGGGTGAAGGCCGGGACGAGGCAGCCTGATGGCAGTTTCCCACAGGGGACCGTCAACGATCTGGTCGACCGGCGGTTGAAAGAGATGGCAGAAACCATGAAGGAGTACCGGGCAGAGGCTCTTTGAACGGATTTCTTTTCTTTTCCGTATCCTCCAAGATAACAAGAAACTGGCTGAAGGTTCCCGGACCCGCTGAAGTTCGCGGAACCATTTTCCTGGAAAAAGCGGACAGAACAGAAAAAGAAGGATTATTTCTTTACAGCGAGTCTGTGCTTGTCAGGATCGACGGTATAGCTTTTCGGATATTTAAGGAGGTCAAGAGCATTGATCTCCATATCAATTAGTTCGCGGTAGGTGAAGCTCTCGAACTCCTCCTCTCCCTTCTGCCCATAGTAGCATGCGACACCGTTTTCCATCTTCCTGGTAGCAATAATGTCCTTCATATGATGAGGGTATGGAGCCACCTCTCTTATGAACGTTTCTCACAGAAGGGCTGCCGGATACCCGGCTGGTCCTTTTGTTTTCGGGTTCATCCTCCCAGGAGCGACTGATCCTTTTACTGCTATCCAAACCCGGCATCAAGGATCATCATAACCAGGAATCCCGCGAGGAAACCACCCGTCGCCGAAGCCTCAAACCCATGGTGGAGCGACTCGGGGATGACCTCCTCGATCACCACAAAGATCATTGCTCCGGCGGCAAAGGCCATGGCAAATGGCAGCAGGGTTTGCATGGTGAGCACGACCGCCGCACCGAGAACCGCCGCTGCCGGTTCCACAACCGCTGAGAGCTGCCCATACCAGAAGCTTTTGACAGGGGATATCCCCTCCCGTCGCAGTGGCAAGGAGATGGCCAGACCTTCCGGGAAGTTCTGGATGCCGATCCCGATTGTGAGCGCAATCGCACCGGCAATGGTGGTCGCTGGGATACCTGCGGCAACCGCCCCGAAGGCCACCCCGATCGCCAGACCTTCGGGGATGTTATGGATGGTGATGGCTAACACGAGCAGCGTTGTCCGGTGAAGGGATGAGGGAAGACCTTCAGCTTCCTCCACCGGGAACCCTATATGGAGGTGAGGGATGATCCGGTCGAGCGCCATCAGGGCGATCCAGCCAGCAGCAAACCCTACCGCTGCCGGGAGCCAGGGAATGAATCCGAGCCTCTCTGAAAGCTCAAGGGCGGGAATAAGCAGGGACCAGAAACTGGCGGCGATCATCACCCCGCCCGCAAACCCGAGCATCATGTCCAGGAGCCGCTGGTTGAAACCGCGGGTGAAGAAGACCATCGATGCACCGAGCGCAGTCACTGCCCAGGTGAAGCAGCCGGCGAGTAGGGCCTGAACGGTGTGATTCAGGGATAGGAAAAGATCTATCATGGCTCCTCCTGCTTATGGTCTTGACGGCATCGACTCGTCAGAACAGAATAGGACATCCGCATGTTTATGCTTACGTCCTGATCCTCACCGAACAGCCCGGGAAAAACTGGTGTGGTCTGGTCCGATATCCTCATCAAAGGAAGACGAACAGAGACGTCGATTCTCCCTATGCATGGAATCGTATCTTTCCGGGGGACGCCGATTGTTCCAAGAATAACGGGGGCGGGTTTGGTGGAATCATAAGTATACAGGTGAATAGATGTTGGAAATCACAGAACTTTGCAGGTGGTCCGGCCAGCAACCAGCAATCCGCCGGAAACACTTTCCCCTCCCCTGTTGCAGGGATACAGGACGATGACCAGCTTGGATCTCCATGACAGCCTGGCCTATCATGAAGTCCAGCAGTTCCGCCAAATCTGGATAGTCCTAACCGTGGAGTTCCTGGCGGTTTTGGCATGGTACAGCTTTATTGTCCAGATCCTGCTCGATGAGCCGTTCGGCGCGAACCCGGCCCCTGATATCCTGGTACTGATCATTCTTGCGATTTTCGGAATTGCCTTTCCCCTCTGGTTCTGGGTGATGAGTCTCGAAATCCAGGTTACCAGAACGGCCCTCAAGTTCCGTTTCTTCCCCTTCCACCGTTCCTGGCGGGAAATCCCGTTCGATTCAATCGCCCATGTTAAAGCGGTGGTCTACCGGCCCCTCTGGGAATATGGTGGATGGGGAATTCGGTGCGGCACAAAGGGCATGGCCTACAATGTTTCAGGGGATTGGGGGGTACGCGTGACGCTGAAAAACGGTAAGTCATTCCTCCTCGGATCCTTGCGGGCAGAGGAGCTCGAACTGGTGCTCCAGTCAAAGATACACCAGAGAGAGATATGAGAGCCCCATCGCCGATATTCCGAACGGACGGGCGTGGTTTTCCAAAGCGTTTCCCAATCCCGGGAGCCGGAAAGCGGACATTGCTGCAACTGCCGGCCGGAAAAGAGATTAGGCCCCGGACCTACCGGGCCGCAGACATGAACGGTGCCGTGAAGGTCATCTGCATCCAGCCGGTTACTTTGAGAGAGGGAAAACCGGGTTTGTTACCTGTAAAGAGGTTGCTGGAGGATTCATTTCTTCACAACAACATTCCTAAAGTTATTTCCCATAGAGTGAATTCTATGGTTAAAATTGTGAGAGCATAGCAACATGCCAGCCTGGTTTTTCTCATTTCATGGTGTACGGAAGACCTAGAATGAAAATATATAAATATATTAAAACTCTTCGATATATAATGAGGTAATCAAGGTGGCAGACTTACCTATTGCTGCAGTTGTACGAATTGCAAAGAAGAGTGGAGCGGAGCGGGTTGGCCATGATGGAGCCGAAGCTTTGCTGAAAGAGGCAGAAAACTATATTGCCCATCTCACGAGGGAGGCAACAAAGCTCGCCATGCACGCAGGACGAAAAACACTCAAGGAAGAGGATGTGTATCTCGCAGCACGATCGGCGTGAGATACCTTCCCTTTTTCATTCATTTCTCAGGCCGGGTCGCCTGGATTGCGGGACCGGGGTAGAAAAGAAGCTATAAGTAGTTTCAGGATCATTTCCAGCTGGTGCTTCAATGCCATCGTTTAAATGTATTGCCAAGAACTGTTCGTTCGAGACCTCTGCTCCAACCGAAGCCGAACTGATGAAAAAGATTGCCGAACATGCAAAAACCGTCCATAATATGGATCCCATTCCAGCGGACATCCTTGCCAAGGTGAAGGCAGCGATAAAACCGTAATGAAAATCTCCTCGCTGTTTTTTCGATTGTCATTTATTCTTTCGGTGGTTCCCTGTTGTGTGTTGGGGGAATTGGGTTAGATCTCCTTGAAAGGGATTAAGTCCCTGGATGTCCAATCCCGCTTTTTTTCGCGGTAACGGTACGAATATGATACAGGAAGTATGTGTGAAGAAACGATGTGCACCATCGCGCAGCCCTGGGATTGCCGGTTAAAGGGTATGGTAAACACGCGGGCGCGACAACAACAGAACGGTGCCACGTTCTGCTGGGTGGGCAAGTTACCCCAAACAGCGTCCATCCTCATGATGTTCATTAGCTAGCGGCAGCAAGGAGATACTCCAACACTCTCCCCGGGCTTTGATACAAATCCTTGCCTGAAGGGAATTCCCTGTCCGGTTCGGTCGCAAACAAGGAAACCCCGCTTCCAGTATTACTCTCATATGCCGTAAACCGGGGAGATGTTCATCAAGTTCCATGCTCCCCAGGCGCCCATCAAGGGCTTGAATTGAATAAAAAAAAAGAGGTGGATCGTTCAGATAGGACCCCCATGAGGCCGTTTGCATCAGGGCAGGCATGGCAACGGGCAGAATATTGAATTTCTCTATGAATACTGTTCCCGGAAATGAAATCAGATTACATGAAATGGGAAAAAATGGTTAAGGTTTTGTCGCATGAGGGGTTCGTGATACCGCTAATTCCCATTTCATGGAGCCACCTTGATTGATGGTCAGAATTGACTTTATCTTAAGGCTTAAATATTTTTCTATTAATCTTGAGTGCCGAATAGATACGCATGAGACTTTTTTACTTGAACAGGGAGCTAGGTGCCCATTGATGGATCAGCGCTACAGAGAATTCCGGGGGGACATAGCCACTGCGGTCCCGATTTTGTTGACAATAAGGCAAAATAGTTTTCTGGCGAGTTTTGATCTGTTTGCCGGAGGCTGAAGAGAAGTGAACAGGCAATGAGATTGGCGGCTCATGCCTGAATGGGTCTCATCACCGCCCGGGAGGGATTCAGCCGTTTGGGTTCACCACCCGTCCCATGAAGAGGATATTCCCGGTATCACTGTCCTGGATGAAGAATAAAAAAGGATGATCGGCCCGGAATACAGGAATCGGCTCATAGCCCATATGATAGGCTAGCGGTAAAATTGCTTCTGGCGAATTGGATTAAGTCGCCTAATTTTATAGAACGACGAAAAAAGTAACGAAGTTAGGATTCTGCCGGGTTTCCGTCACTAATTGTGATTATGACGTCATTGTACTAGGATCTTGCGGTTGAGCCTGGACAGTTACAAAAAAAAGTTCACGCCGCCTCATCGGTGGCGAGCGTCACGTCTGCGATGTTGTGCTGGCGGAGCGCCAGTTTCTTGGCCTTAAAGATATTCTTGCCTTCCTTTCCTATCGCGATCCCCCGGTCCTCAGGCCTGACTTCGATATGAGCAACCCGGCCGTCATCGCTCTCATCGAACTCGATGGCTGTCACCTGGGCAGGGAGGAAACAGTTCTTCAGGAACTGCTCGGGACTGGTGGAATATTCGACCACTTCAATCTTTTTGCTCATGACTTCCATGGCCTTCTTGATGGAAGCTCCCTTCTTCCCTATGGCAAGGCCCATCTCACCGGGATTCACCACGAAGATGAGCCTGTTGTTCCGATCATCGATGATACAATCCCTGCTCCCCGCCCCGGTAAGCCGCTCGAACTGCGAGATGAGGTTCATGCAGTCCTCAGTCAGAACGAACTCTGACATGGCGTTCACACCCTCTTTAAGGACAGAATGTCGGATTCTCCGGGGCTCACGACTGCAAGTGCGCTCACCATGAACGGTTTTCCGCAAGCCTTCCCGAGCTGGACTCCGGAACCCTCAAAGGTATAAACAAAGAGGTCGTTCTGTGCAAAGAGCGATTCTCGGAATTTTTCCGGGCAATTATTGGCCACGACAATCATCTGTGCCTTGCCCTCATTGATGCATTGTTCGGTTTGGTTCTGGCCAAGAATGACCTTACCGGTCTTTATAGCCCTTCTCAAAGATACGTTAAAATCCATTACGATTCTCCTGATTTCAAAGGTTTTGCGATAAGTTTGACGTCCCCGGTTCCCAGCTGGATGGGCTGGCCCACGATAACGTTCTCAGTAACTCCGGAGAGTTCATCGACCTCGTTTGCCACTGCTGCATCGAGAAGGTGATTCACGGTCACTTCGAAGGCAGCCCGTGAGAGGACACTCTCCTTCTCACCGGCAATCCCGTGGCGCCCGATCTGCTTGACCTCGCCATCCATGCACATCATGTCAGCGACCAGCATGATATGCCTCACATCGACAAGGATACCCTGTTCGGAGAGAGTGGAGAGAGCCTCGTAGATGATGGAGTTGCGTGCTGCTTCAATCCCAAGAACCTGGGATATCTCGCTGATGTTGTTGGTGCGGGTACGGGTCGTGTCGACGCCCTCGACATCAAACACGTCTTTTAGGTTGGAGCCTTCAGTATAAAGGATATACTCTCCGCTTTCCTTCCTGACCACCACCCGTTCGATGTCATCTATGCCCTGGACGATCACGTTTCTCACATGTTCTGCCAGTTGAAAGAGGTTCTGGTAGCTTTCCTGATCCTTGGGCACGAAGTTGATGGTTGCCGATTTTTCATCGCTCTCAAACTCGAAGTCGCGGTAGTGCCGCCGTTCACGGATCTTCCTGGGCGCAGCTTCGATAATAGCTGCCGGTAAGATCTTCCGCTTCTCGCAGACCGCGGTGTTCAGGTGAACCACGATCTGCATATTCTCCATGTCGGTCGTGATATCCCCGAACTCGTGGAGTGGGGCTGCCTCGATCTGCCAGCTGACTTCCCGTGCCCGGTCCCTGTCGCCTGAAAAATCGGGTTCAAGGTAGATAGTCATCGTCGGCGTGCTCGGCTCTTTCCTGGCATCCATGATCTCGATGAGACGCGGAAGACCGAGGGTGACGTTAATCTCCGCCACGCCTGCGTAGTGGAAGGTCCGCATGGTCATCTGGGTACCAGGTTCCCCGATCGATTGGGCGGCGATGATACCGACCGCTTCGCAGGCCTCGATCCTGGTTTTCTGGTACTCGCTGATCACCTGGTTCATGATCCTCTCAAACTGGTCGGGAGAGACTTCCTTTTCAGCGAGGTATATCTTCATCTGGTCCCGGGTCTTTACCGGGAGGTCGGCAGCATCGATCTGCCGTGTATACTCTTCCCTCATCGTCAGACCTCCTCCTTGAGGATACTCTCGACAATGCCTTTCACGTCCACGGGATCGCCGAAGCTGCTCTTCATGGGATCGGTCCCGTCCTCGCCATACCTGAACTGGATGATCCGGCCTCCGGTGGTCCTTACCGTCCCATCGTAGGCTACCTTGAGATCCTGGAGGGCGTTAATCATCCGCCGCTGCAGGTACCCGCTCTGCGAGGTTCTGACTGCCGTATCAACGAGACCTTCCCGGCCACCGATAGCATGGAAGAAGAACTCGGTTGGGTTGAGACCTTCCTTGTAGCTGTGCTGGATGAACCCATGGGCATCCGAACCGCGGTCTCCTTTCTGGAAGTGGGGGAGAGTCCGTTCATCGTAGCCCCGCATGATCCGCTCCCCGCGCACAGATTGCTGACCAACACACCCGGTCATCTGCGTGAGGTTCAGCATCGATCCCCTGGCCCCCGAGATCGCCATCACCACTGCGCTGTTGTTGAGTCCTAGATGCCGACCGGCGATCTCGCCAGTGCGGTCACGGGCCTTTCCGAGCACCTGCATGATCTGCATCTCAAGGGTCTCTTCAGGTGTGCGGCCGGGCATTGGTTCAAGCTGCCCGTCCTCATATATCTTGATACGGCGCTGCACATCGAGGACTGCAGCATTCAGTACTTCCTCGATCTGTCCATGCTCGGTGCGGGAAAGGTCTTCATCATCGATACCAAACGAGAACCCATTAAACATTATCGACCGGATGGCCAAGTGGGCGATGTTGTCGATAAACTCGGCGGCACGCTTCATGCCGTACTGGCGGATGATGCGGTGCACGATCTGGCCATCGAAGGCCCCAATTGCCTTCTTGTCTATGTTCCCTGATTCCAGGTTTCCGTCGATGATCCGCACATAGGCGTCCCGCTCGCAGAGTTCCCGCTTGCAGACATCGCAATTCTGGCAGGAGCTGGCCTTGAAGACCATGTTCAGCTCCTTGGGGAGCACCATGGAGAAGACCTGCTTGTTGCTCCATTTCTGCTTGCCATCCCTGACAAGCCCCGGTTCTGGGAGCGATGTGATATTGATATCCTTCAGGAGGTACATTACCTCGTTTTTGGAGAACCAGCGGGTCTGGTTGGTGAGCAGGAAGATACCGGAGACATGGTCGTGGATGCCCCCGATGATTGGTCCACCAAAACGGGGGGAGAGGATGTTTTCTTCGACGGCAACAAGTATGGCTGCCTCGGCACGGGCCTCCTCGGTCTGGGGGATGTGCAGGTTCATCTCGTCTCCGTCAAAATCCGCGTTGTAGGGCGGGCAGACCGCGGGATTCAAGCGAAACGTCCGGCCATCCATCACCCTGACCCGGTGGGCCATGATACTCATCCGGTGCAATGACGGTTGCCGGTTGAAGAGCACGATATCCTCGTCCCTGATCTGCCGTTCGACCGTCCAGCCGGGTTCCAATTGCTCGGCGATGGTCTCAAGATTTCCCTCGGCAAGGCGGAGTCTCCGCTTGTCCGGCCGGATCACGTAGTTCGCGCCGCAGGGCTGGCTGAGGGTCGCTCGTGACGGCCCGTTCAGTACCATCTGGCGGAGTTCATCGATGTTGTAAGGAGTGACCTGGACTGGTATGGACATCTCGTTTGCAACGGCCAGCGGGATGCCCACTTCAATCACACTCAGATTCGGGTCCGGTGAGATTACCGTGCGGGCCGAGAAGTTGACACGCTTTCCCGAGAGCGAGCCCCTGAACCGCCCGTCCTTGCCCTTGAGTCGCTGGGACAGCGTCTTGAGCGGTCTGCCACTCCGGTGGCGGGCGGGGGGACACCCTGCAACTTCGTTGTCGAGGTAGGTGGTCACGTGATACTGGAGCAGTTCCCATAGATCCTCAATGATGAGCTGGGGGGCTCCGGCATCCTGATTCTCCTTGAACCGCTGGTTGATGCGGATGATGTCTACCAGCTTGTGGGTAAGGTCATCCTCGGACCGTTGCCCATTCTCGAGAATAATCGAGGGCCGCATGGTCACAGGGGGGACCGGCAGCACGGTCAATACCGTCCATTCGGGGCGGGCAACATCGGGATTGATTCCCAGGTGCCGGAGGTCTTCATCCGGTATCTTCTCGAGCCGGGCCCGGATGTCAGCGGGAGTGAGCTTGTGTTCCACCTTCCGGCCCTCTTCCATCATGATCTCGGAGAAGGTAGTCGGTTTCTCGAAGTTAATCTTGAGCTGTTGCTCGCCGCAGTGAGGACAGAGTCGTTCCTTCTTGATGTCCTTTTCGGAAAGGATGTCTCCGGTCTGTTCTTCCTCGGTCCCCACTACCTTCTCAATCTCTTCAGGAGAGAGGAGGAGCCTGCTGCAGTTCCTGCAGGTGGCGCGGAGGAGTTTCCTGATCAGCCTGGTGTATCCCACATGGATGACCGGTTTTGCAAGCTCGATATGGCCGAAGTGTCCGGGGCATTCGCTGGCCTTCTGGTCACAGGTCTTGCACCGCAACCCCGGGTCGATGACCCCGAGGTTCAGATCCATCAGGCCCTGGGGATAGGGAAACCCATCGTCATCGTAGGTGTCAGCCCAGATGATCTTCCGAACACTCATGGTGCGGATTTCCTTGGGGGAAAGTAACCCGAACTCGATCTTTCCGATTCGTTTTGGGCTTGGCATAGTGCTTGTCTCCCTCCTAAACCACGTCCTCGAGTTTCATCCTCGGCGCGATCCCCATACTCTTCATCTCGTCGAGGAGGAGCTTGAAGGCATAAGACATCTCGACAGGGTAGATATCGGTTTCGCTTCCGCAGGACAGGCAACGGGTACTGTTTGCTTTCCGGTCAAGCATGGCAACCATACCACACCGCGCACAGACGTATTCCTGGACTTTGTCCGATTCATCGAGAAGTCGTTCCTTGAGGGCCATGGCCGCACCATGGCCGATCATTACGTCACGTTCCATCTCGCCGAACCTGAGCCCTCCTTCCCGTGCCCTGCCCTCGGTTGGCTGGCGGGTCAGGACCTGCACCGGGCCACGCGAACGGGCATGCATCTTGCTCGAGACCATGTGGTAGAGCTTCTGGTAATAGATGACTCCGATGTAGATGTCAGCGGCGAACCGTTTCCCTGTTATCCCGTCATACATCACTTCGCGGCCGGTGTGGGAGAATCCAAGCTCCTTGAGCGAGTTCCTGAAGTTCGCTTCCTGGGCACCCGAGAACGCGGTGGCATTGATCCGGTGGCCTTCCAGCGACCCGACCTTGCCGCCGATCATCTCGAGCATGTGGCCGATGGTCATCCGGCTTGGTATGGCATGGGGGTTGATCACCAGGTCGGGTGTCACTCCCGATTCCGTGAACGGCATGTCTTCCTGGGCTGCAATGAGACCGATGACTCCCTTCTGCCCATGGCGGGACGCGAACTTGTCTCCCACCTCCGGTACCCTGAGGTCGCGGGTCCGGACCTTGACCAGGCGGGAGCTGTTCTCACCTTCGGTGATGATGACCGTGTCTACGATACCCCGCTCGTTGCTCCGCATGGTCACTGAAGTGTCGCGTCGCTTCTCCACCGTGATGAGGTCGCTGGTAGGCTCTTCGAGGAACCGCGGGGGCGACGTCTTGCCGATCAGGACATCCTTTTCATTGACTACCGTCTCCGGGTTGATAATTCCATCATCATCGAGGTTCTTGTAGCTCTCGGCGCCGTGGGCTCCGGTCACTTCTTCGTCCGGTATCTCGATCCGGTCGACCTGGCCGCCGGGATACCGGCGTTCCTCGCCCTCGTAGGTCCTGAAAAAGTGGGAACGGCCGAGACCACGGTCGATCGATGCCCCGTTAAAAATCAGAGCGTCTTCGATATTGTAGCCTTCAAAGGAGAGGATTGCCACCACGAAGTTCTGGCCGGCGGGTCGGTCATCCGACCCGATTAGGTCCGAAGTCTGAGTATGGACGATGGGGCGCTGAATGTAGTGGAGCAGGTGCGCACGGGTATCAGGACGGAGTTTCATGTTCGCGGTCCCAAACCCAAGTGCCTGCTTGACCATCCCGGCTCCCATGGTAACACGGGGGCTTGCATTATGCTCAGGGAACGGAACGTGAGCGGCACCGATGCCGAGTATCAGGGAGGAATCGATTTCCAGGTGGGTATGGCTTGGGGTGATGTCTCCGGTATTGATAGCGATGTACAGATCCTCCTCCTCTTCGGCATCAACGAATTCAATCATGCCCTTGCGGATGAAATAGTCGAAATCGATCTCCTTTTTCTCCAGTTTTTCAATCTCCTCGGGAGTTATCAACGGCTTGCCGTTCTGCAGGACGATGAGCGGTCTCCGGGCCCTGCCGCGATCAGTATGGATGATCACGTCGTTATTGAATTCCTTATAGGAGACGTTCACCTCAATGGAGAGCGCCCCCTGGCGGCGCATGTTCCGGAGTTGACCGACAAATTCCTGTGGATTGTCAACAAGCCCTATCAGGGCTCCATCGACAAAGACCCGTGCCTTCTTCATCGGGCCTCACCCCTGATGTGTTCGACCCCTAGGTTATAGAGCATCCGTACCACTTCGTCGTCGTCGGGGACACCCCTGCTGATCTCGACCATCTGAGCAAAGTTCTTGACCAGCCCGCAATTCGGCCCTTCAGGGGTCTCGCTCGGGCAGATACGGCCCCACTGGGTGGGGTGCAGATCGCGAGCCTCGAAGTGCGGCTGCGACCGGGAGAGCGGGGAGATCACTCTCCTGAGGTGGGAGAGAACGCTCATGTGATCGATGCGGTCGAGCAGCTGGGAGACACCAGTCCTGCCTCCGACCCAGTTCCCGGTTGCCAGCGGATGCAGGAGTCGCTCGGTCAGCACGTCGGCACGAACCGCGGTTCCAATGGAAAGGTCACGGTGGCGCATGCTCGCCCGCTCCAGCTGGTACTTGATATCGCGGGTCAGCCGGTTCAGGGAGATCCGGAAGAGATCTTCCATGAGGTCTCCGGCAAGTTTCAGCCGCTTGTTCGAATAGTGGTCCTTGTCATCGATACGGCGCTTGTTCAGAACCAGGTCGAAACAGGCTTCGGCCATCCTGCCAAGGAAGTGGGCCTTGGCCAGGCGAACCTCATCGACCGCGTCCTGGTAACCTTCGTCCCCTTCCTTGAGGGTGACCGGCATAAGGTAGTTTAGGTGCGGCAGCAGGTAGTTGTCCAGCACGAACTCCGCCCGCTTCCGCTGGTAGTCACGGGTCTGGTTTGGGGCAAGCTTCTTGCCGACATACATGATGCCGCTCTCGACATCGTTGCACTCGCTCTCTTCAAGGTTCTGCATCATGAAGGTGAGGATATCCTCATCAGTTGATACACCGTTGACGATCTCCCGGTCGCTTACCATCCCGAGAGCCCGCATCAGATCGACGAAACGGAGGTGTCCGGCAACCGACGGAAATGATACCTCGAGCAGGTTCTTACGGTTCCGCTCGACAACCACGAGCGCACGGTATCCACGGAACTGGGAGAAGACCTTAGCCACATAGATGCGCTCGTTGTAGCGCTCGGTATACTCGGTCATGATCTTGTTCGAGGCAAGATCCTCGAGGGTCATCAAGACTCGCTCCGTTCCGTTCACGATAAAATAGCCGCCGGGATCAAACGGGTCTTCGCCATGGGCGATGCGTTCCTGGTCGTTCATCCCGGAGAGGTTGCAGGATACCGAGCCGACCATGATGGGAAGCTGCCCGATAGTGGTGACCACCGGTTCCTGCCGGTCTTCACCGTGGACTAGAGTCAGCTCAAGCATGATGGGCGCCGCGTAGGTAAGGTTGCGAAGACGTGCCTCGCTCGGGAAAAGATCCCCCTGGGACCCGTCAGCCTCCCGCACCAGGGGTTTCTTGACCTCGATCTTTCCAAGCTCGACCCAGACCGGTTCGGTGCTCTTTCCCCGGATCTCGATGTCGGTCTCGATGATCCGCTGCTCGTTGACCACTTTCTGGAGATTGGTTTTGATAAAATTGTTGTATGAGTCAAGTTGGTGGCGCGCAACATGCTCACGGGAAAAATATGCCCTGGATAATACGCTCCTGTCTATCAGAATGATCAGCCTCCGCCTTACTTTTTCGGCCGCCTGACAACCAGGCGGAAGGATTCTGCTCTTCCGGCCGTCTGGCTTTTACGGATGATGCGCACGACGTCTCCCGGTTTTGCCCCAATGGCCCTGACCGCGGGATCATCATGATACATTTTTGGCAATTGCTCGTTTGTGATATTGTAGAGAGAGAGTAACCCGGCTACCTCTTCCTCATTCATGATCTGGTGATCGGGCACCATGGTGTGGGCCAGTACATCCAATCTGGTGCTCATACACATCCCCCCTTCATAAGAGAATTCATACTTTTTTGATACCTCACCGTTTTCAGATTCCTCACCGCGAAAAGTCACTGGCACCGCGGCAGCGGGCCTGGAGGGATTTGAACCCCCGGCCACCTGGTTAAAAGCCAGGCGCTCTACCTAACTGAGCTACAAGCCCACCCTGGCGCACTGTACAGCATTATTACAATGCGAGAAAACTATATAAATATATTTTTATATGATTCTTTTTTTCACCGGGAGCGCGGATCGGATGTAGAAGACCCCTTTCCCTTCTTCGAACTTCCCTGGAGAGGTACTTATTTAACCAAAAAATTTAATAACACTGGTATAATTCATGGAAGATATTACCTCGTGGCTGAAAAAGAATCTCTCTTCATTCCATCCTGATGAGCGCATGGCGCTCTCTGCCACGAGGCACCTGACCGGTCTCGAACGGTCCCGGCTCTTTTCTCCCGAGATCGAAAAGATGAGAACCGCAGAAGGACGCTGGTACGAGGCCCTCATCTACGAGATGTTCCGCTCGATGGCATCGGAAACAGATGGGATAAGGCAGCTTGCACTGAAGGGGATGGATGTTCCCCGGCAGGCGCGCCAGAAGATCCGGCTTGGCCAAAACGGGCTCTTCTACTCCCGGTGCGGAGACATCACGGTCCGGGGAAATGGCCAGGATCTCGCCGAGTTCGACCTTCTGTTCATCGATTGCCATGACCAGGTGGCCTTTGCCGAAGTGGTCACCTCAGCATCGGATATGAAGGAATTCGAGAAGGAGATCGCCTACAAGCGTAGACTGCTCGGATACCTGTTCGACCAGGAGGATGTCTCGTTCCTTCTGGTCTCCTCATTTGACGTGACCAATTACGTGGTGGGAAGAAGACTCCTCAAGACCCCAAAGACGGTATATATCCAGACTTCATCCTGCGAGGAACTCAAGTCCTGCCTCCATCGGGATCGGCAGAAAGTGAGGTTCCAGCGCCAACCGCCCCACAAGAGACTGGTGCTTGCCCCCGAAATCCAGCTCCGCAAGGAATTCTGCTACGAGACTTACCACGAAGAAGAACGGGCACGGGTGTTTGACCGGGTCTCATCTCCCGATGGAGGACTTCCGGATATCACCAACGGGACCGGCCAGCTCGTCAAGAAGATCCTCTACGGCGGGCTCTATCCATCCGCAATCCGCTCGATGTGCCGGGATCACCGGTTCCTTTTCCAGGGGCGGGAGATAAAGTATTATGAGATTATGAACCTGTACTCCAAGGCGATCCTTGCCACCGATCTCCCAGGTTACGATGCAATCGTGTACCTGCGCCCGAGGCGCAAGCAGGAATATCTCAAGATGGTCCAGAACGGCGACGGTAACTTCAAGTTCGAGCGGTTCACGCCGGCCAGGGTCGGGTTTTATCTCTGGCTCGAGTCCATCTCACCGTCGCTCGGGGCGCGGATAACACGGAACCTTGTCGATGCATTTTCCCCGGATGGTTCAAAAAAGTGCGGGGGGAATGATCCGTATCGGATATCAGTCGGGCAGGACGGTCAGCGCTTCGCCTCCCAAATGCGCCCATGAAGTAGGCAATACCTTAGATTTCCGATGCTTCTTCGGCCAGGCCATCAGGTCGTTCCAGGAGCTGCCTTTCTGGCCCGGGAGCGCGGGGTCAATACCGCCCCCATATTTTTCTGACAGGTCCCGAATGGGTTGCTAACCAGGGATAACCCCTGCCGGGGATTATCCCGGTGATGAGCCGGCTTCTCCGGTTGTCATATCCAGCCCCTCATCTTCATGGCCCCGACAACCCTCGCAATGGCGATTGAGTATGCCGCCTCCCTCAAAGGTGTATTGTTCTTTTCCGCAAGATCATAGACCGCGCGGTAGGCATCGACCATCTTTTTCTCAAGCTTCCTGTGGACCGTTTCCTCTTCCCACCGGTCCAGGGAGAAGTTCTGGACCATCTCGAAGTACGATACGATAACTCCGCCCCCGTTTGTGAGGAAGTCTGGTAGCACGGTTATGGATCTCTCGAAGAGAATCTCGTCAGCTTCATTGTTTACCGGATCGTTTGCAAACTCTGCTACCATGCGTGCACGGATATTGGGAGCGTTCCTGCGGTTGATAACATTCTCGAGTGCCGCAAGGATGAGAATATCCACCGGAAGTTCGAGCAACTCTTCGTTTGTGATGTTCTTGGCTCCGGGAAAGTGCTGCACTGCCCCGGTCGCAGCCTTGTGGACCATCAGATCCCTGATCGAGAGCCCCTTGGGATTATATACTCCCCCGCAGCTGTCGCTCACCGCCACTATCTTTGCGCCGAAGACCTCCTGGCCGAGGAGTGCGCCAAACGAGCCCACGTTCCCGAACCCCTGCACGGCTACGCCAGCTCCGGCGATGTCTATCCCCAGATCCTTTGCGGCCTCGCGGACCACGAACCACCCGCCCCTGGCGGTGGCATCGGACCTGCCCTCGGACCCGCCCAGGGCAACAGGCTTTCCAGTGAAGGATCCAAATGCCGGCTTCCCTGCAATCTTCGAGTACTCGTCCGTCATCCAGGCCATGACCGTGGGATTTGTGTAGACGTCGGGAGCAGGGATATCCCGATCGGGGCCCAGGAATGGAAACATCTCCTGCACGTATCCGCGGCTGAGCCGCTCAAGCTCGTGGACCGAGAGCTCTTTTGGGTTGCAGATGACTCCTCCCTTGGCACCGCCAAGGGGGAGGTTGTGGAGGGCGCACTTCCAGGTCATCAGGGCTGCAAGCCCACGTATGGTGTCGATGGTCTCGTCGGGGTGGAACCGGATACCTCCTTTTGTTGGGCCGAGCGCATCGTTGTACTGGACACGGAATCCCTGGAACACCCGCGTGCTGCCATCATCCATTCTCACCGGGATCGAGGCGTGGACTTCCCTTCGCGGTATCTTCAGCATCGCCTCCGCATTAGCATCCATGGCAAGGCAGGCTGAGGAGGAGCTGAGGTGCTTTTTTACCATATCAAAAAGGTTCCCTTCGGTCATTCGTCACTCCTTTTACGTGAGGTATGCAGGCTTTTCTTATATAGGTGGTGGGTGAGCGGGTCGGCACGACCGGTGACCCGGTGATTGATCCTGGTTACTGTGCCATCATCTTGCACGACAACAGTACTCCGCAGGTCATTATAGGTTGAGCCTGAAGGCGGTAGTGGATATCGGCAAACCTTCCTGACCCTTGATGGTGGAGAGATAGGATAGGTCTATTATGCGAATTTACAGGTTGGACAGGCTCAGAATGCGTTGTGGTAACACTGGTTATCCTTTCACACCGTAGTTGGGAAAACGGGGGATACCTGGCCGCTTCCCGCAGTCGAGTATCCACCGGTGCGACCGATCATGTCCCGGAACAGTCCTGATTTCAGGATCGAGATTATCCCGATTGTTGCAGGGTCCTCGAGGTAGGACAGGGGAATCACCAGATTGTATGATTCATACCCCAGGGGAGTCCAGGAAAGGGCCGATATCTCCGCTGTTTTCTTCCGACATACACCCGTATCGGCGCTGCCATTTTGTATGGCGGTGATGACACCTTCTTCGCTCCTGACCTGGTTTTCATACCCGGGCACCACCTGTGGCGTAATGCCCGAGGATAGGAGGATCTCATCAGTAAGCGTCCGGGCAGTGGTGCCCCGTGGCCTGTTTATGAAACGAACCCCGATGAGATCATCGAGAACAATCCCACTCCGGGAAGCAAGCCCCAGCTCAGCCTCGGCAACGGTCACTCTCACAAAGGTTGTATTATCTACAGGATCGAAGAGATTGGATGCAACCCATGACCCGATCCGCGGCAGGGCAACTGATGCAGCATGGCATCTCTTTTCCCGCAGGGTAAGCAGTGCCCTTGAATCCAAGGTATTACAGCAATGGAGGGAGAAACCCCGTGTGGTAAGGAGATCCCCGAGGGTGTGGATACACTCATCCCTGGTTCCGCATACCAGGAGGTTCCTGTCGAGATGTGCCGGTGGTATTGTCAGCTGCACGGGGACTTCTTCTCCGGCTTCATAACCTTCGTACGAAGCGGGAATCTGGATGAAGCCATCTGATCTTACCAGGGACATATGGATACCGTTTCCCCGTGAATGAGGCATGACAGAGACACGGTTTCCGACCCGGGCTGCTGAAACATGTACGAACTCTTCGTAGCCGAGGTCGGAGGCGATTCGCTGGGCGAGTTCTGCCCGTATAGTGAAAATCGGGTAGGGTGCAAGCCCCCACCACTCCAGGAGCCGTGCGACGAATTCCTTTATCACGCAGGCTGCCGCAATAGGAAATCCCGGTACACCGAATACGGGTTTTTTCTCGACGGACCCAAGCATCACCGGTGTTCCCGGCTTCATTCCCACGCCATGAAAGAGAAGAGTCCCGCACGATGAAATCACCTGGTCCGCATAATCCCTTGTACCAGCCGAAGATCCTCCGAAGAGGAGTACCAGGTCATGATCCCTGATCGCCCGGGACATGATGGCAGTGATCGATTCTGGCTCGTCCCGGGTAATGGGATAACGGTGACAGGATGCACCCATCCCGGAAAAGTAGTGATGTGCAAAGAGGGTATTGCTCTCTACGGCAGCCCCGGGCTTTGGCCTGACCCCTGGAGGAACCAGTTCGTCACCGATGGGAATGAGGCCGATGGATACCGAACTCACCAACAGGCTCGGAATCCCATAGGTTGCCAGTGCCCCGACGTCAAAGGGCCGTACAATATGGCCGCGGGGAAGGACCAGTTCCCCTTTCCGGATATCCTCTCCGGCAGGCCTTATGAATTGTCCTGGAAAGGCCGATTTCCGTACCTTGCATGTTCCATCACTGACCCAGACATCCTCGATCATGATGACCGCGTCAAAACCCTGCGGAATGACCTGTCCGGTGTTAACCCGCTGGAAGTGTTCGAGGGTCACAGGATGCCGGTCCATCGCCCCGGCGGTATCCGCACTCCGCACGGCGATTCCGTCCATGGAGGACAGGTTCACTTCCGGTACCGAGAATGGTGCATAGACCGGTTCGGCAGTCACCCTTCCGACTGCCTGCTCAAGGGATACCCGTTCCGTCACCCCCGGAGCAGGAAATGTTTCTTTCAGGATGCGGATTGCATCATCGAACGAGGTTAGAGAGAAGTACCGGCGTTTCATGCGCATCTCCAGGGATAAACATGATTCTCCACTGTCTGCCTCTGGTCTTGTAAATCACAATTTATTAATTTCATTTTGTAATTAATTATGTTACTCAAGTTGTCAGCTTCTGGAGAATTGGTAAACCTTGAACATTTATTAAAAAGAATAACGTAACTTCATGGATCATGGCCAATCGTCCTCGCATTGAAGTTATCGGTGATTCACCTCCCTTCCTTACCCTCGAATACGAAGTTCTTGCCTACGAGAGCGGGAACCTGGTTCAGCGGACCGTAACCGTCTGCCAGGAAGAGCCTGTCCGGCTCATCGTGAACGGCCATGAACTTGCGACACAGATGGTGAGCCCGGCTGATCTTGCAGAATTTGCCTGCGGATACGTGATCAGCGAAGGAATTATTCGTCATGCGAATCAGATCGGAGCCATCAGGATCTCTTTGCCCGAGCTTGCAGTTACGGTCACCGGCTTAAATGGGGAGATCCCCTTGCAGAACCGCGAATTGCGGACATCGGGAGGTCTCGGTATGGCTGTTGATGCATCTGAGTTACGAAACAAGATCACATCAACCACACTGGTGTCCCGGGATACTATCTTTTCTGCGATGAGCTGTTTAAACGATCACGCTGTCCTCTGGAAACAGACGGGAGGGACGCATTGCACGGTCCTCTTCGATGCCGGCGGGAACGTGGTGGCTCACGCCGAGGATATTGGGCGTCATAATTCTGTTGATAAGGTGATCGGGAAAGCCATCCTCGCCGGGATCGATCTCGACCGGACATTTATCACCTGTTCGGGGAGGATGCCCGCCGGCATGGTAAGCAAATTCTGGCGTTCCGGAATCCCCATCGTGATAACCAACAATGCCCCCTCAGCGGCAGGAATCGATCTTGCCAGACGTGTAAATCTCACCCTGGCAGGCTTTGTGAGGCCTCCCCGGATGGTCATCTATAGCGGCCCGGAGAGGATTCGGTTCTGATCGCCCCGGGGCTCCTCTACCGTGGAAGTGTCGCCGGAGAAAACAGGGTATTTTCCAGCGATTCTGTCACACCTTCCGTAGAGAGGCTGACAGGTTTTTATGGTGAAGACCCATTCCTTTCCAGGACGAAAAATTGTTACCCGGTCCCGTCAAGGGCTTCCAGGTATCCCCTAACAATGACGATTTCACCACGCAGACCCTGCAGCGGCTTTTCTGCCCGGTCCTGATCGGTTAGCGTACCACACCGACCGGCATCAGATCCGGCAGACCGCTCACCGTTTCCTCTTCCTTCAGAAGGTGCGACCATGGTAGTGCGATGTCATCGGCATTTCTCGTAATACGCAAGGCTCCCGCATCCCGCGCAAATACCCCCTTCCATCAGGTCTTCGGCTATCTGCTCACCGCAGGAAGGGCAGGTTGCCGAGCGCCATTTCTTTTTGTGGGTTACTTTCATCCTGATACGATCAAACGAGAGGATGTCCCTCCCGGAGGTGAGGATCTCGTCTACCAGCTGCCGCTTCATGGTCCCGGCGTTGAAATCAGGACTGTTGTCGAACCAGAGCGCCACAACCGGGTATTTTTCAAGTTTTTTCCGGTCGATATATACCCGCACCCCATCTGCGTACTCTTTCGCAGAAAAAGGGGTCAGGGTCAGGGCGAACTTGCCAATGGGGAGAACCCGGAGCCGGTGATTCCCGATCGTTGCATGCATGATAACCTGTGGCGGGTCCGGAAGGCACTTGTGCGTTTCACAGGTGACATAAATCCTATCGGTAGGTTTCTTTCCCAGCAATTCAAGGGCATAGTCCACCATGAAGACCCCGATCAGGAGACCGGGGGCAGCGTAGGTATGGAAATCGATGCATTTATTGAAAAATTCCCGCAATTCCGGTTTTATTCCTGCAGCAACGAGGCGCTCGGATACTTCTACCTGGGAATATTCTGGAACCAATTGCATGAGGAAATATCAATCAAAACGGCTAAATAGGTTGCTATTGTTAAATTCGTCAGATTAATGGTTGAATCAGGCAAACCATCATAAAGATCTCCCATATCGTTCCCCATGAGGATTTCCCGTCCGGAGTCGTTCTTGTAAACAGGATACATGGATATGTGCTGTCCGGTCCGGGAAACGAGATATCAGAATCAGGCTGGTTATCATCAGAAATGGGCTGATCAGTGTGAAGTAGGTCCACATCGAAGGAAGAGTTGATTGAATAGCCCGGACAGGAACAGTATATCACATGACCATTCTCACCGATATCCTAGCCACCCTCCCAGGAGACGCGCCCGTGCGAAATGTCATCGTGGGTGCTCACTGGACCATGGTGTGCAGCCGTTACTGTGGGCTCGCCAGTACCATCGCACCCTCCAGCCCGCATATGCACCACGACGCCCCGGTGCGCAATGCCGGGCGTCTTCATAAGAAAAGTGCCCGTGAACTGGCTTCGTATGCCCTCTCAGATAACCTGTTGGAAGCGGGTATCGGTATCGCAGCCATCAACTCGCTCCTGCCCATAGATGAAAAAAATGCTGTCGATATCAATGCATCGCAGATACTGGCAGAACGGGGGCGTGGGAAAAGCGTGGCCCTGGTAGGCCATTTTCCCTTTATCCCGCAGCTCCGGAAATCAGTCAGTACTCTCTGGGTAATCGAGCAAAAACCGTTCGGAGACGATTACCCTGCACATTCCGCCCCTGACCTCATTCCAAAGGCCGACGTTGTCGCCCTTACCGGAAGTGCCCTGATCAATCACACCCTCGATGACCTGCTGGCCCTGTGCCGCGCGGATGCACTGGTTATGGTCCTTGGACCGAGCACCCCGCTCTCACCTGTGCTCTTTGAGTATGGGGCTGGAATCATTGCCGGCTCGCGCGTAGTTGATGAACGTTGCGTAATGCAGTTCGTCTCGCAGGGGGCAAACTTCCAGCAGATTGAAGGTGTTCGCAAAGTGGCGCTTTCCGCATTTTAAAATAGCGCGATGATGTTATTTTCAGGGATTTGTCATGAAAACCCGGGACGTCAGGTTCCCAGGGATTTCCTCATTGAGAAAGATCGGGTCCTTCAACAATCTGGCAACCGGCTTAAACCAACAATTCGAGACCAGCAGAAACAGAAATTAATCCAACCTCCCGTGGATTCGGTAAACATGAGGATTTTGGAAGAGTATCTTTCTCCTTGTACATCTCGCCATTTGTGAGGAGGTGCCAGACGAATTTGAGGATCTTCCGAGCCAGCTACACAACGGCTTCCTTATAGCTTAAATGATCTTCTGGAGATGGCCCGGGCGGATCAATTTTATCGATCAATGCAATATTTCCTAATGAGACGGCTGTGTTTTTCAGCATAAAATTCTGTAAACACTACCTTCTCATCTTCCTCCTGGCGAAGTTACTCGATATTCAGGACAGGCCCCCCCGCTATTTTCATTCTGCGTGCATGTGTCTCACCCAGGGGTTCATGTTGTTTTTTTTTTGGCAGGATTTCCAAATATTTAAGGTGCACGGGTGGCTATGTGCACAAGGGTACCGCAATGGAAATCGTGAAAATACCCCGGATGGACAAAGGCGATTATGATCGGCTCATCGAAGAAGGTTATGTCTGCCGCATCGCCTTCCAGGGCGAAAAATATCCCTATATCGCACCTTTTCTCTATGTGTATGACGGAAGGTTCCTCTACTTCCTCTCGACAAAGTATGGTAAGAAGATCGAATACTTCCGTAAAAGCCCTTACGTCGCCGTGGAAATTGAGAAGTACTCGCGCGATCTCTCGTTTTTTACCTTTGTCAGCCTCCAGGGTTACCTCGATGAGGTAACCGATTCTATCGAGAAGAAGATCATCCGCGATGAATTCGTGAACCTGATCAAGGAGCGCCACCTCTCGAAAAATATCCTCGCTGCTCTCGGGCACTCCCCACAAGACCCTCCCGAGGCCATCGCGCTCGAGGAGAGGTCGCTGGTATGGAAGCTGACCGGGGTCAAGGACCTGATTGCGTTGAAAAATATCTGATCTTTTTCCACATCCACGGCCCGGAATCCCGGATATAATCTGATCAGGCACTATGAGAGATTTGGTATTTGGAGGAGAGCCTCGTATCGATACGGGGGTGGGGGGTGGTTGCGACCGGCACAACCAAGGGTTCGGGGATCAATGTATACCCGGGGAAAACGAGGAAGAGTGTCCCTGGCGGCTCCGATAGCCGGGTTTCTTTGCGGGCGCAGCCACGCTTGGATAAATATCGGGGCGAGGCAGAAAACATGTGGGCACTGAAACGGCCATGCTTCTGCAGCGGCTCTTGGTTCTCCTGGACATCATCCTGCCTGTCGGCCGGGGGTGGGAAGATCGGTATGCATTTGTCGTTTTGTGAAGACACAATACATGATATGGCTGAGCGCAACCCACGGCCGGTGGAAAAGACGACGCCGGCCATGGCCCAGTATTGGTCGATCAAAGAGCAGCATCAGGACGCAATCCTGTTCTTCCATATCGGTGACTTCTACGAGACCTTCTGCGAGGATGCGGAGACCGTATCCCGGGAGCTAGATATTGCGCTCACCTCCCGGTCACGGGACAGTTCGGGCGCTAGGATCCCCCTCGCAGGCGTCCCCTGCCATGCGGCAGAAGGCTATATCTCCCGGCTGATCGCTAAGGGCTACCGCGTGGCGGTCTGCGACCAGATCGAGGATGCCAGGCATGTGAAAGGGATTGTGAAGCGCGAGGTAGTGCGGGTCGTAACCCCCGGCACGACCATTGATGAAGACTTGCTCTCCTCCCCACAGGCCCGTTTCCTGATGGCTGTTGTTCCCGGTGACCGAAAAACCGAACTGGGCCTTTCATTCCTCGATCTCTCCACCGGCCAGTTCCTGGTTACCGCCTGCAGCAGGGACCGGGGGAACGGGGATCTGGTCTCTGAGATACGACGATACCAGCCTGCAGAATGCCTCCTTCCCGCCGCCCTCGCCGATGAACTTGGAGATATCGTGCGTACCTGCGGGGTCGTGGTCACAATAACCGGAGCATCTCCGGGCACGGACGAGGCATCATCTTTTTTAAAAGAGCAGTTCGGTGGAGAGGAGCTGGGGCGGTCCGGGGTCCTGGGGTGCCCGGCAGCGGTGAGGGCTGGCGCCATCGCACTCCGGTACGCGAAAGAGATGCAACGGAAAGAACTCTCGCATATCAGGTCCCTGTCCTTCCACCGGTTATCCGAGGGCTGTGTGATCGATGGTATCACTCAGCGGAACCTCGAGATTATCAGGAGTATCAGGGGGAGGGCCGGAGACCCGACCCTCCTCTCCATCCTTGATTTGACTGGAACCCCGATGGGGAGCAGGCTCCTCCGGCAGTGGCTTACGACCCCGCTCCTATCGGTAGAGAGGATCAATGACCGGCTTGATGGTGTTGAATTTTTTACGAAAAATACACCGGTCCGTGCAAAAATCCGGGCGATAATCGCAAAAACTGCAGACATCGATCGGATTGCAGGGAGGATCTCCTGCCGGACCGCGTCGCCGCGGGACCTTATCTCCCTTGCCCGATCCCTTTCCACGGTCCCTGCACTCAAGGACGCCCTTTCCGAAAGCGAATTGCCCCGGCTCGTTTCCGGAGCACTTGGAAATCTCGGCGATCCCGGGGCCATGACTGACCTTATCGGGCGGGCGATCACTGACAATCCGCCGGTCTCTCCCCATAGCGGGGGAGTCTTTCGGGACGGCTACGATTCTCACCTTGACATGCTCAGATCACGATCCGCACGGGGAAAGGAGTGGATTGTCGCCCTGCAGCAGCAGGAACGGGAGCGGACCGGGATCCGGTCGCTCAAGGTTGCGTACAATTCCGTGTTTGGGTACTACATCGAGGTGACCAGGCCGAATCTCCACCTGGTCCCGAAAGAGTACGAACGGAAGCAAACAACATCGACCGGAGAACGGTTCACCCTTCCTGCACTCCGGGAGCAGGAAGCGGTAATCGTTACCACAGAGGAGGGCCTCCTTGCCCTTGAACAGGAACTCTATGCCAAGCTCCTCGATACCCTGGCAGAGGCCATGCCCCTGTTCCAGGCCATCTCGCAAGGCATGGCGGTACTTGATATCATCTCATCGCTGGCAGAAGTTGCGGTGCACCATCGCTACACCCGGCCGGTAGTGGACAAGTCTCTCGATATCCTGATCCGGGAGGGCCGGCACCCGGTCGTGGAACAGTCGCCTGGGGTATCCTTTGTTCCCAATGACACCCTCCTCTCCGCTGGCGGCGATCAGATACTGATTATCACCGGTGCGAATATGGCCGGGAAGTCCACGTATATGAGGGCCGTGGCCCACATCGTTGTCATGGCCCAGGCAGGCTCTTTTGTGCCTGCCGCCCATGCCCGGATCGGCCTCGTGGACAGAATTTTTACCCGGGTAGGCGCCTTCGACGACCTCGCCAGCGGACAGAGCACCTTCATGCTGGAGATGCTCGAACTTGCCAATATCCTGAACAACGTATCCAGCAGGAGTCTGGTCATCCTCGACGAGATTGGGCGGGGTACGAGCACGCTTGACGGCTACTGTATCGCGCGATCGGTTCTCGAATTTTTGCATGGGAAAAAACAAACCGGACCCCGTACGCTTTTTGCCACGCATTTCCATGAGATTATCACCGCCGAATCTGATCTGAAGAGGGTGAAAAATTGTCATTTCGCCGTCAGAGACACCGGATCAGATGTGGTCTTCCTCCACACTCTCCTTCCCGGGGCAACCGACCGGAGCTACGGAATACACGTCGCCACTCTTGCAGGAGTTCCGACAGACGTGACCGGGCGTGCCGCCGCCATCCTCGATGAACTGGTCAAGGGCGGGGGGCATCCGGGTGAACGGGTGAAGCGGTATACACAGATGTTGCTGGTTGATGCGCCGCAGGCAACCCCTGATCCTGTCATCGCCGATCTCAACGATCTCGATCCGGACAGCATGACACCCCGCCAGGCCCTTGAAGTGCTCTATGAGCTTCACAGGAAAGCCGGTGGGCGTAAAGGGGCGGATCGCGGTGGATGAGTCCCGGTGCAGTATCCGGCAGCTCGATGAGGCCACGATCAGCAGGATCGCTGCCGGCGAAGTGGTGGAACGACCGGCATCAGTGGTAAAAGAGCTTTGCGAGAATGCGCTGGATGCTGGTGCTTCAGCTGTCAGAATAAGGATCATTACCCATGGAGGGCGGATTTCTGCCATAACCGTCACTGATGACGGTTGCGGGATGAACCGCGATGAGGCCCGGTTGGCTTTTTCCCGCCACGCAACGAGCAAGATAAAAGAGATCGACGATCTCTGCACCTGTAAGACACTGGGGTTCCGTGGTGAGGCATTGGCAAGTATTGCTGCAGTCTCCCGCGTCACGCTGACCACCAGGGAGAGGGGAAAACCGGCAGTTGCCGGCACAAGGCTTGTAAACGAAGGCGGAACGATTACCGGCGAACAGGAGGCCGGGTGCCCTGTGGGAACGAGTATTACCGTTGAGGATATCTTCTACAATACTCCGGCGAGGAGGAAATTCCAGCGGTCACAGGCAGCTGAAATCGCACAAATATCCCATGTCGTTGAGCGGTTAACAATCACCCACCCGCATATCGCATTCAGCCTCATCGTTGACGAGCGGGAGAAGATCTCGGTCCCCAGGGGCGGCTGCCTGTATGACGCAATCGTCTCGTTGTTCGGCCTCGAACTTGCCGAAGCACTCATACCTGTTACAGCCGAGGGTGAACACGCAGGCGTTCGCGGGTACCTAGCGGCCCCGGCCCAGTCCCGAAAGGATCACTCCCGTATCTTTCTCTCGGTAAATTCCAGGCCAGTCTCGTCACGGCTCCTCGTATCCGCTGTGCGGGAAGCCTATGGTACGCTGCTTCCTTCTGACCGGTATCCCGTGGCATTTCTCGATATCGTGATCCCTGGGACCGATGTTGATGTAAATGTCCATCCCGCGAAAAGGGAAGTCAGGTTCGCGCACGAGCGGGATATCGCGTCTGAAATTACCGCACTCCTCAACAATGTACTTCTGGCCAGCTGCCTCATTCCCGCGAAGGACGCCGGGACAACTGCCCGGGCAGCCACGAACATCCCAAGCACTCCCGTCCGGTACCAGCCTTCGGATTCCGGTGTGGCGGGTGTACAGGAGCCCCGTCTGCGTGAACAGCTCCTGACCGGGAGGCAGTTACGGTTGACCGAGCGGGGCTATGCGGACCACCCGGGTCATGATCATGAAGAGGGAAGGCTGCCTGACCTCCGGGTTATCGGGCAACTGTCGAATCTCTATATCCTCTGCAGCACACCCGAAGATGATCTCCTCCTGATCGACCAGCATGCTGCGCATGAACGGATCCTCTACGAACAAATCGGTAGCTGGCCCACATTCCGGGATCGCGCACAGGAGTTGATCGAGCCGGTGATCATCAGGCTGTCTCCTCGCGAGGCTGAACTCTTCGCTGCCGCCATACCGGTATAACCAGGAAGGTTTTACGGTCGAGCCCTTCGGACCGAAGGCCTGGGCAATACGATCCGTCCCGGTCATCCTTGGGAGGACGGCCGATCCGGTAATGGTGAAGGAAATCGTATCCGATCTGATCGAACCCGGGATTTCGCGGGGGGTCGACAGCGTGGAACGGTTGAGGAGGATTGTTGCCTGCCGGGGAGCGGTGAAGGCCGGTGCGGTGTGCACACCCGATCAGTGCGAACAGCTGATCCGTCAGCTCCGGAAAATGCAAAACCCGTTTACCTGTCCCCACGGCCGGCCGACCATGGTGGTGTTCACCAAAAAGAAGCTTGATGGGCTCTTTGAGCGGATTTGAGCGGGTTTCCTGAACCTGGAGGTTCAGAAAACTTATAAAGTCCTGGTGTCATTGGTAACGTGGCAAAGGATATTCAACCGGAACAGAGGGTATGTATGATTTCGGGAAGATGTATATCAATTCTTCTGGCACTCCTGCTGGTGCTCCTTCCAGGAACGGTCGCAGCGGAAGACTATGCCACGACCTGGGGGGTCTTTTCCACAGCGACGACGATATCGGCGATAGGGACCGGCAATGAGACAGTCTCCATCGAATATATCACCTACGATGATGGGTTGGCGAAAAAAACCGAATGGGTTTCCTCACAGACCCTGGACAACCCTTCCGCACTCTCGTGGAGTTCAAAGCTGAACCTCGGCCTCCAAGGTGATTCATTCTGGTGGGATTTCCAGGATACCGGGCTTACGAGAACCTGGGAAAAAACCGAGACAATCCTCCCGTTTGTAGCTCCGGAGATCCAGAAACCGACTCCTTCTCCGATAACCTCGAAATATCCCCTGACACCAACAGCTTCTCTAATAACCATGAAAAAATTGTTATTTTTCTGAAACAAACAATACCCCTCCTTTCCCTGATCGTCACTCCTCGGTGCGGGATTCCAGATCCATTGTTCCCCGGAAGCTACCGTACAGAATAGTCCTGCAGGGGAAGGGGTTGTACATTCCCTGGTACTGACGCTCACCAGGGTCCGGTGCTTGTCGGTGATCTTGATCTGGCGAAACAGGAACCCCTCCACTGGAATCCTGCCGGGGATCAAATATCCGGGTAAAGAATATGAGTGGATACCGCTGTAAAAGATCTCTCCGACGAAAATACAATTTGTAAAAAATCCTTGATTTCGTCGTTTTGCAATATACTCCACATATTGCCTCCAGCGGCAATTCCGATTATGGAATGAAGTAACTATCTCTCCGATTTTTCCCTGGCATAGAATCCCTCAAAAGAGCAGATCTTATCTCCACATTTCATGACTTTCTTCAAAAATTATGTGATAATTTTTTGATTTTCCAGATGTGTGGACACCGGTTCCCATGGAAGTAGGAATTTCGGGAATCACGGGCTGGATTGGAGACCGTATAGGGCTTATTTTTGTCTATATCAATACAGAGAAATTCATCAGCAGATAACTATCTCCCTGTTCTCCCTCATAGGAAACTTCATTTGGATTTGAAATGGCTAACTACCATCTTCCCGCTGGCATTTTTTTGGGAAAGGATCAGGCAAATGTTTATCCATTATTTTTTTAAGAATCGTACTGGCGTGGTATACGAGGAGGCCCTTCCCCTCATTGAAGAAACCCTGGACCGGGAAAAACCACGCCACTGCTGATGGACTACGGTTGGTACCGCGGAACCACCATAGAAAATCCAAACCGGCGGAACAGGCACTATGTCCGGCAGGCACCCTTTGAAGGGTCGAATCAACAGGTCCGGGGAAACATTCTCCGGCTGATGGTGGTGAGCGGGGATATAACGGTTGAGGATCTCTGCCGGAACCTTGATCTGCCCGTGTAAGCGGGCAGGGTGGTGCTATGCCAGCTTGGGGAAGAGGGATTCATCCCCCGGGAAGGAGGCGAGGTACGAATTGGTTGATCCTGATGAGGAACAACCCCCATTAAGGGGGGGTATCCTGCATGAGTGTTACCAGAACGGAGAGATTCCGGACTATCACCCCTGTAAGCGGATCCCTCTGTTCCCTGGATTCACCTGGCAGAAGGGGTTCCGGACTATCCTCTCAGGAAATAGCCGATCAGGATGAGCAGGAGCCCGGTGTAGAACATGATCGCCCAGGGCCACGAGAAGCCCGGATCGATGGTGGCGAACCCCTTGAGATCCTGCAGCAGCACAAGGAAAAACCCTGCCACGAAGCAGAGCAGGCTGAGCTGTTTCTTTGTCGTTTTCTCCATGCTGTATCTCCGTTGTTCTTCTCCTTAAAAAGAGGGTATGGCGTGCTCCCATATATTCTTTCAGGGAAATTATCCACGATTTGCTGGGAATCTGACGAAGAAAAGGGAGAAAAGGCGGGAGTGCGGGACCTAAGGATTGAATACCGTACCGGGCTGGCCAGTTCGATGGATGCACCTGACCACATCGTCACGGATATGTGCTGAATAGATTTTCTATACGCAGGGTGTGGCATGCACGGCGACCTTTCCAGTCCCGCAACCGATGTCCACCATCACATCACCGTTCCTCAGGCCGAGTCTCTGGAGCAAAGCGGTCATGATCTCATCCCTGGTGGGGCCTCCGGTAAGGGTCATCCCTCCTTTAACCGGATTGTGGCAGAACAATATAACATGTCCCCGGGGCGTGATACCGCTTCAGAGGCGAATGAGTTCCTCCCCTTTGCGATAAAGGGAGACCACCCTGCCAATGACGATGACTGCCGGGGGCTTCACCCCTTGCTCCCCGGCAATCTCCCCGATATCCCGGAGGGTCCCGGTGGTCACCCGCTGGTTTTCCCGGAGCCCGTTTTCGATTATTGCCACCGGGGTACCGGGATCCATTCCGTTCCCCATCAGGGATGCTGCGATTTCCGGGAGGTTCTTCACTCCCATCAAGATTACGAGGGTCCCCTGCTGCTGTGCCAGGAGTTTCCAGTCTAGCGCCTGTTCCGGCTTGGTGGGATCCTCGTGGCCTGTAATAATCGTGACCTGCGAGGCGAACTTCCGGTGGGTCAGGGGAATCCCCACCGCGCCGGGAACGGCAAGGGCACTTGTGATGCCAGGGACAAGTTCCACAGGGATGTTGTTGGCCCGGAGAACTTCGAGCTCCTCCCCACCGCGCCCGAAGAGGAAGGGATCACCGCCCTTCAACCGGACCACCTGCTTTCCCTCACGGGCCTTCGCCACCATCAGGGCTTCGATCTCCTCCTGCTTTAGGGTATGTTCCGACCCGTATTTTCCACAGTCGATCTTCTCAGCCTTTTCCGGCAGTCCGGAGAGTATTTCCTCACCAGGCAGCTGGTCGAAGAGAATCACGTCAGCCGAATCGATCACTGCGCGGGCCCGGATGGTGAGAAGTCCCTCCCCTCCTGGCCCTGAGCCTACCAGATATACCTTACCGCTCATCCCTGATCCCCATTCTCTCGTATGCTTCCCTGATCAGCGTTCTTCCTTCCTTCCGCAGTATCCTTCCGCAGGCACGGGCTTCGTCCATCGATGTGACATCCTCCTCGATCCTTACCTGCCGGTCACCGTCAAGCGAGAGGATCTCCCCGATTAGGTGGCCGTTTTGGCAGGAGATACCATGAGGGGTGAAGCATCCACCGCCCACTTCCTCCATCACCGCCCGTTCAATCCCTGTATCGAAGCGGGTCTCAGGGTGATCCATCTCCGTGAGGATCGCTGTCAGCTCCGGGTCATCCCGACAGACCACGGCAATGGCCCCCTGGTTCGGGGACGGTACGAACTGGTCAGGGGATAGCCTCGTACCCGGAACCGAGAGTGACATCCGCTCGATGCCTGCCTCCGCAAGCACGATGGCATCGTACTGGCCGTCCGCGAGTTTCCGGAGCCGGGTGTCCACGTTGCCCCGCAGCGGTTCCACGAAAGTTCCCGGCAGGTTGCGGAGGATCTGGGCCCGCCGGCGGGTGCTCGAAGTCCCGATGATGTGCACGATATCGAGCGGGAGTGTGTGGGCCAGGAAATCGGCGGGCGAATCCCGTTTAAGGATAGCGGCCGTGACCAACCCGGCCGGCCGGAGCGCGGGGATGTCCTTCATGCTGTGGACGGCACAGTCAATTCCGCCTTCGAGAATGGCATCGTCGAGTGCCCGGACAAAGACCCCCTGCCCGCCAATTTCATGGAGCGGCACCCCATCTATTGAATCCCCCCGGGTGGTGATAATGGAGAGCTCGGTCCGGTGTCCCAGGTCACCGAGCAGCGCCGCTACCCGCTCGGCCTGCACCATGGCCAGCCGGCTCCCCCGGGTCCCTATCTTCAGAGACATGCCTGGTATGCCGCCGCAATCCTCCCGATATCTCCTTCTTCATGGACGGCTGAGAGGAAATTGGTCTCAAACTGTGACGGTGGGAGGAAAATTCCTTCTTTTCGCATTGCATTCCAGAATGCCGAAAATTTTGCGGTATCGCATTCCTTCACCTCCTGGTAGGTGCGTGGGGGTCGGTCCCTGAAGAAATATTTGAACATCGATCCCAGCTGCACAAACGACCCTCCGGTCTTCCGCTCCACGGCCTCGCCGATTCTCGCTCCTGCAGCCTGCATCGCCTGGTAGCTGTCCCGGTGTGCGTGCAGCCATCGGACTGTGGCTATGCCGGCAGCGAGGGAGAGGGGATTTCCGGAAAAGGTTCCTGCCTGGTATACCGGGCCGGACGGGGAGACCAGCTCCATGATCTCTTTCCTCCCGCAGAATGCTCCGATGGGAAGACCGCCACCGATGATCTTTCCAAGCGTGGTGATGTCGGGCCGCACGCCGAACATCACCTGGGCACCTCCGATTCCCAACCGGTAGCCGGTGATGACCTCGTCGAAAATGAGGAGCACGTCATGTGCCCGGGTGATCTCCCGCACCTCCTGGAGGTAGGGGCCATCCGGGAGAACGGGGCCGATATTCCCCATCACCGGTTCGAGGATGAATGCTGCGATGTCCTTTTCGCGGGACAGCAGGCTCTCCAGGGACTCCGGATCATTGTAGGGGACCTGCCAGGTATGGGAGACCACATCAGGGGGGACACCCGCGGAATCAGGCACGCCATGGGTGGTTGCTCCCGACCCTGCTTTTATCAGCACGCTGTCGTGGGCGCCGTGGAACCCTCCCTCTACCTTGACGATGTCCTGTTTTTGGGAAAAGCCCCGTGCAAGGCGGATGGCGGCCATGGTGGCCTCTGATCCACTCGAGACGAACCGGATCATGTCCATCCCGGGATGGTCGCGGATGATCATCTCCGCGAACTCCGGTTCGACCGGTGACGGCGTCCCATAGAGCCAGCCTTTCGAGAGCTGCCCGGTGATGGCCTGGTAGACGAGCGGATGGGCATGGCCGAGGATAAGCGGGCCATAGGCCATGCAGCAGTCAATAAGGGTCTCGCCGTCAACTGTGGTAATCCGGCAACCGTCCCCAGATTTGGTATAGAACGGATACGGCTTGATGGCCCGGACCGGGCTGCTCACGCCGCCGGGCATCAGCCCCCGTGCCTTCCGGAAGAGATCACGACTCCTCATCGAGCCACCCTGCCACATCCCCGGCAAAGTAGGTGATGATGAGGTCTGCGCCTGCCCGCCTGATGCACAGGAGGCTCTCCATCGCCACCTTTCTCTCATCGATCCATCCCTGGGCGGAAGCAGCCTTGATCATCGCATACTCGCCGCTCACCTGGTAGGCTGCGACAGGCAGGCCTAACGCCCGAATCCCGGCCACCAGGTCGAGGTAGAACCCGGCCGGCTTGACCATGAGGATATCAGCCCCCTCCCAGCAGTCGAGCTCGGACTCCCGGATCGCCTCCCGGCCATTGGCCGGGTTGATCTGGTAGGTGCTCCGGTCACCGAAGGAATACCCCGAATCTACCGCTTCCCGGAACGGCCCGTACAGAGCGCTAGCAAACTTGGTTGAGTAGGACATGATCGCTGTATCCGTGAATCCCGCATCATCCAAGGCATGCCGCACTGTGGCAACCATCCCATCGAGCATGCAGGAAGGAGCAACAATATCGGCCCCAGCCCGGGCATGGCTGACTGCGATCTGTGCCATTAGCTCAAGGGACCGGTCGTTATCGAGATCCGGGCCCCAGGGGCCATCAGTGAGGATCCCGCAATGGCCATGATCGGTGTATTCGCAGGCACAGACATCGGTGATAACCACCAGGTCCGGGAGGGAGGCCTTGAGGGACCGGACTGCCTGATGGACTATCCCTTCCGGGTTGTATGCCTCCGATGCCCCGGCATCCTTCCGTGCGGGGATGCCGAAGAGGAGAATAGCAGGGATTCCTTTTTCCCGGAGGCCTTCTGCAGCACGGACAATGCCTGCGGCAGGATACCGGAACTGTCCAGGCATGGAGGGTATGGGTATCGGCCTTTCTGCGTTCTCGTCCACGAAAAGCGGGGCCACGAGATCTGCCTTTGAGATAAAATTCTCCTGTACCAGGGGCTGGAGCAGCCTGCCACGCAGCCTTCTCATTCTTCGTTGCGGAAACATATCTTCTCACCTTGGGTAATTGCCGCTACCAGCGACTGGGCGTAGCCGAGGTCGCCGCATTCTGCGCAGAGCCTGATCGAGACGGTCACCTCTGAAAGGATCTTGTTCACCAGTGCCCGGCTGAGATCATCAACGATCTGGCCGGCCCGCGGATTGCCGGCGCCGAGCCGGGACAGTGCACGGTCCCTCTCCCGCAGCCGGATCGATTCCGCCCAGGTATGGAGGTGCGATAAGGTCTCATCAGCGGCCTTCCCGTTCAGCAGCCGGGTGAACTGGTGTAACTCTTCCTCGACAAATGAACCAGCCTGCTCGGCAGCCTCTTTCCGGGTGTTCATGGTCAGCTCATTGATGCGCCGGAGGCTGTCGATAGTGAAGAGGTGGATCCCATCGATCTCCTCCGTCCCTTCCTCGACATCTCTTGGCTGGGCGATATCGATCAGGACAAGGGGTCGTGGATGGCTGTCCAGCGGCCAGCGCCGGCTCCGCATTATCTCCTGCAGGTTCTCCCGGTAGATGATCGGATGGGGTGCAGAAGTGCAGGAGATAACCAGGTCGGAGATGGTCATATAACGGGGGAGCTCTGTCAGCTTGACCGCCTTTCCCCCTATCTTCTTTGCCAGCACCTCGGCCCGATTGTAGGTCCGGTTGGCAACGTACATCGCCGTCAGTTTCTTGGCAGCGAGGGCCTGGGCGACCAGCATCCCCATTTCTCCGGACCCGACCACGAGAATGCGCTTTCCCTCGAGGCTGCCAAGTTGTTCCTCGGCAAGCAGGACCGCTGCAGAGCCGATGGAGACCGCGCCGCGGTTGATCCGGGTATGCCGGCGCACTTCGATCCCGGTGTGCACCGCCTTGTTGATGCAGAGTTCGAGAATCGGACTTGCCGCCCCGGCCTCCTTTGCCAGGGCAAGCGCGTCCTTGAGTTGCCCGATGATCTGGTCCTCGCCGACAATCATTGATTCCATACCGGCAGCAAGGAGGAGGAGGTGCCGGAGGGCCTCGGTCCCGGTCAGTAGCGAGAAGCCGGATCTCCCTTCCTCCTCGAGCAGCGACCTGAGAGCTGAACTCTCGCCGTGCACCAGGATTTCGATCCGGTTACAGGTCTGGATAATCAGGACTCCCCGAAACCGACCCTTGGCCCGGGCGAGGAAAGCCGCTTCATCGGCGAACCGGAACTGCTCCAGCCTGTCTACCGTTGCCTGGTGGTGGCTGATACCGGCAATGGCGATTGGGACAAAGAGGAGGTCGTTCATGCCAGATACTTCCTCTCGATGAGATTCCATGCAGCATCCTCCCCTTCCCGCAACGCTTCCCAGGCATCCGGGTCATTGAGAACGGATACGAGAATCTCCCGCCGTTTCATGATTTCGGGTTCCGTTTGCCGGAGAAAACGGCGGAGCCGTTCCTGGAGCCTGATCATCCGTTCAAGGCAGGGGAGGGAAGACTGGAGATGTTCCCGGAGATACCTGCTTATAGCCGGGCTCTTCCCCGCGGTTGTTATGGAGAGGGTGAAGTTCTCTCCCCGAATCACAGAGGGGATCACCACGTCCCCCGGTTCTCCGCGGGCGTTGTTGAACAGGATCCCCTGCGATCGGCACAGGGCGCCGATTCGGTTGTTTAAAACCGGGTCCGGTGTCGTGGCAACAGCGAGGTCTGACCCGGTGAGTAGCTGCAGGAGTTCATTATCAGATTTCACGGAGAGATCCGTTTCTACCAGGGTCACTCCCATCCCTGCGAGGCGTGATGAGAATGACCGTGAGTATACTGTCACTTCCGCTTCCCTGCAGAAAAACCCTGCCTTCCGGACGCCGACATCCCCCCCTCCGAATATTGTCACCTTCTTGCCTGAGAAGTCCAGCATGAGGGGGATCATTGCTATAGATCTACCTTCTCTTTTTTAATTAAGATGTTGGATTCGGGGTGGATTTCATACGAGAAAGGTGGCTGGGCGCTGCCTGTTCCCGGCTCTCAAAATATGGAAAAAAAGGTCCTTTTTCAAGGCCTGGTTCGACAGTTTCGTACCGTGGACAGGGCGCTGACGAAAAAGACAATGGAAGATACCTGACACGATGCCGTTTCGAACACACTTTTTTTTCAATGCTCTCCTGGACGCATTACAGCACATGTAAGCAGACTTATTATAGAGGACTGTATACACTACGATTATGAAACAAATTGTAAAGTACCTTGCATTAACCATTCTCGTCATGGGCCTGCTTCTATCCTGCGCCTGCGTCAGCAAGGAACCCGGATCGCCGGTAACGCCCCCTGTCACAACTGCTCCGGGGGAGAAGATCACGGTAAAGGTGTTCCATGCGGGAAGCCTGACCGGGCCTTTTGAGAAACTGAAAGCCAAGTACGAAGCGAAGTATCCCAACACCGAAGTCCTCCTCGAACCGGCCGGCAGTGTGGATTGCATCAAGAAGGTGACCGACCTCGACAAGCCGGCCGAAGTGGTTGCATCGGCCGATTATCTCCTGATTCCCCAGTACATGGTGCCTGCAGATGCCGACTGGTACATCACGTTTGCCAAGAACCGGATGACAATCGCATACACGAACAACAGCAAATTTGCCTCCGAGATAAACGCTGACAACTGGTACAAGATCCTCGCCCGGGATGGGGTCCGGTGGGCATTCTCCGATCCCAATGCCGACCCGGCCGGGTACCGTACCCCCATGGTAATCAAGCTCGCCGAGGGCTACTACGGCGATAGTAGTATCTTTAAGACTCTTATCGGTGACCACAGCGGTATCACGACATCCGAGAGCGGCGGGGTCTGGACTATCGATGCAACTGACCCGACACCTGACGGCACCAAGTTGACCATCCGCCCCAAGAGCGTCGAGCTGGTCCAAATGGTGCAGGCCGGCGGCATCGATTATGCCTGGGAGTACATCAGCGTCTCGGTGCAGAATGACCTGGAGTATGTCGTGCTTCCTGAGGCAATCGATCTCTCATCTGTCGATTATGCAGACGACTACGCGACGGTCCAGGTAAAAGCTAAGAAAGGAGACGGAACGACCATGTACGTAGGAACACCCATTATCTTTGGTGTAACAGTACCAAAGATCGCCGAGCACCCTGAGTACGGGGTTCTCTTCGTCCAGATGCTGATCGGCCCTGAAGGCCAGGCTATCATGACCGCCGACGGCCAGCCGCCGATTGTCCCCGCCGGCGGATTTGGAGCTGTTCCCCCCGAGCTGGCCGGCATGGTCGAAATGAAATCCTAACCTTTTTTTCTGCAGCCAGTAAATGGGTACATGTTTTCCAGGGGATTTTGTCAAAGATGCGTGCGGATCACCTCAGCCGCCCGGTCCCTGAAAGAGGAAGAAAATGACTGATGCAGGGGAAAAATCCATATGGGCGCGCTACAAGAAGGTCGATTCAACCCTGATCGTCTTTTCGCTCATTGGGTCAACCCTGGTCATCTTCTCATTCCTGGCCCTGGCGACCATTACCCTGACCCAGCTTGCCGATCTTCCCTTCCTAATCAAGGTAGCTACCGATTCCCGGGTGGTCAATTCCATCCTCCTGACATTTGGGGCAGGTCTCATGGTG
The DNA here is from genome assembly GCA_016699325.1 of Methanolinea sp. Taxonomy (NCBI): domain Archaea; kingdom Methanobacteriati; phylum Methanobacteriota; class Methanomicrobia; order Methanomicrobiales; family Methanoregulaceae; genus Methanolinea; species Methanolinea sp. The sequence continues at coordinate 1,254,304 of CP064971.1, read as the reverse complement.
GTGTTAATCCTCCTCCTCTTTGGGACACCCCTTGCGTATGTCCTTGCACGGACCCATTCGCGGGTAAACAGCCTGATCGAGGCCCTGATCGACATCCCGCTCGTGCTTCCCCATACCGTGGCAGGGATCATGGTCTACCTGCTCTTCATGCAGCGGGGGCTCCTGGGAGCACCGTTGAAGGGGATCGGAATTGTATTTGAAGACGCAATCCCGGGAATCGTCGTGGCCATGCTCTTCGTCTCCATGCCCTTCTACATCAACACCGTCAGGGAAGGTTTCCAAAAGGTGCCACTCCATATCGAGAACGTGGCCCGGACCCTGGGAGCGACCCGGTTCAAAGCATTCATACTGGTTGTGCTCCCGCTCTCCGCCCGGCACATCCTGAACGGAAGTGTGCTGGCCTGGGGCCGGGCGATCAGCGAGTTTGCTGCCGTTATCATGATCGCCTATTACCCGATGATCGTCTCCACGCTCATCTATTACCGGTTCACGACCGGCGGGCTCAAGGAGAGCAGTGCGATCGCTTTCCTGATGATCATGGCCAGTTTTTCGGTGTTCCTGGTGCTGCGGGTCGTCACCCGGTACCTGGGGAGCTACGATGATCGCGTTTGACCATGTCACCCTCACCCTCGGTGAGTTCTCCCTCAAGGACATCTCGTTTACCGTCAGGGATGGTGAATACTTTTTCATCATCGGACCTTCCGGTGCAGGAAAGACCATCATCCTTGAGGCCATTGCCGGCCTCCATGTTCCCGATAAAGGAAGAATTCTCCTCTCTGGGAAGGACGTGAGCATTATCCCCCCTGAGCACCGGGGAGTGGGGCTGGTATACCAGGACTACTCACTCTTCCCGCACATGACGGTGGAAAAGAACATCGCATTCGGTTTGAGGATGCACCACCTCCCCTCCGGGGAGATCAAAAAGACGGTTGAGGGGTTGTTGTCCCGGTTCGGTATTGTGCACCTGCGGTCCCGTGCGACCCTGACGCTTTCCGGGGGCGAGATGCAGCGGGTGGCGCTGGCCCGGGCCCTGGCCATCGACCCCGATATCCTCCTCCTCGATGAACCGCTCTCGGCACTCGATCCGGGCATGAAGGAGTATTTCATCCAGGTACTCAAGGATATCCACCGGGAGAACGCTCTCACCATCGTCCAGGTAAGCCACGATCGCCACGAGATCCTCTCGCTCGGCACCCGTATGGCCCTGATCATGGAGGGATCTCTCGAACAGGAGGGATCGGTCCGGGATGTCTATGCGACCCCGGCCAACCGACAGGTTGCCGAGTTCATCGGGTATGAGAATGTAATGGAAGGAGTGATAGTCTCATCGAGCGACGGTGAATGCCTGATCGATGCCTCAGGGCTGCAACTACGTGCATCCTGCACCCTCCCCGAAGGGCGTGGCGTCACTTTCTGTATCGGCGCCGATGAAATCGTGATCCATCCGCCACAGGCACCCCGTCCCGGCCTAGAAAATACCGTTCAGGGGGTTATAACCGCCATCACCCAGGCTGGATACCTTACCAGGGTCAGGATCGATGCCGGTGCGAAGCTCTCCGCAGTGATGGTCCGGGAAAAGGCGGATGATATGACACTCCGGGTAGGCTCCCGGGTCCTGCTGACGATCCGGAAGAACGCAATCCGGATCATAGGGAACTGAACCAGGCGTTTCGCGAAGGAGCGTATCGGAAACCCGACTGTCCTGACGGCGATTCGATACCCTTAATACTCTTTACCGCGTATCGTTGAGAGCATTGCGCCGATAGTGTAGTGGTTATCACTAGGCGTTGCCAACGCCTAAACCCGGGTTCGAGTCCCGGTCGGCGCATCTCAAGTTCCATGTTTTTCGTCCGGAACCCGGTGCAGGATGTTCATAAATCCCCGGGTCAAGAACTGATCTCTTGTTGAAATGAACCTCGTTTTTCCGGCAAAACATTCATGGGATCTCCACCTGTATACCCTACCAAAGGAGGAATTTTCAAATGGAAAACCTGGTAATCAGTATCGAATTCGACAAGAAGATGTTCCCCCGGAAGCATACCTGCGATGGGGAGAACATCTCGCCCGAGATCTTCATTGATCGAATCCGGTCCCCGTTCCTGGCGATCATACTCGAGGACTGGACCGGGACTGACGAACGGACCTGCCAGTGGATTATCTGGAACATCGAAGCACGGGCAGTCATCCCGGAGAACATCCCCAAAGAGCCGATCGTCACCCATCCCATCGCCGCGGTGCAGGGAATAAATGACTTCCATACCATCGGGTATTATGGCCCCTGCCCGCAGAAAGGGGATACCCATACCTACTACTTCAATGTCTACGGGCTGGACGGCCCTCTCAATATAAAACCCGGCTCGGATACAGATGCCCTGAAAGCAGCGATGGAGGGCCACACGATCCAGTATGGTGGCCAGGCTATCGCCATCTACACCCGGTAACCCTTTTTTCAAAGAGCGTTCTTCCGAAGAAAATTTTCAGAGGATGACCCGGTTAAAAAGAGTAAAGGAGATCCTCAGGCCTTGCACCCTTCACCGCGGAAAAGCGCCCACTCCTCGCAGCTGGTGCCATTGGGGAAGGTGCACATCCCATACTCTGATCCGTCAGGGTTCTTCATGATCTCGACACTGCCGCCGATTCCCTCACAATACACGGAAGCGGGGTTCGGCATTCCAACGGTGGAACCAGGTTTGCACCCTTCACCGCGGAAAAGCGCCCACTCCTCGCAGCTGGTGCCATTGGGGAAGGTGCACATCCCATACTCTGATCCGTCAGGGTTCTTCATGATCTCGACCCTGCCGCCGATTTCCTCACAATACACGGAAGCGGGGTTCGGCATTCCAACGGTGGAACCAGGTTTGCACCCTTCACCGCGGAAAAGCGCCCACTCCTCGCAGCTGGTGCCATTGGGGAAGGTGCACATCCCATACTCTGATCCGTCAGGGTTCTTCATGATCTCGACCCTGCCGCCTATTTCCTCACAATACACGGAAGCGGGGTTCGGCATTCCGGGTGTCGGGGCGGTGGTCGCTACCGGTGTCTGGACGGGAGCTGCCGGCTGGTGGGTGCAGCCACAGATGAGGACAGCTGCGAGGAGGATGAAAAGAACTCCGATAAAGGGAATATTCCGGGCAATCATACTCAATCAGGGAAGCTTGGGAGGGGGGAATATTAGTACTTTCCCACCTCGTCCCGACCGTCCACCGACAGGGCCTGTTTCCCGGCATACCGTCCCTTGCCGTTGCAGGAATTCAGGGTTCCATCAGGAGCATGCTATATCCGGAAGCGATGACTGCGGCAGCAAGCAGGAAAAAACCAGGACACCGGTTGCATAACTGATGCCTCATCGCGGGATGCCTGAACCGGCACCGATCCTCCAACGCTGACCGGGCAGGACCGGGTGCATGAAAGACCTATACGGAAGAAATCCCAAATGGTTGTCCATGCCTGACCTTTCCATTCGCGAACTGGGCCGGATGATCGCGTCTGCGTTCCGGTTAAATACAAAACCTCTGGCCGTGTGCGGATCGCCAGAGCCTCCTTTTGATGCGGTCCCGCTGTCCTCTGTTCACCGCTGCATCGCTGTGACCATGTTCCGGATGGCGATGAACGAGGGCCCGCCGGCAGTTTATATCGGCAGCAACGTGAGCCAGGGGTGCTGTCCCGGCGGGCTTTCCCACACCGGGTACACCATGCGTCCGCCGGCGATCAGCTGGTTCGTCTCGACCGGCCGCCCGGGCATTCAGGACGCCCCGGCGGAGTATCTCAAGGCTGGACCGGAACTGGTCAATGCATGTTTCGATGCCATCGGACCGGTCACACCGGCGGGACCATATCTGGTTATCCGCACCTGCGAATCGGTGGCGGACCACGAGGCGGGAATCCGTGCAATTTCCTGTTTGGGAAACGCCGAGCAGATCCGGAACATGGCCGCCCTGGTCCATTTCGATCGGGCAGAACCATTCTTCCCAGTGCTCGTCCCCTGGGGCCCGGCCTGCGACACGCTCGTGACTTTCCCGGCCGGGATGGCGGCAGGTGCCCCCCGCGGTTCAGCCTTCATGGGCCCGCAGGATCCGACCGTAAACCATGCGCTGCCCCCGGATACCATGGTCATCGGGCTTCCCATCACCGTAGCCCGGAGGATGGGAGACAATATCAGCCGGTCGTTCATAAGCAGGAGACCCGGGGTTGCGTTCCCTGACCGGAATACCAGGATGGAGAAATGAGGCCGGTTACTCCGGGTCCCCTTCATCTCCGCAGGGCTTCCCGGCCTGATAGACGGTGATGATCTTCTCGGCGGTCTCGAGCGAAATGACATCGGCAACGTGTTCTACAAAAAGGACCAGGGCACCAGGCGGGATGCACCCCACGCTCTCGCTCCTGGTAAGGATACGGCCGATGAGGTAAGCCAGTTCATCGGGAGAAAGCCGCTTCAACCGGTCGATGAAGTCAAGGTCATCGGTGGCAAAATGGTTTGCTAACGGGGACAGGATGGAAAAGAAGTCATTAGCGGATGCAGGGTAGAGCTGGTCATCAAGCTCCGGTGCAAGTTTCTTCAGGATCGCGATATCCCGGGTGGAAAGCCTCCGCGCCATCGAACATGGATAGGATCTCTCCGGTGAAAAAAGAGTCGTTCCGGTTGGCTCAGGAGGCGTCCGTGCTCCCGTATTCAGCCGGCAGTCCGGTCATGTCGGCTTCCTGGTCATGGAACTCATTCAGCCGCCGGACCGCTGCCGCAAAGGCTTCATCGAGGGCTTTCCGGTTCTCCTCCCGCTCTCCTTCAGGGAAGTGACCGATGGCCTGGTATCCCATGGACCTGTACCGGTCGAGTCCCTCGAGGGCGGACTGGACCGAAGACCGGGTGAGGATATGCCGATTAACGATCTGGGGGAAAAACTGTTCGATGATTAGGCTTACCTTCGGGTTCAGCGTTCCACTCACCTGACAAATGGCGGTGTGACCTGGTAGAATATAATACATCCTTTCATGGAAACCTCCCCTCATCGCGAAGAGAACGCAAGAGATATCGGATCAGTGTTGCCATCCTGTATGCTGGCACTCCATGGTCCATCCGCTTATCACATCCGCCTTCGAACTCATGCCGAAACGGCATATCAGCATTCCCGAGCGGATCCTTCGGATTGCCCTCCCGTTCCTGCTGGGCGTCCCCTATCTGGGTGTCCTCCTGCTTTTCCTCCCCTATGAACTCTGGCTTGCCCACGGGGGACTGCTCATCGCCTATATCCTGCCCCCGGCAGGAAAAGAGTCGATTATTCCGATCGGGATCGCACTCGGGCTTCCCTGGTGGTTGATGGCTGTTTCCATCGCCCTGATGGATATCCTTGCCGCGATTTTCATGGCCCTGAATTTTGACATCGCCCTGAAGATACCCGGCGTTGGCAAGTGGATCCGGAAATTCATCGACAACGGAGAGGAGTTCTTTGCCCGGCGCCCGTGGCTGGAACGGTTCTACTTCACCGGGGTGGTGATGTTCGTGATGTTTCCCCTGCAGGGGAGCGGGGGAATCGGGGGGACCCTCGTTGGAAGGATGATGGGGCTTTCCCCAGGGAAGGTGATGGTGGCAATTGCTCTAGGAGCGATTGCCGGTTGCACAATCATTGCCCTCGGGGCAGAAGTAATCAAAGAGATCTTCCTGACCAACCCTGCCCTGGGATTGGCCATTGCCGCGCTGATCATCGGGACCCTCGCAGTGCTCTATTTCGTGTACCGGAAAAAGATGGAGGCCCGGTACACCCTGCCCCGGTAACCAGGGTCCGCCGGGTAAACAAATCCCGGGGTTACCAGTGTCGCCCGGGAACCGTACCAGTCACCCGGGGAATCCGGTTTATTTCGGGATTATGCCTTCGCTGCGCAAAGACCGCCGGTCTTCCTCGAGTACCGTATCGAGGCAAGCACAACGTTTCGTTTGCAGGAGAATATAGCTCCTGCTTACCGAGGCTGTCCGGGCGGCAGCCTCATTCATGGCCTTCACAATCACCGCGACCGCATCCTCGCGCGTACCCTCCTTCCCATAGCGCTGGATGGCGGAATGAGCAATCTGCCGGGTCAGCTCATTTCCAAGTACAACAAAGGTGCTAGTATCCCCCCGCCCCCGCACCACGAACCGGGACCCCTCGATGTCTGCGATGGCATAATGCCCTGCAGAGGCATAGAGCCGGCGAATCCGCTGCGTGCCGCTCTCGGACTCGGTCACCTCTCCGATGAGGATACCGTCTCGGTCCCTGACCTTTTCCTTGTCGTCCCGGATCAGGATAACGACCCCAAGCTCCTTCGCCCGGGACCGGAGCTGTCCGTCGTTTGGGATGACACCGGTATAGAGCTCTCTTTCAAGAGTGGTAATGGCTGCATCATCCCCTCCCAGCCGGATCTCCCGCATGTCGCCGGCCATTATCGCCCCTTTCGACCCGGTGTATGCAATAACCAGGCTCATGGCTGTCTCACCTGCCCCTCCACGAAGTCATGGAATGCCGTTTCATCAGAGCAGTATTGTATCCTCTGCCAGGCGGGGTGCCTTGACCGCCATTACCCGGAACAGACCGTTGCTTTCGTTAATCCCGCGGTGTGGAACCCTGGCCGGGCTCTCGGCAAGCATGCCCTTTCCCAACGTTGTCCGCTCGTCCCCGATCTCCACACACCCGATGCCCTCCAGGACATATAAGGAGACGTCGACCAGCATGGTATGCTTCTTCATCGCTTCACCCGGCCGGAGGGTGACGACCACCGCGACTGCGTGGGGCGATTCATGTGCTTCCCGGGCATCGACATGGTGGGGTTTGGGGCTGTTAGGGAGTCTCTCCACGTCCATGACCTTCATGATCAGGGATCTCTCTTGCGGATCAATATCAATTTAGAGTATGGCATCACAGAAGAAACTGTCAGGTGATAGTATGGCCTACCAAGAGTTCAGGTTCATAGGATTCCTTTACGCCCTGGTCTTCTTCTTCGTCCTCTTTGTGCTCTGGTATACAAAGCGGTGGAGACGCTGGCAGGGGGTAGCCCTCCTCGTGATCACAGTTACCCTTGGCTTTCTCATTTTCTCCCCGATCATCCCCTGGCAATTCCAGCAGCTTGTCCTCAGGGACGTCCAGGGGATCGGCGGTCCGATTGGTATCGCGGTGATCGGGATCCTCACCATGCTCGCCCTCTCGTTCCTCTTCGGCAGGTTCTATTGCGGGTATCTCTGCCCGGCGGGGGCAATCCAGGAGCTTTCCTACCTTGTTCCGGTTCCGAAACTCCTGTTGGATAACAAGGTCGTGCCGTACCTGTTCCGCTGGGCATTTTTTTTCGTTTTCATCGGGGCCGGGATCGTGCTTTCCAAGGGCATCCTAGCGTTTTTCGGCATCCGGGACTTCTTCAACCTCGTCTTCTCCGCCGCTTTTTTCGTCTTCCTGGTCATCATCGGGCTCTCATTCTTCCTGTACCGCCCGTTCTGCCGGTTCTTCTGTCCTTTCGGGGCACTCGTCTCGATCCCTGCCATGGGAAGCAGGTTCAAGATCCAGCGGACCGATGCCTGCATTGATTGCATGAAGTGCGAGAAAGCCTGTCCCACGAACGAAGCGAAGCAGACCGATCTGAAAGCGGAATGCTATCTCTGCCACCGCTGCCTCGATGTCTGCCCGGTGGAAGGTGCGCTGGAGTACACCCGGGCCGGGGGAAAAACCAGCCAGCCGGTGAAAAAGAAGTAAAAAGAAATAGCCATAAAAGAAAATACCAGTGATATTCCATACCATGACAACCGCTGCACGTGATGAACTGAAGGGAAAAGTCCTCTCTCTCAAAGACCTGGTCGATTACCAGCAAGGGACCATTGCCAGCCGAATGATTGTCAGCACACCGTCCGGGAGCATCACCGTCTTTGCCTTCGATGAGGGTGAGGCTCTCTCGGAGCATACCGCTCCGTTTGACGCCGTCCTCACCGTTATTGACGGCAGAGCAGAAGTTACCATTGGAGGTCTTCTGAATTACCTGGAACCCGGGGAGACCATCATTATGCCGGCCAACATCCCCCATGCGGTGTCAGCAATCACCCGGTTCAAGATGATGCTCACCATGATCCGGGGCTAGCCGTCTGATAAAAACTGTGGATGCAGTTTTTATGTCAAAACCCATTAGGAGAGAAACCATAAAGAAATTCTCACTGGTTGATTGCCTGTAGAATAAATAGAATTAAATTCGCTCGAAAGGATTTGAAATGAAATGTGCGGTCTTTCATGATTATTTTGGAGCAGTTGGAGGGGGGGAGAAAGTTGCTCTCGTTATTGCACAGGCTCTTGACGCAGATATCATCACTACCGATACCGATTGTCTTGAGAAGTTTGGATGCAATATTCCGGTCATGAGCCTTGGGGAAACCCCAAAGATCCCTCCTATCAAGCAGACCACAGCAGTTAATCGATTCTCCTCGTGTGACTTCTCTGATGAGTACGATTTTTTTATTTTTAGTGGCAACTGGGCGCATCATGCATCAGATAAGCACCATCCAAATCTCTGGTACTGCCACACCCCGGTAAGGGCATTTTATGACCTCTATCAGATCCTTCTCCAGCGCCAGTCTTACCTCAGGCGCCAGGCCTTCAGACTCTGGGTATATCGGCACCGCCGCCTTGATCAACAGGCCGTCTCGCATATCGATAAGATAGTGACCAATTCGCAAAATACACTGGGAAGGATAAAGCGATACTACCAACGGGATGCCGTCATTATTTATCCCCCGGTTGATACTTCGCAATTTTCCTGCAGGGAATACGGGGACTACTGGCTTTCTGTGAACAGGCTCTACCCTGAAAAGAGAATCGAACTCCAGATCGAGGCTTTCAGGGAGATGCCTGATGAGCGGCTCGTTATTGTAGGTGGATATGCACTTGGAGATCACGCCAAAAATTATGCACTCCGACTCTACGAAAACCTACCGGCAAATGTAGAGATACGAGGAGAAATTACGAGCGAAGAACTCTCTGAACTGTACGCCACCTGCAAAGGATTTGTGACTACGGCCTTGGATGAAGATTTTGGGATGACGCCTGTAGAGGCCATGGCTTCGGGGAAACCGGTGGTAGCGGTGCGCGAAGGGGGATATAAAGAGAGTGTTGTCGATGGAGTGACAGGATTCCTCGTGGATGCAGATGTACCGAGCCTTGTTAAAGCCATGAGAGTTGTTTCAAAGAACCCGGAACAATACAGGAAGGCATGTATACAGCGTTCGCGATTGTTTGATATCTGTTTTTTTAAGGAGAAAATAAAAGACCAAGTTCGTTCATTGTTAGAATAATAGAGCCAAAGAGAGACTGTCCAATCAATAAATTCCATATATAAACTGATCTGATCTTTCCGCCATCGGGGGCTCGTAAAGGTTCAAATCTGGTAAAACAAGTTGTATTAGATACGTTTCGGTACCTTTATTTACTTTCCAATCACGCGCCCCTATGGTCATCTTTTCCGATGAAGTTGAAAGCAAGGCATTACACGACCTGTTTTCAAATCAGATGCCGATACCTGACTTCACCAGATGAAGGATGAGAAGGTAGTGTTTATGTACTTTTGGCCGGGATGATTATTTTGAGCAGGATTCACTCAAAGAAGAAATTACAGGCCTTGGCTGAATGGTAATCCCGATAGGAGGCTATACTGGTCAATTGCTTCTGGCGAATTGGGTTAAGTTGTCAACCTAACTTCGCCACTTTTCAGTACTTCCATCAAATTTAAACGACTTAACCCAATTCGCCAGAAGCAATTTACCAGTGATTTGGCGCCTCCAGGCTACCATATCTCTTGATAAAATCTCCAAGAATTGGGCGTATTTCTGGGGAGAAGTTGGAAATGATCTTGACAGGATACCCAAAAGAAGGGTATATGATCGTAAGTGTCAAATTCGTGAGATAATTTTTGAGGACTTTCAGATTTTTCACGACGGGATCTTTACAGAAAAGTTGTGTCAAACTCACCAGGACTTTGGTGAGGAAAACGATCAACACGCACCCGATCACCGCGTGTTTGGACCAGTGCCGGATCGGCCGGGCTCGGCTCCTTCTTTGAGGTCCCGGATGAACTTCTCTGCACGGTCACGATTCTTGTAGGCATTCAGGATGTTTTCGGGATCATCATCGATGGTTGATTCAAGCACGAAGAAACCTTCAAGACCGGTTACATAGGGGTTGGGGATATCGCCAATGATCTTCTGGAGATGACCACGGGCGATGATCCAACCCTCAGGAGCGATATACTGGCCGAGATCTTTTCCGCGTTCAACCTTCTTTGTGAGAACCTTCCCCTTCTCCAGGTCTTTCTCAAGTTTCCTTGCTTTCTTCGTCAACTGGTCACAGGCCAGGTCGTCACAGAAAAATATATGCCCGGACTTCTTCGCCATCCCGATATTTGACACATGAATAGACCCGGTTGCCAGAAACGAATGAAACCTGGCTTTCTTTCCTGGCATGGTAGATCGTTATCTCGTTCCGGTATGGTCCTTTCTTCTTTGCTTTCAGGGTCAAATAATGGAACTTCAGATCGCGGATCCTTCGTTTGTTATCCTGGGTATTCCCTCCACAGTCAAACACCAGAAGACTGCCTTCAGGAAGAACGCTCGAGCATAACCGGATCAGCATCTGCATATGCTTTTTATCCTGAACATTTCCTTTCTGGATGGTCAGCATCGTCGGTATGTTATTGAGGCCGACACTGATCCCAAATGCGATCTGGAGTTTCCCTGGCTGATTGTCCCGGGAATACCCTAACTCCCCCAGCGGACATTTTGTCCCCTCAAAGTAACTCGAACTGAAGTCCACGAACTGGGTTGGATCCACGAGGCTCTGCTGGGAGATCCAGCGTTGAAACTGGTCAAGAACAATCGACTTTCTTTCTCCCAGTCGTTCCAGAGTCCGATACAAACTCCGGTCTGAAATTGTATCTTCAAACCCCAGTGTCTTGAGAAGTTCGTCGGGGGTAAAGTCCAGAATCTTATTGATCGATACCGATTGATTGAGTTTGTTGCTGATGAGAGCTTTTACGGATGGTATGAATGACTTGCTTCGACCACCAACTCCGCCAAGAACTGATGCGAAAAAGTTGGTCTCCGAATCAATTTTATCGATTAATGCTATATTACCTAATGAGAAGGCTGTGTTTTTTTGCATGAAATTATATAAACACTACCTTCTCATCCTTCTTCTGGCGAAGTCAGGTTGTCAAGATTTTATGGAATTACAAAAAATGGCGAAGTTAGATTAGATCACAGTTCCAGGATAGAAATACTGGTATTCTATAATTAGAATAACAGGACCCGCTGATAATCGGTAAGAATTCCTCCAGGGGCCTTAAAAAAGATTTGTGAAAGCATTGCAGGATCTACCATTTGGACTCCTTTGCATGCAGGGCTACCCGAAAGCCCCCGTTCCCGGAAAGATGGAGTATACGCATAATACTCGAGGTTGCCCGTGCCATTTGTTGCCGTAATGACTGACTGGATATTGAGAACCGGATCGGTATCGCTAAGCTTATGGTGCCCTGATAGGGAATAGATCCCGTCTTCCATGAACACCACCCTGGTGAAGATTCCCAGGTGTGAGCAGGCCAAGGCGAAGGTAAGTGCCCCGAAAGCCATTTCATTCCCATAGGGAGGGTGGGTAACGAGCACCACAAGAGACGGATGATCAGAGTGTCCCGGGGACCGTATCTCCGGTACTTTTAGATTTCTTGGAAGCTGGATCGCACATGCTGAATGCGAAAGGACCGGATGAATCCTGCAGAGACGACTGGCAATCTGGGATATATCCCAGATTCGTGCCGGAGGAATGGTGCATGAAGAGATTACCTTCCCCTTATTCCCGGTAAATGTCGCAAACCCTCTCGACGCTGCACTCCGGGAACAGACCAGGAACAGGGGAGAGAGCCCTTTTTTCTGGGCTGCCTCGTTCACTTTCAGGAGCATATCCCCTGCATTTACCGTCATTGTCGGCCGCTGGTCATGGTGCATTAAATACACCCCATCCAGGAAACCGTACAGCTCAGGAGAAATCTTCTTTCCCACTGCTGCATGGAAGAGATCGATTATTGTGGAAGGGGACGTATTCAGGTAAGGAGATGCACACTGGAGGAACCCCAGACAGCGGTCCTTTGTTTCCTGCTGGGTCGCTTTCAGGAGAATTTCTGCAAAGGAACTGCCTGTTCCTGAAGTCCCCGAACCTGCACAAACGATCTGATCGGGACTCCTCCTGGAAAACGGCTCTATCGAAATACCGCGCGTCAGAAGGTCCCGGGAATCAAATATGAACCGCACGTGCGGCAATCTGAAGAGGATGTCCCAGAGCTTCGAGAGACGGTGATCGACGAGGCAGTAACAGGCATCATTCGAGAGGAAGAGAGAAAAGCCCGGCACGGGCGTTCGGGGATGGTGATGAAGGCTCTCAGGGTAGTGGCGGGTGCAGTATAATTTCAGAAGTTCGGTTATCCAGGTGAACCTCTCCAAGGTCAGCTTCTCTGATGTGTAAAAGATGTTCGAATACATCATGACCCGCACCAGGGTGACCCGCACCAGGGCGGGAGTTGTCGCTGCAGACAATCCAGGGCTCTCTTTGTATCGTTACTCCCGCGGGCGATTCCAGCTGATTTCCAACCCTTGCCGTGTCTATCCATTGTCCATTATCCATTATTTCAGAAATCCCGGTTAACCCTCCCGACTGCCGCAACGTACAGCGGCCACTGGGACTCCGGATCGAGGCCCATCAGCTGAACCATCATCTGGTCATGGAAGAGATCGATGGGGTGAACACGGCATCCGATGCAAGCCGAAGCCATGATTAAAGCCTGGCAGATATGGCCGGTCTCGATAAAGATGCTCCTGTATCCCCTGTTCCCAAGTGCCCAGACAGAACGGTGGGGGGAGGCTATCCACAGGAACGTGACCGATGCGCGGGTGATAACTTTGAAATTCATACTCGCCGTTCCCATGGAAAAAGGGATATCGGAGTCCTCCCGTATGGCCGCGATCCGGTGAGTGCCGGGGAGGTAGTGGTATATCCCGGTCGGGAGATCCTCAATTTCTCCCGCAACGAAATAGGTGTCAATAGGGTGCCGCTCCCCGCTTGAAGGAACATTCCGGATGCGGGTAAGACTTCCATCCAGTTTCCTCTCTCCCTGCATACACCAGAGCAGATATGAGAGTTCTTTCATAGTCAGCGAGGAACGTGAGAAGAATCCAACCGGCTCCCAGTTTTCAAGTGCCTTGCGAACCGGCATCTCTGGTATCCTGATACGCTTCGGGCTGGGAAGCTTAATGATTTTTGTGCCTTTCGGAACCGGCAGTTCAGGAGAAGGTTCCGGAACTCTCAGGATCATGTCCACCGTGGAGTAGTCCGGGTACCTCGTTTTTTCCATAAATTCTTTTCCTGGGTTGGTCATTGGATCACTCGAGTCGATTCAGAGATGTATTCGATGGGGGGGGAAGCCTTCATCAGGATTGCCTGGCAGGAAAAATGGGAGGATCCGGTTCAGGAAGCCATAACATAGAGATTTGCATAGACTTCTTTTCCTTTTACTTTAGGGTGACGCTCCCCCAGATCACCAATATAGTGGTTAAAGATCGCAGTCGTACCATCGATTTCCCGTTCGGCCATTCCCACCTTTTTGAACCCGGGGAGCATATACTGGATCGCACCAAGCACATAGATATCCCCCTTTACCATCTGGCCTCCGACACGTCCCTGGACGTCGCCTTTGATAACAACGGTCCCCCCTTCCGCGTGGGTCGACACATGGATGAAGGCATTCTTCTCGATGATTATGGTCCCGCCGAGCATGAACGTTCCGATGTCGTTTCCTGCATTACCACGGATACGGATTGTCCCTCCCCGCATTCCCCGCCAGTCACCGCGATATGCACATCCAACGTAATTCTCAGCGTTGCCATCGACAAGGATCTCCCCTCCTTCCATCGCGATCCCGCAAAATGAATGAACGTTACCCTTAACATGGATTTTGCCACCTTTCATCCATCCGCCGAGATACATGTCGGCATTGCCATCGACCGTGATACTGCCGGCAGTCATCTTGGTGCCGATATACTTCACCCGCGAGCAGTCACCCGCAATCCATATTTCTGTCTCTTCTGGGGTCTTCCCGGCCTTTCCCGAGACTTCAAAGAAGTCGCCTAGCTTAAGCGTAGCCTTTCCTTCGCGGGCATCGAGTTCAGCGATTTCTGCCGGGGTCTTTCCGGCAAATACATCCGGGGATATGTTGTAACACTCGAGATACAGTTCGGGGGTTTTGTAGGGTTTCATGGTTACCAGAGCCATGGTTCACCTCAGGCCTCCACATCGATGTTGATCACATACGGGTTTGGAGCTAGGGAGTCCCATACCGGGTAGTTGCCGAGACTGACCGTGTACTCTTTCAGGAATTTTTCGTGAATGTCCCGGATGACCTGGGGGTTCTCTTTTACCTTGGCATTAACCCATATGGTTCTCTTGTTGCCGTGGCTGACAATATCACCGTCTTTTACCACGATCTCTCCAGACTTGATGAACCAGCGCGCCCGTGAAAAAGCCCGCTCAATCAGTTCCGGATCTGATGGCATGTCCTTGTAGTTAAGATCGAGGACCACCACATTCGCATCCATTTTCGGAGCAAGCCCGCCGAACATATGGGAGAGCCCCAGCGCTTTTGCCGGTCCAGCCCTCGTCATCTGGGCAATTTCGTAGAGGTTGCGTTCGGTCTCGATGGAATGCAGGGTTGTTGCATCAATCACCTTGTTGCTATGCTTGAACGAGGCCAGCGTCTCATCCCGGGCCTTCCTGCTCATCAGCCACTTGATGATTCGCGGATACCGGATGAATGGGCCCGCATTGGGGTGATCGGTGGTGATGAAGGTCCTCATCGGATCTTTTGCATATAACCCCAGTTCGAGCCCGATTGCCCACTGGATGCCGCATACTTTGATATCCTTATCATAGACGTAAGGGACAACTCCCGCAGCAGTCTCAAGTTCTACATCGGTATTCGCCCACTTCAGGTGGTTTAAGTGGTTGAGGTGGTGCTCGAAAGGACCGTCGGCAGTCATGGTGGTTGTCTCATCGAGCGTCACGCAGCCCAGATCGACGGTGATATTTTTCTGTCTGTTGATGTATTCCATAACCTCCCGGGCTTTCGACTCGAAGTTCCCCCATGAATCGCCGCCATACGAGTGAAACTGGATATGGGTGGAATGCATGACTGTATCGCGGGAGAACTTATTCTTTGCTTTCATCCCTTCAGCGAGCCGGAGGGAGTCCAGCGTTACCCTGTAGTTGCCAGGTATGCCAAGGCTGTTCTGATGGATATGAATCGAATGCGGCAGTCCGAGATATTCGTTGGTCTTCATGAGGCCCGTGATAATTTCGGCAGGCGTTATGTCAAAGAACGGGACCGGATCATTGAGGGTCAGACAGTTCAGGCCCCATGCCCAGGCTGCTGTTCCACCCGGGTTGACCAGCTTTATCCCGTATCCCTTGGTAGCTGCCAAGAGCCAGGCAACATACGAGGCACTGTTCTCAATTTCTCCGTTCTTGAGGTATTCAAGAACGAACCAGTTGTTGGCAAAGACCGGGAGCGCTCCCTGATCGATGATCGGGGTGTCGTGTATCTCTTCGTGGACGTGAGGGGAATGCAGGGGCGGCATGGCAGCCTCCATGACAAAGGCGTACCCCATCCTGGCATAGTCGTACCCAGTCTTGAAGGTGCTGGGGATCGAGAATCCGCTCTCTACCCGGAAGTTCTCCTTTGCGTCGGGACTCTTGAAAAGTTTGTCTTCTGGCCGCATCAAACGTCCGACATTTACCTTTGGGCCGGCGACATGGGCATGGATATCAACACCGCCCGCCATCACCACTTTACCACGGGCATCGATTACTTTCGCATTTGACCCTACCTGTTCTACAATACGGTCATCCTTTATGGCGATGTCAGCCACATCACCGTCAATATTCCGGGTCGGATCGATGACAAACCCGTTCCTGATTAAAATCTCAGCCATGCTCACTGCTCCGCTACGGAAGGTGCTTTCGCGTGCTCTCTGGCAGGCAGCCAGATCGGTTCGGTCTGTGTGAGCTCGCACATGCGTTCGTAGATCTTATCGAAGAGCTTTTCATCGCTGGGTACTCCTTCAGGCCCATCAACGACTTTCTTGAACTGAATCGGCACATTGTCCATACGATAGACTACTCCGGGCTCTTCCACACCAACAACGCGTACAGGGATATGAAGGTCTGAGATTTCACTTGCCATGCAAATGTTCGGATCCACGGTTATGAACGGGTGCTTCTTCAGGTGCTTGATGGCATCGATCGGGAAGTGAGCGCCGGCATCGGTCCCGACATTCACAAAACAGTCAACCTCGTCCCTCATGGCGAGGTCGATCGAGCTCGTCTCTCCAGGGTTCATATGAGCATGGGTACCCTTTGAGAGGTCAATGCAGTAGGGGAACCCGAACTGCCATGACCAGACCTGGCCTGGTCCAGCAATGTTGTAATGGCCCCGCATGGCCATGATTGACGCCTTGGTGTGGCTGTTAATATCCCGAGTCAGGCTAATGGCCGCATCAACATTATGATTTCGGCCATCAGTATGGCAGCAACCCATTCCGTAGAAAATCATGACAAACCGGGCCTTTTTAATTTTTTCCGTTGCTTCGAGGATTTGATCCTTCTTGATTCCTGCAACCTCATCGGGGATGTCATGCCCCCGGAGAACGGTCCTGAAGGCGTCGAAGAGGTCGTAATCATGCCCCTGTCTGATCATGAGGTGGATGTTTGCAAGTTTGGCCGTGTCGGTCTCCCGAGGATCTATACAGATTATCGTGCGCTGCATCTTCCCCTTGGTGGTAAAGAATCCCCGGGGAAAGATGGAGTAGCGGGAGGTATGGCGGGGATGGGCATGCATGGGATTGCAACCCCAGAACAGAACAACATCGGCGCGGTTCTTCACCTCACCTAGAGTGCAGCTGGGATAGCCATTGTCGAAGATGGCGAGAAATGAGGGGCCATGGCAGATTGACGCACAGTTGTCGAGCACGGCACCGGCCTTCTCGGCCACCCGTGCAACAGCACTCATCCCTTCGCAATTGGTCGAACCGAACCCGTAAATTAGCGGTTTTTTGGCCTTGAGCAGGGTTTTTGCTGTGTAATCAACAGCTTCATCGTAGGTTATCTCTGTGAAACTCCCGTCAGGCTGTCTCATCCGTGGCTTTTTTGGCCTGTCGGGACTCGAGACATGATGAAAGATCTCATTTCCAATAACACATGCATTCCTCGTCTCGAGGATTTTCTTTCCATCATCTGATACAAGAACTTCAATGTCATCACACGATGCCCCACAGTAGGGGCACCCGACCTGGGTGATCCATTTTGGCATCTAAATACCTCCTTTCCAGAGTCCGACTGCCCCCTGAACCAGTTCAAGGGCAGTTTTTATCTTTTGGTCTATTGCAGGCTCGATGGTGACCGGAAAACCGCTGTACTGGGGAGTCCCGGTCGACTGTGTCCGGGGCGGAACGATCTGGTTCGCCCACACCCCCTGTCGAATGTGAGCAAGGCCGGGAGGGCAGAACTGGGTTGGCTCGATCGCCTTGACAATGACAGATCCGACTTCACTAGTGACCCTGACATTGGTATTCCTCCAAATACCGATCCGTCTCATATCCTCAGGGTTCATTTCGACAACAGAACAGGCTTCGAAATACTCGCGGGTAGTCTTGCCCTTTTCCATGGCCTGTCCCTCTTCAATAGCACGCTGGGTAATCATGTTCAGCACGATTTTTTCACTCATATGGAAACCTCATTGACTGTGGTAAGGCTCATCAATCTCCTGGTTTTTAAGAATCAGACTGGTGAGACCGCACGTTCTGACGGAAATTCTCCGCGACCAGAAAGCGAGATCACGTTATAGGGACATGCATCGATACATACGCCGCAACCAGCGCAGAGCTCTGACTTGAAATCGAGGCTGATCGATTTTCCGTCCCTGACCGTGTAGATCTTCTCCCTGGTGACCGGTTCAAAGGTATAAATCTCCAGGGCATTGACCGGGCATGCCGCAACACAGTTGCCGCATCCGGTACAGCGTTCGATGTTTACATGTACACTGAAAGCCATGTAAGGAGGAGGGGTTGTCATTATTATTAAACATTATGAAATTGTTAATGACAATAAATTATATTAAATAAACCATAACTAATTCGTGTTTACATATGGTTAATGTGAGTTGGAGCGCCGATCCAGGATTTCGACTGGATCCCGATGATGACCGGTGGTATATTAAATGTGGTTATGGGGTTTTTATTCCTGACTTCTCCGGAAGAGGGATGAGAGGGACTGTTTATATAATTTTATGCCGAGAAAATGCGGCCTTCTCATCAGGTAACATACATTAATCGAAAAAATTGATTCGTAGACCAACTTTTTGCATCGGTTCTTGGCGGAGTTGGTGGTCGAAGCAAGTCATTCATGCCCTCCGTTAAGCTTCTCATCAGCAACAAGCTCAATCAATCGGTATCGATCAATAAGATTCTGAACCTTGAGAAACCTTCTTTCATCAGGGCTCCCTGTTCTCTACAGCTCCAAAATCCTGGATCATGCGATTCCGAAATCCCTTATAGTCCATGTCATCAAGCTGATCTGTTAACGTACTTCCACTGTACGCATACCGGTAGATCCACTCAACGACCCTGCCGACAACCTTCACAACATTTTCTTCAGAATCCACCCGGATGAGTTCCCTCCCGATAACCGGATGGCGCCCACGCCTCCCCCCTACCGTGATCAGGTAGTGTGGCACGGACCCCCTGATTATATGGAAGGGGCATGTGTCGATACACATGCCACACTGCACGCAGCGTGCGTAATCGAGCACCAGGCGACCATTGACCATTGTTATCGCCTTTTCCCTGCATGTGTGTGCACAGGTTCCGCATGCTGTGCACAGACCTTCATTCCTGATCGGCTCCCGAAGTCCGGTTACTCCTATCTCACTCAGTCGCTCGCTCATGCACCCATTCGGGCATGCCGAGATGGCGATTCGTACCCGGACCGGCATTTCCCGGCCAAAATGTAACCTGTCCAGGCGCTCAAGCAGTGTGATCGTGGGAACATTCGACAACCGGCAGCGGTCGGTCCCGGGACATGCAGTAATGTTTACGATCTCTTCATGTTCTGCTCCCAGGCAGATACCGATCTTCCCGAGTGATTTGAGAAGCGATGGAATTTTTTCCAGGGGGAGAGAGGGTATCTCGATGGTCTGGCGGACCGTAAGGTGCACCGCTCCCAATCCCCTCTTCCGTACAGCTCTTCCGATTCCGAGAAGCTGTTCAGTGGAAATGATTCCTCCCGGAATTCTCAATCGTATTGTGTAGAGGTTACTGTTTTTCTCGGGAATGATCGCTCCCTTCTGTTCGAGGTGGTGGAGAATTTCAGGCTTGACCTGCATCCTAGCACCGCCCAGGCAGACGCTGATCAATTTTTCTCTCTCTATGCGGCGATATCCTATCCTGAAGGGAGAGATCGCGGAATGAGAGAACCTCATCTATTTCCATAATGAAGTTGTGGATCTCATCCAGAGAGATAGGGCGATATCCGATAACCTCCGCACTCACATTTACGGTCCTGCGATGAGGGTTAAAGAAAGGATAGCGAACAAGATCCTTGTTATGGACATGTCCATGAATTACCCAGCCCTCGAATGGTTCCACTAGCTCTTCAGGATTGTGGATGAAGAGGTATGGAGTTCCCCTGTACCGCATGAGGAGGCAATGAGACATGAATGGGTAGTAGGGATCATGATTTCCTTCGATATAGAATATGCACCCTTTCAAGCGCTCAAGATACGATTCGAGCGATATCGTGCTCATGTAGGAAAGATCACCGAGAAATATCACGGTATCGTTCTCCTTTACGGTCCAGTTCCAGTTCCTGATGAGCACCCTGTCCATTTCACCAGGATCGCTTGGTAAAAATGGTCGCTTGTAGCGAAAAATGCTGTTCACATGGCCGAGATGGAGGTCGCTTATAACATAGATCTGGGGTTCGTCCAGAAACCGCGATCTGGTCATCTGGTATCCCTTTCCAATCCTGAACCGGCGGAGGGAAGGCCTGGCGTTTTTCCTCAGGTACGATTTTGAAGCATCAAGCCACTTCTTCTGCGAGAGATCGTATTCTGCCACCGGCAAACCATCTTTTCGAAGGCATATCCTAAGAATTTCGATGTACACCGGATCGCCATTCCCTTCTTCCGGCAGCTGGGATATCAGATTGCTTTGATCCTTCTTATTCCTGATTGCCACACTGTTCTTTTTCTCACCTTTTAGCCGATGGGGATGAGCCCGGGGATCTCTGGCAGGAAGGGGCGGAACAATCGTGAACGGCACCGGAGTCCCACAAGCAATGCGATCGGCTAACGATCCTGGCCGGGCAGTCACAGGGCAGATGCGGGAGAGGAAGAAGACGAATGAACGGAGTCCTGGAGAGGGAAAAACCTGGTAAAATGAAACCACCGGTTCAGACTGCACATGCGTGACCTGATTTACCGATATCAGGATTGGCCCGGATACTTCGGCGCTCCTGGAAACAGCCTCCATGATTTCATGCTGGCTTCCCCATTCTCCGGATGATATCTCTGCAAGGACAAGGTAGGGATGGCGATCGGGGTCCCGGCACAATCCCGTATCGCCGATCCACCACTCAAGGGCCCCTTGTAACCGTGAAGAAGGGATGCCGAGCCGTAAATCGAGACGGTACCGCGAAGTATCGTTATACCGGCTTTCCGGACTCGTCTCTTCCATAGGGCACTAATGGTTTGTGATTAATTATTGTAAAGATTCATTAAAGTATCTTTACATTGCCCTTTTAGGAAGGAGCCTGTCTAACGAGGTCGAAGATTGGTTGGACAGAGTTATTCCGGAAAGACTCCTATCACCCATTTCGGGATACAACAACGAATCAAACCGGAATGGGGGTTTGTATGCAGCATCCCTGTTATACCGGGATATCTCCAAAGGCGTTGAATCGATGATGCCATTTGTTTCACCATAATCCCGGCAGAAAGTCCGACCAGGAATGTGCATGAGATGTTCAACCTCTTCTGCATTAAGTTGATTCTTGACAAAAAGGTGAAGCGTGGAGTGGGCCGGAAGGAGTATACACTCACGATCCTGGGCAATCCCGGGTTGCGACAGTCCCCACATGAGAGTGAAGCGACCATGCCCCCCCATAGGAGAGCCTCCGAAAACACTTCACAGCGACCGTTTCGGCATGAAAAGGGGGTCGTACCTGAAGTGGTTCACTCCCCTGCTGTAGCACCTTTCCTCAGGATGCTGCAGAAGAGGGTACCGGTCGATGTAGTTCAAATACTGGCTTATCGGCATCTGGTTTGAAAACAGGTCGTGTAATGCCTTGCTTTACAACTTCATCAGTGAAAATGACCATAGGGGCGTGACTCTAAAGTTTATAAAGGTACCGAAATATATCTGATACAACGTGTTTTACCAAATTTTCACCTTCCTGAGCTCCTAATAGCATAAAGATCAGATAGGTTTATAAAAGGAGTTTACTGATTGGACAGGCTCCGGGATGAGTTGGCCGTGTCCGTAAATATGGTGAACCTGCGTCCCTTCTTACATATGCTACTCCAGCAGGTTCCTGGTGGTGACATTTCTGTTCGTTCCAGCGCCGTGGAGGGCGGAGAGTTCCAGCGCTGGCTTCACGATACGGGTACAGCATGCAAGATGAGACAGTCGCCTCTGAGTTGTAGTCTCATCCTCTGGCCTTCCATGCAGGCCGGCAAAGTATTCTTCCGGGCTCACGATGTGCTTCCCACACTCCCATACATCCGGTGAGCCGTTAAGGATAATGGTCCAGAACCGTGGGTTTTCTGGAAAAATTATGTTCTCTTGCCAAGCTCGTGGTCGAGCAAGAAAAGATGCCCCGGCACGTCGCCTATCATTTTGATCTTGGCAAGTACCTCGCTTGCAGTGGACTCCTCCTCAACCTGTTCTTTCACAAACCAGCCGAGGAAGTTTTTTGTGGCATGGTCTTTGTCCTTGGCGGCGAGATCCACGAGATCGTTGATTAGCCCGGTCACCTTCTTCTCATGGGCGTATACCTGCTCAAAAACTGCCTGGAGTGATTTCCACGGC
Organism: Methanolinea sp.; assembly: GCA_016699325.1. Lineage (NCBI taxonomy): Archaea > Methanobacteriati > Methanobacteriota > Methanomicrobia > Methanomicrobiales > Methanoregulaceae > Methanolinea > Methanolinea sp. Next base: position 1,232,133 of record CP064971.1, on the reverse strand, counting down.
GTCTTTGGTGCCTCGATGGCCATGAACTTCGGTGTTCCGCCTGCCTCGATGATATAGTCATAAATTTTCATCCCATGTGCCATCTCTTCCTGCGACTGGAGCCGAAGCCACCGTGCAAAGCCTTTCATGGTGATCGACTCACAATAGGCAGACATGGCAAGGTAGAGATAGGACGAGTAGAACTCGGCATTCACCTGCCTGTTCAGTGCATCTTCCACGGGTTTTTTCAGCAAACGATAAACCCCCTGATACCCAAAGTGTTGATTTGTTTTCGTTTAATCCTTTCGAACAAGCCGGTGAAACCTGAAAAAGGGGATAAAATGGATGATAAGGGTTTAGCGGGTGACAATGACCGATGCATTCTGGTCAAATGGATTGGTCCGCATCGCCAGAGAGAAGAGATAGGGGAAGTTTCGTTTGAGATAGTGCACGTAGTCCACCCACTGCAGTGCCAGGTTTCTGTAGACCCTGAGCAGGTCTCCTTTCAGGTGGTCGAGGTCGCTATCCGGGAGCGAGGACAGGTCTTTGCGGCGATTGAGCTCTTCGGTGAGGTGGAAAACAGCTCTCAGCGTTTCGGTGAATGACTGGTGCTCCAGGAGGACCGGGTTTTCCAGGAGGCGGAGCAGGAAATTTCTCCTCTCTTTGAGAAAACCCGATACGCCAAACAAATCTACCTCTTTCAGGTCGATGCCAAAGCTGTAGCCTGCCATGTAGCTATTGAGACTGGAGAAATCGCCAGCTGTCCAGTCACCGGTTATAACCAGGCGGTGCCTGACTTCATCAAGATTGGGATCGCAACCAGAGAGGTAGGTGAGGAGCTCGGTGCCGACTTCCGAATAAAACGTTTCGATCACCATGTTGATCTTCTCGAGCCTCTGGTTACGGGCCCTGATTGCCAGAAGTTCGTTCAACACGATGGTCACAAGGAACACGCTGATCGGGAGAAATCCTAGCGAATTGAAGATGTAGTTCATGGTGTCCCGTGTGTTCTGGAGGACGGTGAGTTTGATCGCGTAAATCAGGGCGGAGATACAGACCAGTACAATCCCCAGTTTTAACTGCCACGAAAACGTGCGGACGAAATTATCCATACAGACTCTTGTGAAGGCGACCGGTAAAAAGTAGGCTGTACACCTGGTCCACTGCCGACCGGTCGCCCGGGATGAGCGTTCTGACATTGCTCCGGGTTAAAAAACCACAAAAGCCCTCGTACCGGTGGACGTACTCGTGGTTAGCAGAGTGGGGGGAGAGGGTCTCCTGATGAACGGAATGTGGAACCTGTCTTTCCTAGTGTGATGCTATCGGCCCGTCATCCTGGTTCCCGGAAGCATACTTTTCGGGATCGTTTTCGAACTTCTTCTTGCAGCCCGGAGCACAGAAGTAGTAGGTCTTTCCCTTGTAGACACTCGTAAATTTCGCCGTCTTCTCATCAACGGTCATCTTGCAGATGGGATCGATTGCCATCGGTCAGGCACCTCGCATTTCTTTTTTTTTGGCAGGAGGGATATACTTTTTGAGCATCAGCGAGAGGGAGATCACGGTCACCGAACTTGCCGCCATGGCCAGCGCCCCAAGCTCGGGACTGAAGGTATAACCGGTAATCGGGTATAAAAGCCCCGCTGCAAGCGGGATGAGCGCCGTATTGTAGGCAAAAGCCCAGAAGATGTTCTGCCTGATCCGCTGCATCACTTTCCGCGAGAGCTGGATCGCCGCGGCAGCGTCCAGGAGGTCGTCCTTGATCAGGACGATATCCCCTGATTCAATAGCCACGTCTGTCCCGCTTCCGATGGCGATCCCTACATCTGCCCGGGCAAGGGCGGGGGCGTCATTGATTCCGTCACCGACAAAGGCTACAACACCGCCCGCCTTCTGGAGATTTTCAACTTCACGGGCTTTATCTTCTGGCAGCACTTCTGATATGACCGTCCGGATCCCCACCTGCCTGGCGACCGCTGCAGCGGTGCGCTGGTTATCGCCGGTGATAATGGCAACCGAGAGGCCCATGGCCTCGAGTTCCCTGACAGCTTCGGGGGTGGTTGTCTTGATAGTATCGGCAACGGCTATGACGCCGCCAGGAGCCCCGGCGATTGCAACGATGACCCCGGTCTTCCCGTCCTGTTCAAGAGCGGTAACCTGCGAATCGAGTTCCGGCGGGATGATTACCCCGTGTTCTGCCATGAGAGCGCGGTTCCCGATATACACTTCTTCCCCGAGCACACGGGCGAAGACCCCTTTGCCGCCAAACGTGGTAAACTCGGCGGAATTCTCGGGCCGGATACCCCTGGCTTCAGCCTCCCTGACCAGGGCATCTGCAAGCGGATGGGACGAGTTCTTCTCCACCCCGGCAGCAATGGCAAGCAGGGTCCGTTCATCGATTTCGGCTGCGATGATATCGGTGACCGCTGGCTTTCCGCGGGTCAGAGTACCGGTCTTGTCAAAGACCACCGATGTAAGACGGTCGGCCACTTCCAGTGCCTCGCCGTTTCGGACCAGGATGCCGAGCTCTGCGCCTCTCCCCACGCCCACTGTCACGGCAGTCGGCGTGGCAAGTCCAAGCGCACAGGGGCAGGCCACCACCAGGACCGAGATGAGTGCGGTCAGGGAAAAGAGCAGGGGCGCACCGAGCGCGACATACCAGACCAGGAATGCTGATACGGCGATAATCAGCACGACAGGGATGAAATAGCTGACTGCCGTGTCGGCGATACGCTGGACCGGTGGTTTCGATGCCTGCGCTTCTTCGACGAGATGAATGATTTGGGCAAGGACCGTGTCTCTGCCAATCCGCTCGGCCCGGAATGTGAAGGCGCCAGTGGTATTCAGGGTTCCCCCTACCACCTGCGATCCCGGTTCCTTGAGCACCGGGATCGGCTCCCCGGTAATCATCGATTCGTCCACGTAACTTTCTCCCCCGGTAACCTCGCCGTCGACCGGGATCTTGTTGCCGGGCTTGACCACCAGTACATCCCCGACCACCACGTCCTCTATCAGGACGTCCGTTTCCGTTCCTTGCCGGATGACCGTTGCCGTCTTCGGACGAAGCCCGATCAGGGTCCTGATCGCCTCCGATGTCCGGCCCTTGGCACGCGCTTCCAGGTACCTGCCGAGGATCAGGAACGAGGCCAGCATGATTGCGGTATCATAGAACATGAACTCCCGGGTGAGCACGATGCCGAGTGTGCCAAGGACACTTGACCCGAATGCTACGCCGGTGCCCATGGCATACATCACGTCCATGTTGAGGGTCCGGTTATGAAGTGCGTTTCCGGCAGCACGAAAGATCGGAAGGGCGACATAGACAAAGACCGGTGTGGTAACAACCAACATCGCCCAGGAGAGAGCTTCCATGGATACGGGGAGAGGGAGAAACATCAGGATAAAGAGCGGGATGCTCACGGCGAATCCGATCGAGAACCGTTGCATCTTTTCCGCGAGATCTGCCTGACGGGCTTTCTCTTCAGCCTCGAGCGAGAGCTCCTCGGCAAGTCCCAGGTACTGGTAACCTGCCGCTTCGATGGCGCTCTTCATATCCTCGATGGAAGTGACAGAGGCATTGTATACGACGTAGGCTTTCTCGGTTGCGAGGTTCACCCGAACCTGGTTCACGCCAGGGAGGGCAGAGAGTGCCTTCTCAATGGTCTCAACGCAGGTCGCACAGACCATCCCTCCAACTTTCAGAACAACCTCGTCATGGATAACCTCGTAGCCGGCAGCCGCGATCACCTTCTCAATTTCCTGCAGCGTTACGACCGAGGGGTCGAACTCAACGCGGGCGGAATCGGTCCCGAAGTTTGCACGTGCAGTCGTTCCCTTTCCGATGCTGGCGATGGCATCCTCAATGGTCAGGCTGCAGGTCGCACAGTGCATCCCGGAAATTTTGAGATCGGCGCTTATCTTTTTACCCATACCTGCCCCTCTCCCTCCTGGTTCAATATGATATCACGAAGGCTAATAGATACTTCTTTTCCGTGCGGCAGGGTTACGGGTCGTCCGGAGGTTTTCCCCGTCCAGTACATATATCACATCACCGGGATCTGGCACGGGTATGGAATAACCAAATCCCTTTTAGGTAGTCCTGTTCTTCCTCATCGTTGCGCCGGGAATAAACTTCCTCTCCCTCTGGATGGGAGGTCAAGGCCAGGTCACTTTCCCGTGGAGAGCTATCATCGCCGCGATTCTTGCCTTCCTAGTCGCAGGCTCGTTCAAGATAGGAGACCTGTGGGAGAAAGCGGTTGTGCTCCGCTTGGGTCGATATACCGGGCTTTGCAGGCCCGGGCCCTTCTTCATCACCCCGTTCGCCGTGCAGGTCGTGTACTCGACCGACCATTGTAACATCACCATCCCGTTCAGGGCCGAGAAGACTCCAGCGGAAAATAGGCCAGGGAATAACGATCGTTACCTGATCTCCACCCCGCAGGGTCGGTTGCCCGGGGTTACACCCGGCTTTTTTCCCCGGCATCCGGGGATACTGTCCTTTACCGTGGTGGGTGCCGACCGGAGGAACAATCCCGGCCGGGTGCCGGTGCCTTCTCGTGACTGGCATGGCATTTTCCTAAAAGAACCCTGTCACCTGCTGTCATCCAATCCTGTTCATCTCCACCTTCCAGGAGGATGCGATCCATTTCACCAGCAGGGGGTCAGATCGAGAGGAACACCGAATAGACCATAATATTCAGGACCGTGAGGGGGAGGCCAACCCGGAAGAATTCCCAGAACGTTAGGCTGTACCCTTCCTGTTCTGCCTGCTGGATGACGATGACGTTGCTTGCCGCGCCAAGGATGGTAAGGTCCCCGGCAATGGTGCTCCCCGCAGCCAGGGCGAGGATCTGCTGGATCGACATGCCCTGCTGGATGATGAGAGGCTGGAAGAGGGCAACAAACGGTACATTCGAGATAAACTGGCTGACCACGACTGAGACGGTCATGATGACCGGGATTGTGGTGAGGTGCGAATAATCGATGGTCCCCTGGAAAAACCCGGTGTCGTAGACGCTCTGCATCAGCACGAACATCGCCGCAAAGAAGGCAAGGGTATACCAGTCGACCTTCATGAGAATCTCGTACCGGTTCGGGCTGGCGATCAGGACAGGAGCGGCTCCGGCAAGCGCAATTAGCATGAGGGGGAATGTTTCCCTTCCGGTCAGTCCCATGACGATCTGGACACCCACGAGGGCGAGAATGATGCAAAGCGAGAGTTTCGAGAGCCGGGCAAGGGCTTCGTTTTTCACCGGGTCGTCCCTGGGAGGGAGGGGGCATTCTTGTGGCGGCGGGTAGAAGAACCGGACGACCAGCCAGGCGATGACCAGGTTGATTGCTGTCGGAAGGGCAAGGTGTGCGAGAAAGTCGGTGAAGGCATTGCCGAGTTCTGCGTATTGGGCAAGGAGGAGGTTCTGCGGATTGCCGATGGGCGTGGCAACGCTTCCGATGGTGATGGCAAAGCAGAGAGCCAGAAGAGCTCCTTTCGGGTTGATACCGGTCCGAAGAGCATACCAGAGGATGAGGGGTGTGCCGATGATGGCCATGGTGTCGTTCATCATCAGCGCCGAAAAGAGTCCCATGGTAATCATCATGGCGAGGAGGAGACAATCCGGGGTTCTCGCCCGCGAAAAAAAGTGGGACGAGACCGCCCGGAGATACCCGCTCTCGGTCACTGCTGCCCCTACCACGAACATGCCGAACAGGAAGAACATAACCTCGGCATTGATCGAGCGGAGTGCATCGGCTGGGGATATCTGGCCGAAGAGTAGGACTGCTATCGCCCCTGCAAGCATGATCTGCCAGATTCGTATCCGCAACCTTCCGACCTGGCGGACGGCTATCAATACGAAGACCAGGGCAAGGACGATCAGGGGCAGGATCGAAAAAGCCATCCCTGGGCCGTCGCCTCACTGTTCCCGCTTCACGCGCCAGGAGAGCAGGACACCCTCGTCCATGGGTTCTGCCCCGGAGAATGTGAGCTGGACAAAGGTCTCCGGGGCGACGAATCCGGGACCGTCCGCCAGGGTTGGTGCGTCCCGGCCACCGATAATCATGTTCCCCACAAAGCAGGTGAGCTCGTCAACCAGACCTGCCATGAAGAGCGCCGCTATGAGGGTCCCGCCCCCTTCCACCATCACTGTCCGGATCCCCTGATCAGAGAGAAGGGAGAGGAGGCGGGGGAGATCGACCTGTTCACCACCGGCCCGGAGGACCGTTGCATATCGTCCAAGCTCCGCCACTTTCGCAGGATCAGCCCGCTCCGAGCAGGCAATGATCCGTCTACCCTCGCCCTTGTGCAGGATCGCAGCGTCAGGAGGAGTCCGGGCCTTGCTATCCACCACGATCCGGACAGGATGTTCCGGCATACCCCGTGCCATCCTTATCGCCCGAAGCTCCGGTGATTTGACTGTAAGGGAGGGGTCGTCAGCAAGGACCGTCCCGATACCCACCATGACAGCATCGCTCTCGGCCTTGATCCGGTCGACCCGGGAGAAATCGGCAGGCCCGGAGATCCTGACCTGCCTTCGCTCCCTTGTGGAGAGCTTGCCATCAGCACTCATCGCGACATTGACGTGGACAACGGGGCGCATGCTCTCAGTTTGCATCGCTCCTCTCTTCAAGATTGCCGGATCGTTTGGTGGAAGGGTTGGTTGAACAACTGTTTTCCGGCCTCTCTCAGCCGGTGTCTCCAGGGCTTCGTTGTGCTGGTGTGATGCATGCCCATGTTTCGTCCGCCACCGCCAAATCAGACCGGGAACCTGCCCACAGGACATTTTCTGCCCCGATAGGGAGTCCTGGGAGGACGCTTTTTAATGCAGGCCGGGTGCTGATGAATTAGGTTGGAGCAGATGCGCTGAGGATACAATGATGCCGATAGCATCACCTAATATCGCACATCCTCCGGGTCTCTCCAGCCGGGCTTAGTTGTGCCGTTTTTCTAGCCCCCGTTTTGAAGGATGAACCCGGCAAGATAGGAAAGGCCGAACACGATCAGAAACAGTCCGCAGAACCCGAGAACGTAGCGGTAATGCCGTTCAGCAAGGACAAACCGGCCCCGATGGACGCTGGTCGAGACAAGGGTGAACCAGCCAAGGTCCGCTGCCCAGTGTCCGGCAAGAAAGGCGACAAGCAGGACCAACCCTCCGGTACGGCAGGCTCCGATGACAAGCGCGCTTCCCACGGTAAACCACCAAATCCAGAAATAGGGGTTGGATATGCTCGTGACTGCCCCGGCAAGAACCGGATGCACGGTTTCCTCCGCTCCTGCTGAAAGCGTGAGAGTTGCGGAGCGAGCACCCCTGACCGTGAGTGCTCCGAAAATGACCAGAGCCAGTCCCCCGATGCCACCGATGAGCCAGGAGTAATTACCGATAAGAAGTGAAATTCCGGCCACGATGAGGACTACCATGAGGAGCTCGACTGCCATATGCCCGAGAGTGACCCGGGGCCCCATGCCCCATCCTCCCTTAAGGGATGCGTTAATGGTGGCCACGAGAGTTGGTCCGGGCGCCAACGCACCGGTGAGTCCTATCAGGAGCCCGAGCGCCAACATCTCGATAATTTCAGGGATCAATACCACTCAGAGATCGTATGTCTGGTTATACTATCAAACGGTAGGCAGGCTGGCGGACCGGCCATATAGCTCAGATCCAGCGACAGGAAGCTCCGCAGTTATCTCCACGGGTTTTCATCAGCAGGAACGGGGTCTCTCCCATGATACGTGAGGCAGTCTCCTCGAGAGTGGATGAGTTGCCATCGGTGATGGCAAAAACGGCGGGACCAAACGAACTCATGCCCGTGCATGCCGCCCCGGCTTCCCGCAACCCGGTGATGAGGGAGCGCACAACCGGTACCTGCCGGGCTATTTCGACCTTCTTGAACCCGGTACGCTGGATAGCAGAGACAGCTGCACCGAACATCCCGAGATCGTGGCGGACTATCCCGGGGAGCAGGCGCATCACGATCTCGTGGCAGATCTCCTGCACCTCTTTGCGGGGGACAGGGCAGGCCTCGCGGAAGACGTCCTGCTCCCTGGTGCCGCTCACACCGGGGCCGAGAATCGGGATTACCAGGATGACCTGCCAGTCTTCCGGGAATGGATGCCGGGCGATGACCGGAGGGGGCGGTATTCCCGGAGACGCTGATGAAGGGCGGAAATCCGTTTTCTCCCCGGATTCCCCGTAGCTGTGACCGCCATCGACGATCAATCCGCCAGAACCAAACGCGGCCGTCCCGATGCCCGAAGTCCCTCCCCGGCCAACCACACGGGAGAGTTCCTCTACCGGAACGGTGATTCCATACAGCTGGCACATCGCCGTTCCCGCAGCGAGGGAGAGCGATGTCCCGGTACCGAGGCCGGCATGCTGCCGGGGTGTGCGGATGATGGTGAATGCTGCACTCCCCGTGATCCCGAACCGGGAGGCTACAGCTTCCACCGCCTGCCTGACCCGTGCGGCCTGGGCCTCATCTCCACCGTCCACCCTGCAGACCGGGTTTCGTTCGGCCTCGATCACGGTATCTGGAGCTTCCAGCGTTATGCCGATACCGCCGTCCACCCGTCCCAGCCCCCCATGGAGGTCGATCAGCCCGAGGTGGATGCGGGATGGTGCCCGTACCCGGATCCGGGGTTGTCGTGCAAATGAGCCGGCCGGGAAGAGTTCTTCGATGGCCATGAACGGCACGTCGTTCCTGATAATGCGGTAGGTCCGGGAGAGGAAACGGGTATGTGGGGCAGTGCCGAACCGCCTGATGATGTCAGGCCCCGGTAAGGCGAACCGTATATCCGATATTTCCCGGCGGGACTCGATCCGGTGCTTCTTCAGGATCTTCCCGATCGGGATATCGGCCCGCATCAGGTCGTCCCGGAACCCGGGCTCGAGCCGTTCGACAGGGGTGTAGGAGATGGCATAGATGAGGATTTCCCCGGTTGTGCAGTTCACCAGTTCCACTATACGGTGGTTTACCGGGTCCCCGGCCCCGATATCGAGAAGTGCGGCAACCTCGCTGCCGGCCTGGATGACATTCTGCGAGACTGTTCTCACGCAGACATCGGATCCGGTGATTGCCTCAAGGAGGGTGGTCACTGATCCGTCGGTGAGCAGGAGGACGGTCTGGAACGGCGGGAGGGGGCCGGTGATCTCTTCTATCGTCCGGATGCGTTCATGCAGGGGTCCTTCGGACATACTTCCAGTGTCAGTCTCATGTGCGGTGGGAACCATCAGTATATCAGTCTTGCGGCAGGTGCCCGGGTGATGGAACAGGAGATACTCTGCATTCCCTCAAGCCCGTACTTTGGGGCTGGTGAATGCGAATCCGGGACCGGTTCGGAGAGAGGTTTAGGTAAAGATTCTCCGCGAGGTTATATATCGGGGCCAGGTTATCGGCCGTTTACTTCCCACCATAGCTTCACCCTTATCGTTGTCCCGGTATAGGTATATGAGCCATTCTCCTCTGTGAGGACCCTTGAAAAATAGTCACGCACAATTTTTTCCTGACTTTCAGTGCTCACCCTGTACTGGTTCACGTACTCATTTATTGCACTCTCGAAGTCAGGGAATATCCTCTTATGCTCCATCGGGACTGTTTCCACATTTGGATAAATCCCCATATCATAGAGCACATTATAAAGGACGTCCACCTTAGGCCCGCATTTAAATTCCCGGCGATGCAATTGAGGCCACAGATCGATCATGGTCTTTTCCCAGCTTGTCATTCCCGCAAACCAGAAAAGGTATACCCACTTGGATGAAGCCCTGCACATCGACTTGATTGAAGCCTTAATATCCGGCATTCCAAGAGAATAGGAGGCAATCACGATATCGTAGCGGTGGGGAAGATCCCGGGTGGGATCAATATCTTCCCAGCGTTTCTGAAGGATGGTGAGATTTGCTATCTTTTCCCTGGCAGCCTGCTCGGTCATAACTTCAACCATTCCCGCCGCAGGCTCTACAGCAGTAACGTGGGTCACTTTTCGTGCGATTGGCAGGGCAAGGGTTCCGGGTCCTGCACCGATATCCAGCACCCGGGACAGAGGAGTTAGTGGCAGCGCTTTCAGGATATGATCGATCCGCTGTGGGTTCTCACGTGACTGGGCTAGGAACCCGGAAGCTTTCTCTCTTGATTCCCAAAGGTTTGTACATTCTTCGTATCCTCTTGACTGAATATTATCACTATAAAGCCGCTTCCAGACCGCATTCCAGTCAGGCAATCCACTTTCAGTCACAGGCATTCACCATCTCTCCTGTCGTTTCGGATTTACGTATCGGTTCTACGGTAAAGCAGTACCTGTTTTCCAGGATGCACCGGGGAATCACGATGTTCACACCTCCCACCGTTCTTACCGTACAGTCCTCGGTGTAGATTTTTCCGAGCACTTCTTCGGTAATGACCGTTGAAGGAAGACCCTCGGCCGTAATGCTGTTTTCATTCATGACCACTACCTTGTCGCAGAACCAGGCAACATGGTTGGGATCATGGCTGCAGGCAAGGATGGTGGTGCCCTCATCAGCGATCATCCGCATGATCTTCCATATTTTTACCTGGTTCGAGTAATCAAGCGCCGAAGTTGGTTCATCGAGGAACATCATGGGAGTTTCCTGGGCAATTGCTCTTGCCATCAATACCATCTGGCGCTGCCCTCCGGAGAGCTGGTTGTATGGTCTGTCAGCCAATTCTGTGATGCCGATCGTTTCTATCGCATCACGTGCAATCATCCTGTCCCTGCGGCTAATTCCGAAGAAACCTCCCAGGTGGGGGGTCCTGCCCATAAGAACAACCTCACGGACCAGGTAGGGAAACGGGGGTTTATGCTCCTGGGGCACGTATGAGACCAGTTTCGCGGTATCCTCATATTTTAAGGTTCTTATGTCTTTTCCATTCAGTCTCACAGACCCTTTCTGGGTCTTCAGGAATTTCAGACAGCACTTGAACAGCGTTGTCTTCCCCGAACCGTTCGGGCCGAACAGACCGCAGAGGGTCCCTTGCTCAACGCCAAAGGAAATGTCCCTAAGCACCGGGACTGATCCATAGCAGAAATGCAGACCACTTACTTGAAGCATCTTCTTCACCCGAAAATCACTCGACCTTTGTTTCTCAGGAGATAGCACAGGTAGGGGGCACCTAGGATCGAGGTGATAATCCCAACAGGGATCTCCGAAGTCGTCAGTGTTCGTGCAAGAGTATCACAGAGAATAAGGTAGAATCCGCCCATCATTGCTGCACAGGGTATCACGTAACGGTTATCAGGGCCAAGAAGCATTCTCGCCGCATGTGGCATCATCAACCCTACCCATGCGATTATGCCGACAAGAGAGACTGCAAACGCCGTAATTAGCGTTGCAAGCGAGATGACAACCAGCTTATACCTTTCAGGGTTTATTCCGAGGCCTTTTGCCTCTTCATCACCCATCGAGAGGATGTTCAATTTCCAGCCCAACCACCACAAGATAAGAAAACTCCCGAGAACAACCGGGCCTATGGTGAATACATCCTTCCATGTCGCATAATAAAATCCTCCCATGAGCCAGAATACGATCTCTCTCAGGGCAGTATCCGTTGCAGTGTATTTCAGAATCGAAACAAACGCAGAAAAGATGGATCCGATTACGACACCAGACAGGATCAATGTGACGATGGGAGTCTCTCCCCTTACGCGGGCAAGGAGATACGCCCCGGCTACTGCAGTGGCTCCAAAAATAAATGCCGGTATCTGGACTGAGTGAAAAATCATCGGAAATACAATTCCAAGCGCAGCGCCAAATGCTGCCCCCGATGATGCTCCTAGGATATATGGTTCCACCAGGGGATTTCTGAATACCCCCTGGTAAACCGCCCCGGCTACGCCCAGGGCTATTCCAACAAATATTGCGAGGAGGACACGTGGCAACCTGATATTCCAGATGATCGTATTATGGAGGTTGCTTATCTGGGAGAGATCGTAGAACGGAGTGAAATGAGCCAGAATGGTAACATACACTTCATGAGGTGATATTGAATATGCCCCAGCCACCATTGCAACTCCGGCGGACAATGACAGGATGATGAAAAGTGCAGCAAGTACCAGTATTTTTTTCTTTTCCGAGAAAAATTCTGAATCGAGATCTCCTATTCTCTCAAATATTTCCCTTCTTTTGAACCACTCATTCATGATACTCACTCGTTCCACACCAGATCGCCTGTATATGTGGATAAACGATCATCAACAATACATCACAGGTACTACTACACCTATAATTCAGAGCAGTTATTAAACATTTTCATGTTCTTGTTATGGTTTATAACGAGTCCATTATATTTCTTACGTAATGGAAGATTATTATGCTTATATAATAAAAAAATCTTCATGATCAGGCAATGTAACGATACATCCCGCCATCCATCTCCATCAAGGCGAAGAAGAGTGCCTTGGGTCCTGATACTCTTCATGGTGTTGGGTGTCACAGGGTGTGTGATCTTTGCAGGATGCACAACTCCGTCCAGCGATGGGAGCAGTTCCCAGCCATTTCGTGACAGTGATTACCGCATAGTCGAGGACATGCGGGGGATTGATGTGAAGATCCCTGCACACGTTGAACGGGTAGTGACGATAAACGATGGTTTTATTGAAGGGATCCTTTACAGGTTAAGGGAAGTGGATACGGTTGTAGGAATGGGGGGAGAATGCTGCCAGAAAGTATTCGACTATTCTTTCGAGGATATTTCCGGAGAGAGCTATACGTACATTCAGGGGATGAACCCGGTACTCTATCTAAACCCTCATCTCAAGGATCTGCCACTCGTAACAACGGGAGCCACGGGGATCAACTATGAGACCCTTGCAAAGCTGGACCCGGATGTGGTTATCATCCGCCTGGGAGCCTATGCGTTCAGAGCCGGCAGTGAGGAGACCGTTGATAAGACCATACAGACCATCGATTCGCTGGGAATCCCTCTTATTATCCTAAAAGGTCCGCCTTTCCAGGACAGACAGGATGTGAGCAATATTGCACAGGAGATCAGGATAATCGGACAGGTATACGGAAAAGAGAAAGAGGCAGAGGATCTAGCGGCGTACCTTGACAGCAGCCTCACCATGATACGCGAACGGACGAAAGATGTTCCCGAAGAGCAGAAGCCAAGGGTAATGCAGTTCGGACTCTCTCCCAATGCACGGTCCGGCGGTGGAGCCGGCATGGCATGGGGTCTCGACACAATTGAGTCATACTTCATTGAAGATCTTGCGAATGCCAAGAACGCATACCGGGGGAACGGGGCATTCGTCATCATCAGCACAGAGCAGATGCTCGCCCTGAACCCGGATGTCATTGTTCTGCCCACCGCGCAGGGTTACCATCCTGCCCGGGAGATCTATACCGCTCCCTACTATCAGAATCTCCAGGAGCTTGATGCCGTGAAGAACCGGAGGGTATATGCGCTCCCATGGACTCCCTACAACTGGGCAAAACGGTTGGAATACCCGATAGAGGCACTCATCATCGCAAAAGCAGCGTACCCTGAACGTTTCAGCGATGTGAAAGTCCATGAATGGGTCCTGGACTTCTACCAGAAGGTCTATGGTGTTGACCTGGCAACCGCAAAAGAACTCCGATCAGCCCAATGGCTTGACTGGACTGTTGAGGAAGATTTCTAAAACCTTTTTTCGTAAGGCCTTGAGGATGCATCATCCACGGTGAAACCCTTTCTTCCCTTTAACTCTCAAAAAACCACACCAGTCTTTTTTTTGCCAGGTATACAGTCTCTCCCATCATTACATAATGCCGTAAGCGGGGCGAGCATCCCATGCCACCTGTACCTTCCAGGCCGGGGTTCTCATCTCCAGGAAAGGGGCAGGGAACATGATTTTCCCTGCAATCGCGATGGCCCCGGCAGGAGGACAGGCTTTCTGTTGGTGCGGGGGGTGTCTTTGGCATGACGGCCTCAGGCCCGCTGGCAGGGACACCTGGTGGGTGAGGCAATCGGGGTTGGGCGGTTACCCGTGAACGGTGCCCGGATAATCACCAGGGGGGCACTGGTGCTATCATTTGCGCAGGCAGACAAGAGGGACGTTTGTGAGGCTTTCCCTCCCGGGCTTCATCCAGGCGGTACGGCCACAGGGATCAGAGCCTTTATCGGCCTGGCCTTCTTGTTATTGGCCTGCCAGCCCGCTCTGCGGCACCGGGGACACCCGTTCGCGACCATCATCGCTCTACCCCCCCGTAAACCATGGTGATGTGCAAACGATCGCCCAGGATCGCAATAACGGTGATACTGGACAACGAACCACGGGGCGCCAGCCGGATGGCCCTGATCCACAGGTTTCTTCGGGAGAGGGATGAGAGATGTCATCATATATGGATCAAGATATGCCAGGCCAGGGTAACATGATCAAGACGAAAAGACGCAGCGGAGCTGAACTTGCCTCCATCGGCAGGTATCTTGAGGCTCTTGCAGCCTTCGATGAGGATCTTGAACAGTCCAGCGACCAGGTCCTCCTCATCGGGAAAGCGCTCACCCTGGACAGGATAGGGATGTTTAAGGCTTCCCTGGAATGCTGTGAACGGGCGATCGACCTGGAGCCTGCCAACCCTGACGCATGGTTCGTCCGTGGTATGACGTTCTACTGGCAGGCCCGGATGGAGGATGCGGCCCGGTGCCTTGATCATGCCGTAACGCTTGATCCAGGTCATGTCCATGCCTGGATGGCCCGGGGCAACTGTGCCTACGAGATGGGGAACCTGGAAGGGGCTCTCCATTCCTATGAAGTGGCCATCTCTCTTTCTGCAAACCTCCCCAATGCCTGGTATAATCAGGGGGTGTGCCTTGCCGACATGGAACGGTTCGAGGAAGCGATCGAATCCTACGACAACTGTATACGAATTAATCCCGGGGTGAGCATTGTGCATGCAAACCGAGGCGTCGCCCTCGTCGCCCTAGGGAGGTATGAGGAGGCACTTGCTGCATTTGATACCGCGCTGGAACTCGATCCCCGGGATCTAACGGCTCTCAACGACAAGGGACTGCTCCTTTCCCGGATGGGACGGGACGAAGAGGCGATGGCTATTCTCGACAAGGTACGGGAACAGGCACGCAGGGAGACTTACACGCGTAGGGTCTGGTAACGTGGATGTATTTGCTTCATTAAAAAGTGTCATTCCCTGCGGGCTGTCGGACAGTCATCCTCACCCTGGTTTTTCGTCTTTACCATAATGAGGTGCCGGTACTGCCATTCACACTGGTGCTCTGGGTGTTCCTGTTACATCTGATCAGGGTTTGGAGTTTGGATATTTACCGGATTTTTGTACCTGTTGGCACTTCCTTTTCCGGCACGAGCAATGATGCCTGATCTCCTGCGGCAAGGATCATACCGTTGCTCTCGATCCCGAAAATCTTCGCCGGCTGGAGGTTCGTCACTACCACAACCGATTTCCCGGTGATTTCTTCCGGCGTTGTGAACTGGGCCATTCCGGCAACAATCTGCCGGACCTCAACCCCGATATCCACCTTCAGCTTCAGAAGTTTATCCGACTTCTGCACCTTTTCTGCCGAGATCACCTTCCCGATCCTGATATCAAGCTTGCAAAACTCTTCGAAGGGTATAATCTCCATTTTCATCGCCTTCTTTCCTGCTTCTTCGATCCGCTGTGCCAGAAGCCTGTCCATCTCCCCGATGATGGTATCCTCGAGCTTTGAGAAGACAGGTTCAGGGACCGGCAGCGGGACCGGGGGGATATCCACAATAGCTTCACCGATCTGATGATCCTGGATCCGGTCGCTCTCACCGAGCATCTCCCAGATTTCCTGTGCTTTCTCCGGGATAACAGGCTCAAAGATCAGGCAGAGCGCCCTGACCAGCACCAGGCAGTCCTTGGTTACCTGTGCTGCAGCATCGCGGTCGGTCCTGACCAGCTTCCAGGGAGCGTTGGACTGGATGTAGTTGTTTCCGTAAGAGGCAAGGGCCATCATAGCATCAATGGCAGTCTTGAACTCGTACTCTTTCATTGCCACCTCAATCATAGCGAGAGAACGGTCTATCTCGGCGAGGATGTCCTGCTGTACCGGGATATCCGGGATTCCTCCGAACTCCTTGCGAGCGAAGAAGAGGGTCCGGTAAACGAAGTTGCCGAGTGTGTTGACCAGTTCATTGTTGATCCGCTCCTGGAAAACCTTCCAGGAGAAATTGAGCTCCTTGGTATGATTGGTGTATGAGAGCAGGTAGTATCGGAGGTAATCAGCCGGGAAACCCTTATCGAGGTAGTCATCATTGGTCCAGACCACGTAGCCACGGGACTTTGAGAATTTGTGGTCATCCACCTTGAGCATCCCGCTGGCAACCACCGCATTGGGCGTCCTGTATCCTGCCGCCTTCAGGAGAGCCGGCCAGAAGATGCAGTGGTGGTAAATGATGTCCCCGCCTATGAAGTGGATGATCCCGGTCGACTCACCGCACCAGTAGTCCCTCCATGATGCTTTGGCCTGCTCTGCCCATTCCTCGGTAAATGAGATATAGCCAATCGGGGCATCAACCCAGACATACACGACCAGATCATCGCGTCCCGGGAACTTCACCCCCCAGTCCAAGGTTCTCGTGATACACCAGTCGCGAAGTTCGTCTCTTACCCATCCCAGGGCGTAATTCCGTGCATTCAGGGTTCCGGAGAGGGTATCTAGATAGCCGAGCAGGAAGTCGCGGTACTCGCTCAGCCGGAAGAAATAGTGCTCCTGGTCGCGGAATTCGGCCTTTGTCCCGCAGGCCATGCAGGTCGGTTCCCTGATCTCCCCGGGCTCGAGATGACGCCCGCACCCCTGGTCGCACTCATCGCCCCGGGCCGGCATCCCGCAGTGTGGGCAGATCCCTTCCACGTACCGGTCGGGCAGGAACCGCCGGCACTTCGTGCAGTAGCTCTGCTGGATGACCTTTGAATAAACCTGTCCGTTCTCTATAAGCCGGTTCAGGATGGAACGAGTCCGGTGGTGGTTTGTCGCGTCATCAGTCATCCCGAAGTGATCAAAGATAACGCCAATCCTCCTGAAGGTCTGGTCGAAGTGAGCATGATATCGTTCCGAGAGATCCCGTGGCGATACGTTCTCTTTCTCTGCACTCACCACTATCGGGGTCCCGTGGTTGTCGGAACCGCAGATGAATACCACCTTCCCGCCCCTCCGTCGGAGGTAGCGAACATAGAAATCGGCCGGAACATAGGTCCGGAGGTGTCCGATGTGGCAGGGGCCGTTGGTATAGGGAAGTCCGCAGGTCACCAGGACGGGTCTGTCACGCATCACTATCTTTTTTGACGATTATGCTATAAATAGCATGATTACCATGGGAAAACGACTCTCCTTCCCCACAAGGTCCTTCGGATCAGACGCTGTCCTTCCCGATCTGGCCCTCCTCACAGCCTGGGTTGCGGAACGGAGGGGCAGGGAAGGAGACCTCATCTCATTCCTCCTCGAAAGGGCCCTCCGGCCCCAGTTGGATGCCGGGATATCATTGCCCTGTGCCGGAGGGTCGTTCTATTCGGACCGGTGGAGGCAGGCTATCAATGGGATCGAAGATGGGGTTGTGACCGGTGAGCTGGAATGCCGGGCGGAAGATGTCGCCCGGGATGCAGAGGATCTTATCCGGGTCCGGAGAGGACTCTTCGTAGCCATCCCGGGCCCGCACCTGCTGGGTCTCCAGGACCGCTATTACCAGGATCGCGGGGAAGCCGGGGAAGCACTCTTCTCGGTATACCGGTCCCTGATGCGGGAGCAGCGGGACGCCGGTGTGGATGGCCATGTCCTCTTCTGTGAGAGAGTCCACCGGCCGGAGCTCGAGGCGCTTGCCAGGCGCAAGGTATTCTTCTTCCCGAAATCCATGACCAGGAAATCGCTGTCCCTGCTGCTGGAGTATCAGCAAACGATAGCCGTATGGCCGTCCGGGCTTTCGCTGCTCTCAGGTCTCATCGACGATTATGAAGTACACCGAGTGGTGCTGCTCAATCCCGATGCGCAGGACTTCCGGCAGGCACTGCAACTCATGGATCCCGACCAGATCTTCTGCGGCGGTTACTGTAGGGAGTCCTGTGATGAGTACTGGACGAGCCTGGTAAAATCGGCAGAACTCCTCATATAGATTCGGCGATTTCCACGAACCGGGAGAATTCCGGGATGGCACCGAAGAGCCGGAAGCGAATCCGCTGCCACAAGGTGAAGTCAAACGTCCCGCCGGCTGCATTGGGGTGACCGCCTCCCCCATACTCGCGGGCGATGAGGTGGCTGATTGGTGGAACCGAACGGAGCGAGAACCTCCCATCGCGGGAGACCAGGACTTCGATATCCGTCGAGAGCTCCTTGCGCATCCGGGCCGCTGCCTCGCTGGGATATCCGAAGAGGGGTGAAAAAGCGATCCGGTACCGTGTTCCCAGGATGGTCGCCTTTTTTACGCTCTTTGCAATCTTGGCCTCCATGTCCGTCACGATGCCACGGTATTCCTCCTCGATATGCCGGTCGGTGAAGATGCCCTCAGCGAGCCGGTCACGGACATAATCGCGGTTTTTCCACCGCTGGAGAACCACACCGAGGACTGCTGAACGGGGGTCTTCGTGCTTCCAGAGGTCGTAATCGCAGACAACGCGGGCCACCTCCTGTGCTATAGGGTCATCAGGGAGGAGGTCCCGGGCACAGATCCCGCAGGCACAGGTCGAGGTATCGATGTGCAGGAGGCTGCAATAGCCTTCTATCGAAGCCCGTTCCTGGTCCGACCAGCGGTGGTGATCCCGCCACTCGATCTGCCACCCTGCTGTATGAACGTTCCGGACCTGGGTCTCGATGCCGGGCTGGCAGCCCAGGTCGCTGATGGAAAGAACAGTGCCGGTACCGTCAATTGTTGCGATTGCATCGAGGGCATGGGGGAAGTTCCCGACCGAACAGAAGATGCTGGTTACCGGCCCGAACCGCATCCGGTGAATGGCATCGCCACCCACCGCATCGAGATCGTTATGGGTCAGGTGCACCAGCTGGCCTCTCCGCGATGTTACCATGGAGATAACCCGCTCTTCAAAGGCCGATCTGGTTCTGGATCTTTGTAAGTCCACCTATTCCACCGCCGGTTTAAAAAAAGGTGCATTATATAGGGGATGCAACCTTAAACATCACATTTTATTAGTGTAAAAGGTGAATAATGTATTCCTCGCCTCAGTAGCTCAGTTCGGGAGAGCGCCAGACTGAAGATCTGGTTGTCCCCGGTTCAAATCCGGGCTGAGGCACTTTGACAGTTACCTTCAATGCCTCTCCACTAATTTTGGAATAACCGGTAAATCCACTATTTATATTGTTTTGTGAGGTCGACCCGCGAAATATTGGGTTATAGCTTTTTTGGTTGAAATGAAAGGGGTTTATCCAAATCCTCCCTGTTTTGATAGGAGAAGAAAGAGAAAGCATGGCTTCACAGAAAAAATCTCTCCGATTACGTATGACGTCTCCTTATTACCATTATCTCTACCGGGATCTCTCTGACCTCATCCCGATGGAATGGATATGTCCGTCTCACTGCCAGAAGGCCACGCGTCACTTCACTGATCTCTCCCCTGCCAGCCAGGTAGGAGCGAACAAAGGATAGGCTCCCCGCATTGAATATCCCGTAGGTTACCGGCGCTAGTACCAGGGCTGTATCGATGAACGGCCTGTCGGCATGAACCTTCTGGGCACCAAATGGGGGGTTCATCACGACGGTATCACATGCCCCCACACGGAAATGAGTACTCTCGTCCCTGCAATCAGCCTCAAGGAACAGGATACTGACATCGTTCGAGGTTGCATTCTTACGGGCGATCTCAAGCGCTTTTCGATCGATGTCAACTGCAATCACTTCGCCTGCACCGAGAATTGCAGCGCCGATTGCTAGGATTCCTGTTCCACAACCGAGATCGCAGACCCGCTTTCCCCTGATATCTCCTCTCAATGCTGCTTCAAAAAGGAGCCTGGCGGCAAGGGCTGGGCGCGTAGGGTATTGTTCGAGATGTGGTGAAGGATCAAAAAATCCTTCCAGAGTTTCAAGCCGGCGCTCTAACTGGTTTAATTTCATTTCAGAGTATCTCGTCAACCACGTACTCTTCCCAGCTCCGGGCACCACAGAGGATCTCGAACTCCTCGGGAGTAAGGACCGGAACGGGAAAGCGGTTCTGGTCATCGTATGCAAGTCTCGGGCATGCAGTGTTCACATATGCTTCGAACCCGAGATTCAGTAATTCATCAGGAGTCACTTCATTCATAAAGACGAGGTGTGCTCGGTCACAGAGCGAGAGGAGATGTTTGGCACGGGCATAACGATTTTGGCCCGGCTTTGTACAAACGATGATTCCGATACGCTGCGCTGTCCGGGCTCTCTCGATGATAGTATGCCGAAGCCGGAGATATTTCCCGGAATCAACCTCGATGGCCTCTCCTGAAAGCGGGTCGAGCGCCACCACATGTGCGCCCGTGGCCAGCTGCACCCCCAGGGGATGGAACACTCCCGTCCCAACAAAGAGTATCTCTGATATCCCCGGAATCCTGGCAGATTCAAATGAGCAGCCAAGCACCTGGCCCGGCTCAGGGGTCCTGCCCCCTGCAGTCCGGAAGACCGGTTCGAATCCTTCAGACCTGAGCACCTCCGCTATCGCTGGAAGCATATGCGTGTGCTGACTGGTTGTGATAATTCCGATCGCTTTTCCATTGAGAAGTGGCAGCGCGGCGCGAACAACTGAAGGATCAAAATCCACCCGGAAGGGCACGTGAATGACGTCCGGATGGGAGACGAGTGGAGTATGACCGAATTGAACGAGTACATCGGCATAACCAAGCAGTTCGAGGGCCAGGTCACAGGCACCGTAACAGGGATCGCCACTGATGATGACAGAGAATCCCTGGCCGGAAAGGGCTTCCGCGATGCGGGCTGCCCTTCGCTTCAGTCCTGCGGGGAGCTGGAGGGCAATAATACGGGCGTCCCGTTCCCGCAACGCTCGGACGAGATCAGAAATATCGGTCAATCACATGCACCCTGTCGGTAACCTCGATAGTTATCAGAGCCTTGTAGGGCCTGCCGATATCGGGGTATCCTTTCCGGATGGCAAAACAGATATCGGCAACCTTGGCTCCTGCCACATCGAGGGCGGCAAGGATACCCTTTGTTGTCCCCCCTGTGCTGATCACATCGTCAACGATAACTACCCTTTCTCCCTCTCTCACACCGTTCAAAAAGAGCTGGCCTCTGGAATATCCTGTGATCTGGTGGACCGGTATCTCCCCAGGCAATCGATATTCCCGCTTCCTGACAATATTGAGGGGAATGTCGGTCATGCTGGAGATAATCGATCCGATCGGAATCCCCATCGCCTCGGCGGCAACGATCCGGTCAACGCCGTTTAAATCAAGTACCTTGATCATGGCGGTCGCAACTTCACGCAGGACGGCGGGGTCGAGCGAGGGCACCCCGTCTGTAATAGGGTGGATGAAGTAGTTGTATTCGCCACGCTGCACTACCGGGCAGGTTTCAAGAGAATGAATCAGCCTTTTCAGCATACTGTTCACCAATATCCTTTAAAAATGCTTCAATTATGCCGGCATGCACATGAGGCATACATATGATCCGGAGGTGGCCGTTCCTGGTGAAGGAGACCTGCCAGGGATCGGGGACGGCTGCGGCTTCAAAGGTTGCTACGTTTACATCGGGGGTGACTATGCGCTGGATTCCGTAACTTTCCATACCCTCGATAAGCCGTTGGGTATTCTTCATGCATCCCTGGACAACCGCGGCCATCCCCTCGTAACCGAGGTATTCCAGCACCGCAAGGGCTCCTGCAACCGATCCTCCCGGCCGGGTGCCGGAGAGGGTAAACTCCTGTTTCACGGTGAGGTAGGGGGTATCAACGGAGAGAGAACAGAGGTCTTTTTCATTTCTGAACAGGAGGCATCCTGCCGGGATGGTGCTCATTCCCATTTTATGGGGATCGACAGCAATGGACATTACTCCGGGTATGGCAAAGTCAAATTCGGGAGCACCTTTCAGGAACGGGAGTACCATGCCACCGAACGCCGCATCAACATGGAAGAAGATCCCGTGGTCCATCGCTATTGTCGCAAGTTCCCGGATCGGATCTACCATACCGTATTCAGTCGTCCCTGCAATTCCCACCATGCAGCAGGTATTCGAATCGATTGCTCTCCGGAACAAGTCGGGATCCGCCCGGTAATTTTCGTCAAGGGGCACTGAGCGCATCTCAAGACCGGTCATATCGCAGGCTTTTTTGAATGAAAAGTGTGCTGACCCGGGGATAACAACATTCGGCGAAGATATTTTCGAGGTCGCCTTCGCGATCCGGAGCGCCTGAATGTTAGACTCGGTTCCGCCGGTCGTGGCATAACCACAGGCACCAGGGTGGTGGAAGAGCGTGCCCAGACGGCTGATGAGGAGCTGTTCGAGCGATACAGTCCCGGGAAATAGACCCGGATCGCCGAGGTTGGTCTCCATGAAGAGGGAGTGGGCGCGGACTGCAACGGGATGGGGAAGAGTGCACATCGAGCTGAGGATGTTGCGGTGGTCCTTATCCTCCTGTTTCCTGGCAGTTAAAAAGCTGAAGAGTTCTTCTTCGGAAATTCCCTTATCCCGCATTTGTCCGTCTCGCACTCTCAAGGATGATCCGTTTCTCGGTCCGGGCGACCGTTTCTCTTATCTTTTGTATGGCATCGATGTTTGCCGAGACGCTGGTGATGCCATGGTCCACCAGCCACTCCACCATATCCGGCTCCGATCCGGCCTGGCCGCAGATCGAGCATTCGACACCGTGTTCGCGGCAGACCTGGATAGCACTGTCTATGAGTGCCAGCACTGCAGGGTGCTTTGGCTGATACATGCTGGCTACGTTCTCGTTGTTCCGGTCGATGGCAAGGGTATACTGGATCAGGTCGTTTGTCCCAAACGAGGCAAAGTCGATCCCGGCATGGATGAATTCCTCGATCATGAGGGCACAGCCCGGTATCTCGATCATGATCCCGATAGTTACTTTCTGGGTGTCCACACCCCATTCCCGCATCATCGAGCAAGCGGAGATGAACTCATCGGGATGGGAAACCATGGGAAACATCACTCCGAGGTTATCATATCCCTGGTCCCAGAGCCTGCGGAAGGCCTCGACCTGAAGACGGAACTGGTCCTGGCTATGGAGATCCCTTCGGATTCCCCGCCATCCGAGCATGGGGTTGTGCTCATGGGGCTCGCTTGCCCCGCCTTCCATGCCCCGGAACTCGTCGGTCGGCGCATCGAGTGTCCGGACCCAGACCGGTTTCCCGTTGAACGCATCGAGCACGATCTTTATCCCCCGCATCAGTTCCTGGATGAACTCTTCCTCCTGGCCGTATGTGATAAACCAGCCGGGGGTCCGGTTCAGGCCGAGGATGAGGTGCTCGATCCGGAGCAGACCTACCCCGTCTGCACCGGTAGCCGCAGCCCGCTCGGCCGCCTCCGGGATGGAGACGTTGACCTTGACACTCGTTGCCGTTATGATCGGTGCTGCAGCAGGAGCAGCTGGTGCAGCATGAACTACCTTTTCGGTGGCTTTCCGTACTGCTCCCTCATACACGAATCCCTTTTCCCCATCGACGGTTACCAGCTGTCCCTGGGCAAGGACGGTCGTTGCATTCCGGGTTCCTACTACGGCAGGAGTGCCCAGTTCCCTGCTCACGATCGCGGCATGGCAGGTCATCCCACCCTCATCGGTCACGATGGCTGCCACCTTCTGCATGGCAGGGACCATGTCCGGGTTGGTCATAGGTGTCACCAGGATGTCCCCTTTCTGGATCTTACCTGTGTCCTTGATGTCCTTGACGATCACCACCCGGCCGGTGGCGATTCCAGGCGAGGCCCCCTGTCCTCGTACCAGGATTGTCTCAGTGGCGGCCGCAACGTAGGAAGCCGGGGCGGTCTGACGGATGGTGGTGATTGGCCGCGATTGCAAGATATATATTTCATCGCCGACGATTCCCCACTCGACGTCCTGCGGAACACCGTAGTGGGTCTCGGCAATCATCCCGAACTTGGCAAGCTGTGCGACTTCATCATCGGTGAGGACCGGGGTATCCTGCCTGTCGGGAGGAAGGTCGAGGGTTCGCGTTCCATGGTCGCCATCTGAGACGATGGCGGTTTTTTTCTTTACGATGAGCCGGTCGATCACCTTGCCGGTCCGCTGGTCAAAGATATATTTGTCCGGTGAGACCGATCCCGATACCACCGCCTCGCCCAGGCCCCATGCCCCTTCGATGATGACGAGAGGCTCGCCGGTCACGGGATGGGAGGTGAACATCACGCCAGCTTTCTCGGAGTTGACCAGCTGTTGGACCACCACAGCAATGTTAACGCTCCGGTCATCGAATCCCTGCTTGGAGCGGTAGTAGATAGCCCGCGCCCCATAGAGAGAAGCCCAGCACTTCTGGACTGCTTCGAGAAGGTTCTTTTCACCCCTGATGTTGAGGTAGGTCTCCTGTTGCCCGGCAAAGCTGGCATCCGGGAGGTCTTCTGCCGTCGCGCTGGAGCGGACAGCGACGATCATGGATCCGGAGTCGAGTTTCTTATACGCCTTCTTTATCTCATCCTTCAGCCGGGCAGGCATCTTCTCGGCCAGGACTGCAGACCTGGCTTTCCGGGATACCTCCTCGAGGGCAGCATTGTCATCAACGTCGAGCTTCTCGAGGTCTTCAAAGAGGGACTTATCGAGTCCGGTCTCGATAAGGAACTGGCGGAACGCACGGCTGGTCACCACGAACCCTCCCGGGACCGGCAGGCCTATAGATGCCATCTCACCGAGCGATGCACCTTTACCCCCCACCGCAGCAATATCTTCTTTCCGAATCTCTTCGAGCCACAGAATGTCCGGCATCTCCTTCATACACGCACCACTATTTACTCAACCATCAAGTGCTTAATAAATTATCATCATCCATGGAGGGCATTGCCGTTCCGGTGATCCGGTTCTCCTGGCGGACCTGTCCAATCAGGAAATTTTCTATATAAGCTTATCTGACCTGTCTGCCATCACAGGCTTCCCAGGATTTCTAAACGGGACTGATGGCTAAACGGGACTGATGGGAGACTTGCAGGGGCATGATGGTAGCCGATGCTCTTTTCCTTCTTCGGATTCCGACTTAATTCCAACCATTTTCCCGTGAGATTACAGTTTTCTTGTGTTTTTTTCTCTCCCGTTTGATTTGTTGTTGTATCCAGAAATGGGTGAGAGGAGTCCTTCCGGAAAAACCCTGTCCAACCAGTCTTCGACCCGGTTGGACTGGCTCTACCGTGCCGGCCCGGCAGTGTAAGAACAAGACTCAATAGGTGGGGAGTTCAAACAGTATAGGTTTTAGTGTGAGCTTCAAGGTTCTGGTCAGCGATCCGCTGGCCGAAGACGGTCTGGACATACTCAAAAAAGAGTTCCAGGTAGACGTGAAAACGGACCTCTCCGCTGATAATCTGGTCGGCATCATTGGCGACTACGATGCACTCCTGGTCCGGAGCGGGACCGAGGTAACCGCCCGGGTGATCGAGGCGGGCTCCCGGCTGAGGTTCATTGGCAGGGCCGGTGCCGGGGTGGACAATATCGATATGGCTGCGGCGACCCGACGGGGAATCATCGTTGCCAATGCGCCGGAAGGAAACACCCTTGCCGCGACCGAACATACCATGGCCATGATTCTCTCCCTTGCCCGGAACATCCCCCAGGCCAACAGCTCGCTCAAGAAGAAGGAGTGGAAGCGTTCGAAATTCATGGGCGTCGAGGTGAATGAAAAGACGCTTGGGATTGTCGGGCTTGGGAGGATAGGGCGCGAGGTTGCAAAACGAGCAAACGTGATGGGCATGCATTGCGTCGGGTATGACCCGTTCATCAGCAAGGAAAAGGCTTCGCAGATGGGGGTTGAAGCACTCTCCCTCGAGGAGCTCTTCAAGGTTGCCGACTTTATCACGGTGCATACGCCACTGATAAACGAAACACGGCATATCATCAATGCAAGCAGCATCGCCACCATGAAGGACGGGGTGCGGATCATCAACTGTGCCCGCGGCGGGATCATCGATGAGAAGGATCTCTATGATGCAATCGTTGCCGGCAAAGTTGCAGGAGCTGCGCTCGATGTATTTGAAGAAGAACCCCCGCTCGACTCGCCCCTGCTCACGCTCGAAAAGGTGATTACCACCCCGCACCTGGGTGCAAGCACGGTCGAGGCCCAAACAAACGTCGCGGTCTCCATTGCCAAACAGTGCATATCGGTTCTCAAGGGTGGATCGGCGAAGTACACGGTGAATGCCCCGATCATACCGCCCGAGTATGCCGACACTATTGAGCCGTTCGCCTACCTGGCAGAGAAGATGGCACGGTTCCTCACCCAGCTCACTCCCGGAAGGCTTGAGAAGGTGGAGTTCACGTATGGAGGCGACCTTGCCCGTATCGGTAACAACACCCGGTTCATCACCCTTATGGCCCTTAAGGGACTGCTCGACCCTATCCTGCAGGTGCCGGTCAACATCGTGAACTCCGAGTTTGTCGCCAAGGAGCGGGGTATCAGCGTTGCGGAGACGACCACCCCGGAGTCCGGTGGATTCCGGAGCCTGGTCACCATAGGTGTAAAGACCGATCAGAAGATGGAGACCATGAGTGGGACCGTGTTTATGAAAGGTCGGTCCCGCATCGTGGCTATTGGTGGCTACACCATGGACATGATCCCGGAAGGTTACGTGATCGTTTCGCGGCACCTCGATAAACCGGGTGTTATCGGGCGGGCCTCGACCATTCTTGGAAAGCGGAATATAAACATTGCCGGGATGCAGGTCGGGCGCATCAAGCCCGGAGAGGAAGCCATAATGGTTCTGAACGTGGACTCCGAGATCCCACCCGATGTCATGAACGAGATCCGGACCATGCCCGGGATCTTCACTGCGGTGTTTGCAAAGATCTCGGACAAACTTATCTGACCACTTTTTTTCTACTCAAAATCACGGATTAAATACATCCAAATAAGAGCGATTGTAATCGGGGTTTGATCCACAAAGATCCCGGCCGTTTCCGGAGTGGTCAAGGGTCGCATATCAGCGGTGAAACCAGTTCCGGTTTCGGCTGATCGTAGTCGAATCAACAAGCAGCGTGGCTTTTCTCCTGGGATTTCGTTTTTTGCAGAAATCACCCAGGGTGCGCGAGGTGAGAAGGATGCACGACGATTCATCAAATCTGCTCATAAACCGATAGAATTGATCGGGTGTAGGCACTTCGTTGGTATGGGCAAATCGCAGGAGGGAGGGTCGTTGCAGATCCTCACTGCATATGGTCACCATTGAAAGCGAGGGTCCGACGCAATGGATGACCTGCAGATCCCTGGCCGCGGTTCCGTGACGCGATGGTCCATGACTTCTGGGCAGCTGTATTTCCGGTATCCAGGCCGTCAGGCACTCTGCAATGCACATCTTCTTCGTGAACTAAAAGGGATCACGGAGAATTACCACCAGGACTGGAGTGAGCATATGCATGACCTTATCCAGGAGATAAAAAGGGCCGTGGATGAGTGCCGCGAGCATTCATTGTCCCTTTATCCTCGTCAGGTCTCAATGTTCGAAGAGAGATACCACCAGATAATTGAATCCGGTATGCAGGGAAATCCGGTCCCTGATGTTCCTTGTACTGGAATGAAACGTGGGCGAAAGAAGCAGTTAAAATGAAAAACCTCATCGACGTTCCCAGAAACGTGAGAGGATATCTTCTCGTTCATGTATGACTTTCTCGGTGCCGTTCTCCAATAACCTGGCTGAACAGGATATCCGGATGATGAAACTGCAACAGAAGACTTCCGGGACGCTCCGGAGCAGGGAAGGAGCTCTCTGGTTCCACGTGGTCGGGGACTACATCTTGATGGTGAAAAAAAATGGGATGCCTGTGTTCACGCCTCTACCGAAGGTCTTCCGAGGGCGACCTTTCTGCCGTTCACAGAAGAGTCTGAACAGTAACTTTGTATCTTCAATCCTGCCGGTTCAGGATCCGTTACCATCATCCCTGTTCTTGATTTCAAAGACGCAGTTTGCATCTCCTTTCGACCTGCACGAGATCTCTTTACCCCGCACCTTAATCCCGAATGCGCCTTCAATGATTCCTGCGAGCAACCCGGCTGTACCGTAACAGACCTTTTTTCCAATATTGCCGAATGACTCGGACTCAACGGTATGTTCGAGAACGATCGTCTTTGTCTTTTCTGCCTCGTTCCACGTCATGGAAACGATCCGGAACCAGCCCATCTGGGAGAAAAACGTGAACGCCATATCAGCGAGGGTATTCGGATCGGTGATCCCCATCTCCTTGTAATGTTTGACATTCTCTTTTCCCATGTCCATGTATGCCCGGTAGTTGACACCCCCGGCAGACATCTCCCCCATGGTCTTGATCAGCGAGTTGGTCATGGAGGTGAAGATGAACCTGGGCATGATTACTACCGGCTCATCGATCAGCCTGACCTTCCCCTCAATAGGTTTATGCTCGATATATTCGGTAATTGCAGAATCCCCCCTGACGATCGCCTGGGCCTTCCATTTCCAGCTTGCCTCGGTCTGATCGGCAACAAACTCACAATAATCATCGCCGTTTGCCCGGCATTTCGTTTCTATGCAGAACCAGTTCTTTCCGGTGATGGCAGCAAGGACTCCCTCAATCCATCCCCGGTGAATTCCACAAACTGGCATCTTCCAATCATTCATCACCTGAGACTCGAAGGTCTGCCTGGTCCGCATAACTATCTTTTTCTCGCTCTGGGAAACGAGCTCGAACGGCGCTCCCCATCCCTGCTGATGCTGGAGCTGGAATACCAGCAGTAAGAATTCAGGGGGGGTAAGGTTCATTCCCAGTTTTTTGAGAAAGTTATTCAGACCTACTGAACCCAGTCCCACGGCTCTGAAGAGCTGCACGGTTGCCTTCACTGCCAGTTTCCGGTTAAGGTTAGCCTCGTACATCTCGTAGATTGCCCGAACGAGGTAATCAGGGTTGCTTGCCGTACGAACGCCAAGGAAGAGAACCGTACCCTGTAAGGGATCGAACTCCATATAGTCCCGGATATCCTTGGTTCCTGAGATGATTGCTTCAAAATCACTTTTCTCGATCTTCTTTCGCTCCATATCTGTATCTCTTGACTGAACGTATTTAAATTCTCCCGGTCCAGGGGGAATCAGAGGTTGGAAAAGTATTGTACGATAAAAATACGCTTTTTAATTGAATATTATTCTGGCATGCTAAGATTAACCAATATCGAGGTCAAGAGGTTTATCCTGGAGATCCTGGGAGAAGGAAAACTCGTAAACATCGATATCATCCTCGCTCCGTACAATCAGGACTTCATAAGGGCCATGGAGCAGCCTGAAGGAGACTTCGCCTCTCTGTCCGGTCCTGTCGTTCCCAACGATCTGCCCGTTCCGGCGAATCTTCACCGCAACGTCCGGGACAGGTACACCCTCGCGCTTGATCACGATGACTAACCTCCCGATCCCCTCTGTCTTCTTCCCGATCTCGGGGATACCAAGTGTATAGGACGATGTGAAATGGCTCTTGTCATAGATCCTGCAACCAAAAATGATCCGTTCCACAACGGCTGGATTAAGGGGATAGAAGGTGAACTGGTCGTCCCCATGGATAAGATAAATGGCCTTGTTTCCGTAAATTTCTCCCTTGTGATCGGAGAACAACGCCCCCTCCGGCTCGCCTTCGAGGAAGAGGAGGTATGCCTTCCTGCCCCGGCCGGATGATATTCCCGCTCCGTGTAACCCATTCTCCCTTGCCGTTTGTAAAAGGCTGGAATAGGAATAGGTACCCCTGGGTGGCACTTCCCTGATAAGAACATCGACAATTCCGGCACTGTCCATTGATTATTCCCCCGGAAGGATGGAGAGTCCATCCGACCCATCCATATGGAGGTAGTCATAGGAACCTGATATTTTTTATCCTCCTCCTGGTTCAAGAAAGGCGAGACATAAATTAGGGGAGGGGCAATATTGTGAGAGAGTTTTCCGTGAATTCCCTACTGATCATCCCTGCAGCCGCTGTCGGGCTTACCCTTCTCTATGCTTCGATGCTCGATATCAGGGAGAGGCGGGTGCCGTTCAGAACCTGGTATCCCATGCTCGCCATAGGGCTGCCGTTCACCGTTTTATTTTATGCCCTCCTCATCGGAGAAAAAGGTCTTGTGGCAGCACTCCCGCTTCTCATCTTCAGCGCCTTTTTTTCGTTGGTGTTCTTCCTGTTCGCACGGTTTCGTCTCTTTGGCGGAGCTGATGCCTGGGCACTGATCTTTCTCACCGTTCTCGTTCCCTTATTCCCGGTTGTCCCTATTCTCGGGGTTCCGCCATTTCCGTTCCTGCCCTTAACAGCTCTGGTCAATGCAGTCATAGTAAACCTCTTCACACCGATTGGAATTCTCATCTTTAACCTGCGAAACGGCAACCAGGCTCCGTTTCCCTACCTGTTACTCGGATTTCCGGTTGAGGGGGACCGAATCAGCGAGAGCTATGGGTTCGTTATGGAAGAGATAACTGCAGAAGGGGAGACTCTGAATCGCAGATTTGTGGGGATTGGAGAATCGCTTCTTGACATGGTTCGTGGAAAAGGGAGGGTGTATACCCTCGACATGCGACGGAGACCTGATGAGTATACCCGTGAGCGTGAACTCTACAAAAGGGCGGGCAGGGTCTGGATCTCCTACGGAGTGCCGTTCATCGTTCCTATTATGTTCGGGTTCGTGTCCGCACTCATTGTTGGAGATTTTATCTTCGCCCTGTTAAAAATCGTGATGGGAGGATGACATGATTGCATTACACTATACTAACGGCCTGATCCCTGTTGTTGTCCAAGATGCCGGTACGCAGGAAGTACTGATGGTTGCCTATGCCAATGCAGAAGCCGTTGAAAAGACACGGGAGACCGGCTTTGCCCACTATTTCAGCCGGAGCAGGAAGAAACTCTGGAAAAAGGGAGAAGAGAGTGGACATGTCCAGAAGATCCAGGAGATACGGGTCGACTGTGACGAGGACTGCATCCTGTACCTTGTCAAACAGGAGGGGGCGGCCTGCCACACGGGTTTCCGGAGCTGTTTTTACCGGACAATCGAGGGGGAGATCATTTCTGAAAAAGTATTCGATCCCTCGAAGGTATATGCTAATAAAGATCAATGATCATATACCATAACGGTGATATTTTTTGAAATTAGTACCTGATACCAGCGTCGTCATCGACGGACGTATCACCTCACTGATAAATTCCGGTGAATATAAGGGTGCAACAATAATCATACCCGAGGCAGTAATAGCAGAACTCGAAGCACAGGCAAATCAGGGGCGTGAGATCGGGTTTTCCGGACTCACTGAGCTCCAGGCCCTCTGCAAGCTTGCAGAGGAAGGAGTGATTTCGCTTACCTTCACCGGGGTCCGGCCGAGCCTTGAACAAGTGAAACTGGCCAGCGGCGGGGAGATTGACGCTCTGATACGCAATGCCGCAATAGAGCATGATGCACAGTTCATAACGAGTGATGTGGTACAGGCCGAAGTGGCCCGGGCCAAGGGGCTCGATGTTATCTACCTCAAACCCCAGCTCGAGGGGTTCGCACCTCTCGGCATTGACCAGTTCTTCGACGAGCATACCATAGCCATATACCTGAAGGAGCGGGTACCACCCATGGCCCGGAAGGGATCAGTTAAGGAGATGCGACTCTTCCGGCTGCGGGAGCAACCGATGTCCGATTATGAACTCCGCAACCTGTCCCAGGAAATTCTCGAACGTGCCAAGCGCGATCCCGATGGGTTCATCGAGATAGAACTGCGGGGAATAACCGTTGTCCAGATCGGATCAATGCGGATAGCAATTGCCCGGCGCCCGTTCTCGGATGGCATGGAGATTACCGCGGTACGGCCAATCGCGGATGTCACGCTCGAAAGCTTCGCCAAGGCTCCGGTTATCAAGAACCGGATCATGGGCGAGAAACGGGGGTTACTCGTGGCAGGACCGCCCGGTGCAGGAAAAACCACGCTTGCCCAGAGCATCGCCACCTACCTTGCCGACACCGGGTTCATCGTCAAGACCATGGAGGCTCCCCGGGAACTCCAAGTGCCTGACCATATCACCCAGTACTCGGGGTTGGAAGGGAGCATGCAGAATACCGCCGATGTACTGATGCTGGTAAGGCCGGATTTTATCATCTTTGACGAACTCCGGAAGAACGAAGATTTCACGGTATTTGCCGACCTGCGCTTGGCGGGGATTGGCATGGTGGGCGTGGTACATGCAATCGGTATTCACGATGCGCTCCAGCGCCTTTCCGATCGGGTCGATTTCGGGGTACTTCCCCAGGTTGTCAACACCATCATCTTTGTGGACAAAGGTGAGATTACCAACGTTTATGACCTCGGATTCACCATCAAAGTGCCGGAAGGGATGTCAAGCGAGATCAATCTCCGCCCGGTCACTACTATCTCTGATTACGAGACCGGGGAGCTTCTCTTCGAGATCTTCAAATACGACTCGGAGACCATCGTCATGCCGGTTATGCGACCGCTTCCGGCTGCTGCGCCGCTGAAGCCCCCCGTCATCCAGAAGGAGCCGACAGAGAGCTCGGCCTGGAAGATCGTCGAGCGGGATATCCAGCGCGAAATCGGGAGGTTTACCGATGGATATGTCGACGTCCACATGCTCTCCGACACCAAGGCCGTGGTGTACATCGAGGACAAGGATGTCCCGGCAGCCATCGGGAAAGGTGGAAAGAACATTGCCGGTATCGTGAACAAGGTCGGCATCGGGATCGATATCCGTCCCCGGAGCGAGCTCGAGAAGCAGCCACCGGCACCAGCAGTGGTCGAGGAGGAGTTCCAGCTGGGCGGAGGGGTGAAGATCAGGATGGAAAAGAAGCAGCTGGCAATCATCTGCCCGGAACAGGCGGGAAAGATCGTTGATGTTTTTGCCGGCAAAGAATACCTCTTTACCGCAACGGTGAACGATTCCGGTGAGATCCACCTGGCCAAGAACAGCAGTATTGCGCAGGAAATGATCAGGCGCTATAATGACGGGGATGCCATCAGGCTCCGGCCGGTGTAAGATAAAATCCTCTGTTTTTCGAGTAAATCAGGAGGAAGGCAACTTCATATGAACAATCCCGATATACGCCGGATCGAACGTGAGACTCTCGCCCGATGGAAACATGCGTTTGAGCCCGACCCGACCGATGGTGAAAAATTTTACCTGACTGTTGCGTATCCCTACCCGAGCGGAGCGATGCATGTAGGGCACGGAAGAACTTATATCGCGCCCGATGTCATTGCCCGGTTCTGGAGGATGCGGGGTAGGACGGTACTCTATCCCATGGCTTTCCATGTCACTGGAGCACCAGTGATAGGTATTTCAAAGAGAATTGCCCGTGGTGATCCAAAGGCACTGTCACTTTATCGCGATCTTTACAAGGTTCCGGACGACGTGCTCGCCCGGTTCATTGATCCCCTCGCCATCGTGCGCCATTTCTCGGACGAGTACCAGCGGGTCATGGCTTCATGTGGGATTTCCATCGACTGGCGGCGACGGTTCACTACGGTGGACCCCCAGTACAGCAGGTTCATCGAGTGGCAATGGAAGCACCTGAAGGAGGGCAACCATGTGCTCAAGGGAGCCCATCCAGTGCGGTTCTGCCCGCAGTGCGATAATCCTGTCGGAGACCATGACCTGCTGGAAGGCGACAAGGCCGAGATCCTCCGTTTCACCATGGTGATGTTTGCCTGGAACGGTGCGATCATCCCCACTGCGACGCTGCGACCAGAGACGATTTACGGCGTCACCAACCTCTGGGTCAATCCCGAAGTGACTTACGTCCGGATTCTCCTGGATGGGTCACCCTGGATCGTGAGCCGGGAAGCCGCAGAGAAACTCTCGTTCCAGGACCATACCGTTGAGATTACCGGTGAGATTCCGGGAGCCGAGCTGATCGATCAGACTGTCTCGCACCCTCTCTGCGGAACCGTCCCGATCCTTCCGGCACGGTTTGTCGATCCGGACATGGCAAGCGGGGTTGTCATGAGTGTCCCTGCCCACGCCCCTTTCGATTATATCGCACTCCGCGATCTCCAGGCACGGGGAAAATATACCGAAATCGAGCCGATCCCCCTGATCGTTGTGCCCGGATATGGCAGGTTGCCTGCCAGGGATGCTGTTGAGCGGGCCGGAATCGTAAGTCAGGATGATCCGCGGATGGAGGCCCTCACCCAGGAAGTGTACGGAGCAGAATTCACTCGTGGCCGTTTGTTTGACCAGTATGGCGGGAGTCCTGTCCGGGAGGCCCGGGATTCGGTTGCCTCCCTGATGACGGAGCGCTATGGATCCCTGCCGTTTTACGAATTCGATACCCGCTCTGTGGTCTGCCGTTGTGGCTCAAAGGTCGTGGTCAAGATCCTGCACGACCAGTGGTTCCTCCAGTATAGTGACCCGGCATGGAAGGAGCAGGTGACCGCCCTCATCGAGCGGATGGATCTTGTTCCTCCCGAAGTACGGGCGGAATTCGAGCGGACCGTTGACTGGCTCAAGGACTGGGCTTGCACCAGGCGCGTTGGTCTGGGCACCCGCCTGCCATGGGATCCTGACTGGTTGATCGAGCCCCTTTCGGACTCAACAGTGTACATGGCGTATTACACCATCGCCCATCACCTGAAGACCATGTCTGCGGAGTTGCTTTCCCCCGAGGTCTTTGACTTTATCTTCCTTGGGAAGGAGACTCCGGGACTCCCTGAGCGGGAGAAACTCGACCTCATGCGCAGAGAGTTCCTCTTCTGGTATCCCTACAATTTCCGGTTCTCTGCAAAGGATCTCATCTCGAACCACATGACCTTCCAGCTCTTCCACCACGTGGCTATCTTTCCCGAGCCATGCCTGCCCCGGGGCATGGTTGTCTTCGGTATGGGGCTCCTCAACGGTGCAAAGATGTCCTCTTCCAAGGGCAACGTCTTCCTGCTAGAAGATGCCGTTGAGGAGTTCGGCGCCGATACGGTCCGGATGTTCCTGGTGGGAAGCGCTGAGCCCTGGCAGGATTTTGACTGGAGAAACGAACTGGTCGCGTCAACACGAAAGCAGATTGACCGGTTCATGGGCACGGTTATTGAATGCCAATCTGGGCAGGAGAGCCTGGAGGGGCTCGACCGGTGGCTGGAGAGCCGGCTGCAGGGTCACATCGCGAAGACAACAGAAGCACTTGAACGGTTCCAGACCCGCCAGGCCCTCCAGGAAGCATTCTTCGCGATCGAATCGGACCTCAAGTGGTACATGAGGAGACTGCCCCCGGGTTCTTCCGGAAGCGCGGTCCTTGAGGATCTCTTCTCGGTATGGGTGCGGCTGCTTGCACCGTTTATCCCCTTCACCTGCGAGTTCCTCTGGAAAGAGATCGGGGGAGCGGGGCTCGTCTCCTATGCTCCATGGCCGGTTGCCGATCCCCGGGCGATCAACAGCCAGGCCGAGCTTTCTGAAGAGCTTCTGGCCCGGACGGTTGAGGACATCGAGTCCATCCTGAAGATCATCCAGCTTACACCCTCGGCAATAACGATTTATACGGCACCTTCATGGAAGAAAAAGGTCTTTTCCACGGTGGCCGCAGCAGAAGACAGAACCGCGGTGATCAGGGAGATCATGGGAGATGCAGAGATGAGGAAGAGAGGAAAAGAAGTGCCCGACGTGGTGCGGCAATGCACCACGCTCATCCACCGGCTGCCGCCCCAGGTCGTCGCCGAGCTTTCCAGGGAGATACCCGATGAACTGGCCATCTTTTCGGCTGCCACCGGTTTCCTTTCAAAGGAATTCTCGGTCCCGGTATCTGTCTGTGAGGCCGGTGAAAGCTCGCATGCAAAGGCCGCGTTCGCTCTCCCTTTCAAGCCGGCAATCGTGATAGAATAAGGGGTCAGTCCTCCTTTTCCACAGCCTTTGCCTTTTTCACACGTTCCTTGGTGGTGTATCCCGTGGTAATATCGAGATACCTCCGGAATCTCCGGTTTGTATCGAGTATGACCTCGTCGCTGGAACCGGAGTCCGATTCTGTGTGCACGATGAGCGTTTTTCCTGTCTTTCCAACTGAGACGTCAAGCAACTTGAGAGCGCCGTATCTGATCTGGTAGTGGTCGCCAGCTGTGCGGACCTCTGCATCGAAGCACTCCCGTAGGGCATCGACCATCCGGGAACCGAGATCGCTGGTCATTCCCCTCTTTACCGGATATTCTTGCATAATACTTTTTTAGATAGAGGGGATATGTTAAGATAATGTCGCCGGATGCCAGTCCTGATATCAGGATCTTCTCCCGTCCTTTGAGCCATGAGGGCTCGTCTGTTCTCATGGGATTTCCCGGGAGCGGCCTCGTTGGGAGCATCGCCCTCCAATACATGGTCGAACAGCTAGAATTCCCGCAGATCGGGAGTATGAACAGCAAGTATTTCCCTCCGCTTGCCATGATGAACCGGGGGGTCATCAACGTCCCGGTCCGCATCTACGAGAAGAAAAATATTGCAGCCATTGTTGCCGATATTCCCATCCACCCAATGATCTGCTACGAAGTGGCAAACGGCATCATGGACTGGCTGATGCCATACAAGGTTAGGGAAGTGGTCACCATCGCTGGTATCA
This sequence comes from Methanolinea sp., assembly GCA_016699325.1. NCBI lineage: Archaea > Methanobacteriati > Methanobacteriota > Methanomicrobia > Methanomicrobiales > Methanoregulaceae > Methanolinea > Methanolinea sp. Next base: position 1,195,521 of record CP064971.1, on the reverse strand, counting down.
TCACGAACGAACCCGAAAAGCGGGTCTTTGGTGTGGCGACATCCGATGAGGCATTGCCGAGGATCCAGGAGAACACCATTATCCTTCCCATCGGCAGCATATCAGGGATCGCCAGCAGCATCCTCACCGAGTGCAAGATCAGGAACATCCATGCCTATGGACTCCTCGGTGAGACCATCAATTCACCCGATCCCCGCGCCTCAGCATCTGCAATCGAGGTGCTGAACCGGATGTTTGACCTCGGGCTTGATGTTCAGCCACTGCTCGAACAGGCAGAAGAGATCGAGTCGACCATGCAGAAGCTCTCCGAACAGGTGCAGTCGGCGGAGACTATGCCAAAGAAAGAACAACTCCCGATGTACGGATGAGAGCCATGAACTGCTACGCACTGACCAGTATCTCCCCCGAAATAATCCGGGAGCTCCAGCGGGGGAAAGCACGGACCGTTGAATTGCAGAGTACCCACAACGTAATCACTCTGGCCGGGCTTGAGCCGGGAACAGCGGTTTTCATGACATCGGAGAACCTTGAAGACCTGACGCCGGGCGACACCGGCATCATTGTCGAACTCATCTCAATCAGCATCACCATGAAGCGGATCATGGAGTTCACCCAGGGGTTACACTACGAAGAACGGGAACGGATGTCTGCCCGCATTAAGATCAGGTGTATCGGTTCCTCAATGGTGAAGAATGTCATCCATGAAACCTTGATCCGGCCCGTTTCTGTCGAAGTAGTCAAGTCTGCGTGCTATCACGCGCTCTGACCCAACGATACTTTTTTTGTAGAAGGTTCGCGGTGTCCGTCCTGTTCCGATAGTTAATATGGGTAAAGCGCCCACAGTATGGGGTGCGAGGGCCTGTGGCTTAGCCAGGATAGAGCGCCGGGCTTCTAACCCGGACGTCGGGGGTTCGAATCCCTCCAGGCCCGTTCCTCTTTCGGGTGGATATGAAATCCAGACTCCGGTGCACCCTCTCGCCATTCTGGTATATTATCGTAATAAGACAAATTCGTGGAGATAATTTTTGGGGACTATCAGGTTTTTCATAACGCTATCTTTACAGGAAAGTTATCCGGATATATGATTCAGCCTGGCTTCGGAAGGCATCCAGCGGTTCTTACTCCTCTCTCCTGAGAACCTCTTCTGCCATATCCCTCACGTAGTTATTTTCATCGTTCAACATGGCCTCGATGGTATGTTTCGAACCCGCTGGGCCGATCGCTCCAAGACTTTTCACCGCCATATACCGGACATGGTCCTTTTCATCCGATAATAACCCGATGAGCGGGCCTACTGCCGTCCGCTCCTTTATCATTCCCAGCGCTTCAGCAGCCCTGTACCTGACCTTCCAGTCAGGATCGCGAAGCAGTTCGATCAATCGTCCGGATGCCGGTTCCCCGATATCGGCCAGTGCCCGGGCCGCCTGGGCGCGTACCGCCTTTTCAGGATCCCGGAGGGCGCGTGTGAAGAGCTCGGCACAGGCCGGGTTCCGGGTCATCGCCAGAAGGTAGACGGCATGTCTCCGGGTCAGCGAATCCTCGGAAGTCTGGACACGGACGGCGAGGCTTTTCATTACCTCTCTCATGAGTGGGTCGGTATCCGGGAGGTTGCTCATGCTCATGGGGTTTCAATCCCTGGAACAATAAATTAGGATGGTTTGAAGAGGCAGACACTTCATTTTGTCAGACCTGTCCAGATGAGGAAAAACACGAATCCGATAAGTACCGTGGTAACAGGAATGGAGGGTCCTGCTCCTATCAAGAGGGATAAGTCCAAAGAGTGTCAGAAGAAATCCAAGGCCGATGATAGGCCCTTCGCTCCTTACCCAAAGACCGGACAGTCAAATATTCCATCTCCCTCATTCATTGTCCGCTCCTTCACGCCCACGGTAGTTCATATCCCGCCTTCACCCTAATTCTTTCTAACGTTGTACATTTACGTATATCAATATCAGGTTTATCCGTATGGGAAGTCGTTTTCCATCATTATTACAACAATCTAACTTTGAATTAAGATCCTGTGAAAGAAATAACTCTGTTTCTTATGATCCACGAAAGGATATCCCCGGGGGTTACAGGGTTCGGGGTGTTTCTTTCGACTTAGACGGCTTTTTAATCTGGTTTAGCATTCCTGCCTTAAAATACACGATATATCCGTCACCGCCGTTCAATGATGCCACGGGTGATGGAGTTTCATCAGGAATACCTTTAATAGTTCATAATTTATCATGCACAGTGCTGACATGCACCACGTCCGAGGGGGTAAATGACATGTCATACATGGATATTGAAAACCTGTCGATGGATGAATTACTGAAGCTTCTCCGCCACCGGGAGATCGAAATACGGTGGAGAGCTGCACGGGCATTGGGAAGCTGTGGTGGGGATGCGGTGAATCCACTGATCGCCCGATTGTATGACGACGACCAAAATGTCAGGATGCTCTCCATCTGGTCTCTCGGGAGAATCGGGGATAAACGCGCCATCGGGCCGATATCACGGGCACTTCATGATCCTGATACAATGATCCAGATAGCAAGTGAAGGAGCCTTGAGCCGCCTTCGGAGATCATAAAAAACCTGCATGAAACACACCGAAGCGATGAAAAACTTAACTTGTCCAGGATCCTTTCCCCCCTCCCAGGATTACCGTTCAACGAATCGTTGCAGAACTTTTTTTGAATGAAACAGTCCTCAAACCAATACCATGCTATCTTGCACCATTGGATCCCAAATGTGCACTTGAATTGAAATCGAATTGCCAGAAAGGATAACGATAAAAGCGTAAAAATGATCGTACTTTGAGGAGAATTACATAATTTGAAGAAAAAATGCATCCCCAAATTATTGCAGACCGAAGAAACCAAAAATGGTTGTTTTTAGAACTGGTATTGACCATCCCTCCTCTTACCGAATCCACGGGGGATTGACTCAATTTCTGCTTCTGCTGCTCTCGAATTGTTGGTTAAAACCAAGTTACCCGGATTGTTGAGGGAACCGATCTTTCAAAAAAAAAGGAAATCCGGGAACCTGACTTCCCAGATTTTCATGACAGATGAGCTGTCTTCAAGGGAGATTGGCAAGAGGCCTGCACTTTCGTGCAGCAGCGGTCCCTGGTTTGTGGTGAGGAATGAAGCGGGAACCAGTCCGCACCGTTCCTCCACCCTTCATTCTCCCTTGAAGTGTCCCGACACCGGTTTTCAGCGACTTTTCACGTCTTTCAGTTTGATATCGATCCCGAACTTCTCGGCATTCCGGTCGGCGATAGCTTGGATCTTGGCGATCTCGGTATCGTTCCGTTTCGGTTTGAAGAGGTGGCGGAACCGTTTCTGCTCTGTTAAGTATGCCTCGACTGGTTTTCGGACCACCTTCTTGACCTTCGTAACCTTCCCCTCTTCCATCTCGAAGTTCACCCAGAGACCGGTCTCAATGGCAAGCTTTCCTATGGCGATGGTCTTTTCCGCTTCAAACCCCCACCCGGTGCAGCAGGGGGCATGGATCTGGACATAGCAGGGGCCCGGGGTGTTGACTGCTTTTTCGATCTTCTTCTTGAGGTCCGGTGGATAGGCGATGGAGGCCGTCGCTACGTAGGGAGCGCCGTGGTTGGCCATGATTGCCGGGAGATCCTTCTTGGGGCGCGGGTTGCCGTACGAACACTTCCCGGCCGGGCTTGTGGTGGTGCTGGCATCGTAGGGAGTCGCCCCCGAACGCTGGATCCCTGTATTCATGTAGGCTTCGTTGTCATAGCAGATGTAGGTGAAATCGTGTCCTCTCTCGAAGGCGCCTGATATACAGAGGATGCCAATATCGAAGGTCGCCCCGTCACCCCCCAGAGCGATGACTTTTTCCTTCCTCCCCTGCTTCTTCAGCGCTGCAACGATGCCAGACGCCACTGCCGAGTTGTTCTCAAAGAGTGAGTGTATCCAGGGCACGTTCCATGCCGTCTCGGGATAGGGGGTCGAGAAGACCTCCATGCAGCCGGTCGAAGAGACGATGATGGTATCCTTACCTGCGGCCTCGAGGATGAAACGCGCCGCCATGGCAGCCGCACAGCCACCGCAGGCACGGTGGCCGGGATCGAAAAGCACGCAGGCTGCTTCATCGCCCTTCATTTTAGCACCTCCTCTCGGAGACCATAGAAGATGTCCCCCACTCCGGCCTCCGCCTTGGAGACAACCGCTGCAATATCCTTCTTCCTCACATCGCGACCGCCGAGCGCTATGATATAGTCGAAAACCGGCACCTGCGACCCGTAAAGGGCATCGCGAATCTCGAGAGCTACCGCGCCTTTGGATCCGAGTGATATGTTCTTATCGAGGACCGCGACCGTGCTGACACCGGCAAGGGCTTTCTGCACTTCCTTTTTGGGGAACGGGCGGAAGGCCCGGATCTTGAGCAGGCCCACCTTCTTTCCGGCATTCCGCATCTCGTCGATTGCATCCTTCACCGTCCCGCAGATCGAGCCCATGGCAACGATGGCACAGTCTGCATCATCGAGCCGGTACGCCTCTGTAAGCCCGGTGTAGTCCCTTCCAAACATTTCGGAAAATACCTTTCCCGCCTCGGGAATGACACTCCGGGCCTGGTGCATAGCCTGATCGATGACATACCTGAACTCCATATAGTAGTCCGGTGCTGCAAACAGCCCGAAACTGATCGGATCGGAGGCATCAAGGCGGTGGTAGGGATTGAACGGCGGCAGATAGCTGTCGGCCTGTTCCCTGGTGAGCATGTCCACCGGCTCGTAGGTATGGGAGAGGATGAAACCGTCAAAACAGACAAAGGCGGGAAGGAGTATGCGATGGTCCTCTGCGACACGGTAGGCTATGTAATGGAGATCAGCGGCTTCCTGATTGTCTTCGGCATACAGCTGCATCCACCCGGAATCGCGGAGCGAGATCGAGTCCTGCTGGTCATTCCAAATTGAGAGCGGTGCACCCATCGCCCGGTTCACAATAGACATCACCACTGGAAATCGCATGCCCGCACAGTTGAAGCATACTTCAAACATCAGGGCCAGGCCCTGGGAAGTGGTGGCGGAATAGACACGTGAGCCGGCAGCGCTCGCCCCAAGGCATGCCGAGAGCGCTGAAAACTCGCTCTCAACGGTCATGTATTCGGCATCAATACTGCAGTCGGCAACCATATCGGCAAGAGCCTCGACGATGTGGGTCTGGGGGGTGATGGGGTAGGCGGCGATGACCTCGGGACGGCAAAGGCCTACAGATCTTGCCACGGCATGTGATCCTTCCATGATCTCGAGCATGCTACTTCTCCTCCTTTTTCATCTCGATAGCCTCTGAAGGGCATTCTTCTGCACAGAGCCCGCAGCCTTTGCAATAATCGTAATCCGGAATCGGTAGTCCCTCCTCGTTCTCCCGGATGCACCCCTCAGGGCAGATGATCGTGCACATCCCGCACATCGTGCATTTATCGGAGATGAACTCGGGGCGGAACACCCGCCAGCTGCCGGTCTTGTTCTCCCGGGACTTCCCGGGCCGGGCCGTGCATCCCAGTCCGAGAGCCATATCAGGACGCCCCCTTTACAAACCGGTATGCCTCTTTTGCTGCAGCAATATTCTTTTCGGCGAGATCGCCTTTGAATCTTCTCCGGACCGCATCCTCGAGGGCCCCGAGCTCGATCTCCCCGCTTGCGGCTGCAAACGCCCCCATGAGCGTGGTGTTGGTGATGGGGACCCCAAGCGTCCGGAGTGCGATCGAGGTCGCATCAATCGTGATGACCCTCACCCCCTTTGGAAACGGGTAGGTGAGAGCCTTCTCGGTATTGATGATCGCAACACCCCCCTCCTTCAACCCCTGGAAAACATTTACGTCCCGGATGAGGGAGCTGTCCTGGACGATGACATAGTCGGGTTCATAGATCTGGCTCCGGAGCCTTATCTTCTTGTTGTCGAACCGAACAAAAGCCTGCACCGGTGCACCCCTGCGTTCGACACCGAACGCCGGAAAAGCCTGGGCAAACATCCCGCCCTCGAAGGCGGCGACCGCGATCAGCTCGGCTGCGGTGACCGAACCCTGACCGCCCCTACCATGGATACGAAGCTCTCTCAAGAAAATCCCAGTATAATTTTACATGATTAATAATAAAGAACTTGGCAATCGTTAACTGTAGGGTGTCACGATTGGTGTCCGTTTTGTTGGCAGAGTTTTGCCTGATTGTTAGAGTCTTTCAGTCTTTATTGAAATTGTTTTTCTCGCAGTAGACTGATGCAGGGTCGTCCAGTTCAGGATTTCCTGCTTGCGCCAGTTGTTGTAGCGGTGATCGAACCGCCGGGCTTCCCAGGCAGGATATTTCTCCTTGATCCGGATGATTCGTTGTTCCAATGAGAGGATATGGTATGCGGTGATCGTTTTGACCAAGGAGGCATTTGACTCCCGGTACAGGTCATGCCAGGGGCGATGATAATAAAAAAATCTACAGATTAACACCGATCCCGAGAATATCTTTCTTCCCTCCAAACACATCCCGTGCGATGGCGCAAAGTCCGCGGGAGGCGCACCACTCGTCATACACGGCAACCGGTTTTTGTAAGAGGGATTCAACCTCCTCGGCTATGCAGGGTGCAAGGGACCCGGCAATCGCCACCCCGGCAGAGGGGGCAAGCAGGAGGAGTGCCGCGCATTCCATGGCGGTAAACAGGGCTACCGTGCGGTAGCGTTCACCCGGCGGGAGGGTGTGGTTCACCCCCGCCCTGAGGAACGCCCCGTTGGCGGTTATCTTCCCGGCATCTATCGACCGGATTGCCTCCACGTCAAGCGCACCGTGCTCGAGCCCTGGTGCAAAGATACAGGCATCGAGAGCGCCAATGATCCTCCCTCCTGATACCAGCACGGTTACAGTATTTGATGAGGCGTCAGACACCACGAAATCTTCGCCAAGGTCTCTGGAAACAAGGTAGGCAATACCGATCTTTTCCGGGCTTGCCTGGTGCGAATAAGCCTTGAACCGGACATCGGTAGGGGAGCCCCGGTGGAGGCCGGGGACTGCCACGGCAGGAAGCCCGCTCTGCCGGACCTGGTCGAAAACGCAGGTCCCGCCCCCGATATGCTTGCCGGCCCCCTCGCGGCTGATGACTCCACGCTCATCGAGTTCCTGCACCCGGGTGATCGTCGCGAACGCATCTCCCATGGAATAGGTCAGCGCTATGCCTTCGATTCGGTTGAGAGGGCACAACCGGGCAAGGGACTGCCACCGGAACTCCCTGGCCTCCTCCCTGGTTATCTTGAAGCAAGACTCCCCCGAGGAAAACCGGATTGCGGATGTCCCGTGATCAATGCCTATGAACATCTGTACTTTCCCCTTGGTATGCCTCTCTTTTTACCGTTGTGATCAGATCACCCGCTTTTACGTGACAACAGGGAACCTTCGCAGGGTGAGCTCTAAAAAGACTATGATTAGCACCCCAGCCGCACCCGGTATCCAGAGGGTAGAAACGGTTCCTCCGGCCGAAACGATCTGATCAACTACCATCCTCATCGATCCGAGCATAAGCCCCGTCAGGAAGGCAAGCGCCTGAGTATGGTATGTGCGGAGCAGTGCTTTCAGGATCCGGCTCATGGTGAGGAGCCCGGCGGCACCCCCTGCAATATATACGATGAGGGGTGCGAGATCGAGGGTGGCAATCGCCGCCAGGAGGTATGTATACTGGTTCATGAGGTGGGTTATGTATGCCCCGGAAATTCCCGGCAGGATCATGGCACACAGGGCGATGAACCCGGTGATGAAGAGCACCGGAAGGGAGTGGCCGAGCGCAGCCTGGTCAATTCCGCCGATACCGTAGCCCTCGGCCACCCGAGCCCAACCCAGGCAACCGCGATAACCGCATCTGCCTTCTCGATCCGGTAGGAGATGATCAGGGACGAAGCGATGATCAGGCCGAAAAAGAAGGCAAAGTTCTCGGCAGGAAAGGTCAGCATGAGCGAGAGGATGACCCCGGACATGGCCAGCAGTCCCAAGCCTGCTCCTGCCACGAGCACCCTAAGAAATACCCGGTCAATCCTGCCGAACGCCTCGGTTGCCTCGGCCTTCCTGCCACGGAGCAGCGCGGTGAGCGGATCGGCGCTGATGCTGCCGATGGCCAAGACCAAGCGTTCATAAATCCCCGTTATCAGGGCGATGGTGCCGCCCGATACCCCGGGGATGATATCGCACATGCCCATGAGCAGGTCTTTGAGAAAGATCAGACTTCCTTGCGGGGCATCGATTCTCGAAACTACATAATGAGTATGACAAAGAGAGATTTTAATGATTAAGCACACAGTAAAAGGAGAAGAGCATGAAGGCAATCGTTACCGGTGGTGCAGGCTTTATCGGGTCTCATCTCGTTGATGCCCTCATCCGTCGGGGTGATGAGGTCACCATCATCGACAATCTTTCCACCGGTGCGCTCCGCCACATCGCAGGGCATATCGAATCCGGTGCGACCAGGTTCTGCCAGCAGGATCTCCTCAAGGATGGATGGCAGGAGGCATTCAGGGGTGCCGATCGGGTCTACCATATCGCAGCGGATCCCGATGTGCGGGCGAGCTCCGAAAACCCAGGACGGATCTATGCCCAGAATGTCACGGCTACCATCAGGGTGCTCGAAGCCATGCGGGAGTCCGGGTGCAACGAGGTTGCATTTACCTCAACTTCAACGGTGTATGGAGAGGCCGATATCATCCCGACCCCGGAGGAGTATCCACGCATGGAACCCATCTCGATTTACGGCGGCACGAAACTTGCCTGCGAAGCGATGATCTCCAGTTATGCCCATAGCTACGATTGGCGTTCCTGGGTATTCCGGTTTGCAAACATCATCGGCGAGCGGAGCAACCATGGCGTCATCTGGGATTTCATCCATAAGCTCCTCCAGGACCCCTGCACGCTGGAGATCCTCGGTGATGGGACACAGGCAAAGTCCTACTGTTCGGTTACAACCTGCGTTGACGCCGTGCTGTTTGCCGTAGAGCACACCAATGAGCCTTTTGCCTGTTTCAATATCGGGTCGGAGGACTGGATCGATGTGACCTCGATTGCATCCATCGTGGCCGGGGAGATGGGACTCCGGGACGTGGTCTTCCGTTACACGGGAGGCGACCGTGGCTGGGTGGGGGACGTGCCCCGTATGCTCCTGTCGGTTGAGAAGCTCAAGTCGCTTGGCTGGAGACCTATTGAGACGTCAGAGGAGGCAGTTCGTGCGGCCGCACGGGCCCTGATCCGGGAAACCGGCGTCCATCCCTGAACCCTCTGGGACGACAGATTGCAATGCAGAAGAAATACTTGGTCATTCTCGGCGACGGTATGGCGGATGAACCCCTCGACGAACTTGGCGGCAAGACCCCGCTCGAGTTTGCCCATACGCCGAACATGGACCGTATCGCCCACGACGGCTGCATGGGTCTGGTGCAGACCATACCGGACGGATTCGAACCCGGAAGCGATATCGCCAATCTCGGGCTGCTCGGCTACGATCCGCGCACCTTCTACACCGGAAGAGGCCCGCTCGAAGCGGCGAGCATGCAGATCGAGCTCGGCTCATCGGATATCGCTTACCGGTGCAACCTGGTCATGGTCCGCGATGGCATCATGGCCGATTTCTCGGCCGGCCACATCTCCAGCGCCGAGGGAAAAGAACTCCTTTCCTCGCTTGAAAACACCGTTCCCTCCGCAACGTTCTATCCGGGTATCAGCTACCGGAACCTGCTCGTCCTCCACGGTGGATCGGGTTCGCTCACCGTGCCGCCTCATGACATCGTGGGCAGGGAGATCGTCCCGTTCCTCCCGAGAGGTGGGGACGGTCCCGCCCTGATATCCTGCATGGAGAAGAGCAGGGAGATCTTCCGGGACCACCCGGTGAACCGGGCCCGGCTCGCAGCCGGCAAACTTCCCGCCACGCAGGTATGGCCGTGGAGCGGGGGAAAGAGCCCGTCACTTCCGTCCTTTCGGGAGAGGTTCGGGAAACGGGGCGGCATCATTTCTGCCGTCGACCTGCTCCAGGGTATTGCCCGGTGTGCAAAAATGGAAGTGATCGAAGTTCCCGGAGCGACAGGATATCTCGATACCGATTACCAGGCCAAGGCAAGGTATGCCCTATCGGCACTCGAGCACCTGGACTTCCTCTACGTGCACATCGAAGCTCCCGACGAAGCTGGTCACCTCGGGGATGTCCGCGAGAAGGTGCTTGCCATCGAGCGGGTCGACGCGATGATCGGGACAATCATGCAGGGCTTTGCCGGGATCATCGCTATCCTCCCCGATCATCCGACCCCGGTGCGGCTGAAGACACATACTACCGATCCGGTTCCTTTTGCCATACTTGGAAAGGGGCGGGACACCACCCGTACCTTCTCCGAGCGGGAAGCGGCGAGGGGGGGATATGGCACTATCACGGCAACCGAACTCCTCCCCCTCCTCTTCTCACCTTCCTGAAACAGGGATTTTTCTCTATCATAAACCATATCAGAGCGGCTGTCAAACTATGATCTCATGGGCACCCGGAAGAACCTCACCATAGGGGTCACGGTCAACCTCGAACACTATGAGAACCTCCGGCTCGAAGTGACCGGCGAGGTGGGCTCTGCTGAGGATGCCGGGGAACTGGCCGCATTCCTCGATGAGGTTCTCGGGAGATTCGGGCGGGGAGACCCGGTGACCGCCGGGAAGGTGGACTCCTATCGTACACGGGTTTTTCCAGCCCGGCATCCATCTCCTGTTGCCCCGACCCCGGAGGGGGGCGAACATGGTGGCCGCCCGAAAGGAGGGGGACATGGTCTTCCGGTGGATGGAGAGCCTCCGGAAGCTGCAACTGCTGCCCGGAATTCAACCAGTACGGCACCGGCTCCTGCACAGAACTCCGGAGAAATGCCCGCCTGTGAGATCTGCGGCAGCACAATGACTCCGGCCGAACAGAAGATGAGCCGGCTGTTCACGAGCCGTACCCTCTGCCGGGCGTGTCTTCGGGATTGTAAATAAAGTGGTGCACATAATGAAGAAGACTATCCTGATGTGGGATGAGACCCTGTTCCGCGATCCCGAGGTCTTTGAGATCGATTATGTCCCCGAGCAGTTCAATCACCGCGAGACGCAGATGAGGGAACTCGCGTTCCAGATACAGCCCGGCCTCCGGGGAGGTCGGCCTCTCAACAGCATCTGCCGCGGGCTCCCCGGTACGGGAAAAACCACCAGCGTCAGGAAACTCTTTGGGGAGATCGAGGAGTCTACCAGAAAACTGATCCCGGTATACATCAACTGCCAGATCGACAATACCAAGTTTGCCATATTTTCCCAGATATACCGCAAGCTGTCCGGCCATCTTCCCCCGGCATCGGGAACCTCGTTCAAGCAGGTATTCGATGCCATCGCCCGCCTCCTCCAGAAGGAAGAGGCCGTGCTGGTCGTCTGCCTTGATGATGCCAATTACCTCCTCTACGAGAACGAGATAAACAGGGTTCTCTATTCCCTGCTCAGGTCCCACGAAGCGTATCCTGGGACCCGGATCGGGGTCATTGTGATAATCAGCGATATGGATGTCGATCTCTCGCGGGCTGTTGACGCCCGGGTATCCTCGGTCTTCCGCCCTTCCGAGATTTACTTTCCCCCATACAGCGACGGAGAGGTCCGCACGATCATGCAGGAGCGGGTGATGCAGGGGCTGTATCCCGGATGCCTATCAGAGGAGATGTTTGATCTGATCGTTGAGCAGACGCAGAAATCGGGAGACCTGCGTGTGGGAATCGATCTGGTCAAGCGGGCGGCACTGAACGCTGAACGAAAGGCAAGCCGGACCATCGATCGCGATGATATCTGCAAGGCTTATAATGTTTCGCGATACCTGCACCTCGCCTCATCGGTCAAATCGCTTAACGAAGAGGAGAAAAGCCTGCTCCGCTCCATTGCAGGGCAAAGCATGCAGGATGCCGAGATGAATGCCGGTGAAGTCTACAAAGCGGTGAAAGAGACTATGCAAATCGGGTACACCAGGTTCTACGAGATCGTCAAGAAGCTTGATGCCATGCGCCTGATAAACCTGCATTACCGTGACGGGCGAGGGCGGACGCGTGTGATAAGCCTTCGGTACGACCCTGCAAAAATTCTTGAGAATCTAGGTTAAGGGTATTTAAAAACGAATCATTTGACAAATCTTATCTCTTCATCTGCCATTTTTATGTTTAAGGGGGTATTCCACGTGCTCAGTGTAAATGAATTAGCGCTTGAAATTTTTGAAAACCTCGCTGAATATGCCGAGGAATTTAACGCAGCCTATCACGAACTCGACAATGGGGCCCGGATCGTAGACTGCGGTGTCAGCACCCGGGGCGGGTATGCAGCGGGGAGGGCATTTACCGAGATCTGCATGGGTGGTCTTGGTGAAGTGAATTTCCGGATGGGACAGGTCGGGGAGTTCCCCGTTCCATTCATTGATGTATTCACCGATTTCCCATCGGTCTCCTGTCTCGGCGCCCAGAAAGCCGGATGGACGATCAAGCTGAATACGTATTTCGCGATGGGGAGCGGCCCGGCCCGGGCACTCTCGTTAAAACCGAAGCACACCTACGAAGTCATCGATTACGTAGATGACTTTGACTCGGCCATCATCGCCCTTGAAAGCGACCACCTCCCGAACGGGCAGGTCATGGAAAAGATTGCCGAGGATTGCGGGGTCGATGTCGCCAATGTCTGTGCCGTTGTGGCCCCCACATCCTCAATCGTCGGTTCCATCCAGGTCGCGGGACGGTGCGTCGAAACCGCTATTTACAAGCTGAATGAACTCCATTTTGATACGCGCAAGGTCATCTCGGGTTTCGGGACCGCCCCCATCCCACCGGTCAGGGGACCAAAGAATGCAATGGGCGTCACGAACGATGCAACCATCTATCATGGACGAATCATGCTGACCATGAAAGCTCCCGATATCAAGGATTACCTGGAGAAGATCCCGAGCTGCAAGTCAAAGGGATATGGGAAGCCTTTCAACGAGATCTTCAAAGCAGCAGGGTATGACTTCTACAAGATCGATACTTCGCTTTTCTCTCCGGCCGAAGTTATCATCAACGAGGTCTCCGAAGGGGCAGTATATCACACCGGGAAGATCAACCCGGAGGTCACTCTCAGGTCATTCGGGCTCATCTGATGACCCCTCCTTCCTTTACCTGATGAACGGGCATAGTTCCGAAACAGCCCGGGCCGCATGGGAACGGGAATACCTTGCGAAAGGGAGGCTCTACGGCGGAGCGCCCCGGGAACTGCCCTCCCTCCTTCCCGGGTCACGGGTTCTTGAGGCCGGGTGCGGAGATGGCAAGACGCTTGCTGCGATGGTCCCGCTGGGCTGGAAGATCATTGCCCTCGACTTTTCCCGCTCCGCCCTCGACCTTTCCAGGAACAATCCTCACCTGGGTGCCCTTGACTATATCCTGGCCGATGCTGCGGCACTGCCCTTCAGGGACAGGATCTTCGATGCCGTGTTCCTCAACCACATCGCTGGCCATGTACCGGAACCTGTCCGGGCGATGATTGCCGCCGAATCGTTCCGGGTCCTGCAACGGGGCGGCAGGCTCTTTTTCAGAGGGTTTTCTGTTGACGACTTCCGGGCAGGCACAGGGATCGCGATTGGACATTCAACCCGGGTCAAAGGAGATGGTATCCTGACACACTACTTTACCAGAGACGAGGTGATCCATCTCTTCTCATCCCTTAGCCCGATCTCTGTCTCCGAAGAGCGGTGGTCCCTGAAGATACAGGATAAGATTATGCCACGGGTTGAGATTGCAGGAGAGTTTATACGGGAGTGATCCGTTCCCGGCCGACTGTGCAAAGTCAACAATCTTAATATCTCGCCCATCGAATTCGTATAGTCTTTCCGGGCTCGTGGTCTAGTTGGTTATGACGTCGCCCTTACACGGCGGAGGTCAGGAGTTCGAATCTCCTCGAGCCCATGGTCCATCGCTTAATGGTGTTCCCGGGATCCAGGTCCTCGATTGCATGGGGCACCTGTTCTTCCAGCAACGCTTCATGGAATGGGGGAAAGACCGCGAGCGCCATCAGAGCAATCACTTAAGTGCCTGGTGCGGCACCCCCCCCAGTTTTATGAAAAATTTTATGTCGTTTTATGCGTTCATCCAAAAATCTGGACATGGGAGGGGTTGGGACTGCAGAAGGAGGAGAAAACAAAGGTTTTTCAAATCCTAGAGATAATCGGTTTTTTTAGGAAATTAGCCCCGAATCGTCATTAGAAATTTTAATGTTTTTTGTGACGCCAGATCACTCAAAGGAGTCCGGAATGGCTGACGCATCCAAAAATATCCTAAAAGAATACGAATTCGACCACTTAATTTATATACCTGAAAATAAAATCCATTTTTTGGTGCACCGATTCCGCGGGCGAAGCCTGCCTGAAAAGCACTAAACAATCAAGGTGGCATCAATATTGGCAGTACTCCAGGCAAAGCAATGACGGGGCGGTTGTTCGGTACACCATTTTGAAAATACTACATCCTGATAAAAAAGGTATCGGATCGTATCGGGCAGCACTGTCTGCCCGAAATCTCTTTTTCTTCTAAAATGTGTTGAAACCTGAAAATACCTGAGCTATGGATTCAATTTTCAACCAAGCCTTTTTGTGCCGGAAAAAATTGTTTGGCGCCGATTCCATGGATTTCGATCTGGCCTGTGGACCGCGGCCCGGGACATCTCAATGATTCAGCGGTTCTAGGGACAATGAAGGCATCTGGTGAGGATGCGCTCTTCCAGTATCATGGCTTCCCGACGATTTCGACAAGGGTTATCTGAAAGACCAGATCTTTCCCGGCAAGAGGGTGGTTCTCATCAACGGTAGTTGTCACCTCGGTGATATTCGAGAATTTCAGATAACCAATTGTACCGTCTGGTTTCCTCCAGATATACTCCTCACCAATACCAGGGTACGTCATGGGCACCAGGTTTCGGTCTGCCTCGAGCTGATCTAGGGTCTGCCTGATCGCATCTGTTTTCAGCGTATTCACCAGATCCGGATGATAGGGCCCATAGCCTTTCTCAGGGGGAATGGTCACCGTTATTGTCTGGCCCGGTGTAAGCCCGATAACCGCCTCTTCAAAACCGGGAATCACCATTCCCTTACCGATAGTGAATTCAAGGGGTGTCTTATTTTCATTCGTATCAAACAGCGTCCCATCAGGGAGTGACAAAGAATAAAAAACCTTCACCGTATCCCCCGTCCCTGCAAGTGGCTGCGGTGTGGATGTGCAGCCGGAGAGCAGGACGAATGCGATGCATAACGTTATAATGCAGAAAAACCCCTGCAGAACCGTCTTCTTCCAGGTCATAAAAATAAATTCGTTGAAATGGGAGATATGGCTTGCTCTCGTTCCACAAGAACCGCTTGCCTTTTTTTCTGAAACATCCAGTGTAATTTACCCTGATTCCGGGTAAAATTATCCTGATTGAATTAATTTTTATAGTGGAAGCCCGAAATTTTCATAATACGCGGATGTGATGTTCACCATGGCAGAAGAAGGATACCGAGAAGCTGAGGTCAAGGGAAAAAAGGTCAGGTGGGACCCTGAACAACTGAGAAGAATCCGGGAACATCCCTGTTTTTCCGAGCGGGCCTGCCATGCCTTCGGGCGGGCGCATGTTCCGGTTGCCCCCGCATGCAATATCCAGTGCAACTACTGCATCAGGGATTTCGATTGCGTGAACGAGAGCAGACCGGGGGTTGCCTCAAAGGTCCTCTCCCCCGATGAAGCCGTGGAATTGATCCGGAATGCCATAAAGAAGTATCCTTACATCAAGGTCATCGGGATTGCCGGACCAGGAGAGCCGCTTGCCAATGAAGCAACCTTTGAGACGCTGCGACGGCTCAAGGAGGAATTTCCAAACGTCATCAAATGTTTAAGCACCAATGGTCTCCTCCTCCCGGAAAAAATAGACCTGTTGCAGAAATATGATGTTGGAAACGTCACGGTGACTCTGAATGCCATCGATCCTGAGATCGGGGCAAAAATTTACGAGTATATCATCTATAAGGGAAAAAAATACACCGGAGAGGAAGGGGCCAGGATCCTCCTCGAAAACCAGCTCAGGGGAATTGAGATGGCGGTTGAACGGCACATGATCGTCAAGATCAACACCGTGTACATCCCCGGCATCAATGAAGACCACATCCCTGCAATCGCTAAGAAGGTCGGCGAGATGGGAGTTTACAATTTCAACCTGATCCCGCTCATCGCACAATACAGGTTTGCCGACATCACACCGCCGACACCAGAGATGAAGCGGAAGATGCAGGACGAGTGTGAGAAGTACGTCAGGCAGATGCGGCACTGCCAGCGATGCCGTTCCGATGCGATCGGTCGCCTCGGCCACGATGTCCAGTCCTGCCTCTACCAGGAATAATTTTTGGATATTTTGCTACACTCCATCACCGTTTTTCCAAGATTGTCGCAGGATCTCAAGGGTCCTTACTGTTGCAGGAATTGCCACCAGCGGAGTTACGTCTGGGCGGGCTCTACAGTTCTTCAGCCTGGCTTTTATATTACATGAGCAGATCATCGGCGGAGAGTGAGAGATCATTCATGGCGAGAATGAACCGTCCCATCAACATTTCGACGATTTCTGCCCAAACCTAATCGTTCCTGCAGGGGATCCCGAAAACAGGTTGCTTTGAGGTTCCTCGGCCTCGTTTCATTCCCGCGTTCCGGACAACCTTTCGCTTATTCTTCCACCTGACTTCGCCACCTTTTTCGTATTTCCATCAAATTAGATGACTTAACCCAATTCGCCAGAAGCAATTTACCAGTGATTTGACGCCTCCGGGTGACCATATCTCCTGATAAAATCTCCAAGAATTGGGTGTATTTCCGGGGAGAAGCTGGAAATGATCTTGACAGGATACCCAGAAGAGGGGTATATGATCGTAAGTGTCGAATTCGTGGAGATAATTCTTGAGGGCTTTCAGATTTTTCACGACAGGATCTTTTACAGAAAAGTGATGTCAGACTGGACAGGACTTTGGTGAGGAAAACGATCAGCACCTACCCGGCATAGGCTCGGTTAACTCCGGCCTCGAATCATTCCCTTCTCTTCATCACCTGCTCCGTCCACGCTGAGTGGCCGACCGCAAACACCCCGTACATTAAATAGTTTGGGTGAGGGGTGTCACCCGGGTATTTACTCCACAACCGGCTCACTTCCTCCATCGGCCTCCCTCACCATCGGGCAGACATTGCATCCTTCCATTTCACCGAAGCAGAAGATGAAGCGGTCACGGATTGATCGCGGCAATTCCTTCTCAGGAATAGGTACCCACCCAAGTTTCTTGTAGAACGAAATGAGAACCAGGGTGGAGTGAATGTAGATCTTCTCGTGACCGCATGCATTCAGCAGTTCCTGAACGACAATCCGGGCCAGGCCGTTCCCCCTGTAATCGTCCAGGGTAAAGACGCAGTCCATCTCATTTCCATCCGGGTGACGTGTGAACCGGGCCGTAGCACCCAGGTTGCCATTGATAAAGGCACCAAAGATCCGTTCGGTGGCAGGGTTTGCCTTCTGACCTCTGTACTGTTCCCAGACCTTTTCGGCAAGCGGGAATTCGCCAGGAGCCAATTCACGGGAGATCAGATCCATAATTGTCCTGGGTTGTTGGGGGCAATAAAACCCGGTACATGAGAACCTGTGTCGGGAAGTACAGCTGCATCCTGTCCCGGATCCTGGCGATAACGACTCTTATCCCCCTAAATTTTGATTGTCCCTGGATGGATGCAAAGGTTCAACCCCTTGTCCGAAGAATACAATATTCCATGACTAGTCCCGACACGTTAACTCGTCACCTCCAGGAAACGGCGCTCGAAAAGGGCGCCGATCTCTTTGGTGTTGCCGCTTCAGACTGCTTTCTCAACCCGCACTATACCGGGAACAAACCTCAGGATGTCATGGAGTCTGCTCGTTCTGTGATTGTCATCGGGGTTGCCGTCCCTTCCGGGAGCATCGATCATCTCCCTAGGGGGAGGGCAGAGTATACGAATACCCTGATGGCCGGGACTGCAACGCTCCGCGTGATCGCCTTTCACCTGGCGCGGGAGATCGAAAAGAAAGGGTATTCAGCCACCATCGTTCCAACCGAAGGCAGCGAGTTCGGGTACTGGTATGCCGACCGGGAGACCCTAATGGCAGATATCTCGATCAAGTATGCCGCGTTCTGTGCCGGCCTTGGGTCATATGGGATCAACCACCTGCTGATAACCGATGCATATGGTCCACGGGTGAGGATGACGGCCATCATCACCGATGCTCCCCTCGATAAAAGTGGTAACTCGTTCCGCCCGCTGCTGTACGAAGGATGCAGGGATTGCATGAAGTGTGTTGAAGCGTGCCCGGTAACTGCCTTCACAGCAGATGGAATGATCGACCGCCATCGATGTGCTGACTATATGTTCCAGACCCTCGGGGGCCTCCGGTGCGGGCTCTGTGTCAGGGCATGCCCGGCCGGGCGGAGAGGGTAACCAGCAGGAACCGCGGCCCCCGGTTCCCTGGCATACTCCTTTTACAGGCAAACCCCCGGACGTATCTCATTTATGCTCCACCGTTCAACACATTCCGGATACCCCCCGTTCCCCGTTGCATCAACCGCCTCAGTTCCACTATTCTTCTCAAGGACACGACCTGACAGGCGATCAATGAATTCGTGCGAGCAAACTGCGCGAAATGTTGTAAACTTCTTACAAGCTTTGAGTTCCGTGGCGTAACCATACTCCTGAACAAACCCATGGGCCCGTGTTGCAGGATCAAGAAAAAAAATATTGATGCCGTTTGTGAAACCCATGGACCCGAAGCTTTTTGAAGTGAGTGCGGAAGATAACGATTTCGAATTCCTGCGATCAATACCAAAAAAAAGAACAGCCATGATACGGTAAAATCGAGTCCTGTATCCGGCATCGCCCGGGTTGCGTTGCAGATATCATTCTCACGTGGGGGGTTGGTTTGAGAAATGTTTTATATTCACCGGTATACTTCAGGATGCCAGCAGTCCGTTCGTGGATGGCAGATATTTTACGTGAGATTATGATCCGTGTGAAAGATATACCTGAGGCTACGCGGTGGAGGATGGCAAACCATGTCCTTACCCGCCTTGTCGTCACGCTGGGTGAGGATTCGGGTAGCAATGATGTTTCTGCATTCCGTGACCGGATGTTTTCCGAAATGGGACAGGAAATCCGCGCCATCGCCTCCCGATACAAGATGCCACGCGACAATGCCGCACATCTAGTCCAGACCCTTGGGATTATCTCGGTAGTCTTATTCGGGCCCGAGTTCGAAACAAAGTATATCGAGGGATTCCCTGATGAAGCGGTCATCCGCCTGACCGAATGTGCCATGTTCCGTGACGTCAGTGCACACGACATCTCTCCCATGCAGGTGAACAAGGTCTGCCAGGCCTATGTTCAGCACGCTATCATGGCCCTGAACCCAGAGTTCACGGTGACGATCAACCGCGCCCGGTGCCGCGGCGATTCGTTCTGCGAGATGATCATCGGGAGAAAGGAGCAATGATCTCTGTATCTTCGACCGGGCGGGTATGGACATAATCCATCATGCCGATTTATGTCGATTGAGCCAGGAGCCTCTGGCTTCCCGGAGCAAGGTGCAATGATTTTTATGCAGGGGCACCCGTTCCTGTGAATATTGGGGGAAAAGGGGAGGTGAATCGCTTACCTGAGTAACTTTTTACACGAACGTTGAAGTTGCCAGGGACGGACAGAAATAATTTGTGGTATTGCGAAGATGGAGAGGATTGCACCCACAAGGAGCAGGACAGAGAGGATATGGGGTGAGTAACCTTTCACCGCATGCTGTAACTATATCATCCGAATAATCTCACCCTGATCGACCATCGTGAAAAACCAAGCAATATCGAACCGATAAATGGATTTATCAGCAGGATACCAATTAAATATACCATTCACCCTTTCCCCTCCGTCTTTGGCTGGAGGCTAAGCGTTCATGGTCCATCTATTGCCTATCCATCAACTGATCAACCAATACCCCCTGTGCTGATGATATCTCCTGCACAAGGACGGACCAGTTACCTGATCAGGGTTGTAAGAAACCGCCCGCACCTCGACCTGAACTTTTATATATTCCACCGGGGATGGTATAGCAGTGGAATGCTGGACATTGCCGAGCTCACGGTGAAAGCCGTGGAACAGTACAAGGAGAAGATGACCCGCATCTGCCTTGAGTGCCCTCGTTACCCCAGGAACTGTCCTCCCAGGCGATGCCCGAATTATACGAGTGTTAAACTTCCCGCCTGCTCCAGTAAAGCGACGCTGTTTGGTATAATACGAGCATATACCTGATATTCAAACGGGTATCACCATGTCTTTTAAAAGGTCCGCAAGGCCGGTCAGAAACCGCGTATAAGGTTCCCGGACCTTCCATTTCGAAGAAACCAACAGCCAGCTCTGTCCTGCTGTGTGAGAAGAAAAATTGATTGATTATTCGGTTGGGACAAAAGCGCTCTTGCCAACCTTTGCATAGACACCGCAGACAGGGCAGATATAGCTGTCCGGCAAATCTTCAAACGCTGTTCCCGGCTTGATCCCGTTCTTCGGCTCACCCCGCTCAGGATCGTACATGTATCCGCATGCGATGCAGCGATACCGTCCCGTTGGGGCTTCCATCGCAGTGAATGCAGTCTTCCCTATCCTTGCCTTCCCGCACACAGGGCAGGTGTAGTCCTTCGGGAGATCTTCAAACGCTGTTCCCGGTGGGATACCGTTCTTTGGTTCCCCCCGTATGGGATCGTAAATGTATCCACACGCTTCACATCTATACGGCCTCATTTTTTTCATAACAGTTCCCCATATATTTTGTTGCTCGGTGCAACACAAAATTGAAGATCGGATGAGGTAATAAATACATCCATATCGCTATTCGGGTCCCGGCACGGACGGTCAAAGGATTGGGCGGCGAACAGGTGCATGAAGAAGAAGCTTCCGATCCTGAAGAGGACGGTTACCGTCCAAGGCAGCCTGGATCTCTGGGTATATTTCCGGTCCTTCAATGACCAGCTGGAACCGGGAACCTGCTGGCATGCCTGTTCACCGGGTCGGTTCCGGCAGGATTGCCCTTTCAGGAGAACGGGCCGGGCAGGCTGCCGCGGCCGGTCATGATGTCATCCTGGTCAGGGAGAAGGCATCCCCGGATGACCTCCCAGGTAATGCCGCCCAAAAAAAGGGTTGCTCGGGGTGCCCGCACCTCGCATGCTGCAGTGGTAGCCCGGCAGATGGAGAGGATTTGCGTGGGTGTACTGCGTAAAAACCCCGAAATCGACTGCTTTCCGGAAATTGTGCAGCCTGAGCGACAAAATATATGGGAAAGGCGAAGTGATCGCCCCGATTAAAATTTATGGGAAGGTCATCATCTGGGCCGTTATTTATGCTGAGGAGAAGCCCCCCGATCTCGTAGCCGGGATCCGGGCATGGGAACAGGAGATACAGGTTAAACCTGAGTCAGGGGATATTCCCGTTCCGGAATTTGCCGGCAAGGTATTTCATGAGGGGGTAGACGCCGTCGGCCATTGGATGGACCTCCATGAAGTCTTCAAATGAGGCGATACCGGTTTCCTGTCGTATCAAGAACGCGCTGTATGCGGCAATGATGCCTGCTGCCGGTGCAACGGTCTGGACCCCGCACACCTTCCCGGTCCCGGGGTCAGCGGATACCCGCGCAAACCCGGTCCGGCCTGAGGGGACCGACCAGAACGTTCCCGGTCCGGCTGGTCCTGGTGTCATGGCCGATACGGCAGAGGATGTCTCGCCGTCCACGAACGCGTATTCCTGGAAGAGGTTCATGGACCGGGGTATCGCCGAATAATCCATCTCCCGCTCCCGTCCGAGGATATTTTCGGCAGCCACGATCCCTTCAGCCCGGGCGACAGGGGTGAGGCGGGGAGAGCCGGTGACATCACCACAGGCATACACGCCGGGCATGCTGGTACGCATCTTCCTGTCGACGATGATCTCGCCATTCGGTCTCTTGTCGATGCCGACAATCATATCGGACCGGGCGTTTAAGCCTGCTGCAATCAGCACGGCGTCACAGGACAGTTCCGTGACACCGTCCTCTCCTTCGAGCACGACTCCCGCAACCCGGGTATTTCCTCTGATCCCCTTCAGGACAGTATTTTCCAGTATTTTCGTCCCGGAAAGTTCGTTTCGGGCGAGATGAACCAGTTTCGGGTGAAACATCTTGAGAAACCTGCTGCGGCTGACCAGATGAACCTCAACTCCGAACTCCTGGAAGATAAAAGCAAGTTCGGCGGCCATCACCCCCCCGCCGATAATCACCAGGCTCCGGGGAAGGGCGGCCATATCGGGGATGGAATGGGGGGTTATGACACCTTCGAAATCGATCCCGGGGACCCGGGGAATGTTTGGTTCTGAACCAGTGGCGATGATGACGGCATCGGTTGCGATTACATCGCAGTCGATATACATCGTGCCGTTTTCGAACCGCCCCTCCTTTCCGTAGACGATCGAGACTCCGGCTTCCCGTGTCTCGGCATCGAGGATACCGGCAATCTTCTCCTGGACCCTCTTCATCTCGGCAAGAAGACGGGGGAACTGGATGTCCGGCACCGATGAGAGAATTCCGAGGGAGTGAAGGTTCCTGGCCGCAGCATGTACACGCGCTGCCTCGTTCAGCGCACAGACCATCATGCAGCCGTAATGGAGACACTGGCCGCCGATAGCTCCTTTCTCTACCAGGGTAACCTCCTGTCCGCTCTGGGCAAGACGGAGCGCTGCCGTCCTACCGGCCGGTCCCCCTCCGAGAATCCCGGTCACTCCAGCCGTTCGCATCAGAGGATCTCTACTCCCTCATCCATCGGCTCGGAGAGAATCTCGCCTGAAAAGGCATTTATTTCCAGGATCTTCTTGCCTTTGATCTGCCAGACCGGGATGTACATCTGCTGGATTTCGATCCCGAGGTTCTTCCGGTCAGGCTTGATGACCTTATCTTCGTAGAAGATGGCATCCCCTTTTACCTGCTTTATCCGGACCTTTTGAGTAAGTTTCTCGATAAGCCCCTGGGTTATCTGCTCGGCAGCGTCTTCTCTGGAGATCCGTGGTTTCACGACTTCGGATCCGGCAGGGATTTCTGATTCGGTGAAGTTCATGCCTTCTGAAGGCACCCGCATCCCGTTGATAGCATTGATGGCACCGGAACCCTCGGAATCAAAGGGGATGCGGTGATCCTGGTAGACCTTTTCCCCGGAACTCTGGTAGGTGAAGAACCAGTATGGCAGAAAGCGCAGGGATATGCTTCCCTGGATGCCGGCGATCTGCTGCGCGGACTGCTTGTTGACCTTGATCGGGAGGTGCGGGAGTGTAATGCCGGATGAGACCTCCAGGGAGGGTTCCCGTGCACCGGACGCTTCGGAGGCCTCCGGGACTCCCGCAAACGAGAGCAGGAGGGTTCGCTCCAGGACCCGTGCAAGGGCAGCCTCTCCGGCATACCGGATAAATTCAGTCGATCCCCAGCGGATACAGTGATCGGCCCTGGCGCTGTCATTGAGGGTGAAGAGGAGCTTCTTGCAGTCAAGCTCCTCATTCTCAATTTTCAGGCAGTACTTTGTCCTGTCGAATTCCTCGATTTCCGAAGGATTGTTGGAGCAGAGGACGAGGAGGGTTTCCCCCTCACGCATCGCCGAGAAATCGAGGGGAGCTTCAACATCCTGCACCTCAAACCTTGCGGTTTCCAGAATGGCCTTTACCGCATTTCCTGCATTTTCCCGCAACTTTCCTTCCATCAACCATACATTTCCTTCAGCATATAGAACAATTTTTCTATTGCGATGAACGGTGGTTGAATGATGAGCCTTCCCCTTAAATTTGTCAATCAGAAGATCCTGGAACACGCTATGGAGGTTACCTTCGACCCGCGGGATGGCCGGGATATGGTGGCGCATAACTTCCTGCCCATCCCCCTCCGTGAGTTCGGGGATGTGATTGGCCGTTTGCGGGGATGCTTTCAAGACAGGCGCATACGTGTGGGCAGCCTTATCAGCGCTCTGGAGCAGGGGAAAACAACGGAGATTTCCGGATATTGCCCGGATGGACAGGAATCGTCGCTGTCCGCAGTTCAAGGCTCGATGGGCTCCTGATGAGCAGGGAGCGCTCTCCCAATCCTATCGGGGAGGGGTCATGGAGATCGAAAGAACGCATCCCGAACCGGTTCACCCAGCTGGGATCTCTAGATCCGGAGCCAGCTCGAGAAAAAGTTCCAGTACATGGTGAAAAACCGGATGAAACCCGAGGCCTCGGAATAGAGTGCCGTGAACCCCTCTTCTTTTGACCCCATCACCACCAGAGCCTGTTTTCCATCGATGATGAACACACCCCCTGCCAGGCTTTTCTCGGTCGCAGCCCCAGAGTCAGGGGGTGTCATTACCGTTACGTGGATCCGGTCAGGAACCGGAGTTGTAAACCGGTCGGTGATGATATCGACCTGGATGCCTTCATGCAATGACAGCAGGGTCGTGACCAGTTCCTGTTTCAGGTGGTCCCAGTAGAAGAGGATCTGAACGCGTTCCTGTGCACCCCGGAGAAGTTCGAGGAGGCGGGAACGGATCTGTTCATCCCCGTGAATGCTCCAGATGAGCTCCTGGTCGCCACGGGCAGGTCGCGCCGCCTTGAGGAATACCCGCGAGAGCTCGGTCCTGGCCCTCGTGGCATCGGACTCGATCAGCCGCAGCAGGGAGTTGACGGCATCATCGGGTTTGACAGGGTTGAACCGTTTTGGGGTGGACTGAGAAATCGAGACCAGGCTTTTCTGTGAGAGGCGTTCGAGAACCGGGTAGACCGATGCGCGGGGCACACCCGACAGCTCATGAAGTTCGGTGGCTGTTGCACCCGGGGCCTGGAGTAATGCGACATACACGAGCGCCTCGTACTTGGTCAAACCGAGGGTCTTCAGCGATTCTACAATCGAGGCTCCGGGTGTTGCGGGTTCCACCATCGAATACATATATATAGGGTTGATTCTTAAATGTTGTTATCGCAAAAACAACAAGGGGAAATACCATGAAATTTGCTTATTTGGGGATTCTGGTTATTTTAATCGGGTTTATTATGTTTCCGGCAGAGGCGGGGACAAAATATATGTCCGGTGGTCCCAAAATGACGGCCTCGATTGCCGGGAGCAACGAAGTGACTCCCGGAGACGATGCTACGATCCGGGTGAACATCGAGAATAACGGTCTCATCGATATCAAGTTCGTCCAGTCCGGCATCGTCGACCGTGACGACCTTCCCAATACGGCAAAAATGGTCCGGGTACGACTTGAAAGCGGAAATTCCCCCATCACCATCAAGTCCGGCCCCCAGATGATCGGTGATATCCGGGGAGGCACCCATGTCCCGGTCCTGTTCCCGGCCAAGGTGGACTCCACCGCACGGGCTGGGATATATATTCTCCCGCTCACCCTGGAATACACATATCTTCGCGAAGCAGAGCAACATGGCCAGGACAGCATAGTCTATACCTACAAGGAAGTCACCGAGACCATCGGGCTGCCGTTGACCATCAGCCCCAGAGCATTCCTCGAAATCGAGGACATCACTGCCAATGACCTGAATGCCGGCAATGAAGGATACCTCATCCTCCGGGTCCGGAACACCGGGCATGGAGATGCAGGTTCAGCCATCCTCAAGATCACCCGGAATGGCAACAGTCCGGTCATCCCCACGGACAGCAGCGTTTTCATCGGTGATTTTCCGGTCAACGGCACGGTCGATACACGGTTCAAGGTATCGGTGTCCCGGGAAGCAGGAGCACAGAGCTACCCCCTCGATGTGTTCCTGGTGTACGAGGATGATGCCGGTGATACCGTTTCTTCTGACAGGGTGACCATCGGAGTACCTGTCAGGGGGAAGATCGAATTTGCCGTTACCCGGAATCCCGGGGCGGTGCAGAGCGGGGATAAGGCGGTTATCGAGGTTGAATACCAGAATGTCGGGGAAGCGACCGCATATGGCGCCCAGGCCCGCATCAGTGCGGTTGATCCCTTCACCAGCAATGACGACACCGCATACCTCGGGGATATCGCCCCCGGTGAGAGAGCTGTTGCCCGCTATGAAGTAGCCGTGAGCAGTTCAGCGACCCCGAAGGAATACGGGCTTGACTCGGAGATCCGGTACCGCGACGCCCTCCATAACAGCCAGATATCCGATTCGATGAAAGTCACCGTTGTCGTCAGACCGGCACCGGCCCTGCTCCCGCTGGTTATCGTCCTGGTGCTGGTTCTTGCTGGAATCGGAGCTGTTTATTATTTCATGGCAAGAAACAGAAAGAGCTGATGAAGTGCTGGAAAGGACCCATCCCTCCTCCTGATATCAGGACCATCGAAGACATGGTGCCGGTCCTGGCCGATCCGACCTGCAGGGAGACGGGACCGCTCTATTTCATGTACCGCGACCTTGCCCTTACCGGGCAGGACCGCAGGTGGATGGAAAAACACCGTATCCGCTACGATATCACGGTGATATCGCCCCGGGACCTGTGTGGCGAACTGGCCAAGACCAAAGGTCATTACCACCCTGCCGCTCCGTCCGGTCTAGGGTACCCGGAGATCTACGAAGTGCTTGAGGGCAGTGCCCATTACCTCCTCCAGAAGAAGGATCTTTCCGACATCGTCATGGTCCATGCCAGTCCCGGGGACATTGTAGTTATTTCCCCCGGATACGGTCATGTGACCATCAATGCCGGGCAGTCGGACCTGGTCATGGCAAATCTCGTTTCATCGGCGTTTTCCAGTGAATACGGCGAATACGAGAGGAGGAGGGGTGGCGCCTACTACGAGCTTTCCGGGGGAAACCTGGTCCGGAATCCCGCATACCAGGGAGTTCCGGGGCTTCGCAGCATCAATGCTTCGAACCTGCAGTCCCGCCTGCCCCTCCCGGACAGGGGGCTCTACGAGCTGGTGGGAACCGATCATCTCGCGTTTCTGAACCATCCGGAAGAAGGAAACGAACTGTTCAGTCTGTTCCAAGAAGCGTAGGTGCCGGGAGCCGCTTGTGCTCGCTCGCCTTTACCAGGGAAAGGATCTTTTCTTCGATAGGATTGCTGCTCTTCCAGCCGTTATGCGATAGTGAGCGGAGTGCGGCATCGATCTCGGGATAGGCAAGCCCGATCTCGCTTTCATCCTGCTGCCCGACCCAGAGCCCGGCAGACGGAGGTTTCCTGATGATCGGTTCAGGTATGCCGAGGTCATGGGCGTACTCGTAGACTTCTGTTTTGTACAGGTGAAGGATGGGCTGGATGTCGGCGGCATCGTCACCGTACTTTGTGCAGTATCCGAGCAGGTACTCGGTCCGGTTCGAGGTTCCGCAGACTAGACGCCCGTCCCTGTTCGCATGGTAGTAGAGGATCGCCATGCGGGTTCTCGCCATGAGGTTCCCGAGAAGGTATGGGGACTGGGTGAACCCTGGCAGTCCCCGGTACGCATCGAGAATCGGTTCAATGGATATGACCCGGTGATCCATCCCGAGCTTGCTGCAGAGAAGGCGCGAGTCTGTGATATCCTCCTGCGGCGTCACCGCTGCGGGGAGCGTCAGACCAAGCACCCGCCCACCTCCGAGCGCACGACAGCAGAAGGCTGCGGCCACTGCCGAATCGATACCCCCTGATATTCCAATAACGATCTGCTCCAGCCCGCTGCTCCAGACTGCGTACCGGATCATCTGCTCGATCCGGCCCATGGCACATCCGCGGTCCCCGTCCATCATACACCACTCTCACGTGAAATCGATTAATCTTTTGAGATGTACCAGGCACTGGCGGCTATCACTGAATCCCCTTCGACCAGGACTTCATCCATTCCCGGGGCTGATTAGCGAGCGGGATAACCCAACGATACCTGTGACCCGGAACCCCGGGGCGTTCCTCCACCCGACCGGCCATCGTGGAGATGGTGTTTTGGCCCGTTTGCACACCCACCTTCGGGGTGTTTTCGGAAGGTCCAGGATAACAGCGATCATACCGGACAGGACCATTCCCCCGATAACCTGGCCTCCGGAGGACCGGAGGAGGGAAACGTAAAATGCACCTGCACAAGAGATATCTGCCAGCTGGTGGGATAGGGATGGTGGAAGGTCGTGGGAAAGGCGGCTATCCAGGCGGTAAAGGGGGGAAGTGCGAGAGGACCTTAGCCGGCCGGAATGCATGGAAAAGGCGCCAGAACATTCCCTTCCTGGCACCGATCATCGGAGCACCTCCGAGACCATCCGGCATGTCCTGCACTCCCCGATGAACGGTTCACCGCAGCGATCACAGGTGAGGGTTGCAGGTGCTCCACCCTCACCGGCTTTTCTCAACCGCTCGCCGAGGTTAACCAGCGAGTACCGGGTGGCTGGGTGGCGCCATGCGTAATCGTTGAGCAGGTTCCTGACATCAGCCCGGAGTGCATTGTGAGCATACGGGCACCTCCCGATCTCGAAGCCCTTGACATGGAGAAGTGCATACAGGGCTACTTCCCGCTCCGGGATATACATAAACGGTTTGATCCGGGGCACCAGTCCTTCAGCAGCCCCGGCCGGGCGGAGCAGGCGGTCAGCATCGCCGCGGAGGACATTCATCAGCACGCTCTGGGCTTCGTCATCGAGGTTGAAGCCGAGCGCAAGCCGGGTGATGCCCTGCTCTTTGGCAACCCTGTTCAGGAGATGTCTTCGCAGAACCCCGCAGTAGGAACAGGAGAGCCGATCGCCCTTTTTCATGACGATCTCATCAACGGTAATCCCGAAGTATTCCGCAAATGAAACCGGGATGTGCTCGACCCCAAGGCCTTCTGCAATACTCCGGGCGATCGAGAAGTCCCGGTATCCTGCGATACCTTCATCGATGGTAAGCGCCGTCAGGGTGACGTCCCTCCGTTTCCTGAGCAGCCCGACCAGGAAATGAAGGAGCGCACTGCTGTCCTTTCCCCCCGAGATCGCCACCCCGATCCGGTCACCCGGACATATCCACCGATGCTGCCGGATGGCACGTTTTGCCTTGGATTCGAAATCCGATACAAAGTGGGCCCTGCAGAGGTGGAGACCGGAGTAGCGCTGGAAGATGATGGCGGAACGCCGGCACTTGCTGCACGGGATATCTGGCAATCAGATCAACCTTTATTTCCCGTATAGATAAAAATGTGTAGAATAGATGGGAATTTCTGCCGATACTATCCGGGGACTTCACCGCTACGAAATCCGTATCCTGATGATCCTTGAACGCCTGATGCGGCGATACCGCTGGGTCCCGCTCGATACTCTCAGGAGGACGATCGGCCTTTCCGAATCAGAGGTGTCCTACCGGCTCGGCAGGATGATGGCAATGGGTCTCGTGCGGTTCGATGCCGTGCCGTACGAAGGGTATTCCCTCATCTTCCAGGGCTATGATGCCCTTGCGCTAATCTCCCTTTCCAGGAAAGGTACGGTCCAGGCCCTCGGCCCGCTCATAGGAGAGGGTAAGGAGGCGGTGGTCTACGGTGGCCTCGGGCTTTCCGAGCTGGCCCTCAAGTTCCACCACGTTGGCCAGCGCTCGTTCCAGTCCCCCCGGGTCAAGCGGGAATATATGCCCGAGGAGGGTCACTGCCCCTGGATCTTTGCCTCCCGCCTCTCGGCCGAACGGGAATTTGAGGCGCTCAGGACGCTCCACCCTGCGGTCAGCGTCCCTCTTCCTGTTGATATCAACCGTCATACCGTGGTCATGGAGTATATTCCCGGAGCCACCCTCAACCGGTGCACCCTCGAATCCCCCAAAGAGGTCCTTTCGGAAATTCTCGAGAATGTCCGCCTGGCGTACGGCAACGGAATCATCCATGCCGATCTCTCCGAGTTCAACGTGATGCATGACGGTTCCCGGGTCTATCTTATCGACTGGCCGCAGTGGGTCGGCATCGATCACCCCAATGCGGCAGAACTCCTGGTGCGGGACATCGGGAACATCACCCGTTACTTCACCCGGAGATACGGCACTGATGTTCCTGCGGATGAAGCCCTGGGCGAGGTTACCGGATGAGGGTGTATGGTATTGATGTCATCAAGGGCTCGGTCCGGTCCCGTTCGCGCCGCCCGATGTATGCCCTGGTGAAAATAGAGGACGGAAAGATCCTTTCTGAATCGGAAGTGACAGGGTTTCGCCTCTTCCGAATCCTTTCCGAAGAACGGCCCGATATTCTCGCGGTCGACAGCCTCCAGGAGATAGCCGTTGACCAGCACGACCTGTACGCGTTCCTACAGTCCCTTCCTCCTGCGGTGAGGCTGGTCCAGGTCACCGGGGGGGAGCGGAAGGAGACGCTTGGGAAGGTTGCCAGCCGGTTCAACATCAGCTTCGACCGGTTTAACCCATATGATGAGGCGCGGACCATCGCCCGCGTGGCAGCGCTTGGTGCAGGTGCAGAAGTCATAGCCTTCGAAAACACGAGCGATATCGTGGTGAGCCGCCATCGCTCTCCCGGGAAGGGAGGATGGAGCCAGAACCGGTATGTCAGGAAGATCCACGGTGCCGTTCAGCAGAAGGCACGGGAGGTCGAAATGGCCCTGGTCGCCGCAGGCCTGCACTACCATAAGAAAGAGACACGGGCGTTTGGAGGCAACAGCCGGGTCTCGTTCGAAGTCTCGGCTCCCCGCGACCAGATCCCTGTCAGCACCTTCCGGGGTGCTGATGTCCAGGTGCGCATCAGCGGCAAGCGCCTGGATCGGATCACATTTCGTCCCCTCTCGGGAAAACCGCGGTACCTGATCGTGGGAATCGATCCTGGAACGACTACCGGAATTGCTGCCCTTGACCTCGATGGCAACCTCCAGTTCCTATCAAGCTCGAGGCAGATGGCCATGTCGGAGGTCATCGAGGCCATCTACAAGGTCGGAAAACCCCTGATCATCGCCTCCGATGTCCACGAAATGCCGTATTCCGTGGAGAAGATACGGAGGGCGTTCAACGCTGCGGCCTACACTCCGCGGCAGGATATGAGCGTTGAGACGAAGCTAGAACTGACCGCACCGTTGCCGTACCAGAACGACCATGAACGCGACGCCCTTGCTGCAGCACTCGAAGCTTTCCGGAGCCACCGGAACAAGTTCCAGAACCTCCTGCGCCGTGTCCCACCGGGTTACGATCTCGATGAAGTCCGGGCCGGGGTTGTCCGGGGCCAGGCGCTCGAGCAGGTTCTTGCCGATATAAGGGGAAAGGAGAGGCCCCGCGAGACCGAGGCCCCGAAGATCGAGATCGATGCCAAGCGGGACGAACGGATCAGGATCCTCGATGGCACGGTCAAACGCCTGAAAGGGGTCGTCCGTGAACTGCAGGAAGAGGTCCGCAAGAAGGATCACGAGGTCATCCGGCTCCAGTCGCGGATAAAGCGGATCCGGTCCCGTGAAGACCAGAAGATGCGGAGGGAAGCGGAGCTGGCCACACGGGACGCGATAATTGCCAACCTCAAAAAGAGGCTCAGGAGGGAGGAACGGACGGTCCAGAAACTCCGGAAACGGATGGAGAAGATACTGGTCCATGAAGAAGCTTCTGTCGATGAGCGGATGGTCCCCCTCAAGTCCCTGTCATCCCTGACCCGGGAAGGGGTGAAAGCGCTTTCTGACGAGCTTGGTATCCGGGAAGGGGATATCCTGTACGTGCAGCGGATTGATGTGTGGGGACGGAGTGCTGCCCGGGAGCTTGCACAGATGGGTATCGATGCCCTGGTGACCAGGGTTCACGAGTATGCCCGGATCGATCCCCAGCTCGTTGCCATATTCCGCGAAGCCGAGGTCCCGCTGGTGAATTCCGATTCGGCAGGGATCGTCATGAAGGGAAATATCGCCTATGCCGACCGCGACCGGCTCGATGAAGCGGTGCGTTCCTGGGAAGAGGGGCAGAAAGAGTACAGAAGGGAGAAGAAGGAACAGCTCCTGGAGGATATTTTCAGGGAGTACCGTTCCGAACGGGGCAAGGAGATGAAGAAGGGTGGATGAGCGAGAGTTGAGGAAGGTGGTAAGAGAGGTGATCGGCTCCGAGCACACGCTCGATGATTGCGCGGTCTTTCCCTGCGGTGCCGGGTTACTGGTCACCACCACCGACATGCTCCACGAGGAGACCGACTTTCCCCCTGGCATGACCGACTGGCAGAGGGGATGGATGGGTGCTGCAGTGACCATCAGCGATATCGCGGCAATGGGTGCCGATCCGGCATGCGTCCTGATGGCCGTCGGGCTCGACCGGAGCGCCCGGCTCCGGGATATCCTGGAGGGGGCCAAGGCCTGCTGCGAGCGTTGCGGAGCGGTCCTTGCCGGAGGCGACCTCGATTCCCACCGCGAACTGACTATCGTGAGTTCTGGGATCGGGTTTGCCGACCAGGTTGTCCGGAGAGGCGGAGCACGACCCGGCGACCTCATCGGTATTACCGCCCTGCTTGGCAGGGCACAAGCCGCACTTGACGGGTACCGCCATTACGAGCGGTTCCTGTTCGAACCCATGCCGAGGTGCGAGGAGGGCAGGATCCTGGCCCGGGCAGGAGTTACGGCGATGATGGATATCAGTGATGGGCTGGTTGCATCGCTTCATGATATGCTCGATGCAAACGAATGTGGGTTTTCCATCGGTTCTGCCTTGCTGCCGCCAATCGAAGGAGTCGATCCTGGCAGGAGCAGGGAGTATGCCCTTTTTGGCGGCGGTGATTTCGAGCTGCTGTTTACCTGCCCGCCCCAGATCTTACCCTTATCCGGAGTGGAAATACGGGTTATTGGGACCGTTATCGAGGAGCATACCGTCCGTATCGATGGAAAAGTCGCATCTCCCCGCGGATACCTGCACACGTGGGATGAATAATCGAGCCAGATATTTTTTCATTTCACCTGAATGGTGGGAAAGGTTTTATCCATTGGGTCGGAAAAAGTACATCAAAATGGAGGAATCATGGTCAACAGAATAACCCTTGTGAAAATCGTTTTCGTTCTTCTTATTTGTACAGCAATCACCGGGTCTGCTGCTGCGACAGGATACTCTGTATCCGTGTCTGCGTACGGAAACGGTCTGCCGTCAAGTCAGTTTTCACCGTCAAAGCTTTCCGTATTGAAGGATTACGCCGCCATAAAGGGAACAACAAGCGCCTTTTCAATAACAGGCATGAATAAGATCGACAACCCTGGTTTTACACCGTCCCAGGGTTCGGTTTCCGCCTATTCAAAGATGAACAGCATGCAAAAAACAGATAAAGGTTGCATTGCAATGGAAATCAGCGATCGGGTCTCGATGTCGGGGTCTATCTACACATTTGATTACACGATCTCATTCTTCTAATTTTTTTAACACTCAAGCGTATTCCTTTTTAAATCTCCTTTTTTCTGTTTTTGATGAGAATACTGGGTTCTTTTTTTCTTAAAACGCGGTTAAAAAATTATATATACTATAAAAATTCACAAACCTGTTAAATAACAATCAAGGTGGCGAAATGAAGCGAACATTTATGTTACTGGTATTTTTATCTCTCGTTCTGGTGTCGTTTGTCGGAACGGCACAGGCAGCACGAACAATACCTGCCAGCAATGAAACATCCACACTTATTGTCGAAGTGACGGCATATGCCGATACTTCTCTCAGGGCCCGGACAGACCTGGTTCTCTGCCAGGGCAACGAGGACTTACGGGATAATCCGCCTCTCAACAGCAGCGGCGAAGGGGTCAATTGTATCATCCATCAGGAGCATACCATGGCCACCTCCGGTTCTACCTATTATGCCAAGGATATCATGGTTGATACCGGAAACCAGATCGATCCGGCCAACAACCTGAAAACAACCCGGCACATTGATTTCTCGGCAACTTCCGATGGCACTCCGGCAGGGAATATGTACTCAAGCGAGTCCACAACGGTAACCTCGACATCGACCGCATATACAGGGGCAGGATGTTGCAACTGGGGGATACAGGACAGCGCAACCCTCTCGTCAACCTGCGACCAGGTAACAGCCGGAAGCGAAGTGAGCCTGTACGAAGGAGAGGTTACTTCCGACAGTTCGGCAAGGATCATTGCTGCATTTATCGAGGAGCCGGTAGAGATAACGTATTCGGTCAACGTAGGACCAAGTGCCCAGACCGGTGAAGATCATGCAAAGGGTTCGGCTACCGCGTATGTTGAGGCCGATATAACGGAAGGGAGCGGGGATGGAACCGCTGAGAGTACCGATATGGGCTATGATCAATCGACCACAGTTCGCGGTTTGATCGATCTGGTCATGGAAGTCAGTTTCTCAACCGGTGGATCCTGATCCACAATCTTACCATTTTTTTGTGATAGTCAGGTAATACATACCTGTTTGTACTGAGGCTTCTCGTAAACGATACACCAGTCCTTGGGGCGTGCATAACGTATCACCAGACAGCTTCGTAATCCCAAACCAGGGCTGGACTGATGAGTCTTTTGCTTCGTTTTACAATCACTTTGTCGCCACCATACGTAGCAGCAACCAGATCAAAGAGCGCTACGACCGAAATATACCGGTAGAAAGAGCAACCTTGCGTTTAACCTCCAAAAAGAATTTACTCACCGTGATACGACGGCCAGATCGTCCGGATTGCCAGGATTCGTCCCATTCTTGCATCCTGGTTCTGGGGATTGATACTGAGTGCTGTCTCAAAAGTTTTCACTGCATCGGTAATCTTTCCTGCTTTCATTAGTGCATACCCTTTGTTTGACCATGCATCGCTGTTATCCGGGTCGATGGAAATCGCCCAGTCAAACATACTGACGGCGTCCTCAAATCTCCCTGCCCGGTAGAGTGCAAGACCTTTGTAGATATAAGCCTCAACATTGCCGGGTTCCAGGGAAAGGGCACTGTCATATACGGTGATCGCCTCGAGATAATTGCCGGCACCGATGAGCAGGTATCCTTTATTGAGCCTGGCAGCAACATTGGCAGGCTGGATCTGGATAACTTTGTCATATAATTTTATAGCTTCATCGTAGTTGTTGTTGCTTCCCAGTGCATAGGCCTTGTTCATAAGTGCTGGGACGTTTTCAGGATCCTTATCGAGAATTGCATCGTAGTAATGGATTGCTTCATACGTTCTCCCCAATGACTTGAGTGCGGAGACTTCGTATACCCACGCATCGGTGTCATTGGGGTTCAACTCAAGGGCTTTCCGGTATGCCCCGATCGCACCTTCAAATTCTCCAGTCCTGTGAAGTGCATATCCCAGGCTGAACCAAATATTCGGAGAATTGGCATCGAGCAACAAGGCTGACCTGTATGCGGGCACGGCGTCGTTGAACCTGCCGGAGGATGCAAGTGAATGGGCTCTGGTAACCCAGGCAAGGTAGTTCTCTTTGTCAGCTGCAAGCGCATGATCGCTCGCCTCGATTGCTGCTTCAAAGTTACCGGTCTGGTACAGGGCGTTTGCCTTGTATCCCCACGTAGTGCTTTGAGAGGGGTCAATTTCAAGAGATCTATTATAGGCTTCGAGAGCTTCATCATACCTTCCGATGAATGCCAGCAGGTACCCCTTGTTCGCCCAGACAACTGCATTGTCCGGTTCGATTGCCAGGGACTGGTTATACGCTTCCAGCGCCTCCTCGTTCTTTCCCAGGTTGATGAGGGAAGTCCCTTTATTGTTCCAGGCAACGCTGTTTCGCGGATCGATCTCAATAGCTTTTTCGGCTGAACGTAACCCCTCATCGTAACGACCCTTATTGTTCAGGACAAAAGCCATCTGCGCCCAGAAATTGGTGTTTCCTGGAGAGAGTTCCGTGAGCTGGTCGTAGAGGGGCAGTGCATCATCGTAACGCCCCAGTCTCACCAGCAGCGAAGCTTTGGCGGACAATGCTGTGATGTCGCCGGGACTCAGCTGTAATATCCGGTCATATTCCCTGAGCGCCGTTATGGAATCCCCGGTGAGGAGGGAGAGCTCGGCAAGCGATTTTGCTGCGGGTATGAACCTGGGATCCACGGAGAGGGCATACTTGTAGGATCCTTTTGCACCAGGAAAATCCCCCTGTGCCCACAACAGGTCACCGCGATCTTTTGCCGTAATTGCCCGACCCGGATCGAGTGCCAGTGCCCGGTTGTATGCAGACAGGGACTCGTTGTACCGGCCTGTTGCGGCCAGAACCTGCCCTTTGTAACCCCAGATAACAGGGGAGTCCGGGTTCTGCAGGAGTCCCTGCTCGTAGACCTGCAGGGCTGTTTCCGGGTCATTGTTCAGGAAAAAGATACTCCCCTTGTAGGCCCATACCGGTGCCAGTCCGGGATCAAGCAGCAGAGATTGGTTGTACGCGACGAGTGCTTCTTCATACCGTTCCGTTTTCTGGAGAAGGATTCCTTTCCTGGCCCACAAGGTAGCATTAGACGGTTCTATTGCAATGAGTTCATTATATGTTTTCAACGCCCGGTCCACATCTTCCTTATCTGAAATATTGATATTTTCGGGTTCCTTCGGTTGAAACGAGAAAAAACCAGATACAGCCAGCTCTGAGATATTGATGGTGGAATGGTTCGCCGTTTTAGGGGTTGTACATCCGGATAGGCCAATGCACAGGAGCAGAGTGCCGATGACCAATATCGGTGTAATCTTCATGTTCACATTATTTGATGACCATTCTATAAAGTCACTCTGACAAGGGAAAAAATACCATGGAATGAAATAACCGACGTTCCGCAGATCTCACGAAGAAGCTAAACATTTTTAGCTAACTTCTGCATAACTACTAAAGCAGAATGAGATTTACGTCTGCCATCGTAGCCCACCACGGGATTGTTGCAGGAATCTATGATGATCTTGAGATAGGCCGGATCATAGACGAAGTAATCCCGAAACAAGGTCAGCATAAATTAGCGCATTCCGTTGTGCTCAAAGCCATGATTATGAATGCTCTCGGATTCAACGAGAGGAGGCTCTATATCTTCCCGAAATTCTTCAACAATCTAGCGACAGAACGATTGCTCGGACCCGGAGTTTCACCCCAAGACCTGAATGATGATGTTCTTGGGAGGACTCTGGATAAGATTTACGAGGCAAATTCAACCGACCTCTTCCTCAAAATAGTTCTTCAGGTCATGCAGAAAGTCCAGTTTGGCACCCAGCTTCTCCATACCGACACCACCAGTGTGAGCGTCCATGGCAACTATGAGCATATTGACGGGACACCAGCGATCCAGATCACCTACGGCCATACCAAAGATAACCGTCCAGACCTCAAGCAATTCGCATCAGCACCATTACCAACCAGCACGGGATCCCGCTCTTTGCCAGGACCTATTCCGGAAACGCCTCGGACAAACGGAACCTGATCGAGTCAATACAACAGTTCAGGGCAGCTGTACAGGTTCCTCAAGACGCCTATTTCATCGCCGATAGCGCACTCTACACCTCGGAAAATATCCAGAACTTACGTCAGGATCTCCACTGGATCACCCATGCCTTCCACGATTACCGAAGTAAAGACCCTGCTCCACGCCGATGTTCCGCTGAATCCGGGCAAGGATACCCGGTATTTGTTCTATGAAACCAGATCCGAATATGGCGGTATTTCTCAAAAATGGGGTACTCGTGCATTCAAAGGAGATGCAGATCCGGAAGGAGAAGCCATTTGAGAAGCGTCTCGAAAAACTGGATGTACAGACCACAAAATCGTTCAAGAAACTCCTGGGACTGGAATTTGCATGTGAGATGGATGCACAAGCAGCAGCAGTTCACTGGTCGAAGAACCATCCCTGGTACCGGTATACCAAGTTTGAGATTGTCCCAACCTCGCGAAAGATCGAGATGAAACGAGGTAGACCCAGGAATGACGAGGAACGACGTATCGCCTACACCGTCCAGGCAGAAATCGAACGGAACACCGAAGTAATTCTTGCTGAAATGGAGAAACTGGGGAGATTCATTCTGGCCTCAAATGACCTCTCTTTGGAGCCTGAAACAATGCTTGAATATTACAAAAACCAGGCGGCTGTCGAGAGAGGATTCCGGTTCCTCAAGGACAAGAGTTTCAGGGTCTCCGAGGTTTATTTGAAAAAACCCGAAAGGATTGAGGCTCTTTCGATGGTCATGGTCCTTACCCTCCTTATCTACTCTTTGGTGGAATGGCTGATTCGGAAACGTTTGAAGGAACAAAATGAGTTTGTGCCTAATCAGGTGAATAAGCCAACCCAAAGACCCACATTGAAATGGATATTTACTGATTTTCTTGGGGTCACTGAAGTGAAAGCGGATATTTCCGGGGAGATAGAAGTACAACTGACTAATCTAAACGAGAATGCAAGAAAAATAATTGCGATTCTTGGAGGAAGGTGTGAAAATTATTATGCATGAATCGAGATCTGCGGAAAGCAGGAAATAACGCACTTTCAGAAAACGGGAGGAGCTGCCATCGTCGGCATACTGCTGTTCGAGGGGGCGGGCTGGCGGAAGTGAGAGGAGAGGATTTGCTGGTGCCAGTTGACTTCGCCGCTATCCCGGTCTTCTGCAGCCATCATCGGATAAGCGGAGGCGGTCATCACCGGACTCCGAAGAAGACCTCCCACCAGGGGAGATTGTGCCCTGGGACCGCTCACGATGTGGAAAACGAATTCGTCTGCAATTTACAGATGTCCCCGCATTGAACTGTATCGCCGCCGAAATGCCGGGCAGAGCACTTCCGCCAGACAGGATAAAGCTACCGCCGCAATCCAGGTGAGACTGGGCCCATCAGGAACATCTCCCGGATAAAGAACTGGTGCTGTTTTCATCACAAGGTTCAACCAACCCGGGGTTCTGTGAATGTTCTTATTCAGTCATTATTTACAGAATTTTAAAAAGAAAAAGAACCGGGAGGGATCCCCCGGTGTTCACCTTGGCGAAATTCCGCTTATGCGAACTTCGAGTTCCAGCTCATGCTCTTTGCGAAGGTCGAGATGTCCCCAGCGAATGACGTGGCGTCCTTGAAGGTCATGGTCATCATGAGTTCATCTGCGTCCTCACCATCAACGTCACGGCCGCCCTCTCTCACGCTGCCCTGGATGTAGGCAGAGACCGATCCCTTGACGGGATATCGGCGGCGTAGGAACCGACACCGACATTGTTGTAGATCTGGATGCCCGGGTCAGCGGACTTCATGACGAAGCGCTCGCCCATCTGGGTGTTCAGGTTGGCGACCTTGAGGTTCATGCTGCTGCCGGTCTCGACAATGTTGCAGAAGGTGGGTGCTTCCCTATCGGCTCCGAACGGACAGAGCATCTGCTCTCCGATAGCTCCGTAATTCTCACCAACACCATCGAGCATCATGTAATCGGTGGTGATGATAGAGGATGCGTCGATGCCGAGGTAGGTGATCTGCTTGACGGCCTGGACGTTGTACTGGCCGGTGAGCTTGTTCGAGGTGCTCACATCGAGGTCCTTGTCATAGGAGAGGTACCCATACTCAGCGTTCTGGGTATCTTCAGTATATACGGTCTGGTAGAGAACGCCATCACCGAGTGGCGGGATGGTTGCTAAGTTCTCATCACCACTCATAATAGACATCTGGACACTGGATGCAGCGTTGAAGTTCCCGACCCCAATGACGGTCGTGGACGTCGAGAGTCCCTGAACTTCTCTGACCTGACAGATCCCTGGTTCTGCCATCGCCATGCCGACCACGAGAAGAGGCAGGGCAATGACCAAGATTCCGAGTTTCTTCATAAATATCCTCCTACATTTCATGCTGATACTCTCAGCATCACCTTCTTTTTTCGTACGGAAAATTTATAAACCTTTCCGTTCGTTTTCCCCAGATAAGAAGGATATGAGCGGAATTTGGGAAATATCGTATCGATGACCGTGAAATG
This sequence comes from Methanolinea sp., assembly GCA_016699325.1. Classification (NCBI taxonomy): domain Archaea; kingdom Methanobacteriati; phylum Methanobacteriota; class Methanomicrobia; order Methanomicrobiales; family Methanoregulaceae; genus Methanolinea; species Methanolinea sp. The sequence continues at coordinate 1,155,692 of CP064971.1, read as the reverse complement.
TGACTGGATCGCTCCTGGAAAAAATTGGAGAAAGAAAAAGAACCGGGAGGGATCCCCCGGTGTTCACCTTGGCGAAATTCCGCTTATGCGAACTTCGAGTTCCAGCTCATGCTCTTTGCGAAGGTCGAGATGTCCCCAGCGAATGACGTGGCGTCCTTGAAGGTCATGGTCATCATGAGTTCATCTGCGTCCTCACCATCAACGTCACGGCCGCCCTCTCTCACGCTGCCCTGGATGTAGGCAGAGACCGATCCCTTGGACGGGATATCGGCGGCGTAGGAACCGACACCGACATTGTTGTAGATCTGGATGCCCGGGTCAGCGGACTTCATGACGAAGCGCTCGCCCATCTGGGTGTTCAGGTTGGCGACCTTGAGGTTCATGCTGCTGCCGGTCTCGACAATGTTGCAGAAGGTGGGTGCTTCCCTATCGGCTCCGAACGGACAGAGCATCTGCTCTCCGATAGTTCCGTAATCCTCACCAACACCATCGAGCATCATGTAATCGGTGGTGATGATCGAGGATGCGTCAATGCCGAGGTAGGTGATCTGCTTGACGGCCTGGACGTTGTACTGGCCGGTGAAGCTTGTTCGAGGTGCTCACATCGAGGTCCTTGTCATAGGAGAGTACCCCATACTCGGCGTTCTGGGTATCTTCACTATATACGGTCTGGTAGAGAACACCACTACCGAGTGGCGGGATGGTTGCTAGTTCTCATCACCACTCATAATAGACATCTGGACACTGGATGCAGCGTTGAAGTTCCCGACCCCAATGACGGTCGTGGACGTCGAGAGTCCCTGAACTTCTCTGACCTGCGGGATCCCTGGTTCTGCCATCGCCAGGCCGACCACGAGAAGGGCCAGGGCAATGACCAAGATTCCGAGTTTCTTCATAAATATCCTCCTACATTTCATGCTGATACTCTCAGCATCACCTTCTTTCTTCGTACGGAAAATTTATAAACCTTTCCGTTCGTTTTCCCCAGATAAGAAGGATATGAGCGGAATTTGGGGAAATATCGTATCGATGACCGTGAAATGTGACTGGATCGCTCCTGGAAAAAATTGGAGAAAGAAAAAGAACCGGGAGGGATCCCCCGGTGTCCACCTTGGCGAAATTCCGCTTATGCGAACTTCGAGCTCCAGCTCATGCTCTTTGCGAAGGTCGAGATGTCACCAGAGAATGACGTGGCATCCTTGAAGGTCATGGTCATATGGAGTTCATCTGCCCATTCCCAGCCACCCTCACCATCAACGTCACGGCCGCCCTCTCTCACGCTGCCCTGGATGTAGGCAGAGACCGATCCCTTGGACGGGATATCGGCAGCGTAGGAACCGACACCGACATTGTTGTAGACCTGGATGCCCGGGTCAGCGGACTTCATGATGAAGCGCTCGCCCATCTGGGTGTTCAGGTTGGCGACCTTGAGGTTCATGCTGCTGCCGGTCTCGACAATGTTGCAGAATGTGGGTGCATCCCTATCGGATCCGAACGGACAGAGCATCATATCTCCGATCTCTCCGTAATCATCACCAACACCATCGAGCATCATGTAATCGGTGGTGATGATCGAGGATGCGTCAATGCCGAGGTAGGTGATCTGCTTGACGGCCTGGACGTTGTACTGGCCGGTGAGCTTGTTCGAGGTGCTCACATCGAGGTCCTTGTCATAGGAGAGGTACCCATACTCAGCGTTCTGGGTATCTTCACTATATACGGTCTGGTAGAGAACACCACTACCGAGTGGCGGGATGGTTGCTAAGTTCTCATCACCACTCATAATAGACATCTGGACACTGGATGCAGCGTTGAAGTTCCCGACCCCAATGACGGTCGTGGACGTCGAGAGTCCCTGAACTTCTCTGACCTGCGGGATCCCTGGTTCTGCCATCGCCAGGCCGACCACGAGAAGGGCCAGGGCAATGACCAAGATTCCGAGTTTCTTCATAAATATCCTCCTACATTTCATGCTGATACTCTCAGCATCACCTTCTTTCTTCATGCGGAAAATTTATAAACCTTTCCGTTCGTTTTCCCCAGATAAGAAGGATATGAGCGGAATTTGGGGAAATATCGTATCGATGACCGTGAAATGTGACTGGATCGCTCCTGGAAAAAATTGGAGAAAGAAAAAGAACCGGGAGGGATCCCCCGGTGTCCACCTTGGCGAAATTCCGCTTATGCGAACTTCGGGTCCCAGCTCATGCTCTTTGCGAAGGTCGAGATGTCACCAGAGAATGACGTGGCATCCTTGAAGGTCATGGTCATATGGAGTTCATCTGCCCATTCCCAGCCACCCTCACCATCAACGTCACGGCCGCCCTCTCTCACGCTGCCCTGGATGTAGGCAGAGACCGATCCCTTGGACGGGATATCGGCAGCGTAGGAACCGACACCGACATTGTTGTAGACCTGGATGCCCGGGTCAGCGGACTTCATGATGAAGCGCTCGCCCATCTGGGTGTTCAGGTTGGCGACCTTGAGGTTCATGCTGCTGCCGGTCTCGACAATGTTGCAGAATGTGGGTGCATCCCTATCGGATCCGAACGGACAGAGCATCATATCTCCGATCTCTCCGTAATCATCACCAACACCATCGAGCATCATGTAATCGGTGGTGACGATCGAAGATGCGTCAATGCCGAGGTAGGTGATCTGCTTGACGGCCTGGACGTTGTACTGGCCGGTGAGCTTGTTCGAGGTGCTCACATCGAGGTCCTTGTCATAGGAGAGGTACCCCATACTCAGCGTTCTGGGTATCTTCACTATATACGGTCTGGTAGAGAACGCCATCACCGAGTGGCGGGATGGTTGCTAAGTTCTCATCACCACTCATAATAGACATCTGGACACTGGATGCAGCGTTGAAGTTCCCGACCCCAATGACGGTCGTGGACGTCGAGAGTCCCTGAACTTCTCTGACCTGCGGGATCCCTGGTTCTGCCATCGCCAGGCCGACCACGAGAAGGGCCAGGGCGATGACCAAGATTCCGAGTTTCTTCATAAATATCCTCCTACATTCCATGCTGAAACCTAACTTCGCCACTTTTCAGTACTTCCATCAAATTTAAACGACTTAACCCAATTCGCCAGAAGCAATTTACCAGTGATTTGGCGCCTCCAGGCTACCATATCTCTTGATAAAATCTCCAAGAATTGGGCGTATTTCTGGGGAGAAGTTGGAAATGATCTTGACAGGATACCCAAAAGAAGGGTATATGATCGTAAGTGTCAAATTCGTGAGATAATTTTTGAGGACTTTCAGATTTTTCACGACGGGATCTTTACAGAAAAGTTGTGTCAAACTCACCAGGACTTTGGTGAGGAAAACGATCAACACGTGCCCGATCACCGCGTGTTTGGACCAGTGCCGGATCGGCCGGAGCTCGGCTCCTTCTTTGAGGTCCCGGATGAACTTCTCTGCACGGTCACGATTCTTGTAGGCATTCAGGATGTTTTCGGGATCATCATCGATGGTTGATTCAAGCACGAAGAAACCTTCAAGACCGGTTACATAGGGGTTGGGGATATCGCCAATGATCTTCTGGAGATGACCACGGGCGATGATCCAACCCTCAGGAGCGATATACTGGCCGAGATCTTTTCCGCGTTCAACCTTCTTTGTGAGAACCTTCCCCTTCTCCAGGTCTTTCTCAAGTTTCCTTGCTTTCTTCGTCAACTGGTCACAGGCCAGGTCGTCACAGAAAAATATGTACCGGACTTCTTCGCCATCCCGATATTTGACACATGAATAGACCCGGTTGCCAGAAACGAATGAAACCTGGCTTTCTTTCCTGGCATGGTAGATCGTTATCTCGTTCCGGTATGGGCCTTTCTTCTTTGCTTTCAGGGTCAAATAATGGAACTTCAGATCGCGGATCCTTCGTTTGTTATCCTGGGTATTCCCTCCACAGTCAAACACCAGAAGACTGCCTTCAGGAAGAACGCTCGAGCATAACCGGATCAGCATCTGCATATGCTTTTTATCCTGAACATTTCCTTTCTGGATGGTCAGCATCGTCGGTATGTTATTGAGGCCGACACTGATCCCAAATGCGATCTGGAGTTTCCCTGGCTGATTGTCCCGGGAATACCCTAACTCCCCCAGCGGACATTTTGTCCCCTCAAAGTAACTCGAACTGAAGTCCACGAACTGGGTTGGATCCACGAGGCTCTGCTGGGAGATCCAGCGTTGAAACTGGTCAAGAACAATCGACTTTCTTTCTCCCAGTCGTTCCAGAGTCCGATACAAACTCCGGTCTGAAATTGTATCTTCAAACCCCAGTGTCTTGAGAAGTTCGTCGGGGGTAAAGTCCAGAATCTTATTGATCGATACCGATTGATTGAGTTTGTTGCTGATGAGAAGCTTACGGATGGTATGAATGACTTGCTTCGACCACCAACTCCGCCAAGAACTGATGCGAAAAAGTTGGTCTCCGAATCAATTTTATCGATTAATGCTATATTACCTAATGAGAAGGCTGTGTTTTTTTGCATGAAATTATATAAACACTACCTTCTCATCCTTCTTCTGGCGAAGTCAGGCTGATACTCTCAGCATCACCTTCTTTTTTCTTAAGGAGAATTTATAAACCTTTCCGTTCTTTTTCCGCAGATAAGAAGGATATGAGCGGAATTTGGGAAATATCGTATCGATGACCGTGAAATGTGACTGAATAGCTCTTGGAAAGAATTGGAGAAAGAAAAAGAACCGGGAGGGATCTCCCGGTGTTCACCTTGGCGAAATTCCGCTTATGCGAACTTCGAGCTCCAGCCCATGCTTTTTGCGAAGGTCGAGATGTCACCAGAGAATGACGTGGCGTCCTTGAAGGTCATGGTCATCATGAGGTCCTGTGCGGACTCCTCACCAACGTCACGGCCGCCCTCTCTCACGCTGCCCTGGATGAAGGCTGAGACCGATCCCTTGGACGGGATATCGGCGGCGTAGGAACCGACACCGACATTGTTGTAGATCTGGATGCCCGGGTCAGCGGACTTCATGACGAAGCGCTCGCCCATCTGGGTGTTCAGGTTGGCGACCTTGAGGTTCATGCTGCTGCCGGTCTCGACAATGTTGCAGAAGGTGGGTGCTTCATTATCGGATCCGAACGGACAGAGCATCTGATTTCCGATAGTTCCGTATCCCTCACCAACACCATCGAGCATCATGTAATCGGTGGTGATGATCGAGGATGCGTCAATGCCGAGGTAGGTGATCTGCTTGACGGCCTGGACGTTGTACTGGCCGGTGAGCTTGTTCGAGGTGCTCACATCGAGGTCCTTGTCATAGGAGAGGTACCCATACTCTGAGTTCTGGGTATCTTCAGTATATACGGTCTGGTAGAGAACACCATTACCGAGTGGCGGGATGGTTGCTAAGTTCTCATCACCTTTCATAATAGACATCTGGACACTGGATGCAGCGTTGAAGTTCCCGACCCCAATGACGGTAGTGGACGTCGAGAGTCCCTGAACTTCTCTGACCTGCGGGATCCCTGGTTCTGCCATCGCCATGCCGACCACGAGAAGGGCCAGGGCGATGACCAATAATCCGAGTTTTTTCATATGTATTCTCCAACATGCATGCTGATACTCTCAGCACCATTAGATAACGTGCAGGACTATGTTTTTAAAAAATAATGATCACAGCGGTTCATTTATCGAACCCTGCAGGAAATCCTATAACCGCGAGGTTAAATTCAATCCATCGGGGCGGCCTGGACAAACACGATTTTTGAATATATCCTGGCCCCAGCCATTCAATGTACATCTGAAAGCAGGACTTCCAGCCGGCAACCAGGACAAGAAAGGTAACGTAGTTTCCTACCGAATAGGGGGTGAAAGCACACAGTACATTCTCCCTGCACGGTCTTCCAGGAAAAAATATCGAGAACACTCCTGGAAGATTGATTATTATCCAGTGCAGGAAAAAAAAAAAGGTGAAAACCAGGAAAACTGGGTTTCCCCGTTTTCATCCGGCTCCTTCAGGGACCGAAGCCAGACTGGTAGTGCATCTTCTTGTCGAAGGTGAATATCTCCCCGATAAGTTCCGTGCGATCCTCAAACGAGGATTCTTCTCCGAGGTTGTCCGGGGCTCCATTCATCCCCTCTTTGATCGTCCCCCTGATGAAGGCCGCGACCGTCCCTTTCGAAGGGACTCCTGGTGTATACTCTGTCACAAGGATGTGGTAATTCGTCTCAACCGGGGTGTCGGCGCTCTTAGTTATGAACCGGTTATTCGCTGTAGTGGCAACATTGGCGACACTCAAGGTGAATGTACTGCCCGTCTCTACCATATTGCAGAATGCCCCAATGGAGCCACCAGTGCCGAACGGACAGAGCATCCGGTTTGCGGCATTCTGTGAAGTACCTGCGCCGCTTGTCATCAGGTATTCTGACGAATAGATCGAACCGGCATCGATGCCAAGGTACGTTATCTGCCTGGTAGATTCGATGTTATATTGCCCGTTCAGTCTCTCTGCCGTGTTGACCTCAAAGCTCTTGTCATAGGAAATATACCCGTTACCGGCGCTATGGGTGTCTTCGGTATAGACACTCTGATACACGACGGATGAAGCTCCAAGGGGGGGCATGTCGCTCAAGGACGTTCCTGAAGAACTGCTGATGACGACCTCGCTCTTCTGGTCAAAGTTTCCTACTCCAATCACTGTTGTCTGGATGGAGAGCCCTTGCACTTCTCTGACCTGGCAGATCCCTGGGTCTGCCAGTGCAAATCCGCACAGAAAGATACAAATTCCAAGAAAAACGGTTATTGGTTTTTTCATGCATCCTCCATTAGTTACTGCTGATATACTCACACAGCATCCATAAACAGCTGGGGAAAATTGAATTAAATCCTTTCCTGTTTTATTTGCATATCCTTCTCCATGAAACAAACCGTCTAAAGGAGATAAAGAGAAATTCTCTCCAATCACGAACCGCTCAGAACAGAATTATAGCTCATGGACTTTGAAAACGAGATAATATCCCCGCTCATCGAATGGGAGTTATAAAATTCCAGGGTCATGACGAGTCCCGATGATTTCTCAACATTGTTGTCCATCCCTTCCAATGCAATCTGTTTTCCGTTAGGGTAACTGGAGTAAATCTGAGGTTGTAAACCATAACTGGCAGTCGCATTGCTCCCCTCCATGATTGTGCCTTTTATGAACGCAGATACCGAACCCTTCGAGGGAACTGCGTAGCTATAGGAACTTACCTGCACATTGTTGTGGATCTCGATTCCACCTTTGGAACCCCCAATGATAAAGCGATTACCAAGCTCTGTCGTCATGGATGCTATCTTGAGATTCGTGGTGCTGGACGTTTCAACTTTGTTAAAGAACGGAGGAGCGATGGTTTCACCCGAAAATTGGAATGCAGCAACTTCTGCAACCGACAGTATCGCGAGACATACAAGGCATACTGCGAGAATGACTGTTTTCGTAGCCATGGTCAAAACGCTCTTTTCGATACACCGGTTGATGCGATCCTTCATTAATCTATTGGACAGGAAATTGGATTGGTATCACCTTGAGTTAGAAAACAAAGGGACTCTGACCGGATTTCTCACTGTCCGACAATGGAAAAAAAACACAATCCCGATGCTCGTTAATCTCAGTCAGGGACGGTATGCCCATCACTTCCTCGCGATGGTAAGGTATCCCGAATGTCCAACCCGCGTCGATGGCCGCGTCCCCCGCTTCGAGCGGGTCATCTCCCGCTCGATGCATTCTACCGCTCTCACCGATGAAAAGAGCCCTTCTGCCGTTTCCAGCACGATACAGAGATGCTCGATGAACGGGGTATAGCAGGCAAGGTAGCCTCCGGGGCGAAGCAGGGAATGGGCATGGCGGACATGCTCCGGACCGATGGTCATGTCGTAATGGACGATATCAAAGAGATCTTCTGCAGCAAGGACATCACCCGGGATGACCTCGACATTGGCAAGACCGGCCTCCCTGATATTCTCGGCAGCAACCCGGGCGAAGTCCTCCCGCGTCTCGTAGGTCACCACCTTTTTTGCAACTCCTCCGAAAAAGATCGCGGAAATACCGCTGCCCGTTCCGGCATCGAGCACCACATCGTTCCGGTTCATCCCGGTCAGGGCGATCACCAGCCCGATGTCCCTGGGAAGCATGGGTGCCCCGGTCCGTTTTGCATGCTCAAAATAGTCCGGGGCCCGGGGGATGAGCACCCGGAACAAATGACCGGTATGCGATTCGATCGTATCCCCGGCCGATGCCATCCCAACCGCATCGAGATCGATGACTCCCCGGTCCGTGGAGAACATCCCGGTCCCGCTCCGGACAAAGAAGGTCCTGCCCTCGCCTACCAGCAGGACCCGCTTTCCCGGCCCGATCATTTCGAGACCTTCAGGATCGCCTCGGCGATATCTCCCCGGCAGACGATGAGCGCCTCGCGGGCTGCATCGGGGGAAACCCCTGCCTGTTCGGCTACAAGCAGGACATCGTCCTCGGGTATTGCGGGTGCATGTTCTTCGAACCGGGGATGACCCGCAATCTGGTAGGTGGTGACCCCCTGCATGGTCATGGCGGTCACTTCGGCAGTATCGAAGATATAATTCCCTCTCGGGGTTTCGATCACGATACGGCTGACATCGTTGATCGGCTCCACCTGCATCCCTAACTGTTTCATCATCTGCTTCATTTTCCTGGGATTTATGTTTCCGGGCATCATGTCGCTCACCTTCCCTGCCGTACTTTTACCGCTACACCGTAATTAAAGCAAAGCATCTCCCTGCCAGAGAGAACCGCCGATCCGGTCGCAAGGAGCTCATCGTTGCCCGTCACCACCATCACTTCGTCGCCGGATCGGATACCGGCATCTGCAGCGACAACGTGTTTTGCAAACGCGTTCTTCCCCTCCCTGATGAACTCGGCAACCTCGTCGAGCACCACTACCCGGTAAGCGGGCGGAGGGAGAGCGGCAAGGAGCCTCAGGGCTCCGTCTATCCCGAGCGTGAACTTCCCATCCATAGCCCTGACCGTTACCAGCCGTTTTCCTCCGAGGCTGACCTGTCGGACCCTCCCGGTCCGGGAGAGGATGAAGTTGCAACCGTCAGGGAAAAGCGCTCTTCCAGCCCCCCGTCCGAACTGGAAATCAGCGATGACCTGCACCTGCGCCTGCATACTGTCCGGCGAGCACTTCGTTGACACGTATCACAAACTCCTGTTCTGATTCCCGTGGGATGAAGGCCCCTGCGGCGATCCGGTGCCCACCCCCTGCACCCCCCAGCGCGGCCGAAGCGTCAACGATGGCCTGCTGGAGGTCGATTCCCCGTTCAACGACCCGTTCCGTAGTCCGCATGGAGACCTTGGTCAGGTTCGGGTCATCGGGCTGCTCCACCATGATCAGGATGGGCTTGTCCATGTTCAGTTTCGAGAGCGCCATCCCGGCACCGATGCCCACGATGGTATCCGGATACCGGTCGCCGACATGGATGAACTGGAGGTGGGAGAGCTCGGTCACCCCCGCCTCAAGGATGTACTGGAGGAGATCACGTATAGCGGCGCGATGGTTGGTTAGCATGTGTTCGGCCTGCCGGTAGGCGACACCACGGTCGCCGCGACAGATGGAGCCTCCCACGCTGGGTCGTGACCACCGCCCGCAGGAGTTCAAAAGAGTCGCGAACTCCTGGGCGTTCCGGAGCGGGGTGCGTTCCGGCTCACCGGGGAAGATGTACGATTCGGCAAAGAGGCGGGAGATACCTTCTCCGTGAGCAAGAAGCTGCTGGGCAAGCGCGCTGGTGACCCGTCTCCGGTGCTCATCGGGCACCTCCTCCCATACCAGCATGCCCTTAACCGGGTCACGGAGCGGGATGCCAAGCCGCTGGAGGAACTTCATAGCCCCGGGGGCATTATTGCTGATGCCCGGGATGAAGGGATCGTCGTTGTACGAGAGACAAACATGGAGTGGGCGGGTTGAAATGCCGTAGCAGTTGAGATCGCGCTCCCGGATCTCGATCAGGCCCTGGGATGCCCCTTCCCTCGCGATCTCGCGGGCCAGGCCCACCAGGCCACAGTCCTCACGTGCCATCATGTCACCGATGTTCCCGATCACCGCGAGGGGGGCCAGGTCTGCATTGGAGGCATCCAGTTCCTTTGCCACCAGGTAGGCAACCCCGGCAGCAGCAAGCTTGGTGTGGCCGTAGGGCAGGCAGTTGACCTGCTGGTAGGCGGTCCCGCAGTCCTGGCTCACGTGGTGGTCGATGATCAGCACTTCTTCGTTCGAGAGCCCGTACCCCTCGAGCAGGTTCTGCTGACCGGCACCGAGGTCGCAGAAGATCTTGAACGAGTCGTCCATGGGCACCTGCCGCATGGTCAGCGGCTCAAGCTGGCGGACAAAGACCGAGGTCGTCCGTATACCTTCCCTGGCGAGGGCCTGCGCGAGAATCGCCTCGCCGGATATCCCGTCCGCATCGATGTGGGATATGATGGTTGCTTCGGGATGCGAGGAGATCTCCTGCACCGCTGCCCGAACGTCCTCAGAAAGTCCCATCATTCTAGTAATTTGCGGATCCGGTCAAAAATGTTGGCGTTCGGCTGTTTCATCGCCACGGGAACACTTCCCGGGTTTGTGAACCCCGGTGCTGCCTCATAATTCATAAGCACTGCCGCCAGATGCTCTTGCACACCAGGGAGTTTCATGAGGCACCTGAACCAGGGGCTGGACCCTCTTCCGCATGGGATGGAGGAATTTGCCGAAACCGGGCTGATCAGCAACGAGCGGATGCGGGTGGTGGATGCAAACGCCCGGGCACTGGGACTCACCGCGCTGCAGCTGATGGAGGGAGCCGGCCGGGCCCTCGCTGAATCGGTCAGGGCTACCGGCGGGAACCAGGTTCTGATCCTCTGCGGCAGGGGAAACAACGGTGGCGATGGCATGGTTGCTGCACGCTACCTGCAGGATCTCGGACCGCATGTGGTGGTCGTTTCCGGAGCAGGGATGACTGCCGAGACGGCAAGCCAGCTCGGGGTTCTCTCCCACTGCCGGGTCTCAATATATCCGGTCACCTGCAGGGAAGATGTCATGGAGCTCCGCGCCCTGTTCTCGCAGGCAGAGGTCATTGTTGATGCGCTGCTCGGCACCGGGCTGTCAGGTGCGTTGAGAGAACCGGTCCGGACCTGCGTGGATCTGACGGCCGGCTCCCCGGCAACGGTCATCAGCGCCGATATCCCCACCCCAGGAATCCGGACCGATGTGATCCTCGCCTTCCACAGGCCAAAGGTGGAAGGTTCACGGGTCGCGGGGATCGGCATTCCTCTCGAAGCCGAGGTCTTCACCGGGCCCGGCGACCTCCTGGTATTGAAGAAGAGGCGGCCTGATGCCCACAAAGGAAACGGCGGGGAAGTGCTGGTGGTGGGGGGAGGGCCATACCAGGGAGCCCCGTATCTCTGCGGGCTCGGGGCGCTCCGGGCCGGGGCAGACCTCGTCCGGATCGCATCGCCTGTCTTCGAACCTGTGCCTGACCTCATCTATGAACCGCTTGAAGGCACCATAATCGAGGCCGAGCACATCGGGCAGATCCTCAGGCTCATCGACCGTGCCGACGTGGTGGTGATGGGACCGGGGCTTGGCGACCAGAGCCACCACGTGATCCGGGCCCTTGCTCCACATTGCGACAAGGCAGTCTTCGATGCAGATGCCCTCCGCACCCCGCTACCCCGGGCCGGGGAGGCGATATACACACCGCATGCAGGCGAGTTTGAGCGGATGACCGGGAACCGCGTCGGGGGCGACCTCATCGGGCGTGCACGTATGGTCAGGGGGTCGGGAATCCCCGGAACAACGCTGCTCAAAGGCCCGGTCGATATCATCAGCGATGGAGCCCGGGTCAGGTTCAACCGTACCGGGACCCCCCTGATGACCGTAGGGGGGACCGGGGATGTCCTTGCAGGGGTTTCCGCAGCCCTCTTCGTCCAGCTGCCGGCTTTCGATGCCGCCTGCATTGCTGCCTACGTGAACGGCAGGGCAGGCATGGCGATCGAACGGGAATGTGCCGGGGGGATGCTGGCAAGCGACCTGCCGGCACAAATCGCGCTCGAGCTCTTCGGGAAAGGAGACAGGTAATGGTCGAGTTTACACATATCAGGGATGAAAAGGTCCACATGGTGGATGTCGGCGCAAAAGCTGATGTTCGAAGGGGAGCAACCGCTGCAGGCAGGATCATACTCCGGAAGGAGACCCTCGAGGCCATCCGGTCCGGGACGGCGCTCAAAGGTAACGTGCTTGCGACTGCGCAGGTTGCCGCAACGCTCGCGGTGAAGGATACATTCCGCTTGATACCTATGTGCCATACCATTCCCGTGACCGCGGTGGAGGTCTCTTTCGACCAGCAGGAGGAGGCGATCGAAGTGACCGTCACGGTGCGTTCGGTCGGAAAGACCGGGGTGGAAATGGAGGCGCTCACCGGTGTATCAGTTGCACTCCTGACCATCTGGGACATGGTGAAGTCGGCTGAAAAAGACGGGCAGGGCCAGTATCCGGTAACGAGGATCGAGGCGATCCGGGTGCTCGAGAAGCGCAAAGGGTAAGCGAGAAGCAGGTCCTGGGGATGGCTTTATGAAGCCCCCTGCCGATATATACAGGTCTTACGGGATCCGTCCCGTGAAGGAATGTGGCGCATCTGGCGCTGAACCTGATGGTGATCTGACATGGCAAGATCGATGTATGCCTACGTACGTGAGGCATGGAAGAAGCCCGGTGACTCGGAGGTAAAAGCCCTCCAGTGGCACCGGATGCAGGTATGGCGGCGGGAGGGCAGCGTGGTCAGGGTCGAGCACCCGACCCGGATCGACCGGGCCCGGAACCTTGGCTACAAGGCGAAACAGGGGGTTGCCGTGGTGCGGGTAAAAGTGCGCCGCGGAGGGCGCCGGAGATCGCGATACGTCCGTGGTCGCCGGTCCATACGGATGGGGAAGAACCGCATCACCCCGGCCAAGAGCCTGCAGCGCATGGCTGAAGAGCGGGCCTCCGTGCGGTACCCGAACATGGAAGTCCTCAACTCCTACTGGGTAGGGCAGGACGGAAAGCAGAAGTGGTTCGAGGTTATCCTGGTCGATACCCATCACCCCGCCGTCCTTGCCGACAAGCAGCTCGCCTGGATCGGGAAGGGAACGAGCCGTGGCCGTGCCGAGCGCGGGAAGACCAGCTCCGGGAGGAAGGGACGCGGCATGATGACCCGCGGCAGGGGAACCGAAAAGACCCGCCCGAGCATCAGGTCACATGGAAACCTGGGCAAATAAGATATCCCTTATTTTTCCAATCCTCTCACTGATGACTGTTGCAGACGCCTGTGTCCACCCCTATCCAGATGGCAACTCTTCGCTCCGGCGGATGGCGGTTGAGGCACGGGAGCTTGGTTTCGATACTCTCGTTGTCCCAGGTGCCGCCCCGCTCACCGTTGCGGGAGTCAGGATCATCCCTGCGGTTATCATCAGCGGGGAGAGTGTGCGGACGGTATCAGGCCGGCTGAGTAAGTGTGGTGATGGCCAGTCTCTGGTCATGGTGGAAGCAGGAGAGAAAGGGTTCAACCGTGCCGTGCTGAACCTCAGAGGAGTGCACGTGCTGCGGGGGCTCCACCGGACCAGGAAGCAGTCCTTTGATCACGTCTGTGCCCGGTCTGCTGCAGAACGGAGTATAGCGGTGGATATCGATATCTCTCCCCTCATCCATATCACGGGAACCCCCCGCCAGCGTGCCCTGGGGAGGTTCGCGGAGCTGATGCGTCTCCACAACCGCTACCGGTTTCTCCTCACCGTATCAAGCAATGCCCGATCGGTTCTCCATCTCCGGTCAGTTGATGACATCGTGCTCCTCTGCAGCCTCTTTGGGATGGAAGAGGGTGATGCCTGGGAAGCTCTTGCCACAGCCGGGCATCTTATTGCCCCTGCCGGTCCGGTCAGGGTGGTGTCATGAAACCGCTTCCCCCCACGCTCAGAACGAAGAAACGGTACATCCTTGCCACCATCGAACCGATGGGAATTGGTGCCGACCAGAAGGAACTCTACCAGGCTGTCTCCTGCGCTCTCACCAGTCTCTTTGGGGACGTGCGTGCTGCGATGATCAGCCCTGCGGTCATCGATTCGGGCCCGGGCCATCTCATTCTCCGGTGCACCCGGGGAGGAGAGCGCGATCTGCGGATCGCCCTTTCTACAGTCACCGTCGCAGGAAACGATGCCCTCGTGCTCCGCCCGAAAGCGACGTCCGGCACGCTCCATGCGCTCCGGAGGAGAATTCCACGGGTTGCTCCCCCTGAACCAGGGGGTCCGGAAGAGGTCAGTTTCGGGGGAAAAGTGTATTGTGCACGGCGATACCAGGGTCAAAAGGTTGATTTGATGGAAAAAGGAATTAAAAGTCAGGAGCTCTTGTTTCTCACAAAGGATGATCTGGAGGAATAATAATGCAGCCACAGGCATACCAGATGGGATATGACCGGGCCATCACGGTATTCAGTCCGGACGGCCGCCTTTATCAGGTCGAGTACGCACGCGAAGCGGTGAAGCGGGGCACGACCGCGGTTGGAATGAAGTGCAGGGACGGTATCGTGCTTATCGTTGACAAGCGGGTGAGTTCCCGCCTGCTCGAGCCGTCATCGATCGAGAAGATCTTTGTCATCGATGAACACATCGGGGTTGCATCCTCGGGGCTTGTCGGTGATGCCCGCGCCCTGGTGGACCGGGCCCGGATCGAGTGCCAGATCAACCGCGTTACCTACGATGAAAGAATCGATGTGGAAGCCCTGGCAAAGAAGCTGTGCGACCACATGCAGACCTACACGCAGTTCGGCGGAGCCCGTCCGTACGGGACTGCGCTGCTCATTGCCGGGATCAGCGACGGCGAATTCCGTCTCTTCGAGACCGACCCGAGCGGGACCCTCCTTGAGTACAAGGCGACCGGGATCGGGATAGGAAGGAATGCCGTCATGAAGGTCTTCGAGGAAGAGTACGATTATGACGCTCCCCTGAAAGATACCATACTCCTCGGCCTCAAAGCCCTCCACGATGCCACCGAAGGGAAGTTCGACGTCAATACAGTGGAGATCGGCGTTATTGAGGCGAAGAGGCCGGGGTTCCGGAAGATGAGCAAGGAAGAGGTCGCATCGTTCGTGGAAAAATTCGAGAAGTAGGACCGATCGCATGATACCTCTCGAGAGAGCGGTAGTAGCACGGCTGGAAAGCCATGGAGAGAAGTTTGAACTGCTGGTCGATCCTGACCTGGCAGTCAGGTACCGCCAGGGAGAGGCGATCGCTATCGAGGACATGGTGGCCGCGCTTTCCGTGTTCGAGAACTCCTCGCGTGGCACCCGGGCATCCGATGAGGCACTCACCAGGGTGTTTTCCACCACCGATTTTCCCGCTGTCGCTGATAAGATCATCAGGAAAGGGGAGATCCACCTCACGGCCGAGCAGCGCCGGCACATAATCGCCGAGAAGAAGAAAAAGGTCATCACCTTCATCGCCCGCAACGCGATCAACCCCCAGACCAACCTCCCCCATCCTCCGCAGCGGATCGAGATGGCGATGGACGAAGCCCGGGTCAATATCGACCTCTACAAGAATACCGAAGAGCTCGTCAAGGAGACGGTGAAAGCGCTCCGCCCGATCCTCCCGATCAAGTTCGAAGAAGTCCGCATTGCGGTAAAGATCCCGCCCGATTTCGCTTCAAAGGCCTACGGGGAGATCCAGGCTGCTGCCCAGATGGAGAAGGAGGAGTGGCAGAGGGACGGGTCCTGGATCTGCGTTGTCCGCATCCCGGCCGGGATCCAGGGAGAGTTCTACGACCTGATCAACCGCGTCACCAGGGGCCAGGGCGAGGTACGTATCCTCAATCAAGTATATTAACCGAGAAGACATAGTTCATAAGACAGATATCCGGAGCAGGTTCAATGGCACGGAAAACGCAGAAGGCAAAGGGAAGAGTCACCGGAAGCGCCGGGCGTTTTGGCCCGAGGTACGGCAGGTTCATCCGCAAACGCGTGAAGGAGACTGAGAAGGTCTCCCGTGCAGTGCACCGCTGCCCGAAGTGTGACACCGTTGCGGTACGGAGGGAGGGAACCGGTATCTGGGGCTGCAGGAAGTGCGGGTTCCGGTTCGCCGGCGGTGCGTACCAGCCCCAGACACCACAGCTTCGCATCGCGCTGCGCACTATCGACCGCGCTCTGGGCAAGGAGGTCTGAACGGGCATGGCAGGGTCCTACAAGTGTGCCAGGTGCAAGTCCAGAGTCGAGATTGATGTCAATGTCCGGTGTCCGTACTGCGGGCACCGGATCCTTTTCAAGGAACGGGGTGCTGCGATCAAAGAACTCCGCGCCCGATGATCGTCACCACGTCACGAAAACCCGTTCCCGAACTCCGGTCGCTTGCCAGGGACTTTGCCGTTGCAGCAGGATGCCCGTACGTCCTGCGGGGGAGGATGGGGCTCCCTGACCTGGATACCATCGATCCCGTCTCTTTTGTATTCTCCGGACAGGGAAAGGAATTCTCGCTCCGGGTTTCGGATCATGGCACGATCGTTACAGAAATCAGGATTCCTTCCTGGAGCGTTAAAGAGCGATCCGGTGAACGCCTGCCGGGAATCCAGGTCAATGACCCATCTCTTTATGAGCGGCTGGCACCATATGTACCGGTGAAATTGTCGGAATCGGGCAGAGGAGGATGCCTCTTTGACGGCACCCGGAAACGCCGTTACCTGCTCCGGCTGATGGTCCATGAGGTATGAAGCGGTCTTCCGGTTCAGGTCGGATCAGGCCGAAGCGATCTTTCGGGCGGTCAGCCCCGAGATGGAGGCCGAAGTCAACCCCCGTTCCCGGGCTTCATGCCTGCTGAACGGGTCGGACACCCTGGTCCTGAAAGTCCATGCGGGGGATGTTGCGGCGCTCCGGGCCTCGCTCAACATGTGGCTCCGGCTGATTTCCGTGGCCGAGGAGATGCAGGATCTTGCCCTCAACGAGGAGATAAATCCATGAGCAGTGCACTGTCACCCAAAGTCCAGAACCAGATTGCCATGCTGCAGCAGATGCAGCAGCAGATGCAGACTATCGCTGCCCAGAAGGCACAGTATGAAATGGCCGTCCGCGAGGCGAAGCGGGCGACCGAGGAGCTGAACGATGTACCGGACGACGCCCCGGTCTTCATGAGCGTTGGCACGGTCATGATGGAGAAGAAAAAAGAGTACGTGCTTGCGAACCTGACCGAGAAGATCGAAACCCTCGAGCTCCGGATCAGGTCCCTGGAAAAACAGGAAGGACTGCTCTCCGGTAAATTCGAGCAGCTCCAGTTACAAATCAAGCAGGCACTTGAAGGGAAAGCCCAGAGCGCCTCCTGAAAAAAAAATTATTCTTTTCTTGCGTCCGGGCGGATCCGCTGCAGGAGGTTTATGGCATTGATCATTGCCTCGGTTGATGCGAGCACGATATCATCCCCCGACCCGCTGGCCGAGAAGATGTTGCCCTGTTCGTCTTCGACCGAGATGTTCACATGGCCGATGGCATCTGAGCCTCCGGAGATGGCCTCGATGTTGAACTCCCTGAGCTGTACCCGTGCCGGGACGATGCCCAGGATTGCGCGGAGCGCCGCATCGACGGGACCGTTCCCAGTGCTACTCGAGACCAGTTCTTTTCCATAGTAGAGGGCTTTCACGCTTGCCGTGGGGATCACGTGGTTCCCGGTCATGACGGCGATATCCTGGATCTCGATAGCCCGGGACCCATTGCCGACACCCATGATGCTTTCGGCGATTTCATACAGGTCGGCGTCGGTCACCTTCTTGCCCCTCGTTGATATGAACTTGACTTTCTCGACAATCCGATCGAGCTGGGCATCGCTTGGGTTGAGGTGGACATCAGCCAGCATCTGGCGGACAGCGTGTCTCCCGACATGCTTGCCAAGTGCAAGCTTTCTCCGGTGACCAACCATCTCCGGGGTCATGATGCCGGGCTCGAACGTGGCAGCGCAGGCGATAACGCCGTGGGAGTGGATACCGCTCTCATGGGAAAAGGCGTTGTCACCGATAACCGGCTGGGTGATGGGGATGGGGACACCCGAGTACCGTGAAATCAGCCGGGATGTCTCGAAGAGGTGCCCGGTTTTGATGCCGGTTTTCACTCCATATATGGATTCGAGGATCATGACTGTCTGGGAAATATCGGCATTGCCTGCCCGCTCACCGAGCCCGTTCACCGTGACCTGGACCTGCGATGCGCCGGCCTCCACTGCCGTGGTGGTATTGGCCACGGCAAGTCCGAAGTCATTGTGACAGTGCACATCCACGGGACAGTCCACTTCGGACACGATCCGGGAGATGAGTCCCTTCATTGCCGTCGGGGTGAAGACACCCACGGTATCAGGAACATTGATGATGGTAGCTCCTGCATCTGCCGCCGCACGGAATACTTCGATCAGGTATTCCGTCCCGGTCCGGGTTGCATCCATGGCAGAGAACATGCAGAGGTCGAAGTGATCCCGGACATAGGAGACAATTTCTCCGGTGATGGCAAGGACTTCCTCCGGTGTCTTCCTGATGGTGTGGATTCGCTGGACCTCCGATGTCGGGATGAAGACATGGACCATGTCCACCCCGCAGTCAAGGCAAGCGTCCACATCCTCGTTCCTCGAGCGGGCCAGGCCGCAGATCACCGAATCAAGGTCGAGTCTCGCGATGGCCTTCACAGTTTCCCGTTCACCCTGCGAAGAGGCGGGGAAACCTGCTTCAATGGCATGGACCCCCAGCAGTGAGAGCTGGCGGGCGATTTCGAGTTTCTGTTCAAAGGTGAATGATACACCGGGTGTCTGCTCACCGTCTCTCAGGGTGGTGTCAAAAACAGTTACGGATGACTTTGCCTGGCTATCGGTGAAGAAAACAATCCCCCGCATCTGGTGTGCGAGTCATACACCTATGATTCGTGTTCATATTATAAAATGGTGACCGATGAGCTCGCATTCCGGCGTTTCGTACCGATACGTTTAATAGCAGTATTATCCCTATATTATGAGCGCAAATCCCGCCTTAACTCAGCTTGGTAGAGTGCGCGGCTGTAGTATGATTTGCCGTATCCAGGCAATTGCGCAGCTACCGCGATGTCCCCGGTTCGAATCCGGGAGGCGGGACCATCTGCAGCAGTGCCCAGGTAGTGTAGTGGCCTATCATGTCGGCCTGTCACGCCGACGACTCGGATTCAAATTCCGACCTGGGCGTACATTTATTCGATGAATAATCACCAGTCTTCTGAATGTTCGTGAAAACCCTAACTTCGCCGCTTTTTTCGTTGTTCCATCAAATTTAGACGACTTAACCCAATTCGCCAGAAACAATCTCCCGGCAATTTGGCGCCTCCATGTTACCATAGCCCTGATAAAGCCTCCAGGAATTGGGCATATCCTGGCAGGATACACAGAAGAGGGATATATGATCGTAAGTGCCAGGTTCGTGGAGATAATTTTTGAGGACTTTCGGATTTTTCACGACGGAATCTTCACAGAAAAGTTATGTCAAACTGACCAGGACTTTCGTGGGGAAAACGATCAGCACGTACCCGATCACCGCGTGTCTGGACCGGTGCCGGATCGGTCGGAGCCCGGCTCTTCTTTGAGGCGAAGTTCCGGGGTGAGAGCCCGGTGGAAGGTTTTAAGGTCCCGGATTTACTTCTCTGCACGGGAACGATTCTTGCAGGCATTCAGGATGTTTTCGGATAGTCCTCGACCTGTCGCTCCAACTCCGGGTCTTACAGGCTGTACAGCCTGGAATTCACTGCTTATGGTACCGAAATTGAGTGTCTCGATCGAATCTGCCGAATGATTCGGACGCATGGCGTTCAACCGGGTTGGGTGAAGCCCCATGATCGAATGAAAAATAACCCTTTTTTATGAGGATCCTTGAAAATAACATATTCGCCGTTTGTTGTCGGTAATATCGAAAGATGGTTTCTCCGGATGATTTCTGGCCGGGACTCGAGCGTGTCCTGCTTTGCCATGAGTCCCGGTTCTCGGGCCCCGCTTCCTTGAGGGTTACTGCAGACACAATTGCATACCCTTCTGCATTGATCCGATCGAGGAAGGACAAATTCGGCAAAGACCTTATTCCATGGTATTATCGTTCTTCGAGGGCATGCATCCTCAATAATTCGTGACGATAATCTCCTGTATCTCTCCTCGTTTTGTCCCGTCGCAATTGATTACCCGTCTGGCCGGGACCCGGTCGATATGGTAGTCGCTATAGAGAATGTCGAAAAAGTCGTCATTCGGATCGATGTTCTTCGGATCAGAATTACTCAGGAGCAGTTTCGCGCCATTCTTATCGCATTTCACAAAAAACTCGGCAAGTCTTTTCTGTTCGGAATCATCAAAGCCCCCTTTCGCGTACTGGGTAAAGGACGATGTCTCATTCAACGGCCGGTAAGGAGGGTCGAAATAGACAAAGGTTTTTTTCGAGATTTTCGAATAGGAATCTGTGAAATCTCCCAGGTGTATTTTTGTATTTTGCAAAATTTGAGAATCAACTCTTAACAGGTCCGCGTTAAGGATTTTGGGGTTTTTATAGCGGCCGAACGGGACATTGAACTCCCCATGGAAATTCACCCTGAACAGACCGTTGAAGCAGGTTTTGTTGAGGAAAATGAGCTGTGACGCCCTTTCAACCCATTTCTCCTCATATTTATGGAAGTTGATAGACGGTTTGGCACGGTTGAATTCATCACGGATGTAATAGAAATATTCCCTCTTCCCGGTTTCATCCTTTGATAAATATTCCTTCGAGATGCAGTCGGTGAGATCGATCAGATCCTCTACTTTGTTCTTTACCACGGTATAGGCAAGGATCAATTCTTCGTTAATATCGTAGATATGGCATTCCTTGAAATTGAACATACTATTGAAGTAAAAGAAAACGGCCCCACCGCCGACGAATGGCTCGACAAAAACCGGCAATTTCCCTTCTTTGAGCTCAAGCGGGATCCGTTTCGTGAACTCTTCAAGTAACTGAGTTTTACCTCCTGCCCATTTCAAAAAAGGTTTTGCAGACGATTCAACCATGTGATGGTTCCCTGGTTCTTTCTTATTATTCCAGAGATATTGATTCCAGCGTTTTTAGTTGTACCGATGGGGAGTGAAAGTATACCACGGGCCACTTACCCGCACACTTCCTTCACTTTTTCCGGATCGTACCGCAACGCTATCTCCCTTTTTCTTCGTCTCTGGTTCAGATGGGAGAGTTACACCAGCCGCATTTGATCGAACTTCCGGAGATTTTCATAAGGATCCTGTATAGCTCATCTTCATCCTCGCTGTTGCCGATTCGTAAGACTGTTCCGGATGTCATGTTACGAGTCTGTATCACCGGCCATGATATTGCAGTGACTTCTCGTCTGTGAGCTGGAACTCGAAGTTCGCATGAGCGAAATTTTGCCAAGGCGAACGCCTGGGGATCCCTCCCGGCTCTTTTTCTTTCTCCTATTTTTCCAGAGTGATCCAGTCACATTTCACTGTCATCGATACGATATTTCCCCAAATTCCGCTCATATCCTTCTTATCTGAGGAAAACGAACGGAAAGGTTTATAGATTTCCTTAGGAACAAAGAAGGTGATGCTGATAGTATCAGCATGAAATGTAGGAGGATATTTATGACCTGACCTCCCGAGTTTTAGGCACATGATTCCATCAAATATCGGTCCAATTCTATAATGCGACCCTCAACCGCAAGATCTAAATAATATAATGTGCTTATATTATAAGCATATGAAACCCATTCGCCGAATCAAGAAGATCAATGGGATAGAATACTGGTATGAGGATGTTCCCTACTACGATCCGGTGAAGAAACAAACCCGCCACACCTCACATTATTTAGGGAAAAATATCAATGGAGTTCCAGTAAAAGTAAGAACTGAAGGTATTCCAGGCCCAAGCATCTCTGCAATCCCAAAGGAAGCATTCACTCATGGAAATCTCCTCCCACTTCAGCAAATCATCCAGGACCTGCACATTGATGAATATCTCTCCACACTTGCCAGCAAGAGTGAGAAAGAGACCATTCTCGCCATAGCCATCAACCGGATCCTACATCCCGTCGCGATGCACCTTGTATCGACCTGGTAAGAGAGACCGCTCTTCCTCACCAATCCGAACCTCCATCTGAGCAGCCAATCTATCAGCGAACTTCTTTCCACCATTGGCAACAGCGGTGTTCCCGAGGAATTCATGCATCTCCTCATTCGAAACCTCGGCACCGATGCAACACTCATCTATGACATCACCAGTCTCTCAAGTTATTCTGGCTGTCTATCTCTCCTGGAATATGGGTACAATCGTGATGGCTTGGACCTTCCACAAGTCAATTTCTCCCTTATTCTCGACACGCATCAGGCCATTCCCGTTATGTATGACATCTACCAGGGGAGCATTGTCGATGTCGTAACCTTAAAAAATACCATCAAGAAAATCGGAGCCATAGGGGTCAACAATTACACATTGGTGCTCGACCGTGGTTTTTTCAGCCAGGGAACCTGGAAGGCTGGTCCAGGAAGGATTCTCATTCGTAATACCTGCGTCCCTCACGCTCAAACAAGTCAAAGAGGTTCTCACCGGGACAACGTGACCTTGAAAGCCCGCAATACCTGCAGAAATACCAGAAGAATCCGATCTTTGTCAAGCCTATCTCATTCGACGTGCACGGGAATGATATCAAAGCATTTTGCTATTATGACATGAAGCGGGAGCAGGATGAACGAAATCTCTTCTATGTTCGCCTCCATGACCTGAAACAGAAACTTGAGCGTCTCAAAATACCACGGTGGCGGAAGCCCGATGATATCTTTAAGGAGTGCCAGGAAAGTTCTCGAATTATTTCTCCTGGCATGTGCAGGGTAACCAGTTTGTGGTCGAAATCCGGAATAATGCCGTGTCACAGAGGGTTAACAGAATGGGCAAACAGATCATTCTGTCCCATGGACCACTCGATTGGAAGGAGTGTCTCACCGTCTATCGGGAACGCGATTATATCGAGAAAACATTCCGAACTTTGAAACAGGATCTCCAGGTTCTCCCTCTGAATGTGAAAAAGGAGTCTACAATGAAGGGGTTTCTTTTTGTCACATTTATCAGCCTCATTTTGAGGATGAAACTGCTGAAACAGATGAAGGACGCTGGACTCCTGGAAGATTATACCCTCGATGGTCTTCTCCTCGAACTTTCCAAGATCAAGAAGATTCGATTGGTGACGGGAGAGACGATTATAACTGAAATTTCAAAGAAACAGAGAACTATCCTGGATGCACTCGGACTATGTGCTTAAACTACCCGGAAGTCAGGTTATGAAGAAACTCGGAATCTTGGTCATTGCCCTGGTCCTTCTCGTGGTCGGCATGGCGATGGCAGATCCAGGGATCCCGCAGGTCAGAGAAGTTCAGGGACTCTCGACGTCCACGACCGTCATTGGGGTCGGGAACTTCAACGCTGCATCCAGTGTCCAGATGTCTATTATGAGTGGTGATGAGAACTTAGCAACCATCCCGCCACTCGGTGAAGGCGTTCTCTACCAGACCGTATATACTGAAGATACCCAGAACGCTGAGTATGGGTACCTCTCCTATGACAAGGACCTCGATGTGAGTACCTCGAACAAGCTCACCGGCCAGTACAACGTCCAGGCCGTCAAGCAGATCACCTACCTCGGCATTGACGCATCTTCGATAATCACTACCGATTACATGATGCTCGATGGTGTTGGTGAGGATTACGGAATAATCGGAGGTCTGATGCTCTGTCCGTTCGGAGGCGCTGTGTATGCACCCACATTCTGCAACATTGTCGAGACCGGCAGCACCATGAACCTCAAGGTCGCCAACCTGAACACCCAGATGGGCGAGCGCTTCATCATGAAGTCCGCTGACCCGGGCATCCAGATCTACAACAATGTCGGTGTCGGTTCCTACGCCGCCGATATTCCGTCCAAGGGATCGGTCTCAGCCTTCATCCAGGGCAGCGTAAGAGAGGGCGGTCGTTATGATCTAGAAGTACAAGAGTCCCCATGGGATCCTATGATGACCATGACCTTCAAGGACTCCACGTCATTCTCTGGTGACATCTCGACCTTCGCAAAGAGCATGGGCTGGAGCTCGAAGTTCGTTGCGGAAGGCGGACGGATATGGTGACATCTCGACCTTCGCAAAGAGCATGGGCTGGAGCTCGAAGTTCGTTGTGGAAGGCGGACGGATGGAGTGATAACAGGACTCGTGGATAGAGAGCTCGAAGTTCGTTGCGGAAGGCGAACGGATACCACTGCAAGCATCATCCTGAAACCAGTGTCATGGGAGCCCGGACCGAAAGAAGAGAGATGGACGCATTTCGAGATATCGTATGCTTCCAGGACATCTCCTTCCAGGATAGCCGTTCGTCCCACCCATTCGGTGGTCAACGCACTCTGCTCCACCAAGTCCAGCCCGGCCCTGGAGGGCCCCTGCACCGTATCGTCTGTTTCGATGTTCGGATCGAATACCGATTCCGGCACGGCGTTGGGATAGAAGCCCTCCCTGGTTCGGGCGTTCGGCAGTTGACCCTGAACAGTTAATTTTGTTTTTATAACCACCTTTTTTAGGGTTCTTATCTAATGATTCATACTATGCGAGGACGATGGCTCCGATCGGTGCAAAATCCCCGATGCTGTATCCTTCATAACATCACTTGAGGTACGACAGATGCAACCTTCCATAGAGTACATACTCCTTGTTATTGCTGTACTCATCATCGTCAGTATCCTCGCCAACAAAGTGTCCGGGAGGCTTGGAGTCCCGGCCCTCCTGATCTTTCTCATCGTGGGGATGCTTGCCGGATCAGAGGGTCCAGGGGGAATTTACTTCGACAATCCCTGGGTCGCTCAGGCTGTCGGAGTCATCGCCCTCACATTCATCCTCTTTTCAGGCGGTCTGGACACCCGGTGGTCCGAGGTCCGGCCGGTACTGCCCCATGCAGCGGTTCTTTCCACCATTGGGGTATTGCTGACCGCCATCTTCATGGCAGTTATTGCAGTCCTTGCCTTCGGCGTCTCAATAATGGAAGGATTTCTGCTGGCGGCAATTGTCTCCTCTACCGATGCAGCAGCAGTCTTCTCCATCCTGCGGACCAAGAGGGCAAGCCTGAAAGGTATTCTGCGCCCTCTTCTCGAATTAGAGTCTGCAAGCAACGACCCGATGGCGGTCTTCTTGACCATCGGGGCCATTACCCTCATCCTCAACCCGGAACTGTCGATACTCGCCCTGGTCCCTTTGTTTATCCAGCAGATGGTTGTGGGAGGAATCAGTGGATATGTGATGGGAAAGGCGATGGTCTATTTCATTAACCGGCTCAAGCTCGAGTTTGAAGGACTTTATCCAGTCCTCACTCTCGCTATTGTCATGATGACATACGGGATTACCGCATCTCTCGGAGGAAGCGGGTTCCTTGCCGTGTACATCGCAGGGCTGATCTTTGGCAACAGCATGTTCGTTCACAAGAACAGCCTGATGAGATTTCACGAGGGTGTCGCCTGGCTGATGCAGATCGCGATGTTTCTCACACTGGGTCTGCTGGTATTCCCCTCCAAACTCGTAGCCCTTGCCGGGGTTGGAATGGTTTTCTCACTGTTCCTCTTATTTGTCGCACGCCCTGCTGCCGTCTTCATCTCCCTCTCCCCATGGAAGATGGCTCTTCGGGATAAGGTCATGGTATCCTGGGTTGGATTGAGAGGGGCTGTACCGATTGTGCTTGCTACGTTTCCCCTTATTGCAGGCATCCCGCAGGCCGAGATAATCTTCAACGTTGTTTTCTTCATCGTCATAACCTCTGCGCTCCTGCATGGTACATCGATCCCCTTTGTTGCCCGCCGCCTGGGCGTATCAGATCCCATGGAGTATACTCCCAGGCTGGCAATGAGCCTCGGCGATGGATGTGCGCCGGGGAACGATCTGATAGAGCTTATTGTGCAGCCGGAGTCCAGGCCGGTGGGGAAACAGATTGTGGATATTGGCCTTCCTTCCGGAACCCTCATCATCATGATCGAGAAAAAGGGAAACCGATTTGTCCCCTGTGGCAGCACCGTCCTGGAAGAAGGCGATCACCTGCTCATTCTTACGAATCCATCACAATCCGATCAGGTTCGATCGATGTTCTGCTCCAAACAATCCATTCCCTAAAAAAGACCTGGTTCGTAATGTGGCATAGAGAGCATAAGCTGTATAGCCCCCTATCGGGATTACCGATCAGCCGGAAGTTCGACCGGGTGATGCTCGATGATTTTTTCGCAGCGGTTTTCTGTTCATGAAGATGAAATTCACTGGCGACGTTTTGCCGTTGACCGGTACGCCGGCCCGGTATGCACAAGAGGGTTCCGTGACTGATTCCCGATTATGGAGGGGAAAAGCCTCTTCATGGCCGGGATGTTCTCTTCACCAAACTATCCGGAGGGAGGTATGGAAGGTTCACTTCTTATAGTGTCAGCTGATAATTCTTTTATCAGATTTGATGAGCGAATACTTATTCATCGATTACGTAGATATAATAACAACCGGAAAAGGGGGAGGAAAAAGATGAGATTTGTCGGTACCGAAATCTTATTTTTCCATCTTTCGAAATCTTTTAAAACCGTTCGTAGTATTCTTTAAACCATAGGATGTTTGGAGATCAATGTTACCAAATCACCGTCAACGAATGAAAAAGAGTTTTATTTATAAATTTATCCTGAAATTCCATAATAATTTCATCGAGCCGTTTTTTCCACATGAAACTCGAAGAAGAAGATATTACGATCTTGGGTTATTTGGTGGAAGAATCATAATAAACGATGGTTTCACATCGTTCTGGAGTGTGTCGAAAAAATATATTCTTGAAAATTATAAAACAAATCCGAATAGATATACATATTTTCATGGAGACGGTGTATTTTCAATACCAGAAGATCAATTCATTTCTCATACCGGTCTGAAAATCGTCGTACATGCTCACGTTTATTATATTGACCTATTTGAAGAGATGTGTGAGTACCTTAAGAATATCCCATTTAGATTTTCATTATTCGTATCAGTAAAATGTGCTGATGACAAAAATTTCATCAGGGAAAAGGTAAAAAACTTATCCCTTGTTGAATTCACTGATATTCGGGTGGTTCCAAATCGAGGTCGTGATATAGCACCATTTCTTGTTGAATTTGGGCCATCGTTCAAGAATTATGATATTATATGCCATATCCATACCAAGAAATCCCTTTTCACTGGAGAGGAGAAAACTGATTGGCGGACGTATCTTTTAAAGGGAGTGTTGGGTTCGAAAGATACAGTTACTGCGATAATGACCGTGTTTGAAAAGGATCCATCAGTGGGTATAATATACCCGGAAATCTGGCCGGACCTTCCGTATCAGGCATGTACCTGGTTATCCAACAAAACCATCGCTCCAACAATCCTTAAAAAATTGAATGTAAGATATGATCCGGATGAATATTTTGACTTTCCTGCGGGGTCAGTGTTTTGGATTCGGAGAGAGGCTTTAGAGCCGTTACTAAATATAGGGTTGAGGATAGATGATTTTCCTGAAGAATCAGGTCAAAACGATGGCGCACTTCAACACACCATTGAGCGGTGTTTTGTCATTTCGGCCCAGAGTAAAGGTTTAAAATATTTGGTTCTTCAAGATCCGGACTCGCGTACATTCAGTTACCGAAGCCATAAAAACGTTAAACAATATTTTTCTTTATCGTTCGAAAATAAATTTTTTTATCATCTGTCGTCATCAGAAATACTCTCCTTCGATATTTTTGATACCCTTCTTATCCGGCCATTTGCGACACCACATATGGTTTTCAGATATCTGGAAGGAAAAGTGGCAAAGGAATTCGGTATTTTTAATTTTGAAAAGGTACGGATTGAATCGGAATCAATCGCCCGGGAAAGGAAGAATTACCAATATGATGTTACGCTATCGGAAATTTATTCGGTTTTATCAGAATTTGCCGGGATTGATTTGAAAACTGCAGACAGACTGTTGCGACTTGAGGTGACAACGGAAAAAAATTTGTTGATCCCACGTTACGCTGTAATAGAAAAGGCAAAATATGCGAAAGACTTGGGTAAGCGAGTAATCCTTGTATCTGATACCTACTTCGAACGGGAACACATTGAAGAGATATTATTTTTAAAAGGTATCGATTTTTTTGATGAGATCTATTTATCCAGCGAGATTGGGAAAAGGAAGGATCGGGGGGACTTATGGGATCATGTTTTTGCGGCCGAACGAATCAGAAAGGATAATTTTACCCATATAGGCGATAATGAACAATCAGACGTTCAAAAAATTGGAGATAATGGATTTACTGATAATTTAGTCCACGTTATGCGGCCAACCGCATTATTCCGACATAGCGAATTAGGCAGGGTTCTTTGGGAGGCTATGCGGCCTTATAATGGGTGGAGAGAAAATCTCCTCTATGGAATGATTGGAAATTATTTTTGCAATGATCCGGATGGAAAAAAACTGTTTAATTCACCAAGGATCCTGGATGATTTTGAAGGATTTGGATATGTTGTTTTCGGGCCAATCATCTACAATTTTATGAATTGGGTATTAAAATGTTCGATAGAAGATGAATGTACTCAATTATGGTTTATTTCTCGGGAGGGTTATTTACTGGATACTGTTTTTAAAACAATGGTAAATCATCCTAATTTTTTTCATTGGAAAGAAAAATTTCCTGCAGGCAGGTATGTTCCCTGTTCCCGCCGTGCTGCAATTTTTTCACTATTAAGAAAAGAAAGCGACATACCGCGATTATTGGATGGTATTTTTAAAGGTACTTTGCGGGATTTCTTAACACAAAGATTAAGTATTGCTGTCATTAAACCAATCGAGGCCCGTATTGGAACCCGATCTCTTGATCAATGTATTTCACTTCCTGAAGATTATGACACTGTCCTGAAGCAAATGAGAAAAATATCAGATATACTCATTGAGGAGGCCAAGATTGAACGTAAGTCTTTCATTGACTATTTTAAAAATCTGGAATTTGAAGAATCGAACCGAATCGCAATCGTTGATATCGGATATTCAGGAACGATCCAATCTGCCCTGAGCGAACTGTTACATCATCCAATTAATGGTTATTATTTTGTCACTGAAACCAAAGCATCTAAATTTCAATATTCAGAATCCTTTTGCAAAGCTTACTTTGGAGAGTATATTGATCCATATGATAAAACACTCCCCATTCATCGGTATAGCCTCTTACTCGAAGCAGTGCTGACCGCACCCACAGGACAATTAATCAAGTTTGTAACGGATCACTCGGGCGGAATTCAACCAAATTTTAAAGATCCAGGGACTTCACAAAATGAATTTGTAAAAATTAACCAGATCCATACCGGGATTTTTAAGTTTATTCAAGATATGATTGAAGAATTTGGTCCTTCAGCGCTGGAAATTGAATTCCCTAAGGACCTTGTTCAAATTGTTTTTGAACAGGTAGTGAAAGGAAATATTGATATCGGTTCTGTCAAGTCGATTATGGTAGTAGAAGATGAATATTGCGGAAATAATGAGATTTCTGTATTAGATTTATACCAGGCATTATATAAGCGGATTTGGGAATTCGAGGGTTCCGTCATTAATAAGATGTAATTCCAGAACCCGTATCCGTAAAACGTATTTCACCCGCATTAGGTAAATAATGTCAACTTGTGATCCACTCCTCATTGTGGTCAATAAGGATCGATCCTGCAATTAACTACCAGATCTCTACTATTCATTGCCCTGTATTCCTCCGTTTCCCAATTCAGAGTGTATACAGGGAATCTTCAATTTTCAGCTATATATACACACTATCTGGAACTAATGAGAAGTGGCGAACTGTTGGGTAATATGCAATATATTGTTTTTACCGGTCATTCCAAATCCCTGAAACTTTGGAGGGGGCTAAAGAGTAATTGAAGTTATCCTCTCAACTCGCGAGGAACATGGAACGTTCTTATTTACCAGTCTCCGACAACGGGAACATCGCCTGCCTGTCCGATAAAGGTAACCCGATCGATCTCCGGACCATCCCACACGTAGTTACCGTTGTAATCGAGGACCCAGAGGCCGTCCCGGAAGATGCCGATCTTATCGGTACCATCTCCGTTCCAATCTCCGATAACGGCAATATCCCTTGCCTGTCCGATACAGGCAACCCGATCGATCCCCGGACCATCCCACACGTAGTTACCGTTGTAATCGAGGACCCAGAGGCCGTCCCGGAAGATGCCGATCTTATCGGTACCCATCTCCGTTCCAATCTCCGATAACGGCAATATCGCCTGCCTGTCCGATACAGGCAACCCGATCGATCCCCGGACCATCCCACACGTAGTTACCGTTGTAATCGAGGACCCAGAGGCCGTCCCGGAAGATGCCGATCTTATCGGTACCATCTCCGTTCCAATCTCCGATAACGGCAATATCGCCTGCCTGTCCGATACAGGCAACCCGATCGATCCCCGGACCATCCCACACGTAGTTACCGTTGTAATCGAGGACCCAGAGGCCGTCCCGGAAGATGCCGATCTTATCGTGCCATCTCCGTTCCAATCTCCGATAACGGCAATATCGCCTGCCTGTCCGATACAGGCAACCCGATCGATCCCCGGACCATCCCACACGTAGTTACCGTTGTAATCGAGGACCCAGAGACCGTCCCGGAAGATGCCGATCTTATCGGTACCATCTCCGTTCCAATCTCCGATAACGGCAATATCCCTTGCCTGTCCGATACAGGCAACCCGATCGATCCCCGGACCATCCCACACGTAGTTACCGTTGTAATCGAGGACCCAGAGACCGTCCCGGAAGATGCCGATACGCTGAGTAGTCGTGGTACCTGATAAGTATTTTAAAGGGAGGTAATCATTCTGGCCGGTGGCGACCTGATATACTCCATCACATATACCATCACCATCTGTATCGGGTGTCACTTCCGAAAACCCGGTATGTTCCGGTGTCGCCCATACATTTCCACCGATATACGGGCCACCAATGATGTTCGGTCCAGAAGATTTTGAAATATTCCACCGGTTTCCGGTTATTGTCCCATAAAGAATAGTGTTCCTATTATTATTGCATAAGAAGTTATCATAAATGGTATTGTATGTACTATCGTCTAAGATAATTCCGATGTTATTTGTAGTAATTGTGTTGGTATTGATGGTATTTTGGTGGGGACCTTTTTCAAGGAATATTCCAAAATCGGTTATCCCCTCGATGGTATTTCCAATAATCGTGTTGTTATATGAGGTGCTTCCACTCACATGGATACCATACACACTATTATCCGAAATAATATTCCCTGAAATAGTATTACTGGGACTTCCATAAACGAGGATACCCCCAACCGAATTGCCGGAAATGGGATTGTCTGCAATTATCTGATGGTGGGGACCATTGTGTAACATGATACCTCCGCCATCTATGTTCATGATAGTATTTTCTGAAACAACATTATTGCCTGAATTGGAACCCATGATACAGACGGCATGTACTTGTGTATTGTTTATTTGGTTCCCCTGGATTACCAGATTACTCGAATTTAGAACGCTAATACCTCCACGGGTGGAATTTATTTTATTTTGAAGGAATTCATTTCCATTACACGAATCAATAATGTCAAATCCAAGACCGGGAGAGTTAAAGACGGTATTATTCTGGAATTTATTATTGCAGCTGCTCATCCATATCAGCATCCCGTTGCTCATGTTTGAAATAATATTGTCCTTGACACTATTTTCATTACAAATGTTTTGAAGGACAATTCCATATCCATCTATAATAGTATTATCAGAGATCCTGTTTCTCTCGATTGTATTCTCATTCGAGTTGTCAAGAACAACTATACCACCGTAACAATTTTGAATGGTATTATTGACAATCGTGTTGTTCTCAGAATTTTGAATGGTTATACCACCTTGACCGTTTATGATTGTAGTATCACTCACCCGATTGCCATATCCATTGAAATGAATTATGATTCCTGTTTGTGTAGTGGAAGAGACTGTGCTTTTCTCTATACTCACCCCCCGTCCATTGTAGATTGAGATTCCTCCACAGATATTACCGGAGATATTTCCATTCTCGAGAGTTCCTTTGGTCACATTGTTGAACTGTAACCCCCAATTCCAACCGGTTAACGTGATATTGGAGATTGTCGCATTCGACCCCGATGCTATTATCCCAACATTATTTGGCAATGTGCCTTTTATCCTGTGGTTCGCACCATTGAAGACAATATCAGATGCATTTAATATTATTGCCCACTCAACACCGGCGGGCGCCGTGTAGTCCCCTCCCAGAATATAATAACGACCATGTTTATTGACAAAGTTGTTGTCAATATAAAGGGGTAACTCTGAAGGCTTTATCGTGTACCATGAAATAGCATTCGGGTTACTTTGATCGATTTCCACTACTGTTTGGTTTTCAACTTCGTCATCATTCGTCCCCATAGCACCCTGTGCTGCCGCGGCAGAGAGTAAGACAAATAGAAGAGCCAGGATGATTCGGATAATTCTCATATGCCACCTTGACTTATGACTTAGAATAATAATTGTTGGATATTTATTATTTTTGAGCTTTCAAGTTAATTGCAAAAATTTTTTGAATGCCACTTAACTTTTTACCTGAATTGTTGTCTTATGAGAATATCCAGGAAGGGGATGGTATTATGCTGATAAATTGAGAGAAGGATTGAATGATAGATCATGACTTGCTTTCCATGAAGGCAGTAGGGTCATTTATCGTCTTTATCTTTTTATTGCGTCTCCTTCCCTCGCTAATACAAAGTTTTCCAAAGCGGCGATCCGTTTGAAGACCTCCTCTACATTGCCTTGAAATGCAATTCACAGGGTAAGAGGAGATCAAAACCGCTCTTCATAATAATCGGACCAGAAGTGAAACACAGACCGCCGTCGGTATATGGAAACTATTCAGGGAAGTTACGATAATGAGCGCTCTTGTCTATGGACAGGTCCACCATAACCTGAAACATCTGAACTTGAACACCATCGCTCCAATTCTCGACAGCTATCTTGGGAACGCGGTAAAGGTATAAAAAATTACCCTGTCACTACTATTGACACATCTGCTTCGAAATGAATTCTTCGCCGTGAATATTGATGCGGGCTCCAAAGAATATGCATTGTTGTGCTAAGATATAATTCTAAATATTCCATTTCCAGAAATCATGGTGGCCAGGTGCGAAAGGTGGGATAGAAGGGAATTAATAGGTTTATCCGGGAACCTCTCCAGTACCCCATTGACGACTCTTTTTTAAAAAACACTCCTAATTCGTCTTAAAAATCGGTTATATAGCATTCTTGGCCGGGTTCCTTGAGGAAAAAAACGCTCAATGAAATTGACATGAAATGCAAGGGTGACACGGTACATAACACTTTCATGCAGTTGATGAACTTCATTCTCAAGGTCTTGAATACGGCTTATCTTTTCCTGTTTGACTTGTTCGAGGTTCTTAATACTATCCTGCTGTTTCAGGGTTTTTGATTCAAGTATTTCCGTATAGGCAATCTTTTCCGTTAAATGTTGGTCCAGTTCCACGATTCTGGCCTGCTGTTTCAGGGTTTTTGATTCAAGTATTTCCGTATAGGCAATCTTTTCCGTTAAATGTTGGTCCAGTTCCAAGATTCTAGCCTGCTGTTTTGCCACCAGATCATCGAAATATTGTTTATCATCTCTAATTTGATTTTTAAGTTTTCCGATTTGTTTATCTTTCATCTGGACGGCTGACTGCTGTGATTTCGCGTACGTGATCAGTTCTCCCAGGTGTTTGTTAAGATCGCTGATGCGGCCTTCCAACTCAGGAATCTGCTTTATTGTATGGTGGAGAGAACCGATTTCTGTCTCGCGAGATGTAATTATTTCATTGAGTGCATCGACCGTATATTGAAATATATAGATTTTTATGTCATTTCTTATTCCATCACCATAAGTCTCTAAAACATAACGGAACAATTTTGGTAAATCCCGAAAATGACCTTCCTTATCCTTAATTATGGTATTATGCCCATGAATCCGGTATTGAACGAGAGGGGTATCGATATAGAGATAGGGATATTTTTTTGCCATATCGATAAAAAATTGATGATCGTTGAGGTATTTCAATTCTTCATTAAACCTGGTGGTTCCCAAATTCTGTTTTTTAAATACCAGGCTTGATCCCAGGATGAAGTTTCCCCATAGGAGATCTTCAAAAATATACCCGCTTTTTTTTCGTTCCCGGACCTGGTGCAACCTCGTAAAATATTCTCCGGAAGAAATACCCCCCTGATCGATAATTAGTCCCTCTGACCATACGAGGAGATTCTCATTTTTTACCAATTCAGCAATCTGTCGTTCAAGTTTCTCTATCGACCAGACATCGTCGGAACCGATGAGCGCTATAAATGTGCCTTCTGCGACGTCTATTCCTTCATTGAGGCTTTTTGCAATGCCAAGATTCTTTTCATGGAATATCGGTTTTATCCTGGTATCTTTGGTGGCAAATTCTTTTATCACTAACGGAGAGTTATCGTTTGAAGCATCATCAATGATGATAAGTTCAAAGTCAGTATAACTCTGGGAAAGCACGCTCCGGATAGCTGTTCCAATATATTGTTCGTGATTGAACGATAGCATGAGGACACTAACCAAGGGCATCTTTCACCTCACGTGTAATATACCGGACCTGGTCATCATCCAGCCAAGGATGCATCGGGAGCGATAATACTTCACTGCAAGATACTTCAGTGATCGGGAGCCGACGATCCAACCCGTACCGGAAATACGCAGGTTGTCTGTGGACCGGAACAGGATAGTGAATCTGGGTTTGGATACCTTTTTTTAATAGTTTTTTCATCAAGACGGTCCTTTCCGGAGCCCGAACAACATAAAGATGGTATACATGTCGTGAATCCTCTCTCTCAAATGGCGTGACAAGGGAAGTTTGACTCAGGTACTCATTGTAACGATATGCACATTTGCGTCTTTTTTCATTCCAACTATCCAAATACCTCAATTTAGTTCGAAGTATAGCTGCCTGTATTTCATCCATCCTGCTGTTGAAGCCGGAAATATCATGATGGTATTTTTCTGACTGCCCGTAATTCCGCAACATGGACACCCGGGATGCGAGATCTTCATCATTCGTGAGAATTATGCCAGCATCTCCATAAGCGCCTAAATTTTTTGTCGGGTAAAAACTGAAGCAGCTTACATCCCCTATGCTTCCGACTTTCTCGCCGTTGTACGTACTCCCATGCGCCTGACATGCATCCTCAACAACGAATAATGCATGATCATCTGCACACTCCCTGATAGGGTTCATGTCAGCCGGATGTCCATAAAGATGTACAGGGAGAATGGCCCGCGTTCTTTTATTTATTTGTTTTTTTATCTGTCTCGGATCGATACACAATGTATCAGGTTCAATGTCTACAAAAATCGGTTGCGCTCCGTTTCGTAGGATAGCATCGATATTCGATACAAAGGAATTTCCCACCGTTATAACTTCATCGCCCCGGCCCAATCCCAGGGCTTTAAGCGCCAAAAAAAGGGCATCTGACCCCGAATTAACGCCAATCCCGTGTCTCGTTCCAATATACGCTGAAAACTCCTTCTCAAAGGATATGAGCTCTTCGCCGAGGATGAACCATCCGCGATTTAGCACGCGCTGTATTGACACCCCAATCTCGGTCTTTATCGCTTGATATTCTTTATTCAGGTCAATAAAAGGAACATGATCCATTTTTATCTTTCCTTTGAACTTACTTTTTAGGGTTCAAGGCAGTGTATTTAGAATGCTGTAAATTCGACCCGAGTATCCCGACACACTATCACCTCACACCCAGATAAATACCTACCAGAAGCAACAGACCACCGTACCACGGAACCGCGAACAGGAACTGCAGGTCACCCATTGCCTGAGACCATCGTTTTCAATGGTGACCATATGCAGTGAGGATCTCGATACTCGCCACATGGAAAACCATTCCCGGATGCCGTTCACCCGCATCCCGGTCTCGTCCACGTTGAGTTACATGTGCTCCTGCCATAAGCTCTCATGTTGTACCTTCTCTTCAGCTTCACCCAAGTGCTCGTGCCCTTCCAAGACTGCTTATCCCTGCATTATTCATATCGTCTTTTAGCAATAACGTACATTTCAGATCCATATTCTGGTAGGTATGCAGTAAGACCTATGAGACCATCGATTAATTTCATATCGAAAATTCCTTTCATAATTAATTCCTCCATCTGCTTATTAGTGAAAGGTTTAATAAAATAAGTACCGAAATCAATCACAGAGAATCCCATTTCATTCATAAGCGATATTATTGACTTTTTATCATATACCAGTGCCCGATGATATTTTTTATCAGTATTGGAAATCTCAAAAATGGTTTTAATAAGCCCCATTTCTTTTGCTAAAAGACGATGCAAAGATGCCGCATTTGGAAGGCTAAAATAAGAGATTGTATTTTCGTGAGAGATGGTTTTCACTGTTGTTAGAAAAGAACGAGGGTCGGTAACTTCGTGAAGAACACCATTTGCGATAATGCAATCAAAACCAATTTCCTCTAAAGTCTCCTGACAATTTTCAAGAAAATCTCGAATAATGGTTATTCTGTGGGAACATTGCAATTGTGATGAAGCGCTTGAGACAAATTCTTGGATAGGTTCAACAAGAACATATTGGTCAAAATTGACAAGATACGGAAAAAGAGGCATTTTTCCACCTCCAATTTCAAGAATCCTATTGCATTTATTGATCTCAAGAAATGTAAGTGCTTGTTTTACCCTTATGTGTGAATGGATCTCTTCAAAAGAAAAGGGCCGGGAGTATTCTTTTATAAGTCGTGAAGCATAGTCTTTGAATTTATTAGAATCTTGCTCCATAGGTTTCCACTCGTAAAAAATTCAACGATTATAGCACTTTCACTGAAACTTTTATTTATAGATTTAAGATTCTGGAATAAATAAGTAATTAGCCTCCTACAAAATTACCATTCAGCAATGTGTTGTAGAACGTCTTTTGTGCCAGAGCCCAAACACTAGCAACGACCACTTTTTCAACAGGACGGGTTGTATAGCGAAGCAATCGTTTCAAGGAAAAAGTACTTTCACAGCTTTAAAAACACCTTCAATGGGTGATCGTATGGTAATACATTCGTCAACTCGATTAAACAAAGTGAAGACACGTGTTGAACAGGCATTTTCATACCCCTGAACATCCTGCTGAATTCTAGATCGGGAGAATCGAAGTCCGGATTCCCGCATTAAAAAGACCGAGGTATTTCCACCTGAAACAGACCCCGGACCTGGTTGGGGTTCTCTACTCATTCCAGGGTATGACCTTTATGCCCATTCTGTCCGCCAGGCAGCCTTTCCCCTTTCTTCCACCGACCCTGGGAGCGTCAGAATCCATCCATCAAGGGTGGCAAGGCTGCTGTTCCGGCTGTGCCGGTTCAACCGTGCTTCGAGCTCTGCGATGCAGGCTTTGGAGTTGGGCGTTTCCTGCTCGCAACTCTGATATGATGCGGTTTTGTTCTTCGATGAGGGCGAGAGGCGATTGAATATTTGTTGCAGGGGTTATTTCGTTGGTATAGCTATTCTGCCGATTTTCGGTTACTAATTATTATTATTACATCATTATACAAGGATATTGGGGTTGACCCTGAACAGTTACGAATTTTTTTATTGTGGACAAATCAATTGTTCA
The DNA here is from genome assembly GCA_016699325.1 of Methanolinea sp. NCBI lineage: Archaea > Methanobacteriati > Methanobacteriota > Methanomicrobia > Methanomicrobiales > Methanoregulaceae > Methanolinea > Methanolinea sp. The sequence goes on along the minus strand of CP064971.1, from coordinate 1,117,918 downwards.
AATTGGGAAAAGGATTTCATCCGGCCAGTGAATAATTCATCACAGGTATTGCCTTTCAAACTGCACGTGTAGGACGCCAGGCCGGTTTTGATGCACATGGACAAGGTCGATAAGGATCTTTTTAGTGTTACCATGATATGCCCTCTCCGGAATCTCCGGATGCGGATTGGCGAACAGTTAAGAATCCCGCTTTTTATCCGGAACCTTAGCCCGTTTACTATCGATTCCTTCCCTCCCGATCCCATGCTGATAATCCATCGATGGGTGCGGGAACCGTCCGATAAATGCTACGAAGGTAAACGGCCTACGCTACTGAATAAGCCACTCCAGACCGGGGAATCAAGAAAACTTGTTGTGTATATCGAATCTCCGCCAGAGGAAGGGAAATATTGCCTTGATATAACAATTTTATATGATGGATGCCGGTTTGAAGACTGTTCCCCTGAAATCAGCACCAATCTCAACAACGTGCGTGTGAGTTATGCTCAGAAGAGAATCCATGCCAAGAGCTATGAGTCTGCTCTCAAAAAGGGAAAAATTGATATAGCAACATCTGCTTTTATCAAAGACCGGAAGCGGTTGGGTAGCTATTTTTCCGATACAAATACCTGTATTTTTACAATAAAAGGTGTCAAAGAATGGTGCAAGGACCAAGGATTACCGTATTATACCGTAAAAAAAGAAATACCAATGAATATCCTTGGAAAGGACAATCCGGACATCGTGCATGATCCATCATCTTGGAGTACAACACTCCCTGAAATTTATCTCGCGGAACTCAAAGATGTCAGTATCATCGGGGGGCATAATCCTCTCTTTGTCGACACACATGTAGCCCTGTACGATGAATATCTGCATCATAGGCGGGAGAAATTCGATTATACCCAGAATGGATATCAAATACTGTATGGTCCCGGTGACACCCTCACCGTGCACGGTGAGCAGGAAGTTGGTGAGCCAATACAGGAAGGGATTTTCATGTCAGGGATTCATTCTTCGAATTATTTCCACTGGTTAGTGGAATACATATCCCGTTTCTGGACCCTTGACCAGTTTCCGGAATACGGCCATATCCCTCTTATCATCGACCAAGATCTTCATCCCAATCTCCTGGAGGCACTGGATACAGTTTGTTCGGTGGAAAGAAAAATAATTCCTGTGAAATATGGAGAACGATATCTTGTACACAGACTTGTCGTTCCCTCCCGACTATCTTTTATTGTCCAGGAGTATAGGGAAGGAATTTTGCCTCAACCATCAGACACGGCAATTTCTCCAATCGCCATCTGGTATTTACGAAAACGATCAGGTCTAATCACCCTTCCTCAACGGAAGCCATTCAAACGATTGTATATTTCAAGAAGTGGCCAGGAAAATCGAATGTTACTAAACGAACGTGAAATTGAAGAGGTTTTCATGCAATACGGGTTCGAATCTGTCAATCCGGGTACCATGACATTTCATGAACAGGTGAAAGAATTCTCAACCGCAGGAATCATTGCCGGTCCAACTGGTGCCGGGTTCACGAATATCCTCTGGGCTCCTAAAGATGCAACGATTCTGCAGTTGATCGGGGAAGGAATGTCTCAGGGATTTTCACAAATTACCCGTATAATCGGACAGAACCTGATAGAGGTGCGGGGCGCTTCTCTCCCCGGGACGGGTCCAGTACCTTGGCAATGTCATTACGTCATTGCTATTGAAGAGGTGGAACGAATTATTCAGGGGGTTCTTGAATCACATCATCACTCTGAATCGGCATGACTTCCCCGGTATCATCAGTCAATGAGTTTCACGAAATTCCTGTTTAAGAATTATTTCCAGACTATGAACTTCGTAATGAAGACCGAATCCCGGCGCTGGTATTACATCCGGCAGGTATTTTTTTGTCCATGAGAAATCATTCCTGGTTGGATGGGTAGGAACAGGTCAGAATGATCAGGAAGAATACGCAAAAACGTAAATTAAAAAAGTCTTATTCCAGGAAGAGGAAAATCAAAAGGATACCCTCCCCCAGACTCGACATTCCTGTTGTCTGTTGTTTAACAAATCTATCAATGCGAATTGACGAGCAAAATAGAATTCCTCTCTTTATTTACAATAATACTGGCTTTCCTCTGGGTTCACCTTCTTCTGATCCGGTATACTTTATTTACCAGTGGAGATCTATTTCCGACGACAATCTCGTTCAGGGATACGCCAAGACGCCTCTCCGTGCTTTCTTGCCGGCAGGCTCATCAACAAAGATCAGCATGCATGTCGTTGCCCCCTACACCGCAGGCGATTATATGCTGGAAGTCATGATGAGCGGTTCTCACTCTGAACCTGTATGTGAAATTGCGGTTACCATCACGGAAGAACAAATGCGGACTCATGCCCGGGAGTATGAAATTGCGGTAGCCGAGGGGCGTCTGGATGAAGCGTTCACCTGCTATAAAAAGGATCAGGAATGTCTCGGCAATGATTTCTCTGAAAATGATACCTTTTTATGTATAGTATCAACTGTAAAAGAGTGGTGTACAGCCAATTCCCTCCCCTATACCATCGTACAGGAGGCTAGGGTCCAGGAAGAACCATCCCAAAGGGGGTTTGGCTCATTCTACCGGCAGAATATCTTCGGCTTCGGCGATGTTCCCGAAGGCTATTTTGCTGAATTGCGTGATGTTGTTATTATTGGCGGATATACCCTCATTCTCGCTGATAACAACTCGAGGGCATTATACGATGCGTACCTGCATCCGGAAAAAGAGAGCATTGATTTCCGACAATGGGATCGTATTATCAATGACGATGCCACAAATACCGTCCTTTTAACCTTTGAAAAAGATTGGGGCCCTGATATAGAAGAGGGGATATTCATGGACGGTGTCAATGCAGAAAATTATTTTCACTGGCTGATCGAATTTATCCCCCGCTTCTGGACCCTTGACCAGTTTGACATAGATGAAAGAATACCACTGATCGTTAATGCTAAACTTCATCCGAACCTAATCGAAGCCCTGGAAATGTGCAACTCGTCCCGGAGACCGATTATCTGCATCCATGACGGAATGCGTTACAGGGTGAAAAGACTGCTTGTACCATCCAATTTATCATTTATTCCGCTCGATGGAAAAAAGGGAGCAGAGACTGGATCATTGGGGGCAATCCCCCCCCTCGCTATACAATTTTTACGGCAGAAATTCTCTCACAACATGAGAAAACGTGATTATGGTATGGGACATCTTCTCTACATCCATCGGAAAGAGGCGTTATACCGCAGGCCCGTCAACGAAAAGGAGGTTGAGGAGACATTCGTTAAATACGGTTTTCTATCACTGAACCCTGCAGAACTCTCATTTAGTGAACAGGTAGCTCTCTTCTCCTCTGCCCGCGTGATCGCTGGTCCTGGGGGGGCGGGGCTGGTCAATATGATTTTTGCCCCGAACACAACCATAATCTTACCTCTGACCGCGACAGCATATTCCTTCTATTCATGGTTTGCCAGATATATGGATTTGGAAACGGTCAATGTCACAGGTAAACCAATTCCCGGAACTTCCATCGTTAAACATCAAAGAGATTATGTTATTGATGTTGAAAAAATAGAAGAAACCATTCAATCACTAGATGAGCTGTCCGGTATGGTATCAGGCAATCACCCCTTGAATAAACCCCATCAGGTATCACATATTTGCATCGATACTCTCCCCGTTTTCCCTGCCGACACAAGTTATCATATCGATAGAATCAATTGGAAGATTCGTTCTGATTATCCTTCAAGTATTTTTATTGACGGCGGACAGGATCTTTTCATCGAGGGCTGGGCTATTGATGTCATTGCAGATGCACCAGCGGCAACCGTCTTCATCTCTTTTGATTCTGGCCAGCAATATCGTGCATTCTACTCTCTGAAAAGACCGGATGTGTCAGCCCACTTCAGGAATGAAAAACTCTTGCATTGTGGTTTTATTGCAATAATACCTGCTAATAGTCTACCTCACGGGATAAGAAAATGTAGTTTAAAGATCGTTACACATGATCGACACCACTACTACCATTATCCTGACCTGATCACTTTTAATATCACCCAATAGAACTCCATCATTGGATCAACAATTTTTTTAAAAATTTATTAAAAATTCTTCAGGTTCGTAGAATTTTTCCGTTGATCTGTGAATTCAAGAAAATCACGAATATAGTCATCCTGATCGAAGTATTCTGACGCCAGGACCAGGCACACCGAGCCCGAAGAGAAATTTTCGAGCTCGCGCCAGGTCATCGGAGGAAGATAAAGACCATAATTGGGTCGGTTGAGATGAAATTTTCTTTTCAGGCTACCGTCGTGGATAATTACATCGAAACTTCCGCTCACTGATATTATTAACTGCTCAAGATTCCTGTGGGCATGCCCTCCACGTTCTTCCCCGGCTCGGGATATCATACAGATAATATACTCTCTGTATTTCAAAGGGAATATGTTTTTTAGCCTCAATAAAGGTGATATTCCCCCTGTAGTCGACTATTTTCGGCAATTTGATAATCCTGCATGTTTCCCTCTTCATTTGCTCCCCCCTATCCGAAAATGATCTCAAATCGTTCGGTTTTGTGGCAAGATGAAAGATATGTCTAGCCAATGAGTTATTATTGTAATAGTCTTTTTAATAAAGTATTTTTAATTTCTCCAGTGCGATTCTGTCAATTTTTCCACGCTTCAGTATCGAGATACAGCACTGGATCGATTATCTGACTTTCAATTCATAAAAATCATGAACAACAGCTCCCGACCCATAGCTTTCCTTGTACCGCGAAAGATTCCTATTCAGATACCATCCTTGCTGTTCGGTAGATACACCCAACGAAAGATATCTTTTCTTAAAATAAGTGGTTGTTATGAGATAGGGGACAATAAGGTCAAGGGCATGCATCTGTCGACCCTGTTCAGAATTTGCTACATATTGAATATGTGCGACATTTCTGCTTGCGTAAATCACCACTCCACCCAGGTGCTGATCCTCCTTATAGCATGAAAAAAACCGAATTTCATCGGGAAACCTATCCTTGAGTAACTTAATCTCTTCATAGCTGTGCACAGGTTTCGTGCCATACCTTTTCATGAGATTCGATCCCAAGATATCCCAGAATTCCTTGATGTTATCACTCTCCCTTACATCAAGCCCTGCCTTCTGTGCCTTCCGAATCCCCCTGGTACGGGAGCTCAGGGGTCTCAATGGTTCAGAGATGTTGATTGCAAAAGAAAGGTCGCGCCGGTAAAGCGATGCTTTATTGATAAAAAGGGCATACCGGTCTTCCTCTGCCGGAATCGTGTGAAAGATATAGGGGATTGATTTGTACCTGATCTTTTTTATGTTGTTTTGCTTTGCGTAACCCAGTAATTCACTGAAAATATCAAGCATGGTGACTGCCCTCATCTCCATCCCGCTGATGATTCCTCCAAAGGTTAAGCCTTCATGGGAATACAGGGTATCCTGATCAAGATGGGCAGGAAGAGTTGCGATAAGACGTTCGTCTTTGTAGAACATCAGGGAACAATCATCAAACCGATCCTGGTGATATTCCATGTAATTACGATCGAAGAGAAACATGCCGTTTTTTGATCTTGCAATAAATGCGTTCCATTCGGATTTTCTTTCAGGACCGTACGTTTCAACTGTAATCATCAGGCATTTCCTCCACAGGAGTTCATTCTATCATGATCGTGCATTCCCGCATGAATAGTAACCGGGGAGCCATCTGTCGATCGAAAAATCTGTTTCTATGGATAATCGGGATTAATAGACAAATAATTTTTCTTTCAAATGGAAATGTCGCGCTTATCTTCAAAATGAGAGGGTTCGACAGGCTTGAAATGCGGTCGGTTAAGGCAGTTTCAAATAACAGATTTGAACTCTGCCGACAATTCGCAAGATTTAAAAAAAAAAGGTGTCAATAAAATACTATACTTCATTCATTCCATGAAAAGTAACTTTGATCTATTATCCAACCAAAGTATTTATTCACAGATGTGTGGGTAACCTTAATGATTCCCAGGTCGTGAGAATTCATGGTCAATTATGGGAGAAATATTATTGGAAAAGGAACGACAATATTTGAACCTGTTGTCCTTGGATTCCCTTCACAGGAGCGAATAGGTGAAACAGATTATCCCGGAACAGTAATCGGAAAAGGTTCGGTTATCCGTTCCGGAACAGTCATATACTGCGACGTCGCTATTGGGGACAACCTTCAGTGCGGCCATAATATCCTGATTCGGGAGAAGACTACCATCGGTCATCATGCAACCATCGGTCACTCGGTTGTAATTGACGGTAATTGTGAAATTGGAGATTATGTCCGAATCCAGGCATTGGCCGGTATCTGTCCCTATTCTACTATCGGAAACGAGGTTTTTATTGGCCCGAACGCGATTTTTACAAATAACCGGTTCCCCCCGGATAAAAGGATCGAGCAAGGTCCTCTTATTAACGATAAAGCAGTAATTGGGGCTGGATCCATCATTCTCCCCGCGGTGGAGGTAGGGGCCGGTTCAGTTGTGGCGGCAGGATCAATTGTCACCCGCGATGTTCCACCTGGAATGCTGGCAATAGGCTCTCCAGCACGATTTCGTGAATTACCGGATGAGTTGCAGAAGTAACCTTGTATTGAGTCTTTCCCTGAAGTCTACCCATTAGTTTGAGTGGAGACCCGACGTTCCGCAGGTCCCGCGAAGAAACCAAACATTTTTAGATAAACTCACTACTATCCTTAACGGTTATAAATGGCATCGAATAAAAAACCAATCATCATCCACTAACGCTTGTTAGTGTTGTGATTAACGAAGTTTTCGGAGCTAACCTGTTAAATCGGTCGGATATCAATTTAATATACATCTGTTCACGATATAATTTAACCAACCGCTTGAAACGTTCTCTAATTATAAGGCCATTCACTGGTTTCTCCGGTATTCCCCGAGGCAACCCTCTGCAACCAGGTCTTATTTTCCAGATACCAGCGAATCGTTTTTTTAATACCCTCATCAAACCGTGTTGCCGCATTCCATCCAAGGACCCGGCGAATTTTTCCCGAGTCTATTGCATATCTGCGGTCGTGTCCTGGACGGTCAGCAACATGGCGGATCAGGTTTTCGTTGATTTCAAAATCACCGGTTTCTCTTGAAAGCTCCGAAAGCACCAGGCGGATCAAATCGAGATTCTCCAGTTCGTTATTCCCCCCGATGTTATAGATCTCACCGATACCCCCTCTTTCATAAGTGAGATCGACAGCTATACAATGGTCTTGCACATAGAGCCAGTCCCGAACCTGCCTCCCGTCCCCATAGACCGGGATTGGCTGGTGATCCAGTGCTTTGGTGATTACCAGAGGAACCAGTTTTTCAGGGAACTGGTAGGGGCCGTAATTATTTGAGCACCGGGTAATGATTACCGGAAGCCGGTAGGTGTCATGGTACGCAGAAGCAAGAAGGTCGGCGGATGCCTTGCTCGCAGAATACGGGTTGTGCGGATCGAGGGGAGTGTCCTCGGTGAAGTATCCGTCGGGTCCGAGCGAACCGTATACTTCATCGGTTGAGACCTGCAGGAATCTCGTATCCTCATCGCTGAATGAACTTTCCTGCCAGAATTTGAGAGCTGTATCAAGCAATACGCCGGTGCCAAGGATGTTTGATCTCATAAAAACTCTTGGATCCCGGATTGAACGGTCCACATAGCTTTCTGCAGCAAAGTTGATCACGCCTTCTATCCGGTATTCCTGAAATACCTCTTCGACTCTGTCCTGGTCACAGATGTCTCCCTTGATAAAGATAAACCGGTTCCGCTGGGACCCCGGGATGGCCGAAAGGTTGTCCAGATTTCCTGCATAAGTCAGGTTATCGTAGCCGATGACCGTCCGATCAGGGTGACTGTCCAGGTAATGGTACACGAAATTGCTGCCGATAAACCCTGCAACACCGGTAATCAGGATATTTCTGGTCATGATAAAAATTTCTCCATGAGATACCTTGCCGTGGCATCCTTCCAGCCGGGAAGATCGTATCCGAGCGCCTCACGGGTACCGAAATTGTCGAGCACCGAGCAGCGGGGTCTTTTTGCGGGGAGGGGAAATTCTTCAGAAGATGCCCTGATGATGGTCCCGTCCCAGCCAAGTATATCCAGGATAGCAGAAGCCCATTCGTAACGGGAGCAGTACCCACTGTTGGTGATGTGATAGAGTCCGTATTGTTCTGATCCGATGAGATCGAGGGTTGCCATGGCAAGATCAGCGGTATACGTGGGAGATGCCACCTGGTCATCGACGATTTTTAATTCCTTTGAGGCCCTGCTCCATTCGACCACTTTCTGTGCGAAGTTGGTATTATCTTTTCCAAAGACCCAGCTCACCCGTATGAGGAAAAACCGGTAGGAAAGATCCCGGACAAATTGCTCGCCCAGCAGCTTGCTTTCTCCATAACGGTTCAGAGGAGAGGGGGGGTCGAAAATAGTATAGGGCCTCTTCATCTCCCCATTAAAAACATAATCGCTGGAATAGTGAACCAGGACCCCGCTGCATTCATTGACCGCACAGGCAAGGTTTCTCACGCCGAGACCATTGATCTGGTACGCGTTTCTCCAGTCCTTTTCTGCCTGATCGACGGCATTGTATGCGGCACAGTTGATAAGTATGTCCCACGGGTGGTTTTGAAGGTATTTTCGAACCAAGGCAAAGTCGGTGATATCCAGGGTTCTTGAATCCGCCGCGGTGACCGGGAATCCCCGCTTTGTGCAGGCCCGGACGATATCCTGCCCCAGCTGTCCCCTCGCTCCAGTGACCAGGATTTTCAAGGCTGATTCCCTCCGAAAGTAAAAGGAGGCTCAATTTCACTCAGTCGTGGCAGTTGCCGGTCTTTTTCCGAAACGATCGGCTTCTGGATGCCATATTCCTCTAGCGGCCAGTGAATTTTCAATTGCGGGTCGTTCCACAGGATGCCTGCATCATGTTCCGGGTAATAGAACTCCGAGGTCTTATAGAGCACATGGGTATTCTCTTCAAGGGCGAGAAACCCGTGGGCGAACCCGGCCGGGATATGGATCGTCGCCCCAGCCGCTGACAGAGTAACCCCGGCAGACCTCCCGAATCCTGGTGAATTACTCCTGAGATCAACCACCACATCGAATATGGATCCTCTCACAACCCTGACCAGTTTCTCCTGAGGATGCTTTTTCTGGAAATGCAGCCCCCGAATCACACCCTTTTCAGAAGCAGAGTGATTATCCTGGACATATTCGGTATAGATCCCAATCTTTTCGAACTCCCTCTTGTTGTAGGACTCGAAAAAAAATCCGCGGCCATCGCTAAGGACAACAGGCTCGATGAGTGTGACACCGTCAAGGTCAGTAGGGATCTTCCTGAATTTATCCGTCATACATTCTCACTCATCCTTTCCGGTTAATGGATGGCATCAGTCATGAACATACACATCCTTTCCTGGAAGAGGAGTGTATCCCTCATGATCCCTCATCAATCACGTATCACTTCCGGCAAGTTCACTTAAATAGCTTCCATATTCCGTATTATTCATGCTTTCAGCCAGGTCTTTGAGCTGGTGCCTCGTGATATATCCCAGGTTAAAAGCAATTTCCTCGATACAGGCGATATAAAGGCCCTGTCTCTTCTGGATCGCTTCGATGAAATTGGATGCCTCAAGCAGTGAGCGGTGGGTACCTGCATCCAGCCATGCCATGCCTCTGCCAAGCGGTATCACCTTCAGGGCTCCCTTTTTCAGGTACTCCTTATTTACATCGGTAATCTCCAATTCGCCCCTTTTTGAAGGGGTGATCGTCTTCGCGATCCTGACCACCTCGTTATCATAGAAATAGAGTCCTGGTATCGCGTAATTCGACCGCGGTTTTTGGGGTTTTTCCTCAATGGATACCGGTTCTCCCCGGGAATCGAATTCCACGACCCCGTAGGCACGGGGGTCTTTCACGTAGTACCCGAATATCAGTGCCCCGCTGTCCAGCTGCACTGCATCCCGGAGTAGTGCGCTGAAATGCTGCCCGTAAAAGATGTTATCTCCGAGGATCAGGGCAACCTTGTCCCTCCCGATGAATTTTTCACCGATGATGAACGCCTCCGCCAGTCCTCCGGGATTTTCCTGGACAGCATATGAGAACTTAATTCCGAGCCGGCTTCCATCTCCCAGCAGTTCTTCATATGCGGGGATATCGCGGGGTGTCGATATGATCAGGATTTCGCGGATCCCGGCAAGCATCAGCACTGAAAGAGGATAATAGATGAGCGGTTTGTCATACACCGGGAGCAGGTGTTTCGATACACCCCTGGTTAGCGGATAAAGACGGGTACCGAATCCCCCAGCCAGAATAATCCCCTTCATAATACAATATGGTATCGTATCGCTATATATGCATTTTTTGAAGGTGGGGTGGGGCTTTCGAGAGAGATTAGGCACTTTGCTGATATGGGCGAATCGCTGGAGGGGTGGTCCGCTGCTCTACTGAAGAACATAAAAACATTCGATCGAGAAAAACACACGAGATAAGGAGGATATGGAATTATTCTCCAACACGCTGAACCGGAGTTATTCCCAGCTTGTCCATTTTTTGTTCGGTTCTGCGTGTCGTGGAGATGGTCAATACCAGTTCTAAAAGAAACCATTTTAGGTTTATCCGGTTACTCTTCATATGTCCGATGAACCTGAATGCCGGAAAATATCAAGACGAGGCACTTCTGAAACTGTACCTGGCACATTCGTATGACGTTCAAAATAATCTCTGCAGTTCTGGTTATCCTGGTATTCGTTTGTTCCGTACCAGTCTGGGCAGATAACCTGACCCCTCCTGATTCCGGGATCTTACGCATGGAACAGGAAGGCTATGCCGATAATGCGACTCCGGACTCCCTGTGGGGATCGATTTCAAATGAACCGGCACTGGCAACGGAACCGGCCGTTCCGATGGATTCAGCACCCACACCCGAGACGATGGTCGAAACAGAAGCTGCACTGTTTTTTCCATCGTATGATGCCGCCGCAGAATTCCCTTTGTCCGCTGAAACACCCGCTTTTGCAGAACCAACAGCCCTTTCGAAAGAGACCATGATCGAAGCCGCCATTGCGTACTATATCAATGTCGAGCGGGTAAACATGGGCCTTCGTCCCTATACCTATAACGAAACACTTGCATCGGTGGCCAGGAACCACACGCTATTGATGATCAGCTCGGATTATGGCGGCCACACCATTCCCGGAGAACCGAACCTGGGAACCCGCCTCACTGCCGCAGGAATACCCTGGCTTGCCTGGGGGGAGTGCATTTCGTTCGGCTATCCGGATCTCGATGCAGACACTGTGGCAAACATGATCGTCCATGATCTGGTCTGGGACGATGCAGCCTCGAGCTGGGGGCACCGGAGAATCATCCTCGACGGCCTCACGAGCGATCCCGGGTATCCTACACCAACCGTGTACGGTTTCAACCTGGTCGGAACCGGAGCTGCCTATGGATCTTTGAGATTCCTTGGCGGGGCACGATATACCGGCTGGCATGCAACAATGGATTTTGTGAAAGTAACACTACCACAGCAGGTTTATCCAAAGATCGGCATCTTCCGGGACGGCCTCTGGGTTCTGGACTACAACGGGAACTACCTGTGGGATGGTCCGGGGATCGATCGGGTTGCCTTTATCGGACAGGCTGGTGATGTTCCCGTTATCGGAGATTGGAACGGAGATGGTACCGATAAGATCGGCATCTTCCGGGACGGTCTCTGGGTCCTCGATTACAACGGGAACTTCGTGTGGGATGGTCCGGGGATCGATCGGGTTGCCTTTATCGGACAGGCTGGCGATGTTCCCGTTATCGGAGATTGGAACGGAGATGGTACCGATAAGATCGGCATCTTCCGGGACGGTCTCTGGGTCCTCGATTACAACGGGAACTTCGTGTGGGATGGTCCGGGGATCGATCGGGTTGCCTGGATCGGACAGGCTGGTGATGTTCCCGTTATCGGAGATTGGAACGGAGATGGTACCGATAAGATCGGCATCTTCCGGGACGGCCTCTGGGTCCTCGATTACAACGGGAACTTCGTGTGGGATGGTCCGGGAATCGATCAGGTTGCCTGTATCGGCCAGGCAGGCGATATTGCCGTTGTTGGAGATTGGAACAGTGATGGTACCGATAAGATCGGCATCTTCCGGGATGGCCTCTGGGTCCTCGACTACAGCGGGAACTTCGTGTGGGATGGTCCGGGGATCGATCGGGTTGCCTTTATCGGACAGGCTGGGGATATTGCCGTTGTTGGAGATTGGAACAGTGATGGTACCGATAAGATCGGCATCTTCCGGGATGGCCTCTGGGTCCTCGACTACAGCGGGAACTTCGTGTGGGATGGTCAGGGGATCGATCGGGTTGCCTTTATCGGACAGGCTGGGGATATTGCCGTTGTTGGACCATGGTGAAAAAGTTATCAATATCAATAAAAAACTTTCATGAAGTTGGAGCTTAGCACCGAAGTGAAGAAAATCTAACCTTGTGCAAGATCTTCTTTTATGAGCGGTGAAGGCTGTTTGTCTTTCAGGACTTGGATCCTGTTACAAAAACCAGCCTAGCATGACTCATCGAACACCGAAGTGCGCCCGAGAGCGCGGATTACAAAGTGGCCTCCGAGTAATCATTCTGTCCACACGAGGTAAATATGAGGAGATCACGAAGTGAAGTTGGCGGGAAAAACGTTCACAAGAAATGTCTCGTTAGGACGGCTCTATACCGGAGCAAGGAGAAGAAAACCGAGAAAATTCCAAATCCACTGGAACATCTTCTTCAATTGCGGGAATGGATCCTTGCGGAACAATACGAGGTTATGGCATTTGAATCGATGGGAGATTACTGAATTCCTCTTTACGACGCCTTGCAGGTAAGCGTTGAGACGATCGTTGCGAATGCCTACCACATCAAGTGGATACCGTGGAAGAGGACCGATACAATCGATTCGGAATGGATCGCAAGAGCTTGCACTGAACGATTTAGTCACACCTTCAAGTCCTGATCTGTCCGATTGAAAATCTCCGGTCTTCACAGGGAAAAAGGCATTCCCTGTGGGTCACGCCGGGTTCTGCTTCCGGATCTCCCTGTACCATGCGATGGTCTCTTCCAGTCCCTCGCGAAACTCCATCGCCGCTTCGAACCCGAACTCCCGCTTCGCCCGCGAGGTATCAAGACACCTCCGGGGCTGGCCGTCGGGCTTTGATGTATCCCAGGCGATGTTTCCATCAAATCCGGTCAGCTCGGCAATGAGATCCACCAGGTCCCTGATCCTGATCTCCTTCCCGGACCCGAGGTTCACCGGTTCTGGACCGTTATAGGATTCGGTGGCCATGGCGATTCCCCGGGCGGCATCCTTCACGTAGATGAACTCCCGTGATACCGACCCGGTCCCCCAGACCTCCACGCTCTCCTTACCTTCATCCACTGCCTCGACAAATTTCCGGATGAGGGCCGGGATGACATGCGAGACTGCCGGGTCGAAATTGTCCCGCGGCCCGTACAGGTTGACCGGGAGGAGGTAGATGGCATTGAACCCGTACTGCTCGCGATACGTCTGCGCCTGGACGAGGAGCATCTTCTTGGCAAGACCGTAGGGCGCATTCGTCTCCTCGGGATACCCGTTCCAGAGATCTTCCTCGCGGAACGGCACCGGGGTGAACTTGGGATAGGCACAGATCGTGCCGATAACCACGCATTTTTCAACCCCTTCCAGGCGGGCGGCCTCGATGACATGGATGCCCATGAGGGCATTGTCATAGAAGAGAACCGCCGGGTTGTCCCGGTTAAAGCCGATCCCCCCCACCGTAGCTGCCAGGTGGATGACGAGATCCTGCCCGGCCACGACCCGGTCACAATCCTCACGTCTCCGGAGGTCGGCATCCCTGCTCCGGGGTATCCGGATCTGGGAATCACGAACCCCCCTCCTCCGGAGCTCCTCTACAAGATGCGACCCAAGAAAACCTGCCCCACCCGTGATCAGGATTCGCTTTCCATCCCAGTAGTTCATTTTAAAACCTCCCCGGCTAATCGGACTTCCACCACCGGTCAGGATATATGCGGGCGAGGATTTCATCGCCTTCTCCGGGCGGGTTTATCCCGGCAATCCTGAGATCGGCGTCAACCATGATCTTCACGAGCTCGGGGAACCTGATCCGGGGTTTCCATTGGAGCACCGTTTCCGCACGCGAAGGATCGGCGATCAATACCTCCACTTCGGTTGGCCGGAAGTAGCGGTGATCGATGCGGACATGCTCCTCAACATTCAGACCGGTATAGGCGAATGCCGCCTCGAGGAACTCCTTCACCGAATGAGTCTCGCCAGTCCCGATCACGAAGTCACCGGGAGTGTCCTGCTGGAGAATCTTCCACATGCACTCCACGTATTCGGGGGCATAGCCCCAATCACGTCGTGCATCGAGGTTGCCGAGATACAGGTACCGATCCTTTCCCCCGAGGATCCGGGCAATCGCCCTGGTTATCTTCCGGGTGACAAACGTTTCCCCCCTTCGCGGCGATTCGTGGTTGAAGAGGATGCCGTTCGAGGCGAAGAGTTGGTATCCTTCCCGGTAGTTCCGGGTCATCCAGAAGGCATACAGCTTGGCGCAGGCGTAGGGGCTCCGGGGCTGGAACGGGGTTGTTTCACTCTGGGGAGGTGGTGCAGACCCGAACATCTCGCTCGAGGAAGCCTGGTAGAATCTGATCCCGGTCGCGCACTGGTACCGGATGCATTCGAGGAGACGGGTTGTCCCGATTCCGGTTACGTTTCCGGTGTATTCGGGAGTGTCAAAACTTACCCGGACATGGCTCTGCGCCCCGAGATGGTAGATCTCATCGGGGCAAATGTTGTAGATGACATTGGAGATCATCTCGTTGTCTGAAAGGTCCCCGTAGTGGAGGAAGAGCTGGGCACCCCTCACATGGGGATCGACGTAAATATGATCGATCCGGCTGGTATTAAAGGTCGATGATCGTCGGATGAGGCCATGTACTTCATATCCTTTGGATAACAGGAGCTCGGCCAGGTACGACCCGTCCTGGCCGGTTATTCCCGTGATGAATGCCTTTTTATGTGCCATGGATTACGTTCCACCTTCAACCACTGTCGATGATTCGGAACAGATCTTTATGCCTCCCGCAGGGGCGTATGTGACTATGCGATTTCTTCCGTTATAGTCGTTGTTCATTTTCCGGGACAGAAGAAGGCATCATATTGTTCCTGATTGTTTGAACAGCTGATTGATTCCTCATAGCTCAGCTCAGAACATCAGGAATAACGAAAAGCAATTCATTTTCTTGGGAAGAAGACGGCATCTCAGTTAATTCATACAAATCAATGATCGATTAGCCAACCGGAAGAGAACGGAATAACTTCAAGGTATCGGGATCAACGAATTTTTTTTTAAAAAAAAACTAAATAAAATGCTTCGCTCACCATGTGAAAGATAGATGTTGGGATATCCTTATTCACTCTGTAACTTATTACTCCCTCATGCCCTCTCCTGCCACCGGCTGCCTCATCTGCGGCGCCCCCATCGAATACTTTACTGAGCCGGAGGAGATGGAATGCCTGTTCTGCAAAGAAAAACACCTCTCCTTCTCCCGGTGCGTGAATGGCCATTACGTCTGCGACCGCTGCCACAGGATGGGTGCCGATGACCTGATCGAGTCCACCACCATCCGGAGCACATCGGACAACCCCTTCGTCATCGCCGAACCGCTCCTGGAAAGTCCGGCCATCAAGATGCATGGCCCTGAACACCATTTCCTGGTCCCGGCGGTGTTAATCGCAGCGCTCTACAACCACTCCGGTCAGCAGGACCGGAAGGAGCGGTGCATCAAGGCAGCCCGTAGGCGAGCGGAGCTGGTGAAGGGGGGTTTCTGCGGGATGATGGGCGACTGCGGGGCGGCGGTGGGAACCGGTATCTTCGTGAGCGTGGTCACCGGGGCAACACCGCTTTCCCAGGAAGAGTGGCGGCTCTCGAACCTGGTCACGGCCCGCACGCTTGGGGAGATCGCACTGCATGGCGGCCCGCGCTGCTGCAAGCGAAACACCTTCCTCGCGCTCCAGTCAGCGGTCAGGTTCCTGGACGAGGAAATGCACATCAGACTGCCCATGCCAAGGATCATCCGTTGCCGGTTCAGCACCAGGAACGCGGAGTGCCTGAAGGAGAAGTGCCCCTTCTACCCGGGAGTGTGATGTTGGGATTGGGCACTGGTTCGGATACCGGATCTGTAAAGAGTACACTCTCCCCGATATGGGAGGCGGGATCCTGGTCCGGAAAGGGAGAACCGGGGATCAGTACCATTCCATCTTCAGCGGATCGGATATTGCGAAGCTCACCCGGGTTTTTATTGATTCCCGTCCCGGTACCGCTCGAGCACCTGCCTGATGATCAGGCTCGAGCTGCAGTAAGTGTCGCCGGCATACTTCCCGATCCTGACCACCTCGGCAGAAATGCCCTGTGCCGCCAGTTCCTTCCGGAGCTTCTCCTCGTTGAAGTGCTGGTTGAACCCGATGGTGATGACCGCCGGCCGGATCTCCCGGATCGGCCGGAACATGTCGTGGAGGTCACCGAGAACGGCATGGTCGACCGGCTTTAGGGAGGCGACCATCTTCAGCCGCTGATCCTCAGGGACGATCGGCCGGGGCTTGTGCTTCACGTTCGCGTCCCGGGCAACGATCACGTACAGCACGTCGCCGAGTCGCCGCGACTCTTCGAGGTAGTACAGGTGCCCGGTATGGAGTAGATCAAACGTCCCGGTCGCGACCACCCGTCTCATCCCACCACCTCGAGCTCTACCGGAGTCCCGTTGGCCCGGAAGCAGGCCCAGTCCCCCTCGTTGTAAGGGAAGCCGACGATGAGGTGATAGCTCCCGGTACGGGGGAAGAAAGAGAGGTCGGCATCCGAGGGGATGAGCACGCCGTTTGGATGTGAGTGGACGCTCCCGGCAAGGTGGGTGTCAAGCGGCATCATGTCGAGGTACAGGCTCGCCGAGACCCCGGTACTGGTGGTCCCGGGAAGGAGGTTCAGTTCCTCGATGATCCCGTCCTTCTCCCGCAGCAGGCCGGCGTACTCGTTCGGGTGCTGCTCTTTGCCGACCTGCAGCAGGAGGATGAGGAGATCCTTTCGTATGCCCCGTATCTGCATCCTGTTCTTCTTCATTTGGTAAGAATGGAAATTAAACTAGGGGTCGTGAGAAACCACAAACGGTTGAACGGCTTCCCGGACACGGAAGGCGGGCACGGGACGAGGGTAGCGCAGGATACCGGAAACTGCCGCGTGATCAACCCGGGCCTTTCCCTAGAACGGCCCGTCCTGCTCGAAGCTCCGTCCGAAGCGGATCGCCAGCCCGGCCTTGAACAGCTCGGCACCCAGGTACGCGGCATGGTCAAGGAGCGAGACGTCCCCGTTCTCCTGGATGGTGTGGAACAGGTCCGCCCACGAAGTGCCCCGGTAAGCCTTCCCGTGTACGACCGCCACGATCTCATTTCCCTCGACCCCGATCCGGAAGTTACCGCAGGGATCATAGCAAATCTCCCGCGGCATGGGCACAACCGGGACGAGGCTCGCGTACTCAACCGGCGGCTCCCTCCGCCGCCGCTTCTCCTTGATTACCAGGAGGTCGATGCCGAGATCTTTCGGGTACGGCCTGCCGAGGGAAAGCACCATCATCTCCGTTGCCCGCCGCATCTCCGCTATCGATCCCCTGGTCTTGTCGCTGTGCTCGCTTGTAAAGATGACCGCGGCGTTCACCTCCATTGCCATGCCGGCCAGCAATGCATTCGCCCCGATGGAATCGGCATCCAGGAGCTCGACCACGTTGCCGGCACCGAAGAAGAGCGGGTATCCTACCGCTGAAAAATTCCCGAGAGCCTCCACCAGTCCCGACCCTGCGGGCGGGAGCAGCGGGTCGGCGATGATGCAGGAGATGCCGGCCTCTTCCGCTGCCCGGATGTTCTCGGCAAGCGATCGCTCTCCAGGGACCACCACGGCACCGGTCCCCTGCTCCGCAAGGAGGCTCCCGATTTCCGGAATGTTCTTCTCCTGCAGGCTCAGCACGAGGTCAGCCCGTCCGAGTGCCGCAGCGATAAGGGCCGGGTCCTGGGTATCCACCGCGAGCGGCCCGGTTACTTCCGAAAGTGTATCAAACACCCGTTCCACATCCGCGGGAACGGCATCGAAACCGAACCCGAGGTCGACGATGTCCGCACCCGCGGAGAAATACTCCTTCACCCGGCCAGCGATATCCGGCTCCCGGTGGGCGTCCATGACCTCGGCAAGGACCTTCATCCGCGAGGTGCCTCCGATCTTCATCCCCCGGATGAGGTAATCGAATTCCGCTCCCGTTTCCCGCTCCATGACCTTCCGCATCGCCTCATCCCGCCGGCGTTCGATGAGCAGCTCGTCGGCCGGCACGGTGCGGGAGAGGGTCACGGTGGAAAGCAGCGGGAGGATGAGTTCCAGGTCGGCGGCGTGGCGTGGCCCGCGGTAGACCGGGACCCCGGTCTCCTTTTCAATGTCGTCAAACGACGCGGTGCTCATACCGGAGACCAGCACCAGGTCGTAGTCCCTCCCCAGGACCAGTTCCCTCAGCTGCTCCGGGACCAGGAACGAGGCGATTTCGCCGGTCACCACCACGTCGGCATCCATCCCTTCGGCCGCTTTTCTCACGATGGAGGCGGTCGCCGTACCGGTGGGGAGGAGGAGGCGCATAATAAAGGAGAGTATTGAAAGCCAGGGAATTTATACCCTCACTCAGGCCACGGGAAGATCTCCTCAAATCCGATGGTAGATATTCCTCCGGTGACCAATTCCGACAACAAGGGTTCGCCTGAGGATAGCAAAGAGGACCGTGTATTTGCCAGCCCGGAGAGACCGGAGCGAAACACCATCCAACGGGAATGCACCAGGACCGTTCCACCAGTGGTAAGCGATTCGGGCGATCGGGTGATCCTCTCCCGGTCCCTGCCGGGTGAGAGCCTCAAGGTCTCGGAGGACTCGTGGCAGTATAGCGGAGGGTATAGGGCATTTATCCTATCCCCGAGCTCCCGCTTCACACCATCGTGCGAATACATCCTGCCTGCCCGGATATCCTCGGGACTTTCCTGAACGGCACGAATTTCATCTGGGGTAAGCGGTCCATTACCGGAGACCATGTCAGGCAGGCGCCCGATTACATCATTGTTAGATTCGGGGGGTGGATTTTCAGGGCATCCTGCCTCCGCCTTCTTTCTTCGCTCACCTGGGGCAGTGCGCGTTATGCACACATGGATCTACACGAGCATTCATGAGAAACTGCCGTTGACAATAAAAAACCGGATTCTCTAATACCCCGGAAGAGAGAATTATATAACCGACCATGCTCGCCTGCGACCTGCACGTCCATACCAGTTTTTCGAAAGACGGCGAGAGCAGCGTGGAGGAGGTCATCCGGCGGGCAGAAGCAGCGGGCCTCGATGCCATCGCCATCACCGACCATGACACCGTCCAGGGCGCCCTGGCCGCACTCCGTGTTCCCACCCCGCTGGTCATCATCCCGGGCATCGAAATCTCCACCCGGCAGGGACACCTGATAGCGCTCGGGATCACCGAGAAGATCCCCCCGGGGATGGACGTGATGGACACCATCGCCCTGGCCCGGCAGAAGGGAGCGCTCCTCATCCTCCCCCACCCCTACCACATCTGGCGGCACGGGGTGGGCAGGAAACTCCGTGCTGCTCTCTTTGCCGTGGACGCCATCGAGGTCTTCAACAGCCGCTACATCGTGGGATCGGCAAACATCAGGGCAGCGAGGATGGCCCGGCGTATCGGCAAGCCCTGCGTCGGGGGGTCCGATGCCCACAATGCCCGCTATATCGGGTTTGGCCGGACCCTGGTGGACGCCGAGCGGACCGTGGAATCGATCCTCCAGGCCATCCGGGAGGGGAAGACCATTCCTGCCGGGAAGATGACCCCCCTGCCGAGCTATACCCGGCAGGCTCTCAGGAACACATGGAAGAAGTTCAAGCGCCGGATGTATCACCGGTAAGGCTCGCCTTCCGGACCGCATACCTCGGCGACCGGTTTGCCGGCTCGCAGCTCCAGGCCGAAGACCGGACGGTCGATGGAGAGGTCATCGCTGCCTGCCGGAGGTCGGAGCTCTTTTCCGATCCCCGGGAAGCACGGTTCCTCGCTGCCGGGAGGACCGACCGCGGGGTGCACGCCCGGTGGCAGGTCTACGCGTTCTCCACCCCTTTCCCGGAGCGGGCAATCGCCGCCCTTCCCTGGCAGCTCCCAAAGGACATCCTGCTCACCGGGTATGCGGTGGTTGATCCCGGTTTCCACCCCAGGTACCGGGCTTTGAGCCGGACCTACCGCTACTACTTCGGGAGGCACGACCTTGACCGGGAAGCGATGGACAACGCCGCATCGCGGTTTGCAGGGAGGCACGACTTCTCCCGGTTCGCCCGGATCGAAGACAAAGACCCGGTGCGGACCGTGCTCTCCTGCCGGGTAACGGAAGACCACGGGCTCCTCTGCTTCGAGGTGACCGCGGAGAGCTTTCTCTGGCACATGGTCCGGTACATGGCCTCCGCCCTGCTCCTCGTTGGAGGAGGGAAGTGGGACGAAGGCACCATCGACAGGCGGTTGCACGGCGAGGAGACCGGCCCGCTCTCCCCCGCCCCTCCGTTCGGGCTCATCCTCTGGGAGGTTGACTGCGGGATCGCCTTCGAGCCCCTCCCGGGGGGAGGCCGGTCCGCGCAGTTCGTGCAGGAACAGGGAGAATACCATGCGGTCATGGCGAGGATCTGCGGGCTGCTTCCCTGATACCCGGCTTCTCCTTTTTTAACGCCAGTTTTGTCTCTACGACATGCATCAGCGTTGACATCATGGATGGAGCAGGTGAAGCGCAGCGGTATTTTCGGACCGCTGCCAGGCTCCCCTTCCTGCACCTTGATTACGGCACCGGCAGAATTCCTGGTACAGGCCATGGCCACCTTCACCTGCACCCGGTGCGGGAAGTGCTGCATCAGCCTCGGGCGGCACATCCGGATCGAGCGGAGCCTCTCTCCGGTGCAGCACTACGTCCGGAACGCGATCTCAGGAGAGATCATGATGGTTACCATCCACCCGGATAAGCGCGCCCTCTTTTCAGAAAAGCCAGGGGAGGGGTGGTGCCCCTTCCTGCGCAGGGACCAGGACGGGCTTTTTTCCTGCACCATCTACGAGAACCGCCCGGCCATCTGCCGGGACTTCCGGTGCCTCACCATGGTCATAACCGGCCCGGACGGAACGGAAGCAGCCCAGGTCGTGGGAAAAGCCACCATCATCACCAGGGATACCGTCCTGGAAGAGCTGTGGAACAGCCTGAAAAAACAGGTGCCGGCGGGCGATCCGGGATGGCTCCTGCACATGCAAAAAGGACTGGTGGCGCAGGGCTATACCCTTGAGCCGCTGACCTGATACGCCGGATAGTACCTTTTTTACCGGTATACAGCCAACCTTTTTCCCGGATTTGCAATGACCGAGATCCCAAAAGAAGAGTATATTCTCCGGTGTACCTCGGCCTGTGCGGGGTGCCCCTCCTCGCTCACGCTGCGGTACGTGCTCAAGGCGGCCGGGCCCGATACCGTTCTCGTGGTCCCTGCCTGCTGCACGAGCATCATCCAGGGGATATACCCGAATACCGCCATGAATGTCCCGGTATACAACGTGGCCTTTGCTGCGGCAGCGGCATGCGCATCCGGGATGAGCGAGGCTTTCCGGAAGGCGGGCAGGAATACCAACGTGATCGTCTATGCAGGTGACGGCGGGACCGTGGACATCGGCATCCAGGCCCTGTCAGGGGCATTCGAACGGGAGACCGATTTCCTGTATATCTGCTACGACAACGAGGCATACGGGAACACCGGCATGCAGCGCTCCGGCTCGACACCGGCCGGTGCCCGCACCACCACCACCCCGGGCGGCAAGGTCCATGCCAAGAAAGACCTTGACAGCATCGTTGCCGCCCACAACCCGCCCTACATGGCGACCGCCTGTGTCGCCTACCCCCAGGATATCTTCAAAAAGGTCCGGAAGGCCCTCTCCATCCGGGGACCGTCGTTCATCCACGTCCTTTCCCCCTGTCCTCCGGGCTGGCGGTTTGCCTCCGACAGGACTATTGAGATGGGAAAACTCGCCGTGAAGTCCGGGATGTGGATCCTCTATGAACGGGAGTACGGGAAGGTCACCATCAACGGGGTCTCGAAAGCGGCACTGAAAAAGCCCATCCCGCTGGAGGAGTACCTGGCTCCCCAGGGGAGGTTCAAGGGGATCAACCGGCAGGCCATCGATTCCCTCATCTCCCAGCGGGACCGTACGGCGCAGCGGCTCCAGAGGGAGGAGGAAGGCATATGCTGACCATCGCCACCGGCAACAAGGCTGTCGCTGCTGCCGTGAAGGAGGTCAGGCCGGCCGTTGTTGCCGCCTACCCCATCACCCCCCAGACCGAGATCGTGGAACAGATCGCCGAGTACGTGACCTCGGGAGAGCTTGACTGCCGCTACATCCCGGTCGAGAGCGAACACTCGGCCATGGCGGCATGCATCGGGGCCAGCGTCACCGGGGCGAGGACGTTTACGGCCACGAGCTCCCACGGGCTGATGTACATGCACGAGATGGTCAACTGGGCGGCCGGGGCCCGCCTTCCCATCGTGATGGCCAACGTCAACCGTGCGCTGGGCCCGGGATGGAACGTCTGGGCGGAGCACACGGACTCGCTCCAGGAGCGGGACACGGGGTGGCTGCAGGTCTATGTCAGCACCGTCCAGGAAGCCTACGATGCAACCATCATGGCTTTCAGGATCGCCGAGCACCATGACGTGCTGCTGCCGGTCATGGTCAACCTCGACGGGTTTGTCCTCTCCCACAGCATGCAGCGCCTCGAGACGCTGCACCCCGGGGATTTCATCCCCCCCATGGAACTCCCCCATGCCATCGATACCGCGCACCCGGCAGGGTACGGGACGCTGACCGGGCCGGATGACTATTTCAGGTTCCGGTGGGATATCGAACGATCCATGCGCCGCTCGGCCGGGATCATTGCCGGGACGGAACAGGAGTTTGCAGACCGGTTCGGACGTTCTTACGGCCCGGTACACGAATACAGGTTCGAGGATGCCGATGTGGTGGTGATTGCCATGGGAACGCTGGCAAAGGAGGCCGAGGTTGCCATCGACAAGCTCCGCGATGAGGGGATACGGGCAGGATCGCTCGGGATCCGGTGGTTCCGGCCGTTCCCGGACCTGGACCTGGGTGGTCGCGACCTGGTGGTCATCGACCGCGACTATTCGTTTGGGTTCGGCGGGATCCTGGCCCAGAGCCTGAAGAGCAAGCACAGGATCGATCCCTACACCGTGATCGCGGGGCTCGGTGGCCAGGAAGTCACCTTTGACGACATCGCTTCATTCGTGCGGGAGCGAAGACCCGGCGAGGAGCACTGGTTCGGGGTGAGTGACGATGTATGAGGTCCGGATCCATTCCCGCGGGGGCCAGGGAGGGGTGACGGCCGCACGGCTGCTGGCGCTGGCCGCGTTCCGTGACGGCAGGTACGCTACCGCCTGCCCGTTCTACGGTGCCGAGCGGCGGGGGGCCCCGGTGGTCTCCTACGTCCGGATCGATGACCACCCGATCAGGGTCTACAGCCAGATCCGGAACCCCGACCTGGTGGTGATACTTGATACGAGCGTCATGGACGTGGTGGACGTCTTCCAGGGCTTAAAGCCGGACGGCAGGGTGGTCATCAACGCGACCGGCACACAAGAGGTTGCCGGCCATGCCACCTACTCGGTTGACCTGACCGGGATCGCCCTCTCCCTGGACCTGGTGGTTGCCGGAAGCCCGATCCTGAACACCCCGGTTCTCGGCGCACTGGCAAAGATGGGGATAGTCTCGATGGACTCGGTAAAAATGGCAATTTCTGAGATGTTTACCGATGTCCGGAACGTCAGGGCGGCCAAAGCCGCCTACCAGGAGCTGGTGCCATGAGCGAGCGCCTGGCCATGAGCAGGCCCAAACAGGGGTCGTCTGGGAAGACCGGGTCCTGGCGGGTATTCCGGCCCGTGGTGGACAGGGAGAAGTGCAATGCCTGCGGCCTGTGTGCCATGTACTGCCCGGATGCGGCCATAAGCGAGGATCTAGAGGTCGACCTCGATTTCTGCAAGGGCTGCGGGATATGCGCCCGCGAGTGCCCCAAGAAAGCGATAACCATGGAGCGGGAAGAAAAATAGGTATTTTTTTTGTATTAAACCTGCATCCTCGGTTTTCATCAGGGGGGGCATCTGGCCCGGCATTTCCATCCTGTCTGCCCGATCAGGAGCGGTCAATGGGGTTTCTAATGAAAATGCCCCCCGCATTTTCATTCCCATGTGACTTTATTCTTCGATCGGGCACTGGCCGATATACTCGAGGTCGAACTTGTAAAAGTGGGTGAAGCCGCAGTTGCGGCACCGGACGGTGAAGTGGTTGCACCCGATGGTCATGTCGTGGGGGCCGGTGACCCGGCAGTGCCGGCAGCCCGCGGTGGTGACCAGCTGCCAGACATCGAAGCACCCAATCGGCGTGTAACTCCCCTCTTTTGCCACATCCTCGATCCGGGGGACAAATATCCGTGTGGCGCCACAGTTCTGGCAGATGACCTGTGCCTGGTAGGGGACTGCCTTTATCACCTGGTCGGCCTCCTTCCCGCAGTTGTAGCACGTGGTCCGGTACCTGGTGAAGATGAACCGGTCCGTCATGTATGATAGTTCGGGGATCGGTCTATAAGAAAGTAGTCCCGGTTCCGGGCGGGGAAAAAAAAGAGTTTGAGGGGACCTTAGAAGTCCATGCCGGGGCCGCCCATGCCGCCCATTCCACCCATGCCACCAGGGCCGCCCGGGGGCATGCCTTCCGGAGCTGCGGTCTTGGATGCGGCGATGACGTCATCGATCCTGAGGATCATGATCGCTGCCTCGGCAGCGCTGGCGATGGCCTGGGTCTTGACCCGGAGCGGCTCGACAACGCCGGCCTTGAGCATGTCCTCGGCCTTGCCTTCGAACACGTTCAGTCCGACAGTCTTCTTGCCCTTCTCGTGGGAGGCCCGGAGCTCGACCAGCATGTCGATCGGGTCAAGCCCTGCGTTCTCCGCAAGCGTCCTCGGGATGATCTCGAGAGCGGTGGCGAAGGCCTCGATGGCCAGCTGGGCTCGGCCGCCCACGCTTGCCGCGTACTCCCTGAGCCGGAGCGAGAGCTCGATCTCGGGCGATCCCCCGCCTGCCACCAGTTTCTTGTCTTCAAAGACCACGCCGACAACCCTGAGTGCATCCTCGACTGCGCGCTCGATCTCGTCGACCACGTGCTCGGTCCCGCCGCGGACGATGATCGAGACCGCTTTCGGGTTCTTGCACTCCACCACGAAGACCATCTCCTCACCGGAGACCTTCTTCTCCTCGACGAGCCCGGCCCACCCGAGCTCGTCGCCGCTGATGGCGTCGATGCTGGAGATGAGGCTTCCGCCGGTTGCCCGGGCAAGCTTCTCCATATCGCTCTTCTTGACCCGCCGGACCGCGAAGATACCGGCCTTGGCGAGGTAGTGCTGGGCGATGTCGTCGATTCCCTTCTGGCAGAAGAGGACGTTTGCACCGGATTCGATGATCTTGTCAACGATGTTCTTGATCATCCGCTCTTCCTCGTCAAGGAAGGCCTGGAGCTGGTCAGGGCTGGTAATGTTGATCTCGGCATCCACCTCGGTCTTCTTGAACTCGACCGCGGCGTTCAGGAGGAGGATCCTGGCATCCTTCACCTTCCTGGGCATGCCGGGGTGGACACGCTCCTTGTCGACCAGGACACCTTCAACGATCTCGGAGTTGTCGATGGACCCGCCGACCTTCTTCTCGACCTTGATATTGTCCTTGTCGACCGTCCCGTCTTCATCGGCCACCATCGTGACCGCCTTGACCACGAGCTCGCACATCTTCTCCTTGTTCGCCTCCGCCCCTTTGCCGGTCATGGCGGTCTCGGCGATCTTCCGGAGCATGGCGCTGTCGGACCCCTTTATGGCGATGGCGATGCTGTTCAGGATCTCATGGGACTTCTCAGCCGCCTGGCGGTACCCCTGGGCGATGACCGTGGGGTGAACGTCCTGCTCGAGCAGGTCCTCGGCCCGCTTCAGGAGCTCGCCGGCAATGACCACTGCCGTGGTGGTGCCGTCTCCGACCTCGTCGTCCTGGGTCTTGGCGATCTCCACCATCATCTTGGCTGCCGGGTGCTCGATGTCCATCTCCTTGAGGATGGTGACGCCATCGTTGGTGATGACGACATCCCCGATGGTGTCGACGAGCATCTTGTCCATGCCCTTCGGCCCGAGCGTGGTCCGTACGGCGCTTGCCACCGCCTTTGCGGCAGTGATGTTCATGCCCTGTGCATCGCGTCCACGGGTGCGTGAACTTCCTTCTTTCAGGATAAGAATTGGTTGTCCTCCAAGCTGCTGTGACATGGTATTCACCACTTTGTAGCGATAAAATTGGTTTGTGGTTCTATATAAAAATTATGAATTATCGATCATCTCGATGAGCTCATCTCCGTCTGCGATCCGATGCAGGCGCTGCTCGCCGATAACCAGCGTGCTCCCGATCTTTTTCTGCTTGTGGTAGTCCGTGATCACGCACATTGCATGGGATCCGGTCACCTGCGAGATGTTCCCGATCAGCGCAGCGCGCCTGACCACCTTGTTCGCCTCGCCGTACCCGGTCAGTATGGTATGGTTGGAAAACTCGATGAGGGCCTGGAACGGAGCCCGCTGCAGGGTATGGAGCTTCATGCCAATCCGTTCCAGGAACCCCATGGGGATATCTTCCTGCTGCGAAGGCTCGTCCGGGAAGTGCGGCTCGTGCTTCATCAGGTCGATGGAACGGACAAGGGCGGTGTCAAAGATCTCCTCGATCCTGATGGCGATGTCGAGCGTTGTTCCCATCCCGCTCTCGTACTTGCTGATGGTGCGCCGGGATACCCCAAGGAGGTTGCCGAGGTCTCCGAGCGAGAGGTTTCGCCGCTCGCGTTCCTCGCGGAGCACTTCGCCGTTGATGTTGACGTAAAGGCCGCCTGGAGAAGCGTAGACCAGTGGAGGTACCTGCTCGACCAGGGCATCGTAGAGGGTCGCGACGCTGACTGCATAGATACCATACCGCACGTAGACCGCGCCGCGTTCAAGCTCGGAATCCCGCGCCCGCTCCCCGATGATAAGGGGCGAGCCCTTCAGGTGTAAAGAGATCTGGTCTAGGTCACGGGCGGTCTCTTCGCTCACGCCGTCTATATGCGAGACGACCTTGATGACGAGGATGGTCTCGGGGTTGCTGGCGATTAGATCGAAACTCCGCGGCCGCATGGAGAAGCGTTCCGAGACGCGGAACCGGGCCATGAGCAGGACAGAGATGACCATCTGGAGGAGGCGATCCTGTGACATTTCTCCTTTGAGAATGGATATAGCGCCCCGCATTATAAATAATAGTGCAGGATGCGGATCGGCATCGACGATACGGACTCCCCGGCCCGGATGTGTACGACCTACCTCGGGGCAGTACTGGCCCGTCAATTGGTGGATGCAGGGATGCGGGTGAAGGGGATCAACCTCGTCCGCCTGAACCCCAACGTCACCCACAAGACCCGTGGGAATGCCGCGGTCTGCATCGAGTGCGAGGGCGATCCCGGTACGGCACTCTCCCATGCCTGCCGCCTGGTCGATGAGCTTGCCGACCTGTCGTGCGAGGAGACCAATCCCGGGGTGGTGGTGGCTGACCGTCCTCTCCCGTCGTGGTTCTACCGCAAGGCCGTGCAGGACTTCTGCGGGATCGATGAGGCGCTCACCCTGATCGAGGAGGGTGGCGCCTTTTATCGCGGATACAGGAACCAGCGCGGCCTGATCGGGGCGGCAGCAGCCGTTGCCTGTGATTTTGACGATTCCACCTGGGAACTCCTCGCTTACCGGCCCCCGGACCGGTGGGGAACCCCGCGACAGGTCGACCGGCAGAGCCTCTTTGTCGCTGACCAGGAGACCCGGCCCCACACCTGGGACTCGGTCGACCGGGAAAACGACCTGGTGGTCTGCGTGCCCCATACCCCTGACCCGGTGCTCTTCGGAATCCGTGGAGCGTCCCCGGACTGGGTTACAAGGGCCAGGGGATACGTCCTGTCCGAGCTGCCTGCCTTCGAGCAGGTCTTTTGCACCAACCAGGGGACCGATGCCCACCTCGTTCCCGGCCGGATCGGGCACCTAAGAGAAGGCCGTT
Source organism: Methanolinea sp. (assembly GCA_016699325.1). Taxonomy (NCBI): domain Archaea; kingdom Methanobacteriati; phylum Methanobacteriota; class Methanomicrobia; order Methanomicrobiales; family Methanoregulaceae; genus Methanolinea; species Methanolinea sp. The sequence goes on along the minus strand of CP064971.1, from coordinate 1,089,595 downwards.
CCTACCTGCTCAGCGGCACGGTTACATCGCCTCCCGTCACCGGGATCGGGGGCCATGTCTCCTTCTTTCTCGGTGACGGCGGAAGATCGGTGCGCTGCATGGCCTACGAGCCCACCAGGGGGTTTCGCGATACCGTCAGGCTCCTTCTTCCTGGCGACAGGGTCACCGTTGCCGGGAGCTACAAGCGGGAAAGTATCAACCTGGAGAAGATCCTCGTCAGCACTGTTGCACAGGTGGTCCGGACCCGGCCGCCACGGTGCGCCACCTGCGGAAAACGGATGACCAGCGCGGGCACCGGGAAAGGATACAAGTGCCGGGAGTGCGGCAGCCGGTCGCGGAAGCCGGAACAGACCGCCATCGAGCGGGGGATCACGTGCGGCTGGTACGAAGTCCCGCCGTCTGCCCGCCGCCACCTCGCCCGGCCGCTGGTGCGGGGGCCCCCGGACTTCCCCTGGCCCGGAGGAACGCAGTTATAACCCCTCAGACATCCTATACTCCTCACATGGAGTGCGGGGACCCGGTCGAGCAGGTCAGGATCCGTCCCGGGATGAGCGTGAACGACCTTGTGATGCAGCTCTCCCGGGCAGGAGCGTACAACGGCGGGGCACTGGCGCGGGCGGCCGATATCTACGAACAAATGCTGCGGGACCCGGGCACCACGAAGTTTTTCGGGCTGGCCGGGGCGATGGTCCCGGCCGGCATGGGGATGATCGTGAGCGACCTGATTGCAGCCGGGCACATCGATATCCTGGTGAGCACGGGCGCAAACCTGACCCATGATATCATCGAGGCCCTGGGGTGCCGGCACTACCACGGTTCGGCAGTATGTTCCGACATCGAGCTCCGGAACGAGGACATCAACCGCATCTACGACGTGTTCCTTCCCAGCGATGCCTTCATCGCCTTCGAGGAGTTCATCCAGGAAAGCCTGGCCCTGTTCGAACCGGGCGTAACCTACCCGATCTGCGAACTCCTGTCCCTGATCGGCCGCCGGCTCGACCGCGGCATCCTGGCCACCGCTGCCCAGAACGGGGTCCCGGTATACTGCCCGGCAGTGGCAGACTCGATGATCGGGCTCCAGTGCTGGCTCTACTCCCAGGCCGGCAGAATCTCGGTCGACGCGTTTCTCGACATGAAGGCGCTGCTCGACACCTGTTTCTCGGCGGAGCGGGCCGGAGCACTGCTGGTGGGCGGCGGTGTGCCGAAGAACTTCATCCTCCAGAGCATGCTGATGACCCCGATCGGTTTTACATATGCCGTCCAGCTGACCGGTGACCGGCCCGACCTCGGGGGGCTCTCCGGCGCGACTCTTGACGAGGCCCGGTCATGGGGCAAGGTTGCCAGGGATGCGGCGGCGGTGACCGTGTACGGCGATGCGACCATCACCCTGCCGGTCCTGGTAGCGGCGGTCCTGGAGCGGATGGCACGATGACCGAGCTGATCCTTGCCCTGGATGTCGGGAGCCGGGGGGAGGCGCTCCGGGTTGCCGGGCTGTGTGCCCCGCATATCGATGCCATCAAGGTCGGCTACCCCCTCATCCTCTCCACCGGCCTCCCGTTTGTCCGGTACCTTGCAACTTTCGGCCTGCCGCTCATCGCCGACTTCAAGGTGGCCGATATTCCCAACACCGCACGCCTTATTGCCCGGCAGGTCTTTGCCCACGGGTTTTCCGCGGTCATCTGCCATGGCTTCACCGGCAGCGATTCGGTCCGGGCCTGTATCGGGGAGGCCCATGCCGCCGGGGGGGAATGCTACGTGGTGGCCGAGATGAGCCATCCCGGGGCAGAAGAGTTCTTCCACGGCGGCACCGCGGAGCGCATCGCCGCGCTTGCCGCCGGTATGGGCGCGGACGGGATAATCGCCCCGGCCACCCGCCCGGACCGGGTCGTGGTGCTCCGGCAGATCGTCGGGAATAAGAAGATCTATGCACCCGGGGTCGGTGCCCAGGGCGGCGATGCCGGCAGACTTGCCGGGCTCGTGGACGGCATTATTGTCGGCAGGCAGATCTACGAGGCCCCTGATCCGGCAGCAGCCGCTGGGCAGTATGCACCCCTCCGCCGATGATGAGAGACCTGGACCTGATCCGGTGACGATCCCTATGAGTCAGCTGAGGCGGAACAGAACCTTTTTTTTTACTTTGACCCATTCCCAAAGTTTAAATCGGAAATGGAACATTTTACTGTATGCAATGGACACAAGACCAGAGGAGCCTTGCACAAAAATATAAGCGCCTCGCCGATATCCCTCCTGAAGAGCGGCGCTACAAGTGCCATACCTGCCACCTCGTTGTCGATACCACCCCCTGCCCCAGCTGCGGCGATGAACACCTGGTGATCATGTGCCCCCTCGACCACTGCCACTGCTCCCACGATATCATCTCCGGGATCGAGTACTGCCCGCTCTGCGGCGAGCCGGTCTGCCCGGAGTGCGGGTGCCATGACGTGGTCCAGATCAGCCGGGTGACCGGGTACCTCCAGGAAGTATCGGGGTGGAATGCCGGGAAACAGCAGGAGCTCAAGGACCGGACACGCTACACCATAGCATGAGGTATTACCTCCGGGACGGGACCCTCATCATCCGGGGACGTTTCAGAGCGGCAAGCACGGGAATCGATGGCGGGATAGGAACGGTCAGCACGCTCCTGAACCATTCCGTCCCTCCCTCCTGGGACCACCGCGACCCGGGCCGCGATCTCATGACGATCATCGCCCGCAATGGTCTCCCGCCGGACTTCTACGGGCTGATGACCGCCGTGGAGATGAAGAACCTCTGTGTCTTCCAGTACGATTTTATCACCGCCTTCATCACCGCCGGGATCAGGAACCACGATGAAGGCGGTCCCGGGACCATCAATATCATCATCACCAGCAGGGAGGGGATGACCGATGCCGCCCTGCTCGGGTCGATCATCACCGCCACTGAGGCCAAGGTCCTCTCGCTCGAACAGAACGGCTACGGCCTGACCGGGACGCCTACCGATGCGGTCATCGTTGCATCGGAAGGCGACCCGGTGCACCAGTACGCCGGACCGGTCACCGCGGTCGGAAGGCGGATACGGGAAACGGTCAGCTTCGGCGTGGCCGCAGCCATGAAACGGCACGAAGGAAAGGTGGTGCGGGATTCCCCCTCCTTCTTCATCTTCTCCAGGTACGGCGGTGAGCACTGGGTGGAGTGGCAGGCGGAGAACTGCCCGTATTACCCCTGTCACTTCGCAGGTCAGCGGTGCGACTTCTGCTACTGCCCCTTCTACCCCTGCGGTGACGAATCGCTCGGGTTGTGGGTTGAGAGCTCGGCCATGAACGGAATGGTCTGGAACTGTGCCTCCTGCACGCTCCTGCACGAACCGGAGATCGCCGATTACCTGCTGCGGAATCCCGAAGCATCGCTCCGGGAACTCAAAGCCCGGAAGAAGCGGATACAGGGACAGGGCCGCTCATCGCCCTGAGGCTGCCAGGGGCCCTGCCGCGTCTTTTCAGTGACGGCAATACTCCGGAAAGGTGGGGAAAAGAAGGGGAATTATGCCGGGATGCCCAGTGCAGTGGTGAGCTCTTCCAGGGGAATGCCGTGGACCATCGCCGCCTCGCGAATCGTCTCTCCGCGGGCAATAGCACATCCGACACAGCCCATTCCGAACTTGAAGAGCACTTCTGCCGCTTCCGGCTTTTCTTTCAGGAGGTCGTAAATCGTGCTGTCTGCAGTTATTTCCATACCCCACCTGTTTGAAAATACAGGTACTTAAACCTGCAGCTGTGAGACAGTTTCACCATCCGCCCGCACCCTTTATCAGGGTACTGCAGGCCAACTCTGTACGGAGATGTAAGAGTATGGACTATTCCGATACCGCAACCAGAATCTCCCTGAACGTGAAAGCAAAAGGCCACGAGGCCGACCCTGTAAAGATCGCCGGAAAACTCCGCCGTCTCGTTGAAGAGTTCGGCGTCCCCCCGGCAGAGGCAGAACGATCGGTGGTAAACGAGCTTGCCAGGGAATTCTCCCTCAACGGGCTTGGGACCCCGGGCGGCGAGGAGAAGAACCTGAACGCGCTGCTCCCGGGGGAGTGGACCACCGTGGAGGCGAAAGTCGTCTCCCTCACCACCACCCCCTCGCCTGCCATTGCCCAGAGCGGCATCCTCGCTGATTCAACAGGAGCCATCCGTTTCGTGGTCTGGGCCAAGGCGAATGCACCGCGCCTCGAAGACGGAAAATGGTACCGGTTCGAGTCCGCGGTGGTCGATGAGTACCGGGGCTCGATCAACCTGAAGATCCATTCCGGAACGGTCATCCGGGAGATATCCCGGGACACGATCCTTGCCCCCGCGGTCACCCCCATCGCCGATCTCATTCCCGGCATCGGGAGCGTGAAGGCCAAGGTGATCCAGGAATGGGATGTCACCCATGACCGGATGCTCCAGAACGGGCTGCTTGCCGACCAGAGCGGGACGGTCAGGTTCGTCATCTGGAAAGAGGAGGGCAAAGAACGGCTCACCCCGGGGACGGTATACTCCCTCTACTATGCCATGGTCGACGAGTATTCCGGTCGCTACTCGCTCAACCTGAATTCCGCAACCGTGGTCCCCGAAGAAGGCGACATCCCGGTAATCAGCGGAGATAGCCGCTTTGCCGGAGCGCTCGTCCACATCGCGCCGGGTTCCGGCCTGATCAAGCGGTGCCCGGTCGAAGGGTGCAACCGCGTCCTCTCCCGGCAGAACTACTGCCCGGTCCACGAGATCCAGCCGGGATTCCTCTACGACCTCCGGATCAAGGGCTGGCTCGACGATGGGAAAGTGACCAGGGAGATCCTCATCCAGCGGGAGGTGACCGAGCAGCTGACCGGGATGTCCATGGAGCAGGCAAAGGAACTCGCCGAGAACAATCCCCTGGGGATGGACGAGGTCTTCCTCCGGTTCCGGGACCGCATCCTCGGCCGCTACCTGATCTGCAGCGGCAGGGAGATCGATTCCCGCATGCTGGTGAATTCCTGCGAGCCTCTCAGGTTCGATCCTGAAGAGACCGCGGCACTCCTGAACCGCGCCGGGGGTCCGTCCTGATGGCTGCAATGGCACGGGGCGGTTTTTCCCGCCGCGATTTTGAGCGGGAGCCGGCCCGGAGGGTCTTTGCCGGGGAGATCCGGGAGAGCAGGATCCACTTCCGGGAGGGGGATGACGAGAAAAGTCCCACGTACGTCCTGCTCCCTACCGGCGAGCGCTGCAACCGCGTCTTCCTGGTGGGCACCCTCACCGAGAAGAAGAAACAGGGCGACCAGAACCTCTTCTACCGGGCACGGGTGATAGACCCGACCGGGACCTTCTTTGTCATGGCCGGGAGCTACCAGCCCGAGGCGATGCAGCAGATCGCCCGGATTGAGCCGCCGGCATTCGTGGCCGTGGTGGGAAAACCGAACGTGTACGAGACTCCGGACGGGGCGGTACTGGTATCGGTCCGGTGTGAATCGGTCACCCCGGTGGACAAGGACACCCGCGACCGGTGGGTGATCGATTGCGCGAAAGCGACCCTCGACCGGATCGACGCTCTCGGCACGACGCCTGACGGGGAACGTGCCGTCCAGGAATACCGGACCGACCCGGCGCTCTTCCGGAAACTGGTGTACGAGGCCCTCTCCCAGCTTTCACTGTGAGCGCGGTATCTCCCGCAACCTTTATTTTTTTCCGCGGATATCTCCCGCATGATGCTTATGGATGAACAGGAAATGCGCAAGCTGCTCGAGGGGCTAGACTTAAAGACCCTGAAGGAAGCGGCGAAAGCCCGGGGGATCAAGCCCGGACGCTGCCCGACAAAGCTCTCGATCGCCCGGATGCTCCCTGAAGATGCCCTCCGTGCGCTGGCCAGGAAGTAGGACTACTCGATGAGGATGACCTGGACAGGGCAGAGATCGGCTGCATCCTTCACGGCTTCCTCAAGCCCGGGAGGGACCGACCCCTCGTCCAGTTTCCCGCCGGTCCGGTGCTGCTCCACGACCTGAGAGAGGCCATCTTTTTTTCCAAGTTCAAAAAATTCAGGACATATATCGACGCATGTGCCGCAGCTGATGCATTCATCGCGGATAATTCTCGCGTTCATACCGATATGCTCCAGTCCCAGTGTTCGGCCGGGAACGAGAAAAAAGATATGCCGATCAGGGAGTTGGTGATCCCCAGGCCTCGACCACTTCCGATCCTTCGATGAACACCAGGCCATGGCTCCGGGCATATGCCTGTGCACCGGCCTTGGAGAGGGCGGTGCCGGACTGCTCGTCGAGCATCTCGCAGATGGTGATCGCCGGCGTGATCCCGGCCATGGTGGCCAGCGCGATGGAGAGCTCGGTCTGGCCCCTCCGCTGGTCGAGGAGCTTCTCATCCGCCCGTAGGAGCGCGACATGCCCGGGGGACCGGAACTGGGAATGGAAGTTCTCCCCGCCACCGTTCAGGGTCATGCTGACCTGGTCGGCGATAGCCCGGATGGTCAGGGCACGGTCGTTGTCGGTCACCCCGGTCCAGGTATCGCGGTGGTTCACCCAGAGCGAGAATGACGAGCGGTTCTTCGGGTCGTAGGGGACCGGCCCGGCCATGCCTTCCATGCCGGGGCATGACCGGAGCAGGTCGGTGGCGAACGGGAGGCCGAGACGGTCTGCGGCGCGGGAGGGGATGGCCGTGCAGATCAGCCCGCCGCCATCCCGGCGCATCCGCGCCACATCGGCCGGCATGACCCGGTCTGCCCTGATGGCAAAGTCCGTCTCCCCTTCCCGATCGTCAAAATCGTAGAGGAGGATGAATTTCCCCTCCCTCAGTGCCTGCAGTGCGTCCTGTATCATGGTGCAACCTCAACGGCTATCGTATCCGAATCCACCAGCAGGTAGGTTTCCCGGAGCGAGACCGGGGCGATGATCTCCAGGACATCATCAGGATAGTGTGACCGGCCCGGGATGACGATCCCGCAGGGTGTATCCCGGAACCGGCAGGGCAGGCAGCGGGCGTTTCCGAACGTGCGCTCGTTGGCGGAAAACCCCTCGATCGGGATCCAGTCGCGCTGGTCCAGCCGCCTGCGTATGGAGAGGCTGGAGGGGTGGAGCCTGATATTGAGCGTACCGGGATACGGGACAAAACCCAGGGCCCGGGAGAACTGCTCCACGTAGTGGTCCAGGCTCATGTAGTATTTTCCCTCGCCCAGGCCGGAGATGACCGATCCCTGCAGGGAGCAGGATTCCGATTCATAGGTGAAGATCCGGCAGTAGTCCGAGAACTCGCGCCTGAGCTCCTCCTCCCCGCTCCTGGTTATGGTGATCGACTGCCCGTCCGGGCTAACCGAACGGGCCAGGAGCAGCTGGCGTTCAAGGGCCTGGAGGCGGCGGGAGGCGGTCTGCGGGCTGGTGCGCAGAGCATTGCCTAGCGACTGGGAAGAGACCCGCACCGGCCCGTTCAGGCCACCCATGAGGGCCAGCACCTTGAGACACTGGAGATCCTCAGGCATGATCATACTTATCAAAATTGAGATGCTTATTATTTATGGGTATCTCTCCTCCCAAAGGGTTCGTGGAATGTCGAATCCCTATTCGTTAATTATATCAACCCCCCTCCCCTCATCATATGGCATGAAATCTGATGTGCGTCATCAGCTGGCCGAGAAGATGGCCGGCGAGATAACGCTTTCAGACGCTCCGGGCAAAGCCCTGAAGAAGTGGCGGATGAGTTTCAACATCCCCCAGGGAGCACTTGCCGAACAACTCGAGGTCTCCCCCTCGGTCATCAGCGACTACGAGAGCGGGAGGCGGAAAAGCCCGGGGACGGCCGTGGTGGGAAAGATCGTGGACACGATCCTTTCCATCGACGAGGCGAACGGTGGCAAGTACATCAAGAAGTTCGGGAAGATCCTCTATGCAGACATCGATGACGATGTCATCTACGACATCCACGACTACCCGCAGCCGGTCCCCCTGGGCTCCTTTGCCGGGGCGCTTGGCTGCAGGACGGTCTGCGGCTCCCTTTCCCAGTCGATTTTCGGGTATACGATCATCAACAGCCTGAACGCTATCACCCAGCTCTCATCAAACGAGTTCAACCGCCTCTATGGCTGGAGCACCGAGCGGGCCCTCATCTTCACCGAGGTGACGTCCGGCAAGTCGCCCATGGTGGCCATCCGGGTCACCCCGTTCAAGCCCCGGTGCGTGGTGCTCCAGGGAATCGAGCCGGAACTGGTGCACCCGCTGGTGCCGAAGATGGCCAAGCGCGACCATATCACCGTGCTGTGCACCGCGATGCGGGCCGAGGAGATCGTGCGCGTCCTGAGGGAAAAACAATGGTAGGAATCATCACCTACGGGGTATACATCCCCCGTTACCGGATCAGGGTCGAAGAGATAGCCCGTGTTTGGGGGGCCAACGCCGATGATATCACGGGAGGACTGGGGGTATTTTCAAAGTCGGTCCCAGGCCACGACGAGGACACGGCGACGATTGCTGTCGAAGCGGCCAGGAACGCACTGGCACGGCGGGAGATCGATCCCGGCGACATCGGAGCAGTCTACGTCGGTTCGGAATCACACCCGTATGCCGTCAAGCCTACGGCCTGCACGGTCGGGGAGGCCGTGGGGGCCACCCCCTGCATGACCGCCGCGGATTACGAGTTTGCCTGCAAGGCGGGAACCGCGGCAATCCAGACCTGCATGGGGCTGGCAACGAGCGGTATGATCCGGTACGGCCTTGCCATAGGGGCCGACGTGGCGCAGGGTGCGCCCAGCGATGCGCTCGAATACACCGCCGCAGCAGGGGGGGCTGCCTACGTTATCGGCATGGATGACCCGATCGCCCTGATCCACCGCACCTGCTCTTTTACAACCGACACTCCCGACTTCTGGCGCCGCGAGGGACAGGGCTACCCGCGCCATGGCGGGCGGTTTACCGGGGAGCCGGGTTACTTCCGGCACGTGGAGGGTGCAGCCCGGCTGCTCTTCGAGCAGGCTGGGAAAGGCCCGAAGGACTATACCTATGCTGTCTTCCACCAGCCGAACGCCAAGTTCCCCCAGCGGGTGGCAAAGACCCTAGGGTTCTCACCGGAACAGATCAGGCCCGGCCTGGTGGTGCCACGGCTCGGCAACACCTACAGCGGGTCATCGATGATAGGGCTTGCGGCAACCCTCGATGTTGCTAAGCCCGGTGACCGCATCTTCGTGGCCTCGTTCGGCTCGGGGGCGGGCAGCGATGCCTTCGATATCGAGGTGACCGATGCCATCGGCTCAGATGCGTTCCGGCGGGACGCTGCGCCGGGTGTCGAGCAGCTGCTCGCCGACCCTGTCTATGTCGACTATGCACAGTACGCCAGGTACAAAGGAAAGATCGTGATGCAGAAATGAGAGACGTTGCCGTTATCGGGGCAGGGTGCACCCCCTTCGGGGAGAAGTGGAACAGCTCGTTCCGCAACCTCTTCGTGGAAGCCGGCATCCTCGCCCTCGAAGATGCAGGGGTTGCCGGAGAACAGATCGGCGGGCTGTACGTGGGGAACATGAGCGCCGGTCGGTTCATCGAGCAGGAGCATATCGGGGCCCTCATCGCCGATTATGCCGGGCTTGCGTCGCACCACATCCCTGCCACCCGGGTCGAGGCCGCCTGCGCTTCGGGAGGGCTATCCTTCCGGCAGGCGGTCATTGCCGTGGCCTCGGGCATGGAGGAGATCGTGGTGGCGGCCGGGGTCGAGAAGATGACCGATGTTGCCTCCGGGGCGAGCGTGGATGCGCTGGCCGGCGCGGCAGACCGCGAGTGGGAGGGGTTTGTCGGGGCGACCTTCCCTGGCCTCTATGCCATGATCGCCACCGATTACATGAACCGCTACCCCCTCACCCGCGAGCAGCTCGCGCAGGTGGCGGTGAAGAACCATTTCAACGGGGCGCGGAACCCTATCGCCCAGTTCCGGCAGGAGATCACCATCGACACCGTGATCAGGTCGTCCCTGGTGGCCGACCCGCTCCGCCTCTTCGACTGCTCCCCCATCACGGACGGGGCGGCTGCAGTCGTCCTTGCCCCGCTGGACCGGGCACGGGAGTTCACCGATACCCCGGTCAGGGTGCTGGCCAGCGCCCAGGCGAGCGATACCATCACCCTCCACGACCGGCGCGACATCAGCACCCTTGATGCCACGGTGGCAGCCGGGAGGCGGGCGTTTGCCGCGGCAAGGCTCTCCACGGCCGATATCGACCTTGTCGAAGTGCACGACTGCTTCACCATCGCCGAGATCTGCGCCATAGAGGATCTCGGGTTCTGCCGGAAAGGGGAGGCAGGGCGCCTGACCGAGGAGGGGGCGACCGCGCTCAACGGGGATATCCCGGTCAACACCAGCGGTGGACTGAAGGCCTGCGGCCACCCGGTGGGGGCGACCGGGATCAAGCAGGTCTTTGAAGTGGTCCAGCAACTGCGCGGCGAGGCCGGGAAGCGCCAGATCGAGGGAGCAGCGATCGGGATGACCCACAACGTGGGGGGCACCGGGGCTACGGTCGCCGTGCACATCCTGGGGGTGTGAGTGGCCTTGTCCGTTGCACGGTTCTGGAGGAAGATCCCCCAGCGCTACAACCTGATCGGGACCACCTGCACCAGGTGCGGGCGGTACTTCTTTCAGCCGCGGTCGTTCTGCCCAGACTGCCGGAGGGCAGGCAATATAGTCGATCACAAGTTTTCCGGGAAGGGGACGGTGGTCACCCACACCGTCATCCGGACGGCGAGCGAGCAGTTCGAGCAGATGACTCCCTACGTGCTGGCCATCGTCCAGCTTGACGAAGGGCCCAGGATCACCGCCCAGCTGGTCTGCGCACCCGACGAGGTCTGCATCGGGATGAGGGTGCGCCCGGTCTTCCGGAAGATCTCTTCCGACGGGGACAGCGGGGTCATCCACTACGGGACAAAGTACGCTCCGGCAGATTAACCCCCCTTTTTCCGGGCCCGGTCTTTTCAGGGGGGGGTGGGCCCGGAGAACATTGCCATGACATTAAATTTTTTATCCTAACTTCGCCACTTTTCAGTACTTCCATCAAATTTAAACGACTTAACCCAATTCGCCAGAAGCAATTTACCAGTGATTTGGCGCCTCCAGGCTACCATATCTCTTGATAAAATCTCCAAGAATTGGGCGTATTTCTGGGGAGAAGTTGGAAATGATCTTGACAGGATACCCAAAAGAAGGGTATATGATCGTAAGTGTCAAATTCGTGAGATAATTTTTGAGGACTTTCAGATTTTTCACGACGGGATCTTTACAGAAAAGTTGTGTCAAACTCACCAGGACTTTGGTGAGGAAAACGATCAACACGTGCCCGATCACCGCGTGTTTGGACCAGTGCCGGATCGGCCGGGCTCGGCTCCTTCTTTGAGGTCCCGGATGAACTTCTCTGCACGGTCACGATTCTTGTAGGCATTCAGGATGTTTTCGGGATCATCATCGATGGTTGATTCAAGCACGAAGAAACCTTCAAGACCGGTTACATAGGGGTTGGGGATATCGCCAATGATCTTCTGGAGATGACCACGGGCGATGATCCAACCCTCAGGAGCGATATACTGGCCGAGATCTTTTCCGCGTTCAACCTTCTTTTGTGAGAACCTTCCCCTTCTCCAGGTCTTTCTCAAGTTTCCTTGCTTTCTTCGTCAACTGGTCACAGGCCAGGTCGTCACAGAAAAATATATGCCCGGACTTCTTCGCCATCCCGATATTTGACACATGAATAGACCCGGTTGCCAGAAACGAATGAAACCTGGCTTTCTTTCCTGGCATGGTAGATCGTTATCTCGTTCCGGTATGGTCCTTTCTTCTTTGCTTTCAGGGTCAAATAATGGAACTTCAGATCGCGGATCCTTCGTTTGTTATCCTGGGTATTCCCTCCACAGTCAAACACCAGAAGACTGCCTTCAGGAAGAACGCTCGAGCATAACCGGATCAGCATCTGCATATGCTTTTTATCCTGAACATTTCCTTTCTGGATGGTCAGCATCGTCGGTATGTTATTGAGGCCGACACTGATCCCAAATGCGATCTGGAGTTTCCCTGGCTGATTGTCCCGGGAATACCCTAACTCAAGAGTCCGATACAAACTCCGGTCTGAAATTGTATCTTCAAACCCCAGTGTCTTGAGAAGTTCGTCGGGGGTAAAGTCCAGAATCTTATTGATCGATACCGATTGATTGAGTTTGTTGCTGATGAGAAGCTTTACGGATGGTATGAATGACTTGCTTCGACCACCAACTCCGCCAAGAACTGATGCGAAAAAGTTGGTCTCCGAATCAATTTTATCGATTAATGCTATATTACCTAATGAGAAGGCTGTGTTTTTTTGCATGAAATTATATAAACACTACCTTCTCATCCTTCTTCTGGCGAAGTCAGGTTTTATACTGCGGTTAACAAGTCTGCACGGTGATGTCTATGGAAATCAGCGCCAGGAACGTCTTCAAAGGAAAGGTAAAATCGATCAGGTATGGCCAGATCCTTGCGGAACTGGTTATCGAACTGCCCGGGGGAGTGGAGATCACATCGCTGATCACCAAAGCCTCTGCAGACCGGATGAAGCTTGCCGTGGGAAAGAACGTATCGGCGGTCATCAAGGCATCGAACGTGATGGTTGCGACCGAGTAGCTCCACGGGGCCATCCTTTTTTTCCGGGCGGTACAGGAGTTATCGCCCAGGGGATCACTGCGCCGGCCGGATGCCACGGCAGCAGGCTGCCCTTGTCATCCCACCACGATATCGTACACCGCGTGCCACTTCCCCGGCGAATAGGAGCGGACGTAGCGTTCGCATACCTCCTTCACGGGGTAACCCCTGATTTCCGGGAGGGCTTCTCCTTCCCTCTCCTGGAGGACGTAGCAGTGGATCGAGCCTCCCGGTCGGCAGAGGGCGAATGCCTCCCGAAGGAAGGGGAGGGCGCCGGTCGGGTGGTTCATGACGATGCGGTCGAAGGTCCAGGGGAGGGCGCCGCGGACCCGCGAGGCGTCTGCGAGAAACGGGAGCACGTTTCCGGCACGGTTCAGCCTGATGTTCTGTACGAGGAGGCGGACTGCGCCGGGATTGATGTCGACTGCCACCACCAGGGATGCCCGGTCTGCAAGGGACAGGGCAAACGGCCCGACCCCGGCGAACAGGTCGAGCACCCTCTCGCCCTCCCCCATGCGGGAGACGATACGCTGCCGTTCCGTTGCCAGCCGGGCCGAGAAATAGGCCTCCGCGAGATCGATTGCGAACCGCTTCCCGAACTCGGTGCAGGTCGTCCGGGTGGTGTCTTTTCCGGCAAGCGCCCTGAAGCGGCGGGTGCGATACTCCCCCTCCACATCGCTCACCGGGAAGAGCACGGTATGCAGGGAGGGACGGGAGGCCAGCAGTTCCTCTGCTGCGGCCGGGTTTTCCTCGAGCATGACCGCGATGCCCCCGATCAGCTCGTGGCGCGGCAGCTCCGGGGTCCTGGCGCGTCGCTGGAAGCTCGCCCGCTGTGCACCCTCCAGCTCTGCCACAACCGGGATGAGGAGCGTATCGCCATCTATGCCCGGACGGAGGCTCTGGTCTAGGAGCCCTGCCCTTGCAAGCCGCTGCCGCTCGATCTCTCCCCGGCTGCGGGGGACACGCAGCGCCCACTGGTCCTGTTCCATATTTATCCCGGAAGCGTACTAGTATCATGGAAGATTATCTCGAGAGGCTGAAAAAAGGGTCGCTGAAACTCTATGCGCTCGAGTCCGAGCTTCCGCCGGAGGAGGCGGTGCGGGTCCGGCGGACCTATATCGAGCAGGAGACAGGGACCGCTCTCCCTGCGATCGGGTCGTTCTCGATCTCCATCGACCGGGCGGCCACCAAGAACTGCGAGAACATGATCGGCACCGTCCAGGTACCGGTAGGGGTCGCCGGTCCGCTCCTTGTGAAGGGTGAATACGCGGACGGCCCGTTCTTCATCCCGCTGGCGACCACCGAAGGGGCGCTGGTGGCATCGGTCAACCGGGGGTGCGGGGCCATCTCCCGTGCCGGTGGTGCAGAAGCCCGCATCTTCCGGGACGGGATAACCCGGGCGCCGGTCTTTGCCGCCCGGGATATCCCCCACGCCCGCAGCATCTGCGAATGGGTTTCCTCCCACCGGGAAGAGATCGCCGCTGCAGCCGAGAGCACCACCTCTCACGGGAAACTGACCGGTATCACCACCACTACCGGAGGGACCAGCGTCTTTGTCCGGCTCGAGTTCGACAGCAAGGATGCCATGGGTATGAACATGGTGACCATCGCCAGCGCGAGGGCAGCTGAGGTGATCGCGGCTGCGACCGGCGCCCGCCTGATCGCTGTCTCGGGCAACTTCTGCACCGACAAGAAGCCGGCCGCGGTCAACCTGGTCATGGGGAGGGGCCGGACCGTTGCCGCAGGGGTCTTTCTTTCCGATAACCTGGTCCGGGAGGTCTTCAAGACGGACGCTGCCACCCTTGCCGAAGTGAACCTCCGCAAGAACCTGGTCGGGTCGGCCCGTGCCGGGTCCCTTGGCTTCAATGCCCATGCTGCAAACATCGTTGCCGCCCTGTTCATCGCCTGCGGGCAGGACCCGGCCCATGTCGTCGAGGGAAGCCTGGCCATCACCACGGTCGACCCTGCAGAAGGCGGGGTCTATGTCTCGGTAACGCTCCCGTCGCTTCCGGTGGGAACGGTGGGGGGCGGGACCGGGGTCGCGACCCAGCACGAATGCCTCACCCTCCTCGGGGTTGCCGGTGGGGGGAGCCCGCCAGGGACGAATGCGAAGAAGTTCGCCGAGATCATCGCCTGCGCGGTGCTTGCCGGGGAGCTCTCCCTGCTCGGGGCGCTCGGGGCACAGCACCTGGCCCGGGCCCACCAGCAGCTCGGCCGCTAGAAGCGGAATTCCTTCAGCATGACCACCGCGTCCTCTCCATTGGCATAGTATTGGTTCACCAGGAAAATCTGCCGGTAACCGAGGCGATGGTAAAACTGCTGGGCAGCGGTGTTCGACACCCGGACCTCGAGCTGGACCCCGGCGGCGAGCTGGATGGCAAACTGACGTTCGGCCCGCCGGACAAGCATCCTGCCCACCCCGCGTTTCCGGTAGGAGGGGGTGACGGCGAGGTTGCAGATGTGACCATAGACCTGCGCGCCGGTGTCCTCGATTCCTCCGGCAACGAAGCCGACCACTCTTCCCTGGTGATCCGCAACAAAGAAATTCGAGGGGAAGTAGGCGAGGGTCTCGGCAAGCACCGCGGCACTCCAGGGATCGGGGAACGATTCGGCCTCGATCGCGGTAATCGCGCCGATGTCGTCCTGCCGGGCCTTCCGTATGGTGATCTCGGCGCCCATGCTCCCTGTACAGGTATGCCACTGGACTAATATAGGTTCAGGGGAAATGACTAGAGAGAGCCCTGGATTCAGCATGGTGGCGATATTTCCTTTTGCCGCGGTCAGGCCGGAGCGTGAGGTTGCTGCACAGGTGGCAGCGGTCCCCTATGACGTGGTAACCGGCCAGGAGGCTTTCGCAATCATCAGGAAGAACCCGATGAGCTTCCTGCGGGTCAGCCGTCCCGATGCCGAGCTCCCCGACCTCCCTCCCCATGACGACCGGGTTTATGCCCGCGCCCGGGAGCGGTTCGATGAACTCCGGTCGGCCGGGGTGTTCCGGGACGATGGAAGCGCGGGGTTTTACATCTACCAGGTCAGTTCCCGGAAGGAAACGTTCACCGGGCTCGCCTGCTGCCTTTCGGTGGAGGACTACGAGTCCGGGGTCATCCGTCGGCACGAGCAGACCCGGTACGACAAGGAAGAAGACCGGACCCGGCATATCGATGCGGTAAACGCCAATACCGGTCCGGTTGTCCTGATCTACCGGGACCGGGAAGCGCTTGCCCGTTTCCTCGGTGAACTTGCCAGCACGCTTCGTCCCGACGCCGAAGTAGGGTGGTCCGACGGCTCGGTTCACCGGATCTTCCGGGTATCCGATCCCCGCCACCTGGCCCGGATCGAGGGCCACTTTTCCGGGATCGACCGCCTCTACATCGCCGATGGCCATCACCGGGCAAAATCGGCGGTCAATGTCGCCGCCATGCGGCGCCGGCAGGGGTGCGGCGGCGGGGAAGCGGACCGGTTCATGGGAGTGCTCTTCGCCGATTCGGAGGTCCGGGTACATGGCTACAGCCGCCTTGTACGCGATCTCGGGGGCAGGACCCGCGAGGAGTTCATGGAGGCGCTCTCCGGCTCCTACGAGATCGCTGCCTGCGCACCGGTCGACCGCTCGGCCTACCAGATCACCCCCCGGGCGCCGGGCAACGGCCACCTGATGCACATGTACCTCGGCGGCACCTGGTACGAATGCCGGGCAAGGTGCAGTCCGCCATCCAATCCCATCGCGGCCCTTGATGTATCGGTCCTGCAGCACGAGGTTCTCGAGCGGATCCTCTCCATCACCGACCCGCGGGGCGACGAGCGCCTCCAGTACCTCGGCGGCGCCCGGCCCATCGCCGATCTCGAAGCCATGGTGGACCGGGGCGAGTACGCGGTGGCCTTCTCCCTGCCGCCGGTCCGGGTGGAGACGGTCCTGTCCATTGCCGATGGGAACGGTATCATGCCTCCCAAGTCCACCTGGTTTGAACCAAAGCTCCTCTCGGGCCTGATCGTTCACACCCTCTCCTGAATACCTTTTTTCCCTTCCCGGGCAAAGGGAGTACAGCCATGATTTCCATCGCACTTCCCAAGGGCAGCCTTGAGGCGCAGACCCTGCAGCTCTTCAAGGAGGCGGACCTCGAGGTGAAAAGGGGGGAGCGGGACTACAACCCGGTCATTTCCGACCTCCGTATCGACAAGGTGAAGATCCTCCGGCCCCAGGAGATCCCCAGGTATGTCGAGATGGGCTATTTCGACCTCGGCATCTCGGGTCTTGACTGGGTGAAGGAGACCGGTTCCAGGGTGCGGGAGGTGGCACGCCTATCCTACAGCAAGACCGGGGAGGGGACGGTCAAGATCGTGGTCGCGGTCCACGAGAGCGAGCCCATCGCCAGTGTCTCCCAGATCCGGCCTAACAGCCGGGTGACCACCGAGTACCCGGAGATCACCCGTGAATACTTCGGGCGGCTCGGGATCCCGGTCCAGCTCTTCCACTCCTTCGGCGCATCCGAGGCGAAGGTGCCGGACCTGATGGACGTGGTTGTCGACCTGACCGAGACCGGGACGACGCTGCGGAGAAACGGCCTGAAGATCATCGGCCAGATCATGGAGTCCTACACGGTGATCATCGCCAACCGGGAGAGTTTCGAGGACGAGGGAAAGCGCCGGGCTATAGAAGAGATCGTGACCCTGCTCCTCGGGGTGATCGATGCCCGCCACCAGGTGCTCCTCTCCATGAACGTCCCTGACGAGGCGATGGAGCGGGTCGTAGCCGCACTCCCGGCCCTCAAGAGGCCTACGGTGAGCAGGCTGCACGGCATAGACTACTACAGCGTCCAGACCGTGGCCCGGAAGGCGGAGGTAAACACCCTCATCCCCAGTCTCAAGGCTGCCGGGGCCGAAGATATCCTGGAGATCCCCATAGCAAAGATAATCCGGTAAATTCCTTTTTCTTCGGTAACAGCGGCGATTTCATACCTGCGCATCCCGGGCAGGGACCATGGCGCTGCATCCCCATTGCGATCGACATCTGACGAATATTAGCCCTGCGATTGGTTATCACGTTTGTACCAGCGGTTTTTTTGCGAAAAGAGCGCAATTGTTAAATAGCGTGACGGTGATACCCCTGTAACGACACCCGGAGGTAGAGAGCCGGTTGCAAAGAGACGGGAGTGAGGAGGGGAGGGCGTATGACCTGGCGGCCCTCTCCCGCGCTCCCGACGCCCTTTTTTTCAAGAATTGTCCTCCTGGCACGGTCCCCGGCTCGCTTTTGCCATCCCCGGGTCCCGGTGGCGAGCCGGTGCATGACCGAATCGAGATCATGGTTGACGGGAGCGGCGACGGCCATTCCATCGCCCTCTTTCCCGGCGAAGAGGTGTTTTTCTCCTACGAGCGTGGGGCATCGAACAACGAGGCCGAGTTCAACGCCGTCATTCTGGCCCTCGAGAACCTGCCGGACAACAGCCATGCCCGGATCCGGACCGACAGCCAGGTGGTGGTCTGGCACCTCACCCGCGAGGAGCGGGTCCGCCACCCAAGCTTCATCCGGAAGCGGGCCATGTTCCAGGACCTCATCGTTCAGAAGAACCTGAAAGTCGATGTCCAGTGGATCCCGCGCAAGCAGAACCGTGCCGACCGGTTCCTGAAGCACTATATCACCAGCCTGTGCGGGGCGGGCGGGACCGAGCCGCTCTACCGGAGGGTGCGCCGCCTGGAGCATGAGAATGTCTGGCTGAAGGCCAGGCTCAGGCAGGCCATGAAGATGCTCGAGCGGAGGACTGCGTTTTCGCCGGACCCGGCGGTCGAGATGGACTTGTCCCGGTAGAGGGTGGTGTTCCCGGGCCAGGGGTTCCCTGCCGCGGAACCGGTTTGATGGTCTGCTGTTTTCAAGTTCCGTGCCGGGGAGTGTTTCATCCGGAAAGGAGATCCGCCAGGAAAGGATGGTGGATCTCCCTGCCAGCCCCGGTCTCCTGGAACGGTATCCGGTCAACCGGAATCGGGGCTCATTCCGGGCTCCGTTTCGGGGGAATGTGCAGGTAAATCCCGGCTGGATGGGAAATGGTGCACACCTGGATGGAGAAGTCTTTGTTACGGGGTTATTTTGACGAACTGGTTGATTTAACGCCTTTTAAAAAATGCTCATTATTGCGGGTTCCATGGGGGGGTGTTCATGGGTAGTGCTAATACCCGTCCTGATGACCGAAGTCCTGCCAGGACGCGATGGTGTTGCCTTTTTTTTCTCGCCGGGGTGCGGGGAACTGGTGATTACCGGTGGGTGGGTGGAATTTCGGAAAATTAACCTCCGAGATTTCATCTGAAAAAATTGTTTAAACTCCTCGGCCGTGATATCTGCCTGTTTAAGAGTCGCCATGAGCGTGCCTTTCTTTAACTTCTTGTGCAGGGGAACCGAAAATACCCGCCATCCTTTTTACACAACAACGTGGCTTGAAGTTTACAGCCTTATTTCAAAGTCCTGTCCCGCAAGGAGTTTTCCCTGCCATCAGATCTTCCCTTCCCTCAACGTCGGGGCGACGTTGCACCCTTCCATCTCGCCGAAGCAGAAGATGAAGCGCTCCCTGATCGATTCCGGCAGCTGGTGTTCCGGGATGGCGTACCAGCAGAAGACCTTGTAAAACGAGATCAGGACGAGGGTAGAATGGATGAAGATTGCCTCCTGCCTGCGGACGTTGACGAGGAACTGCATCACCTTATCGGGCATACCCCTCTCCCCGGTACTCGTCCAGGGGGAAGGTGAAGTCCATCTCTTTTTTTCCCTCCGGAGAGCGGGTTAAACGGGCGGTAGCGGGCAGGGCGCCGTTATCAAAGACGCCAAAGATCCGCTCGGTCTTCGCGTCAGCCTTATGGTCCCGATAGTGTTCCCAGATCTATTTGTCGAGGAGAAATTCAGCGGGAGTTGGTTCGCGGGTTTGGATCAGCATACATCCTTTCCAGGCAGAAATGAAGACGGTGACCAATATCTATATCTTCTCCCTCTTAAGAGAGAGATTAATATGAGGTTCTGGGCTTATTCTTCGGCGATTCCTTTATGCATTCTTCTCATATCCACCCTTTTCCTTTCCGGCTGCACTACAAGCTGGAGTATTGGCCCGGATGTCCCACGAGGGGAGGGGTTTACTGATATCACACCCCGAAATGAAATCGAATATATATCGTTGAACGAGGCCATCGAGGCATTGAAATCCACCGATCTGGCCCAGAAATCCTCGCCGCTCCATATTCATTACATCAGGGGTGACTCAATTACCAGCAACGGCACCGCAAAGGGTTGGATAATCGGTGTGTTTAAGGACCGGGAGCCGTTCTATTTTGTCTGGAGAGGGGGAAGTCAGTATACCATGGCGTGTAACAGTGAACTACCCCACGAAGAAATCGATCCCGAACGGTTCATGGACCCGAAGGCTCTCTTCGACCAACGGCCACTGCTCCTTCAGGATCTCACAGAAGGGAATAAGAGAGAGATTAATTCTCTTGAGCTCATGGATGGATCATATGTTATGACATATCTATCTGGTGACACAATGCGGGTTTTCTATTTCGATGCAGTATCGGGGATTGAAGCACGGCAGGAGCATGCCCACATAGTTTCGGGAGAAAACTGAAAAAATTACTAACACCTTTGAGAGAAAAAAGGAGGATCCCGGAATACCGGATTATGCGCTATGTCAGTAAGAAATACCACGGTCTCTTTGAAAGGTCTGGGTTTTCTAGTTCTAAAAATACAATTATTTCTCCACGGGCCTGTAGGGGATCTGGTTTATCATACTCAGTTAAGATTAATTCAAGCGCAATACTGCCTAAAGGAAGTCTCCTGGAAAGAATTGTATATTGTCGCTGTTCACGCGTTTGGTTTGGAGTCAAATTCGTATAGCCCAAGTAATGGCGCTGCTGATCAGAGGTCACGATATAGTATTTCTCGCTGAGATTATTTTTGCCCGTATATTCATGAGATAAATCAAATGTAACATAGAAAGCCGAATTATCGGCACTCCGGTTCTGCTCGGTTTGAATATAATAGAGCTCAACGTTTTTAATCGGAGTGTCGCTGAGTTCAGGATTCACCTTCAAGATGAGGTCAGGCAGAGTCAAAGGTTCATCCGCATCCTCAAATGTAACACTGGATTGAGGTCCGAAAAGGTTGAAAAATCCTTCCTGTCGCGCTATCAACCTGTACCGGATCTCCCAAACCTGGTGGAGGTGGACAGTACCCAAGGAAAAGGACAACTTTCTCGTATCAGTCCATTCGGATGTGTTGTCGAAATTCCATGGTAAACCGGGTATGTCTATTGGAGTATTATCGGTGAAATAGGAATTGATCCATGTTGAATTTCCATACGAATAATTATATTCAAAAATTGGATTTAACGGATCGTTTACTTCTTCCGTCGTGTAGTTCACAATGATTTTCTGATAGTCGAGATCCATGGAGGTATTGACGCCTGCTTCTATCTTGAGGTCTCCGGCGATGGCACGATAGATATCTTCGATATCTGTGGCACTCGCCTCGTAATACTTTCCTCCCGTGCCCAATGCAAGCGTTTGCAGGGTTTGCTTTCCACCTTCTGTCATGTCGTCAGCAAATGCAATAGAATATATTTTAATATTATTATTATTTGCATAAACGGACATGTTCTGGTTGCTGGACTGTCCGGTCGATATTATAATTACCTGGGTCCATGTCTTCCCATTATCGGTCGAACGCCATACATCATTCTTGCGACGTCCATCGTTTCCGCCCATGAGCACTATACTGCCGTCCGGCATTACCACGCTGGTGTGATACTGCCTCGCAGACCAACCGGCACTCGATGTCATCCGGGTCCATGTCGCCCCATTATCAGTCGAACGCCATACATCTCGCTTATTGCTGCCATCATAACCGCCCATGAGCACTATACTGCCGTCCGGCATTACCACGCTGGTGTGATACTGCCTCGCAGACCAACCGGCACTCGATGTCATCCGGGTCCATGTCGCCCCATTATCAGTCGAACGCCATACATCATTCTTGCGACTTCCGTCGTTTCCGCCCATGAGCACTATACTGCCGTCCGGCATTACCACGCTGGTGTGATACTGCCTCGCAG
Source organism: Methanolinea sp. (assembly GCA_016699325.1). Classification (NCBI taxonomy): domain Archaea; kingdom Methanobacteriati; phylum Methanobacteriota; class Methanomicrobia; order Methanomicrobiales; family Methanoregulaceae; genus Methanolinea; species Methanolinea sp. The sequence goes on along the minus strand of CP064971.1, from coordinate 1,067,892 downwards.
ACCAACCGGCACTCGATGTCATCCGGGTCCATGTCGCCCCATTATCAGTCGAACGCCATACATCATTCTTGCGACTTCCGTCGTTTCCGCCCATGAGCACTATACTGCCGTCCGGCATTACCACGCTGGTGTGATACTGCCTCGCAGACCAACCGGCACTCGATGTCATCCGGGTCCATGTCTCTCCATTATCGGTCGAACGCCATACATCTCGCTTATTGCTGCCATCATAACCGCCCATGAGTACTATACTGCCGTCCGGCATTACCACGCTGGTGTGTCCATACCTCGCAGACCAATCGGCACTCGATATCATCCGGGTCCATGTCTCTCCATTATCGGTCGAACGCCATACATCATTCTTGCGACTTCCGTCGTTTCCGCCCATGAGCACTATACTGCCGTCCGGCATTACCACGCTGGTGTGTCCATACCTCGCAGACCAACTGCCCAGGTCATCGAAGGTACAATAATTAGTGGTCAGGTCGGTATAGTCTGTGGGACTACCCGAACTGCCAGTCCCCCTTGCGAGCGGGTCCCCGTACCAGTTATAATCACCATCCGAAAGCAGGACCACCGCTTTCAAGGCATTGGCTCTTCCATTTTTAGTTAATGTGCTGATTGAGAGACGTACTGCTTCTCTCATCGGGGTCCCATGATCAGGTAAAATTCTGTCAAGCTTTGTCTTGACATCAATGAAATCGTTGGTAAGAACCCTGTCATAGGTTGCATATCCGTCGTATGTTCCTGAATAGGGATCGTAAACATTATGTATTTCTGATTCAGGAATTCCCGAATTATAACCAGGGCGCCTTATGTACCCATTTCTCCCAAACGTGACTATCCCGATCCTGTCTCGCGATGCTGAAAACTCATCGACAAACACCTTTGCTGCTTCCCGGACAGAGTGCATCCGATCAGGATTGTCATAAAGCATACTCCCTGACCGATCCGTACAGAGAATTACATCGATGGGGGGTGGCTGGAGTTTATATCCATCACCTTTAAGCAATACCATTATGTCGATTGTGTCATTGACCTGTACAAGATTTGCACTTGCATTGGCTTCGACACTCAGGTAAGGATAATTTTTCCAGACCACTGGAACCGTCCTGGTAACCCCCCCCCAAGAAGCAGATACATCGCACCTCCCCGTTGCTGGTGTTTGGTTACTGGCATCAAACTCTCCGGGAAGGAACTCTACCATAGCGATACCATATTCATCGGTCATGGCCGTAGGAACAGGTATTTCAGGATCGGACGTGACTTGTTTTTCATAGGTGACCCCGGAAAAACCGAATGTGACCTCAACACTTTCGCTGACCGGGTTACCGTTTTCATCAACAACAGTTGCTATGAGCCAGGTACTGTCGCGATTCGGAACCTCGCGGCTTGGCATTGTCTGCGGACTGACTGTGAAGAGAACATCAGCTGGTTCTTGGGGCACGAAAAAGACCTGCTGGGTATGGGTTACTGAAGCATTGTCCAGAGCTGTCGCGGTTATATCGATTTTTCCGATGCTCCACTTCGGTCCGTATTCCAGCCATATTTCACCTTGAGGATTGGTCCCGACGATTTTTCCCTCTCCGGGAATACTTGTTTCAACCATTACAGAGCGGTTGTGAACACAATTGTCGTATTTATCCCAGAGAGTATAGACGATTTTAAAAACACTACTTCCATCGGCCGGTAACCGGAAATCGGGTGGGATGAAATTAGCTTCAATGCGAACAGGCTTCCCAGGAATCCCAAGAATTGTCAATGATTTTGTATTAATTGTCTGGTATCCTGAAGAGTCGTAGATCATTGGATGGATAGTTACAGTGTTATCACCAGGTACTTGGTCAGTTTTGAGATCGATCCGCACGTATCCTTCGGCATCGACAGGCACTATCCTGGAACGAACGTAGTCTGAACCGTTTACAAACCCGGCACCTTCGGGAAGAGATGAATACGAGGAGACCGTTAAGTTGACCTCCTCAGCTATTCTTCGGTTGTCAACCGGGTTTCCCCAGGTATCCGAAAACTTGAATGAGAGGGGTACGATTTCTCCTGCATCTGCCCGATAGGAATAATTATACTCGGATATGTGGTGAGGTATATCGTGATCGATTTTCTGTTCAATCGGCACAAGATGCTGTACATTTGACACATTGTAGGTGATATTGCCATAGAAAAGAGCGGTGCCGCTCTTGGTTTTGGTGGTGAACGTGCTCCGGGCAATACCATTGCTGTCCGTAATGGCGGTCACCGGGTCGAATCCCCCAAATATCGTATTGTTGACCCCAAAGTCCACCTGCAGGCCCGGTAGAGGATAGTTGGAGAAGCTTGGTGAGCTGTTGAATGCATAAACGGTGATGGTAGCACTGTCGGAGCCGTTTGCAATCAGCCATTCGACAGGACTTTTGATAAATGAGGTGTCGTCCGGGACAGGTGCTATGATCAGCTGGGGAGTGGTGTTGATCAAACTGCCGGAATCGGCCCTGATTTCTGCAATCCCAGACTCGACTCCTGTTGTAAATATTGTGGATGCCCGGCCATTTTCATCGGTGAACGCTGTTATCGGATTCAGGGTGCCCATCGATGGATTTACAACCGTGAAATTTACCTGAACATTACCGACCGGTATTGAACCGGATGATAAAATAACGGTAATAGTCGCCGTATCGTGTTGATTGGCTATTATGCCAGTATCTGATTTATCGCTCGATATTACTATCAGATCAGGTTCTGCACCAACCGATCCTATACAAAATATTACAAAGAGAGAGACCACTAGATAGAATGCTGTTTTTCCCACCATCATCCAACACCACTTGGACTGTTAGTCACTGGGAATATAAAGATAATTCTCAGATAATATACATCAATGGATATAATCACTATGAAAATTTATCTCACTGATAAATTTTTATCTCTCCGATGGAACAGCACATGCATATCTTAAAATAGTTGATTGGAGAACTTCCCTTTATTCATGGTTTATCTAAAGGTGGCATCCGTTTTGAAGCACAGGAGCGTTGATTTTCTTCCATGAAACTGGACGATTCCGGTCAGCTCTCCCTTGACTTTCTTATCGGTTTTACCATTTTTTTAGTAGCCTTTATCATTGTTATCACAATGACATCCGGTCTCATTGTCAGTCTCATGAGTAAAACGATTGACTATGACGCTGTAGCGTATCGGACCGGGGTAATCCTTGTGGAAGATCCTGGTATCGGCATATTAGGAGAGAGATTGGATGAGAATATTGTTACGAAATGGGAAGATATCACTACAACCTTCTGGGCTGACGACATCTACCGGGCGGGTTTGGCGGCAACCAATGATTTAATCAAGAAGAAATATCCCGGCATCCTTTCACAGGAAAAGATATCCCGTCTGGTTGAACTGAATTCCATTACAAAAAATGAATTCGTCCATGAAAAGGTCTTATTCGATAAGCCTGTTCACCAGGGAGGGGCATCCCTGTATTCATACAGATATTATATAACCCTTAAATCAATTGGCGATGGCGGAGTGCTTGAAGAGCTGGGAGAATCCGAGCATCCATACAATACAGGTTATATAAAAAGAGTGGTGAAAATCAACCTGACATATAAAACGCCAATCGACGTATATTCCCAGACACAACCTGGAACAGGGAGTTATATTGTTTCTCTGAATTTATCGGACCAGAGCCTTTATTCTCTCTATCAACCAGATCCTTGGAACGAGGGGGTTTATATTGTCTTGTCCAATGTCACACCTGCAATGCAGGCGAATTTTAGCAATGTGTCATTTTACCAATATGCAGACCCGCCGGTGTTAATTAACGGATCTGTCCCTAATTCTACCAAGCCGTATGATAACAAGATAGAAGTAAACCTTGATCCGGATTTTTTGATGGCATCATCGAACAAGGCTATAATTACTATTTCAAATTTAACTTCACCCCTGATACAACAGTGGGAGGCAGTACGAAATACGCTGCCTTCCTCCCGGCTATCCTGGAGGTGTACATATGGTAGATAACATTGGCCAGCTGTATACCATTGAGGGTGTCGCCGCAGCGATTCTCATGATCTTTACAACCTATCTCGTTTTAACCACGACTACCATCATGACACCGGCCGATACGCATGTAATCGATATGCAGCTCGAACAATTGGGTAACGATGCACTTGCCATGATGGATGTTATCGATCCCGGCGACACGTCAAGCCCCCTTGAAAATTACGTCATGGATTGGATCAGCGGTGGGAATCTGGATGAATTTAAGGAAATGTTCGATGATTATGTGAATTCTAATTTTGAAGGGAAAGATATCCGGCCGATTTCCTTCAACGCGTATATCATCTACAGGAATAACACTTCCGGAGATGTGATTAAAGAAAACTTTAAAAGTGGCTTCTTAGAACCCGATAGGTCTCGTTCAGCTCGTCCGGTGTCGGTCACCAGATGGGTACATCTTACTAAGCCGCCTCTTACTAAGCCGCCTTTACCCGACTTTGATAGTCGTCCCCAGTCTGTCCTGCTGGAGGTAATCCTGTGGCGAGACTGAATGACGATGCCCAATGGATTATCATGCTGGGATTGATCATCAGTATCAGCATCTTCTTTCTTGCTCTCATCGTGAATGAATCCATGCTTGTCGGGCAGACTACTGCCGAAAGTGTAATCGATCTCCCGAAGTGCGATGTCCAGGATTTACGAAATGAAGTTCAACGAGTATATGAACGAACAAGTTATCCTCCATATGTCAAAGATGATATCAAAGATGATATCGAAATCATCTCATTATATAAAAAAAACGCAATAGTCAGTTTAACATTTACAGGGAATAATATTACAATCCATTACAATAACGGAGTGACCTTGCTTGATGAAACAATCGACTATTGATGTGAAACCAAACGACGCGGCGGTATCTCATCTCATCGAATACCTAATTATCACCGGTGTTTTGATGCTCCTCATTGTAATTACTCTGCCTGTGGTGCCTAATGTTCTGATAGAGCGGCCCACTGAACAGCTTTCCTCTTATGCATTCACCGATATCGCAAATGGTATCAGTACCCGGATTGTCGATATGTACGCCATGTCAGGCAGTACAGGTACCTATTCTCGGCAAGAGATCTCTGAAGCTTACATCGAATCGAAATTTAACCTTCCCGACTTGGTTGCAAACCGGGATTACTATGTCAAGGTATCGGGATCAGAATCAACCCAGAATATTACAGTTTTCCGGGGGAACATTCGGAGTGTTGTATCAATTGCTGGAATTGGTACCACAAGGCATGTTACAACACCGTATGATGAAGGGATACCAGGCCATAGTGTTACAAAAATAATCTATGATACCAGGCCATAGTGTTACAAAAATAATAGATCCGTGGTGTGAAAATGAAGATCGAAAATCCAATACAACATGAACATGCTGTTTCCGAGACTGTAGGGTTTATACTCATATTTGGGATCATGCTTACGGGAATCGGACTGATTACTCTCTACGGGTATCCCGCACTCCTTGATGCACAGCAAAATGCCAACATCCGCAACATGGAACGGAACATGATATCGCTCCAGAGCGATGTGAAGAGCCTGGTCTACAAGAGTGTGCCGTACAAAGAAACGACGATGCAGGTGAGCGGGGGGACGATGTTAATTCGGAAGGATGGTGGACTAAATTCAAAATTTTATGTAGATAACGGCACAATCAATCAGTCATTTCCAACAGGGGGGATTATTTACAACTCACAGGACGATGCAACCACTATCTGCCTCGAGAACGGTGCGGTGCATACCCGACGGTGGAGCTTTGAAGAGGGATCGGCTATGCTCTCCGAACCACGCTGGTTTTATGACAAACTAACGAACACCTTCGTTATGACTTTCATCACCATGGATGCAACCGATGATTTTGCACAGACCGGCGTCGGAACGGTTGCGATGCGTCTGAATCCACGCCCGACCCAAATCAATGCGACCGCATCCACGCGCATAAATGTTACATACGACCCTGATATAACAAACGATTTCAGGATCGCATGGAAAAATTATTTCGATTCATTTAAACCTGTAATGGAACCATTATCAAACACAACATATCAGCTCGGTACCGGCGTCAACCTGATAATAAAGTGGTACAACGTGACGGTGCTCTCCCTCTAACTCATTTTCTGCCTTTTCGCATACCGAAATCTGGTCAAACAACGAAGACATTTTATCCTGCTTTCCGCAGATCTCGATTCATGCATAATAATTTTCACACCTTCCTCCAAGAATCGCAATTATTTTTCTTGCATTCTCGTTTAGATTAGTCAGTTGTACTTCTATCTCCCCGGAAATATCCGCTTTCACTTCAGTGACCCCAAGAAAATCAGTAAATATCCATTTCAATGTGGGTCTTTGGGTTGGCTTATTCACCTGATTAGGCACAAACTCATTTTGTTCCTTCAAACGTTTCCGAATCAGCCATTCCACCAAAGAGTAGATAAGGAGGGTAAGGACCATGACCATCGAAAGAGCCTCAATCCTTTCGGGTTTTTTCAAATAAACCTCGGAGACCCTGAAACTCTTGTCCTTGAGGAACCGGAATCCTCTCTCGACAGCTGCCTGGTTTTTGTAATATTCAAGCATTGTTTCAGGCTCCAAAGAGAGGTCATTTGAGGCCAGAATGAATCTCCCCAGTTTCTCCATTTCAGCAAGAATTACTTCGGTGTTCCGTTCGATTTCTGCCTGGACGGTGTAGGCGATACGTCGTTCCTCGTCATTCCTGGGTCTACCTCGTTTCATCTCGATCTTTCGCGAGGTTGGGACAATCTCAAACTTGGTATACCGGTACTCAGGGATGGTTCTTCGACCAGTGAACTGCTGCTGCTTGTGCATCCATCTCACATGCAAATTCCAGTCCCAGGAGTTTCTTGAACGATTTTGTGGTCTGCATCCAGTTTTTCGAGACGCTTCTCAAATGGCTTCTCCTTCCGGATCTGCATCTCCTTTGAATGCACGAGCCCCATTTTTGAGAAATACCGCCATATTCGGATCTGGTTTCATAGAACAAATACCGGGTATCCTTGCCCGGATTCAGCGGAACATCGGCGTGGAGCAGGGTCTTTACTTCGGTAATCGTGGAAGGTACATGGGTGATCCAGTGGAGATCCTGACGTAAGTTCTGGATATTTTCCGAGGTGTAGAGTGCGCTATCGGCGATGAAATAGGCGTCTTGAGGAACCTGTACCGCTGGTGTCCCGTCAATATGCTCATAGTTGCCATGGACGCTCACACTGGTGGTGTCGGTATGGAGAAGCTGGGTGCCAAACTGGACTTTCTGCATGACCTGAAGAACTATTTTGAGGAAGAGGTCGGTTGAATTTGCCTCGTAAATCTTATCCAGAGTCCTCCCAAGAACATCATCATTCAGGTCTTGGGGTGAAACTCCGGGTCCGAGCAATCGTTCTGTCGCTAGATTGTTGAAGAATTTCGGGAAGATATAGAGCCTCCTCTCGTTGAATCCGAGAGCATTCATAATCATGGCTTTGAGCACAACGGAATGCGCTAATTTATGCTGACCTTGTTTCGGGATTACTTCGTCTATGATCCGGCCTATCTCAAGATCATCATAGATTCCTGCAACAATCCCGTGGTGGGCTACGATGGCAGACGTAAATCTCATTCTGCTTTAGTAGTTATGCAGAAGTTAGCTAAAAATGTTTAGCTTCTTCGTGAGATCTGCGGAACGTCGGTTTTATTGGTATTGTCACCAATTTTAAACAAACTGCTATGTTGTACAAATCTAAATCAGGCTTATTTTATACCTGACTTCGCCAGAAGAAGGATGCGAAGGTAGTGTTTACTGAATTTTATGCAGAAAGACACAGCCTTCTCATTAGAAAATATTGCATTAATCAAAAAATTGGTTCGGAGACCAACTTTTTTGCATCAGTCCTGGCGGAGCTGGTGGTCGAAGCAAGTCATTCATCCCATCTGAAAAAGCATAAGCAACAAGTTCAATCAACCGGTATCGATCAATAGGATTCTGGACTTCACCCCCGACGAACTTCTCAAGACACTGGGGTTTGAAGATACAATTTCAGACCGGAGTTTGTATCCCCGGGTAAGTATTTCGCCATGTGGATCTGCTATGTTCATATATAGAAAAAACCGGCATGCTTATGTTGGGTATTGATTGCTCACACTCCATTTTTGCATTTTTTATGGAGATCGAAGCCATATTATGCTGTCAATTAACATTTCTTTGCGCAAAATAATACATAGATATATATACAATACAATAATCAATATCATATATTCATCGTTATGATGAATGGTAAATGCACGAAATGTAGGAATCAATGAAAACAGGGAGGAACACATGGCAACAGCACATCGGATCAATTACCTGTACGGAGCATTCTCCGTCATGCTGATTATCCTGCTCGGGGTAACAGCATGGGGCATGATCGCATTCGCCTGAAAACCCCTCACCTTTTCTCACCGCCACCACCCACCCCCTGTTCCGGGGAGCACACGAGGCTTCCCGGAACGTCCTACTGGTTCCCGTAGGATTGGAGCAGCATCATTTCCCCGGACGCGAGCGATGGCATTCGTTCATAGGCAGCGGTAAACACACGCAGTGTTCGGACAATCGAGCGGGGTACGATGCGTGATCAAGCGATCCGGACCTGATCTGGGTGTGGAATTGCTGCCTGCGAGAGCCGGTAGGAAAAGAGCTTATTCCGGCCGATACTCGCCCCGGTCATTCCCGGGCCACCCTGATCGTTGTTATTTTCGCGATCCTCGGCGGGGGTATGATTGTCAGTGTTTGACGAACAAGAATATTTTCTCTCTTTCATACCAGGGGGGACTCCCCCCTTTCCCCCTGAATCCGCGACTCATCCACGAGAAAAAATGATGCAGGGCGCGTGTCCCGCTGCCCTGATAGTTGCCCTGGAAAGTTTATAGATACCCGTTTCTCCGGAGCCATTCGACCTGCGGCCCGGTATACCGGTAGATGATATCGCACTTGTCGTCCTGGAAGCTCCAGGGGACAACAATGAGGATATCCCCCTCGCGAATCCAGACTTTTTTCTTGATCTTCCCCTTGATCCTGCCCATCCTGGTGACCCCGTCAAAACACCGCACCCGGATGTGGTTGGCACCCATCATCAGTTCGGCGCAGGCAAAAATCTCCCGGTTCCGCTTGTTCGGGAGGCGGACCCTGATTATCTCTTCTGGTTCTCCGGGCCCCTTCTTATCGGTCAGTCCATCAACTCCAGGTAAAAATTTTTTGCGTTCCTAACTTATGAAACTGTCTCACGGCAACCTGACGGTAATCCCCGCTGGCGAATGACCGGGGGAAAAGGGGCATTCCGGCCACTGTTGCATGGAGTTACCCAAGCCCGTTTCCCAACGAGATACGACCAGGCGGAAAAGGACCGTGGTGACGAAGCCCCCGTGATTCTGCGGGGCTCAAAGGACGAGGAATGGACGGTCAGCCGGGAGGTGGCCAGCAGGCTCGCGACCTTTATCCTCCGGAGATCCTCGATGACCTCATCCCCCGATCGCCACCTGGAAACGTGGCATTTCCCGATGCCACGATGATGTCAGACATTACACCAGGGTGAGGGGAAATGGTTTAAAAACGCCTCCAGCAAACCAGAGAGTAGTCTGGCGATTCTATGATCGAATGGGCGGTTATTTCAATCCTGCTTGGCACGCTCTTCCTGGTGCTCTACCTGTATGTCCGGCAGGGCAGCAGGATCGAGTCGCGGGCCAGGGAGATCTTCGAGGCCTGGCAGGCTGCAGAGCAGGACGCCGTTTCCCGGTGGCAGACCCTCGAACTCGAACGGCTCTCGGACGAGAAGGCAAAAGTTCTCTTCGAGGGCTGGAGAGCCCGGGAGGAGGAGGCGATCAGGGCCGATGCCATCAGGAGGAGCGAATCGGTAACCCGGGGGAAAGTAACCGAGCACCTCGTCCCATTCTTCCCCGGGTTCCCCTACGACCCCCGGGACGCCCGTTTTCTCGGAAGCCCCGTCGACCTGATCGTTTTCGACGGCCTCGCTGAAGGCAGGATCAGGGAGATCGTCTTTGCCGAGATCAAGACCTCCCGGAACCCTTCGCTCTCCCGGAGGGAGCGGGATGTGCGGGACTGCATTGGAAAACGGCAGGTTAGCTACACGCTGCTGCAGGTGCCGCCCGGAACGGACGAATGAGTGATTCCCGGCAGGTGCTGGAGTTCTTCCCCGGAGGAGTGCCAGGCGTGGGACCTCTCCTTCCCGTCAGGAAATAACCAGGACCAGGGACACCGTGTCCCGGGCACCTCCTCCCTCTCCGGTCAGAACCGCCTTGACCGTGATCCCACGCGGGACATCGCCGGGAACCACGAACCGGTAGCCGACGCTCTTCGGGTACGGCGGATCAACGGTCCCAAGGTCGAACGATTCGTGGTAGAGGAAGAGAACCCGCACATCGAGACGGAGCGATACCGGCTCGTTGAATCCCCCTCCCGGCTCTATGGTCATCGTGTACTGTATTGCCTCGCCTGGCCGGGCACGGGCCTCGACCGGGACGACCAGGAGCCGGAACGATGGCGGCCCCTGGATGGCTGCAGGAGGCACTGTCGCGACCGGTGATAACAGCGGCGGGGACGGGAGAGTGGCCGCAGGCTCCCCGGTAACCGGGGTGCCTGGAGAAGACACTCCAGGGAGGGGTTTTGGCCGGGCAGGTGTAGTCGGCTCGGGTATTTCAGGAATACTGAATACGAGAACGGCTATGACCCCGACCAGGATGACGGCGATGGTAGCGGGGATAAGGATCCTTGTCCGGGGAGACATCTCTGTTCAGGTGTTCGAACCAGGAAAAGAAGAACCCCGCGGTAGGGCCATGGCCTTTGTCACCCGAGCAGAAAGGGGGAGTGCCCAGGTGACCAGGCTCATCCAAGATGGTGCGAGCTACAGTGCCCGCACGGAGGGTCCTGCGATCTCATATCAGGGTCTGTGTCGAATGGGAATTCCACAGTAACACCAGAGGGTATTCGCAGAACAGGTTTGAGTTATGCAACCGAGAAGAAAGATATTTCGGTTTCATCTACCACCGCGGTTCCGGATACGGGAATACCGACATAACGGGGATAGTGAGCAGAAAAGTCAGGATTAACCCGCACAGGCCGGGTCCCGGGGCTATCCTTGTTCATGCGGTCTGTATAGTTGGATGAAGAATGAATCTCAAGCGGTGAACATGCAAAAACCGTACCGGATCAATACCGGATTTCATCATAGTCCAGGGTTCTTTGGAAAAGTTACCTGCGCTCCCGGTTTCTACCGGCGGTATTGTGCCCGGAAAAAGGGGTTGTTCCGCCAGGGTTGAAATCGTCCATGCCGAAGCAGAGCGCTGAAGCTACCTGATAAGCCCGGGAATGACAGCGTGCGGTTTCAATCAGGTGCCTGGTTTGCCAGGCCAGCGCCCGTTCCCCTGATGGTTTTGTTTTTCAGATCTGTTACCAGCATCACGCAGAGGACCAGGGAAATACTGGAAATTGCCAGCGTGATGACCATCGCCACAATGATCATCGCTCCCTGCACCGCAGAAAACCCCACCCAGAGGAGGGCTGAAAAGCTGGCAAGGAAGTAGATTATCCAGAATTTCCGGTCTGCCAGCACCTTATGAAGCATGATGCTGTAGTCAGATGACATAGAAAGAGGAGGGAGGAAGCTTCGATATTAATTCCTCAGCTGTTCATTCATCAGATCGATGAATATCGGGGAAGTCTGAAAGGGGAATTACAATCCGCTGAGAAAGATATCAATATTTTGAAGGATCTGGTCGATTCCTTCTGCGATGAAGATCAGAATACCCATTGTTACCCCCCCCATCCACTGTGCGAACTGGACGAGCGGGGCCGATGCCATATCCTGCCCGTCTCCATATGATATCATGAGCATGAGCCCGATGAAGATCATCCCGGCCAGCAGTATGATGAGGAGCAGGAGGGCAATCATGATCATGGTCGTGGGGCTCGATCTCATAATCTTCAACGGAATTGATGATCCTTCACACTATAAAGATTCGTTGTTATCCTCTTTTTTCGAAGTCGCTTCGTTCTCCAGTGGTCTCTCCCTCTGTTCCATAATCAGCATGATGCAAAGGAGAACGGAAAAGCCAAACACGATCATCGTGATGAAAAGGCTCGCAAAGATCATCACTCCCTGGACGGCCAGAAATCCTACCCAGAGGAGGGCTACGAAACAGATCAAATAATAAAAAACCCACGTTCTGGCGTCTTTAAATATCATGATTGCGAGTATAATCCAATGATAGGCATAAATATTACTATCTGATCTTACTGTTATTCGCGCCGTTCATTATCAACCATGAGTGTCACAGGTGTCGCATCTGGTCGACCAGGTGCAGCACCTCTGAGATGTCGGCAAGGGTCACATCGGCTTGTTCGCTCCACTCTTCGTGAAAGTTCCGGTCCCCGTAGCGGGCATGCGCGGTCATCATCCCCATCTGCCTTGCAGGGGCGATATCCCGGCGGAGACTGTCGCCCACCATCAGCACTTCCCCGGGATGCCGCCCGAGCCGCTCCAGCGCATATCGGAACACCTTCGGATCGGGCTTGTAGGAACCGGTCATGTCCGAGGTGATAACCAGGTCAAACATCCCGGAAAGCCCCGTCCTCTCCAGCCGGGTAATGGCATTCTTCCGGTGGGCATCGGTTACCACCGAGAGGGAAAGCCCCCGCGCCCGCAGCTGCGTCAGGGTCTCCTCAATGGCCGGGTAGGGAGCAAGGTGCCGGATTTTCATGTCCTCGTATAGCCTGCAGCATTCGTCAAATGATTCCTCCGAGTAGACCCCGTGATCCTTCATGAAGTCCCGCAGGTGTTCAAGGTCTTCGAAGTCCCGCCCGTTCTCCCGCAGGAAGTAGAAGAGAAGGTCCCGGGTCCGCTCGAGTCCAAGGCGGCGATTGACCGCTTCACAGGCTGCAATCTTTGTCTCGACGAAATCGAAGAGCGTGTTGTCCATGTCGAAGAGGACCGTGGTTATCGCTCGATTTTGAGTCTGCTCAGGTTCCTGCATAGTTCAAGCTCCCTGGTAAATTCTGCGTGCAGTGCCTTGTTCCTGGATACCAGCTTCAGGCTGTGGCGCCGGGCTCCCTTGCCCCGAAATTCGCCGTAGATGAATGCCGCATTGCACTTCACCACACCGAACGTGACGGCGAGCCGGGAGAGGAGGGCTATCGCCGCTGATGGCGCGCAGTCCCGGACCTCGATGGTATGTGGGAATTCGAAGAGGTAGTGGGCCACACCTTCAGCCCTGCAGAGCTCCGCAACATTGGAGTCAGCGGTGAGATGGATAGGTGCGCTGTATTTCTCCCGCTCGAACACTTTCAGTGCCTTGACGATGAGGAGGTCGTTCTTCTCCTTGTCCGCGGTTGCCGGCTCACCGGTCCTGATGATCTGCGCCTTGTCCCGGATCTTCTGGAACTCCGCGAGTGCTCCGTATGCTGCAAGGCGGGACCGTTTCATCTTCCGGTTGACCAGCTCGTCAAGCACCTTCCCTTCGAAGGGAGCCATCCTTTTGAGCTGGCTGATGACCTGCGGGAGGTACTTAGTGTTGAGTGCGCTCTCGATCTCGGCCTGAACGATATCAACAAGGAGAAAATCCGATGCATCAATCCCTGCCCGAGAGGGGAAACCATCGTAGAGCAGGTTGGTGTCGAGGCTGAAGAGCACGGTCTTGTTCATCGCTCGGGAAGTGGCCTTGAGGTTCTCGAACCCCTCACTGTTGCGGTACGAGATGATTCCAGCCACTAACAGAGACTGGATCACATCGTTGTAGGACGGCATGTCGTAGGCAAGTTCCCCAAAGCCACTGGCGGCATCCTCAAAGTCATCCCGGGAACACATCCCGCTCAGGACGAACCCTGTCCGGGATTCTTTGAGGACGACGATATCGAAATCATAGAGGGGATATTTTATCACCACCGGCCCCTTCATCAGGTTCAGGAGAACCTGGAGTTCGGGGATCTCGATGGCGACCTCAGCATCCATCGCGGGCCCTCACTGCCTGTGCCTTGAAGTCATGCAGCCGGTGGAACTGTCGCGGGATCATCTGGAACGGTTTTGCCACGTCAACGGTCGTGGAGATCTCCAAGTAGAAGACGTGGTCAACGTCATCGAGTTTGATGGGGAGGAGTATACCGGCAACGGTTGCTTTCCTCCCGGGCGTGATGTCGATGGCGACCTTGGCTCCGGCCTTCTTTTTTCCGCTGATTCTCGTGTGGAGTTTCCGGAATGCGTCCACGATGTCTGCCTGATCCACATCGATCGACTCGATCTCTGGTGAGAATCCCATGGCCCGGGAGATGATGAGGACACCCTCTTCCGCAAGCACTGCCTGGTCCCGGAAGGGCGCTTCGACCGCGATGTAGACGGTGTCGGGGAAGTACTGCGCCTCCCTGGTGATGGCGTAGTAGGTGTTCAGGAGCGCCCAGACGGACCGGCCGAGAAGGGTGATATACACCCGCTCAGAGCTCAAGTCGCTCCCCTTCCTGGACAACCCGGACCTCTTCAAAGGTGTCAGCGAACCACTGGTGCCCGGTAGTGTGGACCGGGATGATAACCTTCGGCTCGATTTGGGTGATAATCTCTTCGAGGTCTTCCCGTGAGGCATGTCCCGAGGCGTGGAACCCCTTTACCGTTTTTGGCTTCACCCCGTACGGTTCCCTGACCATCTCCAGTCCATGGACCCGCATCCCGAAGAACTTCAGCCATTCCCAGAGGCGCTGGAAATCGATAACCATCTCTTCGGAGAACGCCTCACACGAAGAGTAGATATAATCTCCACCGTCCGGCGAAATGTCGAGGAGGTGGTTCATATCGTAGAACGAGAAGCATACTACATAGCTCTCGGGAGCGCTCGAGATTTCGCGGTGCCCGATGAGTCTTCCCCCGGATGCGACTGCTAGTTCCTCCCACGCCGACTTCTTCTCCGCTTTCAGGGCGTCATAGACGAGGATCTCCTCGAGCCTCGCCACTGGTTCGACACGGTTGAGGGTCTGGAGGATGTAGGCGTCCTTAGCGGTGGCAACCAGGCTCCTGCCCGATTTCTGCGCGATGTCAAGGAACATTTCCAGGCGTTCGATGTTCCGTGCCGAGAAATCGGCAATCACGATGGCCGGTGATTCATCGACCACGGCCCGGCAGGTTTCATACACGGTCTGCTCGGATACAGAGTTCGTCGGGCAGGCCTCGCCACCGGCATTCTCTGCATCATCCCTTCGGGCACGGGTTCCCTCGGTTATGAGGACATCGGCCCCCCTGGCACGGCTAGCAAATTCCCGGGTCTGGTCCGCGTGCTTTCCATGGACCCGGAAGTCTCCGGTGTATGCGATGGTCTTGGTCCCCTCGATAATGAAGGCCGTTGCTCCGTAGATGGAGTGGTCGACCGGGTAGGCCGAAATCTCGAAGGGGAGGGTCCCGCAGGAGAGGCACTGGATCGGCGGGGGATTGAATTTTTTCCTGGAGGAGGGCGCGGTTGGCCGCATGTTTAGGAAATCAACCAGCCCGGCGCAGGGCTCTGTCATGCTGTAGAGAGCTCTCCCCACGTATGGTGCATCTCTCTTCGATTCCAGGGTGAATCCTTCCTCTCCGGACCTTGATTTGAAGGTGCAGTAGGTTACATCAGAACCGAAGACCTGGTTCTGGGTATCCTGCATCGCCTTCATCAACGCCAGGGTCGTGCACGACCCGATTACAGGAATGGCCTCGTTGAGCAGGCCCATGTATCCCATGTGATCCATGTGGGCATGGCTGATGAGGGCGGCACAGATGTTCAACGAGGGGAACTGGTCCACCGCGATGTCTGCCGGAACCAGGTCCGGGCGGTAGATGTTCAACCGGGGAATGAAGTTCAGGAGTAGGAGATCATGGATCCCGCGGGATGGCCGCGGTTTCAGGAATTCCTCGTAGTAGGCACTGTTCTTGCTGAAGTTCATCCCGAAGTCGAGGAACACCCCCCTGCCCTGGTCTTCAACAAATATCTTGTTGCCACCGATTCCATTCGCGCCGTCATACACCGTGAGTGAGACCATGCGGGAACACCCCCTTCTCCCGACCGTCATTCTCCATCGAAATCGAACCCCCGGAACCATGCGCCGGACCATGCGCCGGCGCGGTCGTTACCATCTTGAAGATACCTTTTTTCCCCAGCATAAGTGTTCCCCCCCTTCAGTCTCACGGCGTGAGGCTGGTTCGCGGTCGTCTATCCTCCGATGGCGATTTCCCAGGGTCTCATCACCGAATAACGCCCGGTTCAGCTGCTATTCCTGCAGATCGTTCTTCACTTCCTCCAGGATTTCACTTGCCCCGGAAAAGCCAAACACGATCATCGTGATGAAAAGACTCACTCCCTCCGACAGCCAGAAATCCTACCCAGAGGAGGGCTACAAAACAGATCAAATAGTAAGAAGCCCACGTCCTGGCCTCTTTAAATATCATGGTTGCGAGTATAATCCGATGAGGGCTCGAAGGTATGAAGTTTATTCCACTTCTTTCTCTACACCTTTTCTCTTCCGGGGGGAATCCTTCCAGAGGTTTGACTTTTCGTTGAAGATAAACATATATTGCTTTCCACGCTTCTCCTGGATGATGTATCCCAGCTTTGCAAGACGTAAGAGATCGGTTCGCGCCGTCTGATAGACCGTGTTGTACACCTGCATGACCTGGCGGATTGTGAAGTATTCATCAGAATGCTCCATCATCTCACGAAGGATATTTGCCTGGCGTGGGTTGATCTCCTTGATCTCTCGGATGATAGCTTTCGTCGCGCGCTGTACGGCCTGTTGTTTCTCAAGATATACGAGAAGATCAGTCAACGCTTCATTAATACAGGACAGGTTATATTGGAGAAAATACGTTACATCTGACCCGTCATATTCGGTATGGAGATATGCCAGGGTGTACTTCTTTTTTGACCGCAGGATGATCCGCGAGATTGGCATATACTCGAAGAGCCAGTATCCCCGCGAAAGTACGTACCAATAAAAGATGCTCCGCGCGGTACGACCATTCCCGTCGTTGAACGGGTGAAGGTACCCGATGAGGTAATGGAGCACTACCCCTTTGATGACCGGGTGAATAAAGGTATCAGGATTCGCTTTGCTCCCTGCGATATCGCTATTCGCGAAGGCACAGAGGTCCTCAATGAATCCCTCAATCTCAGAAAAGTCCGGAGGTGTGTGATATACCAGGCCGGTTTCCGAATCAGCCACAACAACTTCATTTGTCGTCCGGAAATGTCCAACAGCCGCATCATCGATCGTCCCTCTTGTCACGATCTGGTGGATCTCGAGGATGAACCCAGGAGAGAGTGGTTTTTCTTTCTTTTCCCTGATGAATCGCATCGCCTCATAATTATTCAGAACCATCCGCTCGGCGTTATTTTTTGGCTTCTTCCCTTTCCGCAGCATCTCTTTGGCATTTTTACGGGTAGTTGCCGCCCCCTCTAAAATACTCGAGGCAATGGCTTCTTCCATGAGTGAATTGACGATGTGGGACTCCTCAAGGGTAATCGTCTTGTTATGGATGCGTAATGTCCCGGAAAGGTACCGATCGATGGTATGGAGGCTTTTTACTATCTCGGGGATAAACGAGTAAGTAAGGGGAAGACGTTTGAACGGGACGTGTTCATACCGCAATACCCGGAGCAATTTCATGATCGCCCAGGTTGCTTTTCTTCGCTCTGGATCAGGTATCCTGTATTTCAGTTCGTCCCAGGAAAGATAGCGGCGATTATATTCAGCGACTTCCTCCAGAAGCTCCGGATCTTTCACCAAAGCAGCAGTGAACACATGGTTCCAATCAGACGGGGGCCGTTCGGGAAGTTTTTGCATTATGTTACCAACACTAAATACTAATTTAGTATATTTTAGTAGTTATTAGTTGTGCTATCAATTTGCATTTTCCCCCTCGAACTCGCTACTAATTTATTAGATTTTAGTTTTACCTGACTTCGCCAGAAGATGGATGAGAAGGAAGGGTTTATATAATTTTATGCTAAAACAACACAGCCCTTTTCATTAGGTAATACAGCCAAGATTAAAAAGAAAATGCGAGTGGCAGGAATCGAACCTGCGAACTCCTGTGAGAACCGATCTTGAGCCGGTCACCTTTGGCCGCTTGGTTACACTCGCTCCTGTACTGGTACGCGTAACTCCGTTATAAAGTCTTGAGATAGCGCCCCGTTTTCTCAGAAAAACCATCCATATAAAATGGGCCAACCTGCATACAGGGAACCGGGTATGAACGACAGCTCCTTAAAAAGATCGGGATATGGCCAGGACAGCGCTCTTCACCAGGTCCATTCAGTCCCCGTCAGGCCGTCACCTTTTCGGAAACGATCTCTTCCACCGCCCGGACGAGTACATCCGCCTCATCGTTGGTCGTGTAACACCCAACCGACGCCCGCACCGTCCCCCGGGTATCCAGGGACATGGTGAGCGGCTGGGCGCAGTGCATCCCGGAGCGGACGCAGATCGCAGCCTTCTGGTCGAGGCGGAAAGCCACGAGGTCCGGGGCCATTCCCGTGACGTTGAACGAGATGACCGTGCTTCCCAGGGGACTGTATACCGTCACCCCGGGTATTGCCGACAGCCCGGCATGGATCCGCTTTCCGACATCCCTCTCGTGCCGGTGAATGGCCTCGACACCGAGCCTCTCAACGAGCCCGATGGCCGCCCCAAGCCCTATCACGCCCGGGATATTAGGCGTGCCAGGCTCGAACCGGGCCGGGCAGGGGAGGAGGGTGAACCGGTCGAGACTGACATCGGCAACCATCCCGCCCCCGTAACAGGAAACGGCGAGCGTGCCGGGATCGGCGATGTACAGGGCCCCCGTCCCCTGGGGGCCAAGCAGCCCCTTGTGCCCGGGGATGGCCAGGTAATCGAAGAGGTCGGTCCGGGGCATGGGCAGGTGCCCGATGGACTGGGCGGCGTCCACCAGGATGGCAGCACCGGCATCATGGGCGACCCGTGCCAACCCCTCCACCGGAAGGACGGTGCCGAGTACGTTGGTCATGTGGTTGACCGCCACCAGGCGGGTGGAACGCCCCACGGTTTCCTGGAAATCGTCCTCCCGGACATACCCGTTTTTCCCCGGGACGACCTTCACCCTCACCCCCCGGTCCCGCAGGGCCAGCCAGGGGACCAGGTTGGCGTGGTGCTCGAGATCGGTGGTCACCACCTCGTCCCCCTCCTTCCAGCAGATCCCCTGTGCCACCAGGTTGATGGCCTCGGTGGTGTTCCGGGTAAAGACGAGACGATCGGCGGGCACACCCAGGAACTTGCCCAGGCGGGCCCTGGTCCCCTCATACGCTTCAGTGGTCCTGCGCGCCAGCCGGTGTGCTCCTCTCCCGTGGTTTGCGGAGTACTCGAAGAAGTAAGCTTTCATCGCCTCCACCGCACACCGGGGGGTCTGGCTGGTGGCGGCCGAATCGAGATAGATGCAGGTGGAGAGCACCGGGAACTCCTCGCGGAGGGCGGCGAGATCGTACATCGGGAAAACTATTACCGCGGGCAGGGATGAGGGTTGCCCTTCCGGCCGGGGGAGCCCGGCCAACCTTTAACCGTCACGTCAGCCAAGGGAATAAAGTACGATGCATGGAAACGGTCATTGATGCGGCCATCGATGGGGAGATACCCGAACTCCTCCACCAGGTGGCGGCCCGGGAGGGAATCGACCCGGACCAGGTCCGGGGTGCTGTCCTGGAAGGCAGCATGGTATTCATGCAGAGAGGAGACCATGCTCTAGGCATCGGCAGGGGCCTGTGCACCCGGGTGAACGTGAATATCGGGACCTCGAGCACCCGGGTAGCGCCCGAAGAGGAGGTGGAAAAAGCCCGGATTGCCGAGCGCTTTGGTGCGGACACCATCACCGACCTCTCCATGGGAGGGGATATCCGGTCCATCCGGGAGTCCATCATCCGCGCTACCACCATCCCTCTCACGACCGTGCCGATCTATGAGACCGCAGCGCGGGTGGGACTCGCACACATGACCGAAGCAGACCTCCTCTCCACCATCCGGGACCAGGCCGCCGCGGGGGTGAGCTCCATGGTGCTTCATTTCGTTGACCGAAAGACCCTCGGTCTCATGGAGCGTGAACAACGGATATCGGGAGTGGTCTCCAAAGGCGGTTCGCTGACCTGTGTCTACATGCACCTCCATGACCAGGAGAACCCCTTCATCGAACTGCTCGATGAGATCCTCGGTATTTTCCGCCGGTATGATACCGTCCTTTCCCTCGGCAACACGGCACGGGGCGGAGGGATCCACGACGGATGGGGACCGGCCCAGCAGGAAGAACTGCGAAGGAACTGTGCCCTGGGAAGATATGCACGGGAGCAGGGCATCCAGGTCATTATCGAGGGAGCAGGCGGGCATGTCCGGTACAACCGTATCGCTCCCCTTGTCCGCTCCTACAAGAAAGCCGCCCCCTACCCCCTCTTCGTAGCCGGCCCGCTCCCCACCGATATTGCACTTGGTTATGACCACATCGCCGGGTGTGCAGGGGCCGCCGCCGCCAGTGCGGCCGGTGCAGATTACATCTGCTCCATTTCGCCGTCGGAACACCTGGGACTGCCCGGCCCGGACCAGGTCAAGGAAGGGCTGATCGCCTTCAGGATCGCGGCCCATATCGGGGATATCGTGAAGTATGGGAAGGACGCCGCCGATAAGGAGATCTCGCTGCTCCGGTCCGGGTTGGATCGCGAGGGGCAGTTCAGCCGTGCCCTGGATGAGCAGAGAGCACGGGACCTGGCGGGAGACACCCCGGGATGTTCCATGTGTGGTGACTTCTGTGCAATCCGCCTGATGAAGGCACTTATGGCGGAACGTCGCCGGGAACGGTGAAAAACCCGGGGATCCTTCACATGAAGTCGGCAAGCCCCATCTGCTGGGACTTTTCCTCTCCGAAGGTGGACTCGATGGCCCGGTCGAGCACCATCACTCGCTGCCTGGTGTACTCCGAGACCCTGTACTTCTCGCAGATCTGCCGGGAAACCTCGAGGTATTTCTTGACCGAGCCCTCGTGCACGGTGGGGACGATGTTGCCGCCGCAGCGCGTGCACTTGCCGGCAAGCGGCATCCGCCGGTAACTGGCATTGCATTTGGTGCACCTGAACTTCTGCTTGGAGAAGGCGGATAGGTTCCCCATGAGATCGCGGATGAAATGGGTGGTGAGCACCCGTTCGGCAACGTCATCCTGGTCAACCGCCCGGATCTTCCCGGCAAGGGTGAGCTCGGCTTCGAGCTTTTCGAACATGCTCTTGAGCTGGGTGTAAGCGGACTCCAGCGGCCCGGCCGAGATATCGGAAGTGTCGTGAGTGAAGAGAAATCCTTCGAGAGCCGCCGCAGTCCCCAGCCGGTTCTCCACGCGGTCGATGTATTTTACGACATCTCGGGGATGCGAATAGTCCAGGGCCGCCTGGTAGAGCTCGAGCGGGTACCTGGAGACCACATCAAGGTTGTGGCTCTCCTTGTCGATCTCCTCAGGGTCGATGGCCGTGGTCAACACCAGGGGGGCGTCCATGGTCCCGCCCCGTGACTCGGGGAGGAATGCACGGGAGAAGTTGATCAGGGCGTCGAGGAGGAGCATTATGCAGTCCTCGTCGCCATCGCACTGCCCGGTGAAGATACCGTTCGCGCAGACCGTGTGCTCATCGGTCACAGTCAGGCAGAATACGCGGTCTTCCAGGCAGGGGACAATATCCCGGTGGAGGATGTGATCGGTGAGCACCGAAGTACCGGCCATGACCGGCACCGGGTCGCCCACCTTCAGCTCCACGGCGCGGATCTTCCGGAGGTAGCAGAGATCCCAGACCAGCATCGCGTGGTCAGGGGTCACGGCCAGCACCCTCCCCTGCCGCGTCTCGAACCGGATGATATGTTCCGGGGCCCGGTGGATGGAGACCGAAGTGACCCTCCGCAGGTGGGGTTTTCCCTCCCGGTCGATTGAACGGGTGAGATAGGTCTGCTGCGGGTCGGAGTGGTAGGTCCCCAGCCGGTCGATACCCGGTCGGGAGAGATCGAAATTTTCTGCCACGAACTGGCGCAGGGGCATCGTTTTCCAGGTCCGGCCGTCGAATACCTCGATAGCCGTGTCGCCATGGAAGCAGTTCCTCCGTTTTGCGGCATGGAAAAACGGGTGAGCGTACCCGACATTCGCCCTCGAGATCCCGATAATCCGCGCCAGGACCCCGGCGCTCGTGTGGGGGGCAAGACCGATTACCAGGTGCCCTATCAGGTCATCCCGTGAAGCGATCCGGTAGAACGGCGGCAGCCTGTACACGCGTTCCAGGAGATCGTCGACAAACGCGGCGGTGTGCACCATGTAATCAGCACAGGACTCGGAGACCAGGATATCCTGGGGTTTGAGCTCCACAACCTGGTCAGGGCGGGTGAGGGGAACGCCATGGATATCGGCCGGGTACCCGAGCTCGGCCAGCCGGGCCGGTGCCACACCGATCTCTGCCGGTCGGAAATGGGTGAGGGGGAGGTCGATCATGTCGAACCGGACCGTGCCGTCCTTGAAGACAAAGAGTTCATGCTCGGCCCGGAGGATGCCCTTCTCGATCTCCTCGACGGCCCGCTCCCGCGAGATGAGTCCTTTCACCCCCTTCACCAGGCTTACCGGCTGCTCCCGCTTCCCGAGTCGCTCGGTTGCCCGGGCATACTCCTGCTTCACGTTCAGGCTGACAACCTGCGAACAGGTCGTTGACACCTTGCAGGAGGGGCACTCGGATTCGCTCAGCTCCCGCCTGCAGCGTGGACAGGAGAAGACAGGGATGGTGTGCGTGCCGCACTCGCACCGGTTCCGGAACGTCACAGCCCCGCAGGCAGGACACCGGCGCTTCCCGGTCTCGATCTGGATGACCCCCCCGTCCATGTTCGGTTCGGGGGCATGGTTGGCTGCTTCCTGGAACGAGCGGCGGGAACCCCCTGCCGCTCCCAGAGGAAAGAGGGAATGGGGAGGGGGATTCATCTTCCTTGGCCTGGACTTGCCGGGCCGGCCCATTCTCCCACCGATACGAGTCCCTGCCTTCGAACGCATAAGGAACCCCGAGAGGTGCATGGCGGCGGTGAGCCCGTCGCCCTGCGGGACCGTGTCCCATACCTCGCGCTTCCTGAGCTGCAGGTCGAGCCCGAGACAGGCCAGGAAGACCATGTAACTGCTGATGCAGATCATGCCTTCACGGACCAGGTGCGGGACGAGGATCTCTTCGAGCAGCGCCTTGGTGCGGGCAGTGTTTGGCAGGACCAGGATCCCGTGTCGGACCTCCCCGGTCTCCGAGACCAGGCCGGCCAGCTCCTGCAGCTCATCGGAGCTGATATCGTCCCAGAAGTAGGTGAAAGCAGGGTGGAGGAACTGGCCGTCACAACAGCGTGATATCGCCTCCAGCTCGTTCTCCGGGCGGGTACCGCCGCCTTCGAGCTTCCACCACTCTTCACAGTACGACGGGGGGATGAGGGGGTGATTGTTTTCGAGAAATTCCCCGTAGCTGATCAGGATCTCCCCGATATCGAGGATCCGGTCTATGGAGGGGGAAATTGATTCGGCCGCGGCATGGTCATCGATCCTGAGCACGTCCCCGTTCACGAGGCGCACGGTGGGTCCCTCGATGGAGTCGACCGGGACGATCCCTGCCGCCTTCCCGGGCCGCTCGATTTTCATCTGGGTTCCCACGGCAAGGAAATCGCCAAGGACATGCATGGTGGCCGGGTTGATACCGGCCGCGGCAAACCCGGTATTCCGCGACCGGCCGTAGCGCAACCGGAACCCCCCTTTCCGCATGGGATAGGAGAAGACCGGCCGACCCCCTATAAGGTCCCGGAGGTACTTGTCGCGGGGGAGGACCCGCTCCTCCTCCCCCTCTGAAAGGCTCTTTTCCGTAGTGGTGGAAAGTTCCGCGAGCCACTCCCACCCGTCCATCTTCATGGAACGGACGTACTTCTGGATCTTGGGGGCCTTGAGGGCAAGCCCTTCGGCGAGGACCAGGGCCATCCCGCCCCGGACGGCATTGGTCTCGATACGCTCGAGGTTCCGGTACCCCCTCACTTCTTCCTGCTCGGTCCCCTCCCCATCGATGCAGACCGGGCAATTGCCGACGATGAGGCGTATCTCCCGCTCGCCGGGGAGATACTGCAGGTTCATGATGGTATTGTACTGGCGGACCTCCTCGATGTACCGCTCCACCTCCTCGTGGCGGGGGATGTAGCGGTTTATCCCGAGCGCACGCCGCACGTAGTCCCCGACCAGGACCGACAGCGCCTGGGCAGTTCCTCCTGCACTGCGGATCGGGCCGGCATAGAAGATGCGGAGATACTCGGACCCGTCGTCATTCTTCCCGGTCGCCACCTTTGCGATCCCTTCGGTGGGCGCGGCCACCACTCCTTCGGTGAGCATGGCCATGGCGGTCCTGATGGCATGGTCAAGGATCTCCTCCCGCGTCTGCTCCCCGAACTTCCGCGCCACGAAGTCATCACCGATCCGGAGGGCAGCCTCCTCCCTGCTCATTGTCGCCTCAAGCTCGCGGATCCTTGTGGCAAGGCCTTTGATGGAGAGCAGCGCTTCGACCCGGTCGGCGAGGTCGCTAGCCACCGGTATCTCGACTTCCGTCCTAGGGTCGATTCCCTGTGCCCGCGCTGCTGCCGCAACCTCGAGCGCCCGGGAAAGGTAGGCCATGAGGTTTTCGGAATACTGCTCCATGGCCGCGGACCGCTTCACCATAGCTCTCTCTCAATCCCCAGGGACTTATGCCTTGGGATTTTCAGGCGTAAAAGATCCCTGTTCAGCCTCCATTCCCCTCATTTTCGATCGATTCCACCATGGCCCGGATCCCTTCCTCCCCCATACCCCAGAGCGTAAGCTCCGCGCATGACCGGAGCTCCTCGTCAGGACCGGTGTACAGCTCGCGCAGCCGGGCGAGGGCCGGGGCACCGATCCGGCAGAGTGCTGCAGAAAGGTATCCCCGGAGGGCCGGGTCCGCGCCCTTCATGGCCTCGATGAGCGGGTCGATCGCCGCGTTACCGGTATGTCCCAGGGCCGCTGCCGCATACCTGCGGAACCCCGGATCCAGGTTCTCTCCAAGGGCCGCGATGAGGGGCCTGACCGCCGGGGCACCGATCCGGGAAAGGGCAAGGGCAGCATACCAGCGCTTGTCAGGGCTCCCGCTTTCCAGGAGGAGGGCGATCAGCGGCCCCACCGCCACTTCCCCCTGCTCTGCAAGGCGTTTCACCGCCAATACCCGGACTGCCCGCTCCGGACTGCCCAGGTTCTCGATATCATCAGCAAGGGGCATGGCTAGGATCCACTCCTCCCTTCATCGCTCATCGTGGCTCCGGTCATGGTGACAACCCTTTGCGGGAGCGGTATCTCGATTCCTTCCCGATCGAGGGTTTCCTTGATCACCTGGAGGAGCTCCTTCTTGACACTCCACCAGACCCGAGAGGGAGCCCAGATATGGATCACGAGGCGGACACCTGATTCGCCGAGTTCGGAAACGAAGATACTCGGTGCAGGATGCTTGAGCACGAACGGGTGCCGGTCAAGGATCTCCCGGATGGCCCTGGTCGCTTTACCGACATCATCCGCGTACCCGATGACCACCCGGTACTCGAACCGCCGGGCAGGGTTTGTCACGAAGTTGGTGATATCCGAAGAAAAGACCTTTTCGTTGGAGATCCGGACATAAACCCCTTCATTCGTTTTCACGATGGTCGAGAGGATCCGTATCTGGCTCACGGTCCCTGAAATCGAACCGATCCTGATCGAGTCCCCGATGTCAATCGGTCGCTCGATAAGGAGGATGATGCCGGACCCGAGATTGGAGACGATCTTCTGGCTGGCAAAGGCGATGATCAACCCCACCGTCCCCCCAACGACCAGGAGCTGCGCGATGTCGATATCGAAGCTGGGAAGGGCGAACCACACTCCGATCAGGATAATGACCAGCTGAACGACCCTGACCAGCTTCTCGAGTTCTCCCCGGTCCACCCGGTCCGAGAGCGCCCGCTTCAGGTACATGCCAACGTACCGGGCGATGATGATGATGATCGCCACCAGGACCGCAAACACGATCAGGTCAAGCACGGTCAGCGGACCATAGATAACGGTGTCCAGGGCCATCCTAACCACCCACCCCAAACTCCATGACGAAGGGCAGTTTTTCAGCTATCAGCGTTTTTCGGGCCCGGGTGACCAGGATTGACGGTAACATCCCCTCTTCCAGGGGCCGGTCCTCGCACCTGATGTCCGCAATCTCCTTCGACAGGATATTCATGCGGCCTGCCATCGATACGCGATCCCCGTAGTACAGAAAGAGGGAGGTACAGTCAAAAACGACACGGGAGACCTCCACCCAGTTCCGGCTTTCGTTGGCGATGGAGAGGGCGAGCACTCCCTCTCTCAGCCTGTCCACCTGCGGGACGGAACCTGAGGGGACGCTCTCGTGGTACCGCGTGATGACCCCTTCTTCCGGGGGCCCGTAGAGTGAATACTTAGGCACTGACAGCGAGAAGATATCCAGGATATCAAAATCACCCTTCGATTCGAGAAATACGCCAATCTCTACCGGAAAGGTGAGGTACACGGTTTCAGCCGAGTCAGGCTCCATTGCCACCGGTGTGAAATGGATCTCGAGATACTTAGTGACTTCCCGGGGAAGGTTCACCGGCTCGACAGGATTGATGACGATCTTCCGCGAACCACCGGAGATGATCTTGGAGATGGCTTCAGGACCGCACCTCCGCTCGTACCGGTAAAACCCGTCTGACGGGTCGATCCGTATCGAGACCTCTTCCGAGTGGTAGGAGAATGAGTAATCAGACTCACCAAACACAAGGAACAAATAGCGACATCACATCAGATATAGGTTCGTGACCGTCATGGTCGCCCGGTATCTCCAGGGGCCGCCCCCGGTTCTTTCCGGGAACGGAGCTCCCTGATTGCCGACTCGAACACCGCTCTCGTCTGTGGATCTGCCGGTTCGCAGGCGTTCCGGAGCGGTTCAAGGGCCTCGGACCGTCCCATGGCCGCGAGCGCCATCGCCGCCCCCTGCCGCATACGTGGTTCGGAACCGGAGAGCGCTTTGACAAGGAGGTCAAACGACTGGTCTTTCTGCGATGAAAGGGCGATGACGATGTCCTGGCGCATATCGTCCGCGGAATCGGCAAAGAGATTGATGAGCGCCTTTGTTGCGGCCGGGTCACCCATCTTTGCGAGCGCGGTCACGATCCCCCTCCTGACCTCGGACGGGGCTTCGCGCCACGCTTCGGACAGGGCAGGGATGGCCGGAGACCCGATGAGACCTAGGGCGAAAGCTGCCCTGCTGCGGACAAAACGGTCGGGATCGGAGAGGAGCCCAATGAGCGGGGCGATGCCGCGCTCATCGCCAATCTCGCCCAGGGCGATAGCTGCTTTCCACCGCACACCCTCGTCCGGGTTATCGAGGACCGCGATCAGCGAGGGAACGGCCGGCGCCCCGATCTTACCGAGCGCTTCGGCGGCCTTCCAGCGGATCCCGCTGTACCGGTCGCCGGTGAGTGCAGAGACCAGGGCACCAGTTGCAGCAGGATCAGCAAGCTCACCGAGCGCCTCCACCGCATCATACTGCACGGCCATGTCACGGTTCCGGAGAGCACGGATGAGGCCGGCAACATCTCCCTGCTCCTTGAGCCGCTTCACCCCGGCAAACGAGGCGATCCTGCTCCGTACTTCCGCGATACTGCCTGTCCCGGTCCGGCCCTTGATACCGGACTGTATGGCGGCATCGGTCACCTCGTCCACCATCCGCTCATGCTCCCTGCGCATGTAACCGGAGACCGTCCCGATAACCAGGGCGACACTTATTAACATCAGAACCCTGAGGATGGCATCGTTATCGATCTCCCCGCCTGTCAGGTACGTCACCAGCAGCAGGACGGTGCCAAGCAGGATGGCCACGGATACACCCCGCGTCCCGTACCACACCGCGGCAAGGACGATCGGTATGTAGAAGAAATGGGAATACACCTCTGCAATCCCGAGATGCCAGTGCACGATGATCTCGAGGAGCAGTGCGGCAGCGGTGAGCCCGATCACCACCACCAGCCTGTAGTCCTGCATCCGTTCTCCCACACCACCAGGAAGGGCCATGTGAGATATTCTGGTGCAGGATGGCAATAAGCTGTTCCCGTTCCCCACCGGGGAACGGCCCCTGTGGGGGAAAGACCTGGTATTCTCCGAAAGGACACCCGGTCTGCCGCGCAATCAGGCGCCCGGGGTGCCGGTTGCCACCGCTATACACTCCGCAGTGGTCCCGATCCTCACCGCAGCCCTGCACATGTCGGGCACGTAGGAAAACGCCTTGCCGCTGTTGACCATGATGGTCCCGAACCGCTCCATGGCAGGGGAGACGACCATGCAGGTATCGGCATATACCCGTGCCCCGCTCTGTTCGATGACCGCGACCGCGTCGCGGGATGCCTCGATAACCTTTCGTGCAGAGAAAACATAGACCGGTATCTTCACCCGTTTTCCGGCAAGCAGCCCGGCAATGACCGAGAGTTCCTCGGGTGAACAGTGGGGACAGCCCAGGGCAACGGCATCAACCGGGATCCCGCTCCAGAGGGCAGCAACTTCGCCCGCAGTCACCGGGAGGTATTCGAGGTCCGCCACATCGTAGGAGAATATCCGTGCCTCGGGGGTGATGCCTTCGACATGGTAGAGAGCAACTGCCCCGGACGCCGCCATCGCCGCGCCCAGCGCCTTTAGCTGGTCCCGCCGGGGCCTGATGCCGGAGAAGAAGGGGATGCGGTTTCCTGCAAGCTTCCCGGCAAGGAATCCAAGAGCGCCGTAGAAGGCGATATCGTCGTGCGGTCCGTCCCCCTCCACCCTGATGTGCACCTGGGGCCGGCGCTCCTCGACAAGGTGGAGGCCGTACTCGGGAGTTTTTCCGATGATTGCGGCAGCCAGCGCTCCCGGACCACCTTCCCGGTTGGTGCGGGCTCCGATGACCGAGTTCGCGAAAGAGACCGCGGATGATTCCGACCAGGCGAGGTGCTCGCCGAACCGGGTCTGGTAGATATAGTAGGGGGTGCAGGTGCACTCCAGGCGGACACCGAGCCGGGAGTAGGCAGCGATCACCTCTTCCTGCTTCCTGGCAAAATCAGGCGGGATCCCCATCTCCCGCCAGGAAATGCGATCCATGCCGACCGGGTTGAGCACGGTCGGAACCGAGACCCTGGCCTCAAGCCCGGAGAGCCATTCAATCCCGGCATCCCCGATGGTTTTGTAGGAGGCCCCGCTCACCTGGGCGCTGCGGA
Organism: Methanolinea sp.; assembly: GCA_016699325.1. NCBI lineage: Archaea > Methanobacteriati > Methanobacteriota > Methanomicrobia > Methanomicrobiales > Methanoregulaceae > Methanolinea > Methanolinea sp. The sequence continues at coordinate 1,038,548 of CP064971.1, read as the reverse complement.
CAGGGACCAGCCGGGCAGCGCCAAACACCTTGCCAAGCGCGACAAGGATCTCCATCATCTTCTGGCGCGTCTCGCCGTACTCACCGGCAAGCACCTGTTCTTCTTCCGGCAGAAGGTGCATGGGCTCACTCCCAGGCTGCCCGGAGGAATTCCGCTTCGCGGCCCAGTGGCATGGTAGCATCGACGCCGACTTTCACGTTTGTCCCGTCCTCGGCCTTCGATGGGTCCAGAGACGAGCCCCGGGCTCCGGTTATTAGCATGATATCCCGGTCACCCCTGACGCGGGTGGCAACCGCAAACTCCACGTCCTCCAGACAGGTGGGATCGATGTCCTCGTCCACCACCACCACGTGCTTTAGAGAGGTATGGGCGGAAAATGCAGCCATGATTACGTTCTTTGCATCGCCCTGGGTCTGCTTGCGGACCTGTATGACGGCGTGGAAGTACCCCGCACCCCCCGGTGGTCAGGACGACGTTTTTCACCTCCGTCACTCCTGCCACCGCCCGGAAGATGGAAGGCTCGTACGGGGCCCCCATCAGGAGGCGGTGTTCATTTCCGGCGGGCAGGATTCCATGATAGATGGAATCCTTCATAAGGTGCATGCCGGTAAACTCGATGACCGGCTGGGTCCGCACCACGTCATACGTTCCCGTGATGTCGACAAAGGGGCCTTCTTCGGTGGTCTCTCCCCCGATGTACCCTTCGAGCACGATCTCGGCTTCGGGCACCCGCACCCCGTTGCCGCATTGCCATACCCGTATCTCGCCGCCGAGCAGGTTCGCGGCATACGGGAGTTCCTTTCCTTTCGGCACCCTCGTGCAGCAGGCAAACGTGACCGCGGGATGGACCCCGATCGCCACGGCCACCGGCAGCCGTTCCCCCTGTTCACGGGCTGTCCGGTAGAGAGTTGAGGTATGGCGCCCTTCCACCAGCCGGGCGGCAACCCTCCGGGAATCGAGCACCTGCAGGCGGTGTATCGATGCATTCTCGGTATCGCCGAACCGTGAGAAGACGATCCCGGCCGTGATATATTTCCCTGCATCGAGGGGATAGTGTTTCATGACCGGCACCTTCGAGAGATCCGGGAGCTGCATCGGGATCTTTCCGTCCCGGACAACTGATCCCTGGTATTCCATACGGGCCAGGCGCTGGACCAGATCGTCCCTGGGAATGTTCAATGCGACCGAGAGCGCCTCTCTTGTTGCCGTAACGTTCATGACCGCGCGGGCACCCGCAATCCGATGGAAAAAAAGGAGCTTGTCGGTCTTGTGGGCATACCTGCAGGGCTCGTAGACCACGTCCACCGGATCATCGATATCGATAACCCCGTCGCACTCCCTCATCCGGTCGATAAATTCCCGCATCCTGATCCACTCCTCTCTCCTGCTCCATGGACCGGGCACTGCCCGTCCCTCTCACAAGATTAGCGATGCTGAATATTAAAATCCGGGGGTGGCCCGGGAGAACGGGACGCGGAGCCTGCTTTCGCAGTCCGGGAGACTGGAGCATCCAGGTGAAAAACAGGGAGTGAAAATGGTCCGGGATCATTCCCGGGCCGGTGTATAGAACTTGAACCTGAACCCGGAAGCTTCAATGGCCCGGGCCGATGCCGGATCGAGATCCTTTCGTGCCGCAATCACGATGGCATTCAGGAGATTCAGCTGCCGGAGCAGATCGAGGTTCCCTTCAGCGGCTTCGTTCAGGAAATCGAGCAGCTCGTTCACGCGTTTGAGGACCTCTTCCGATGCGACCAGGTTGAGCCGGTTCAGGGTGAAGGCCATCCTTTTCTTGGCACGATCGAGCCTGTATTCGTCCGACCCGGCGACGTTCATGTCGGTGATGGCATGGAAGAGTTCCTCGTAGACCTTCAGGCGATACCTGCTGCGGACCATCCGCAGCTCCCTGCTCTCTGCGAAGAGGTAGGTCAGGCAGAGAGCAACAACAACCACGATTACGCCAATCGTGACCACTATCCAGTATTCGAGCACGGAATCCCCCTCGCTGGAAGGTTCACCTGGATGTACATAAAGGTTCTTTTTTTATCCGGGACCAGCCTTCCCTCGTCACAACGGGAGACGGTCCTGGGTGGTGAACGGTTTCACGTGCAGGATCTCGCGGGTGGCCGACCCTACTTCTGTCACGCACCCGGGCGAAGAATACACCCCGAGCCGCCACTGCCCGCGCCGGGTTTCGTTGAGTGTCGTCACCAGCGGGGATATCTCTTCCAGTCCAACCACCCGGTCGCGGTTCTTCACCTTCACGTGCACGGACATGGCCTTTGGAAACTCAGGGATATCGACCAGCACCTCGTGGGCTTCGACCCCGGCGGCCTTCGCGATCCGTGCTGCGAGACCGCGCATCTTTGCCGGTGTGCTCTCCTGGGCGATGATCGCCATGTTGACCTGGTCCTTTCCCACATAGAGGGCACGCTTGTACATCCTCCGGCTGTAGATACTCTCGATAAGCACCCGGGCCACCTCGGATGGCGAATGGAGGAGGCTCTGGAAGCAGCCTGCATCATCGAGCCGCATGAAGGACCAGGGATGGGCGCCCCGGATACTCAGGAAATGCTCGTACACCGCGCGGGATAACATCATCTCAGCGATCCTGCTGACATGGTGGTAGTAGACTGCCGGCCTCATGAGGGTCCGGGCGATCAGCAGGGACTCGGCAGCATTGATCCCACCTTCCTGGATAGCGATCTGCCCATCGTAGATAACGGTATTTCGTATCAGGCGGTGGGCATCAACCGTCCCGTAGGGCACCCCGGTGTAGTGGGCATCGCGGAGGAGGTAGTCCATCCGGTCCACGTCCAGTTCGCCGTGCAGGATCCCAGAGAGTTCATGCTCCCCGTCCAGGAGCGCCGCTGATTGCCCGGTATCGATCCCGTGCCCGGCAAGGATGGAGGTGAGATCCGGGTCTTCGGTGAGCCATGCCGTATCGTGGTGTGCCCTCCCGCAGAGTTCCTTCATCGCAGGCTCGATGGCATGGGAGAACGGGCCATGCCCGATGTCGTGGATGAGCGCTGTCGATATCACCAGTTGCCGTTCATCGGGGGACAGGAGAAGCTGGCGGGCCATCAGGTCGGCAAGGAACATGGTGCCGAGCGAGTGTTCGAACCGTGTATGGTTGGCACCGGGATACACGAGGTATGAGAAACCGAGCTGTCGGATATAGCGGAGACGCTGGAGGACCGGAGCATCAAGGATGGGCAGGATGTAGCCAGGAACCTCGATGTACCCATGGACCGGGTCCTTGATGATCTTCATCGGATTACCTAAACAGTCTTGATATCGGGAAATAAAGGTATTGAGTGATGATCACCTTCCTTTCCGGAGGAACAGGCACTCCCAAGCTCATCAGGGGTATCCGCAGGCACATCTCCGATGCCGCGATAACCGTAGTTGTAAACACCGCCGAAGACCTGTGGATATCCGGCGGCCACCTCTCACCCGATATCGATACGCTCCTCTACCTCTTTTCGGGCATGCTCAACACCGGCGCATGGTGGGGGATCGATGGCGATACCTTCCGTACCCACGACGAACTGCTCCGCCTGGGGGTCGACGAGTATATCGCCATAGGGGACCGGGACCGTGCAATCCAGATCGCACGGGGAGACCTCCTGAACAGCGGCCATGCCCTTACCAGGGCCACCCGCATCCTCTGCGAGCGGCTGGGGATCACCGCCTCCATTCTCCCGATGACCGACCAGCAGGTTGCAACGCTCATCAGGACCGGGGACCGGGTCATCCATTACCAGGAATACTGGGTCAGGCACCGCGGATCGCTTCCCATCGACGAGGTCATCCGGTATGCCCCTGTCGGCCCGCAAGCCACCGGGGAGGTGCTCTCTGCCATCGAGGCGTCTGACATGGTCATCATCGGCCCGAGCAATCCTGTCACGAGTATCCTCCCCATCCTCGAGTGTGAAGGGGTCGTCCCCCTGCTCATGGATGCCTTCGTCATCGCCGTGAGCCCGTTTATCGGAGACGCCCCGGTCAGCGGCCCTGCAGGAGCCCTGATGCGGGCCAGGGGATTGACACCCGATTCCCGTTCCTGCGAGACACTCTACCATGACCTCATCGACCTCTTTGTCCAGGATATCCGCGATCCTGTAGATGTGCCCGGGAGCCTGCGGCTCGATACCCTGATGACCGGGGAAGAGCAGAGCGCGTCGCTTGCGCATGCACTGCTCACCGTCACCAGGGATTGATGGTAAACGATGCCCTTTGCCGGAAGGATAGAGTCCCGATTCCCCGGTATCCCAACCACCTACCGGCCAGGCGCGAATCCGGTCGTATCCAGGAGTCAGATCCCAGGTGAACCTGGCAATCCTCTCCCGGTGACAACAGTCGCCGGCATACCGGATGTGCGGTTGTCCGCGGTCTTCTTTGCAGGGGGTCCGGCCATGACCCCCATGGTCTCGATGAACAGGGTATTTCCATAGGGGCGGTTGGCTCTTGCCCGAGGGGAGATTGCCGCTACCCCCCGGTATTCACCGCTGGGTTCGAACTCGACCTGCTGGGGGCCGTTATGGTCGGGGGCCGGCCGGGCACCGTTCCCGGAGCGGTCAGGAGCGGTTTCCGGTGCCCGTGGCAGCCGGTGATTCCCGGGTACTGCCGGTGAAGCATCCTCCCCGGAGCGCCAGCCATTGAGGATGGTGGCGGGCCGGCCGGGCTTCATGGGGGAGGGGAGCACCTCTCACCGTATGGTGATGATCCACTTTCAAGAGGGGGCAGGTCCAATACCTTCCTGATACCACCGGGGCAAGTGGAGCAGGGTGGAACCGTGAAGGAACAAACGGCAGGGGCAGATATTCGCGAAGAAGTCATGGTGGCCATCAACGCCCGGTTTCCAGCAATGAGAAGGTTGTTTGGTGTCGGGAAGATCGGTATTTTCGGGTCCTGTGCCCGGGGGACAATGCGCCCGGGCAGCGATGTGGACATCGAGGTCGAATTCGAACCAGGGTCCGAGACCTGGACCAATTTCATCGGTCTTGCACATTACCTCGAAGAGCTCCTGGGACGCCGGGTGGATCTCGTGACCCGGCGGGTCCTCGAAGGGTATCTCTCGGACGATGTCAACGAGGAGCATGCCAGGCTGAACCGGGACAGGGTATACCTCTCGCGGATGGCTGCCGAGTGCGCCTTTCTCAGGTCCCGGAGTAAAGATCTCGATTTCAAGGCCTTTTCCCGGGACGAAACGCTGAAACGGGCAGCAGCATGGTCGGTCCGGGTTATCGGGGAATGTGCGGCCCATCTTTCTCCGGAACGGAAACAAGCCGCCCCGGGAATTCCCTGGGTGCAGCTGGAAGGACTGCAAACCCGGCTTAGCCCGCCATACTTCGGCCCGGACTGGGTCCTGATCTGGGACCTTATCGATTCCGGCATTCCTGAAATGGAACCGCGGATCCGGGACCTGGTAAGACAAACCTGAGTTCTTCCTTCCCGGGTTTCCGGCAGCAGGAGGCAAAAAAGAGATTATCTCCCACCCCCCATAGCTTCAGGACTTATATGCGGATTCCAATACGGGAAGTGACCCCTGAGTCGGAAACAGCCGAAGTGCTGGGCTGGGTCCATGAAATCCGGGACCTCGGTGGTCTCACCTTCTTCCTGGTCAGGGACTGGTCCGGGATTCTGCAGGTGACCGTCCCGAAGAAGAAGGTTGGAGATCAGGTGCTTTCGGCCATCAGGAACGCGTCCCGCGAATCCCTGGTCCTGGTAAAGGGGAAGGTGAAAGCCATCGAAAAGGCCCCGGGCGGCAGGGAGCTTGTTCCCGATGAGTTCGAGGTGGTAAGCAGGAGCGAGAGCCCGCTCCCACTCGACGTGGTCGAGAAGGTCCCCGCAGAGCTCGACACCCGGCTCGATGCCCGGTTCCTGGACGCCCGCCGGCCCCGGGTCGCTGCGGTATTCCAGGTCAGGAGTGCAGTCCTGCATGCGATATCTGACTTTCTCTACTCCCGCGGGTTCGTCAACATCTCCACACCAAAGATTGTGGCCGCTGCCACCGAAGGGGGAACCGAGCTCTTCCCCATCGCCTATTTCGAGAAGGAAGCCTTCCTCAACCAGAGCCCGCAACTATACAAGCAGATGATGATGGGGGCTGGGTTCGAAAAAGTCTTTGAGATCGGCCCGATATTCCGGGCAGAGGAGCATAATACCACAAAACACCTCAACGAGGCCACCTCCATCGACATCGAAGTCTCGTTTGCCGATCACCACGTGGTCATGGATCTCCTTGAAAAACTTATAGTTGCGGTCTACCGTGAGGTGAATGAACGTTGCGCACCGGCACTCGAATCCCTGGAGATCGGGCCGCTTCCCGTCCCGAAAGCCCCGTTCCCCAGGCTTCCCTACGCTGAAGCCATCCGCATGGCATCAGATGCGACCGGTGAGCCAATCGCCTATGGCGATGATATCGGCACCATCGCAGAGAAGACTGTCGGCGAGCAGATGGGCGATCACTATTTTATCATCGACTGGCCGACCGAGATCAAGCCCTACTATGCCATGCCATACGAGGATAACCCCGGGGTCTGCAAGGCATTCGACCTGATGCACCCCCGGATGGAACTCTCCTCAGGGTCGCAGCGGGTTCACCAGCACGACCTGCTCGTCCGCCAGATCCGGGCCAAGGGACTCGATCCCGATAATTTTGAATTTTATCTCGACCCCTTCCGCTACGGCATGCCGCCCCATGCCGGATGGGGCCTGGGTGCGGAGCGCCTGATCATGACCATGCTCTCGCTTGGAAACATCAGGGAAGCAGTCCTCTTCCCGAGAGATCGGCACCGGCTGACTCCATGAGCAGTATCGTCCCGGGAATGGATCTCCCCACCACGGTGGTAGGGAGTTATCCGGCCGAAAAGCGGAAGGGGATATCCAGCCTCCTCGACCCGTTCCGGGAAGCGGTGAAGATCGCGGTTTCCGATCAGGTTGCTGCCGGGATCGATATCATCTCCGATGGGCAGGTCCGCGGCGACATGGTCGGCATGTTCACCGGGCTGATTCCCGGTATCCGCGGAAACGAGGTGATCGGTCCGGTCTCCCCCGCACCCGGCCCGATAACCGTGTCCGACACCCGGTACGCGGTCTCCCGGGCCCCCCGGGTCAAGGGCATCATCACCGGTCCGTCAACACTCTCCTTTGCCCTCCATATCGCGACGCCATCCTACCGGAGCAGGGAGGATCTGGCAATCGACCTGGCCCGGGCACTCTCCCGCGAAGCCCGGCTTCTCGAGGAGGCGGGGGTTTTCCTCATCCAGGTCGACGAACCCATCCTTTCCACCGGAGCAACCGACCTTGCCACGGCAACCGAGGCACTCCGCCTGGTCACCGGAAACATCTCGGTCCCGGTCTGCCTGCACGTATGCGGCACCCTCTCAGGAGTCATCGATGACCTCCTCGCCATGCCCATCGATATCCTCGACGGGGAGTTTGCCAAATCGCCGGAGAACCTGGCGCTGTTCAGGGACCGCGATACCGGAACAAAAATGGTCGGTTTCGGGTGTATCGACTCCTCCCGGCCCGAGGTTGAAGAGGTTTCCGCCATCCGGGCACGGATCGAGGAGGCCCTCACGGTGTTTGCACCCGACCAGCTGCTGATCGATCCCGATTGCGGGCTCCGGATGCTCCCCCGCCCCTCTGCATTCTCCAAGCTCTCCCGGATGGTGGAAGCGGTCCGCCAGGTCCGGCAGGCCCTCTGAACCGGTCCCGGACCATCCCGGAAATCATCAGGGCACGTGCTGGTCACCGGCAACGCCTTTTCCCTGCGAAACAGTACAAAGGCCTGGGGATCCCACTCACCTCTTTTCGGGCATCCGGCGACACGGCGCCATCCCCTGGAAACCCGGCCTATACCACACGGGACGTGGTCGAGAGCTCGATTCCCTTCTCGGTGATGTTGAAGGGAATCAGCCGTTTCGTGACCTGGTTGTTCTTCACCTTGCGGACCGCCAGCTGGCGGTCAACCTCGGTCGCGTGGGTGACCTCCCTTAACTCGATGACCACATCGGCTGTCCTGAGCACGCGAATCTCTTCCCGTGCGGTATGGATATTGGTATACAGGATGAACATGATGTTTGACCCGGTCCGTGCAACTTCATCCCGTGCGCAGGTCATGCAGGAGAGTGCCGCCTCGATTCCGTGCTGCAGGATGATTGACGAGAGGGAATCGACCACGATCCGCTGGCCGGTGAAGTGCGGGGGGATCTGGCCAGGAGCAAACGCCTGTGCATCGATCATCCCTTCCTCGATCTCGCTGTCGAGCATCAGGTAGGCACCACCTTCATCATCCGTCTTCCAGAACTGCCTTGCCAGGAGATCGACACCGGCGAGCGGAGATCCCATCACGATGATGGTGGTCCCGCGGGGAAAACCTCCGTCAAGAACGGGATCGAGACCGAGGACACCGGAAGACCGCCTGTTGTTTGATGTCACGGCTCAACGCCCCCTTGTTATGTAGTATACTGCAATCCCTCATGATAAGGTTTGGCCGGGGATAAGCCCCCTGTACTCCTCGCGAAGCTTCCTTCTCAGGAGCTTCCATCCATGGACACGCGGCAATGCATCCAACCGGATAACCGCTCTCGGCACCTTGTAGCCGGCCAGCCGCTCCCTGAGAAATCCAATGAGTTCCTCATCAGAGATAGCCGCTCCCTCTTTGAGGACTATTGCGGCCACCGGGATCTCTCCCCGGTGTTCATCAGGGTGCCCGAAGACCGCCGCATCGTGAATTGCCTGATGGGCAAGGATCGCGTTCTCGACCTCGGTCGGGTACACCTTCCACCCGGACATGATGATCATATCCTTTTTCCGATCGGTGATGTAGAGGACACCTTCCTCATCCTGGTGCCCGATATCCCCGGTGAGGAACCACCCGTCCGGAAGGAACGATTCTTCGGTCAGCCCGGGCATTCCCCAGTAGCCCCGTGCCACAGAGGGGCCTCGCAACGCGACTTCGCCATCTTCACCGGGACGCAATGTTACCGTTGGATCGGCAGGGTCCACAATCTTCATTTCCGAATACCCCACCGGGACCCCCACGCTCCAGTAGTTCCCCCGTATCACCGGGGATCCGGGAAGGGTGGCGGTCCCGGTACCGACAATAATCGTTTCCGAGAGACCGTACGCATTGGCCACGGGGACCCCGTAGCGCCGGTCAAACTCCTCCCAGATGGTGGGGAGGAGCGGGCCGCCGCCACTGATGATAACCCGGACCGATGACAGGCAGTGCTCGGTCCCTTCAGGGGCATTGCACAGGGAGTGGATGACCGGGGGCATCCCTGAGAGCACGGTTATCCGGTATTCCCGGCACAGGTGCAGGTACAAGGGAAGGGAAAACCTCTCCATGGTGACATAGGTGCCACCGGCCCGCAGGACGGAAAGTCCCCAGCTGACTCCGATATGCCCCATCGGGTATATCCCGAGGTACCGGTCATCAATTGTCAGCGAGAGCACTTCACGTTCGGTCTCCAGTGCTGCCATCCAGTTCCCATGGGTGAGCATGGCCCCTTTCGGCCGCCCGGTAGTCCCTGCCGTGTACTGGAGCTGGCACAGATCATCGCACCGGCAATGCTCGGCCCGGACCTGTTCATCCGGCACCTCCTCTCCGGGCTTTTCACTATTGATTACCGCAGACAGGCCTTCCACCCGTTGCCTGACCCCGGACACCACCCCTGCACCATCGCTGGCATGGATCAGGCAGCATGTCCCCGAATCGGTAAGCACGTGGAACAGTTCTTCCTCCCGGTAGGTGATAGTGGAAGGGACGGCAACGGCGCCTATCCTCCAGATGGCAAAATAACTTATCAGGTAGTCGGGGACACTGTCGAGGTAGATGCAGACCCGGTCCCCCTTCACCACCCCCTGCTCACGCAGGCTAAGTGCCCGGGTGTTCACCGCAGAAAGAAGTTCCCGGTAGGTGTAACATATCCCGCGGGAGGGGGCGATCAGCGCCGGTCGGTCCCTGATACGCGCGTTATTATCCAGAAACGTGGTGATGTTTGTCATGTGCGGACTCCAGGACTGCCTGGTCCCGTACAACAGCGTATATAACTCTTAACCCGGTGTATTTTTTCATTTGTGATTAAAAAAAAAGAGTTACTGGTACTCCGGAGGCTGCACCTCGCGCGGCAGCCCTCTCTTGAAGTGCTGCCGTACCCGCGAATAAAAATCCCGTAACCGTTCATTCATGGTGGGATGGATCTTTTCAAGGCTCTGCTCGAAGTGCCGGGCAGTGACGGCCGTCACCTGCTCCCGCATGGCAAAGATACCCGCCTCGCGGCAGAGGCCTTCGAGGTCCGCCCCGACATAGCCCTCGGTCTGGTCCGCAATCGATGCTATGATCCTGTCCCGCGGTTCATCGATCAGGCTAAGTCCCCGCTCAGCCAGGTGATCGACAAGGTATCGCCTCCGCTGGCCCTTGCTCAGTTTCCCTTCCTTCTCGGGCACGACAGCGTCAGCAGCAGCACGGGCTTCCTCCAGGGAGAACCGGCGGGACGTCCCCAGTTGTTCGAGGACGGCATCGAGCGCTGCCTCGTCGTACCGCCCGGTAGAGTCGACCAGCTCTTCAAGCAGTGAACCCGCTAGGGGTGTGTATCGGAGATGGATGGAGAGAATGACCTTTCTCCCTTCCCGGTCTGGCTCCCCGATATAGACCAGGCGGTCGAACCGCCCTGCCCGGAGCAGGGCAGGATCGACAAGCGTGGGCTGGTTCGTGGCGGCCATGACCACCACGTCCTTCAGTTCCTCGAGACCGTCAATCTCGGTCAGTATCTGGTTCAGCACCGTCTCCATCACGTGCGATCCGAGATCGGAGCCGCGGGGCGGTGCAAGGGCATCGAGTTCATCGAAGAAGATGATGGAGGGTGCAACCTGCCGGGCTTTCTTGAAGATATCCCTTACTGCACGCTCGCTCTCGCCGACCCACTTGGAGAGGAGCTGCGGTCCCCTGATGGCGATGAAATTAGCCCCGCTCTCATGGGCAACCGCCTTGGCAATGAGAGTCTTGCCAGTCCCGGGAGGTCCGTAGAGGAGGACTCCCCGCGGCGGATCGATGCCGAGCTCATCGAAGCGTGAGCGTTCGGTCAGCGGCAACTCCACCGCCTCGCGGACCTCCTGTTTCGCATCATCAAGCCCCCCGACATCGTTCCAGGTGACATGGGTGACTTCGAGCATCACCTCGCGCATCGCACTCGGGCTGACATCCCGGAGGGCAGACCTGAAATCTCCGGCATTGACCTCCATCCGATCGAGGATCTCCTGCTCTATTTCATCGACATCGAGGTTGATCTCGGGAAGGTAGCGCCGGAGGGCACGGATGGCCGCCTCCCGGGCGAGTGCAGCGAGATCTGCGCCGACAAACCCGTGCGTCAGCTGTCCCAGCCCTTCGAGGTTGACATCTTCGGCGAGCGGCATCCCGCGGGTATGGATCTTCATGATCTCGATCCGGTCCGGTTCGCTCGGGACCCCGATCTCGATCTCGCGGTCGAAGCGTCCGGGGCGGCGAAGGGCGGGATCGATGGCATCGACCCGGTTGGTGGCACCGATTACCACCACCTGCCCCCGCTCTTCTAGGCCGTCCATCATGGTGAGGAGCTGGGCGACCACCCGGCGCTCGACCTCGCCGGTCACCTCCTCTCTCCGCGGGGTAATGGAGTCCAGTTCATCGATGAAAATGATGGATGGGGCGTTCTGTTCCGCTTCATCGAATATCTCCCGTAGCTTCTGCTCGCTCTCACCGTAATACTTGGAGATGACTTCCGGGCCGGCAATGGAGATAAAGTGCGCACCGCTCTCGCTTGCCACCGCCTTGGCAATGAGCGTCTTGCCGGTCCCGGGAGGGCCGAACAGGAGGACGCCCTTGGGCGGTTCTATCCCGAGCTTCTGGAAAAGTTCCGGGTGACGCATCGGGAGCTCGATCATCTCCCGCACCCGCTGGAGTTCGTCCTTGAGCCCGCCGATGTCCTCGTACGAGATCCGCTTCAGCCCCTCGAAACCGGCTGCCGGCTTCTCGCTGAATTCTATCTCGGTATTCTTGGTGATGATGACTGCCTGCTCAGGCTCGATCTCGATGACTTTGTAGGAGACGATCTGCGGCTGGAGGAATGGCAGCCCGATCATGATAGGCACCGAATCGTTCTTGATGACCGGAAAATCGATCAGGGCATTCAGGACATTGGGGTTGTTGCTGACCGGGATGTTCCTGGGAAGATCCTCAGGTGGGGCAAGGACCACGCGTTTTGCCTCGATCTCGTCTTTTATGGAGGAGATCCGTACCGTGTCCCCGATGCTCACCCCGGCATTAGTCCTCGTGAAATTGTCGATCCTGACCTTATTCTGGTTCCAGTCCTCCACGAGGGACCGCCAGACCTTGGCTACCGTCTTCCGTTTTCCCTCGACCGAGACAATATCCCCGGGGGATATTTTCAGATACAGCATGGTTTCGGGGTCGAGCCGGGCCTTTCCACCACCCTGATCCCCGGGATAAGCGCTATCAACCTTCAGAAAAATCTCGGGCATCACCTTAAAAGTCATATACACAGGGATTTATAAGTACTGTTGATTTATGCGCCTGCTCGTCTTCGATCCCTTCCATGGCGCCGCCGGGGACATGATTACTGCTGCCCTCCTCCATCTTGGCGCAGATCGAAAGACCGTGATATCCGCCATGGCTTCGGTCGTGGAAGAGCCGGAGGTCACCATGGTCGACCGGTCCGGGATCAGAGCCTTCTTTCTCAGGACCCATGCCGGACCTGCCAAAAGGACCTTTGACGAAGTGGCTGCCCGGGTAAAGAGTGCCCATGCGCCCGACAAAGCCATCTCTCTCGCCATCCGGGTCTTCGAACGGATCGACCGGGCAGAGCGGGAGATCCACGGGGGTGCCACCCATTTCCACGAAGTCGGTGCCGACGATGCCATCGCCGACGTAATCGGGGCCTGCACGGCCTATGTATCCCTCGCCCCTGAGGGCTGCGTCGTCCTGCCAGTCGCTCTGGGTGGCGGCCGGATCTCCGGGGCCCATGGCACCTATCCGGTCCCCGCCCCGGCCACTCTTGCAATCCTTCGCGAATCGGGACTTCCTGTCTCACTCGGCAGCGCAGAATCCGGTGAGCTCTGCACCCCCACGGGAGCTGCACTCCTCTCCGAGTTCTCAACCATTCCGGACCTGAAGGGCCTTCGGTTTTTCGTGCGTGCCATCGGGTACGGTGCAGGTTCCCGTGATCCGCCGGGTATACCGAACGTATTGCGGGCAATGGTAGTGGAGTCCACGGAGTCTGCAGATCAAGGCGGGATCGACCTCCTCGAGACGAATGTCGATGATGTCAGCGCCGAGATCATCGCTCACGCCACAGCACTGCTGATGGATGAAGGGGCCTACGATGTCAGTGTATACCCCTGCACCATGAAAAAAGGGAGACCTGGACACCTTGTCCGGGTCATTGCCCCGGCAGGATGCGGTGAACGTCTTGCATCGGTCATGGCAATGGAACTTGGTACACTCGGGATCCGCTGCATCCCGGTGGTGCACCGGTTCACCGCAGAACGCGTGGTCCGGGAGGTGCCGGTCACCATCCTGGGGAAGGAACGGACCGTGCGCGTGAAGTACGGCATGCTTGCAGGAGAGATCTTCTCCCTTAAGGCCGAGTACGAGGATACCGCAGCCATTTCCCGGGAGACAGGCCTCCCGGTGCGGACCGTGGCCCGGATCATCGAGTCCCGGGCATGGGAACTGGCAGGAAACCCGGACCGATGAACGGCGAACGGGTGAGCACCGGCGTGCCCGCCTTTGACGAACTCCTTGGAGGAGGGCTTGAACCCGGCGTCATAACACAGATCTACGGTGGCCCGGGCAGCGGGAAGAGCGTGCTCTGCATTATTGCCGCGGTCAGCTGCCTGCGGTCAGGAAAGGGAGTCGTCTTCATCGACACCGAAGGGTTTTCTATCGAGCGGTTCCGGCAGGTGGCAGGCGATGAGGCGGAATCCCTTGCCCGTGACCTGATCCTGTATGAACCCCACGATTTCGAACAGCAGGGGATCATGGTTGCAGGGATCGCCCGGCAGGTGGCGGATGGCCGGATCGGCCTGATCGTCATGGACTCAGCGACCGGGCTCTACCGCACCCAGCTTGACCGGGGCACCGATATCATGCAGCGCCTCTCCAAGCAGGTCATCCACCTCCTCGGATATGCCCGGAAATACACCATCCCTGTCCTCATCACCAACCAGGTATACATGGACATCCAGCGGAACATCTTTGTAGGCCTTGGAGGCACTGCGCTCGCCCATATATCAAAAGTCATCGTCCGGGTTGAACGGTTGAACGGCACGCGGAAAGCCGTTCTCGAAAAACACCGATCCCGCCCCGGGGGAGGTTCATTTCTCTTCGATATCGTGGAACAGGGAATTGCGGTCCGGGAACACCTGGAAGAAAAGCCCGGGGGGGCAACGAGGGATACCGGCTCCTGCTGACCAGACATCCCGTATCATCTGTGAAGGGCGCCGGAACCTCAGATCATGCAGGCCCCTGGGCTCACCCGGGCACCAGGGAAGCACTTCCCGGGACCGGAGAAGATATCTGGCGGGACGTATCACCGCCAAAGAACGGGAAGCCCGGTCAGAAACTGATGACTCCCAGAAACACCGTGGTTGCAGGGCCTTTTGTCCGGGTTGCTTCACCCAATTGAACGATGAGCGGGCCACCCGGCGTCTCGACCGTGACCGGAGAGGTGACGAACCCGAGGTGGTGGGCAACGGCTGCAGCGGCCGTCGCTCCCGTCCCGCAGGAGAGCGTCTCTTCCTCGACACCTCGTTCGAATGTCCGGACCTTCAGGGCATTATTACCCATCCTCTGCACGAAGTTGACATTTGCCCCCCTGGTAAATGTCGCGTGGTGACGGATGGGGGGACCGGCCTTTTCCAGGTTGAGGGCATCGGTGTCCTGCACGAATACGACCGCATGGGGCACACCGGTGTTTACGGCGAACACTTCCTGTCCTTCGATGGTTTCACGATACTCCCCTTCCCCGGTTGCCGGGATGTCCCTGCGATCGAACTTCGGTTCTGGCATATCGATGGAAGCCATGAAGGTGTCGTCTTCGTAGCCCATCTCCACGTGGATAACCCCTGCCATGGTCTCGACCGAACAGGTCGCTCCAACATACCCGGCATCGAAAGCAAACTTTGCAAAGCAGCGGATACCATTTCCGCACATCTCGGCCTCGCTCTCATCCGGCTGGAAGAGCCGCATCCGGAGATCGGCCTGCTCTGATCGCTGGAGGTAGAGCACCCCGTCACCCCCGATGCCGAAATGCCGGTCGCAGTAGAGGGCGGCAAACTGGGCTTTCATGTCGTCGGGGATGTACTGGCGCCCGTATTCGTCAATCAGGATAAAATCGTTCCCGTTTCCATGTAACTTTGCGAATTCAAGTTCCATACCATCTTCCTCTCCGGTTTTTCCGAATCATCGGCTCTGTTCCCGGGCATCGTCCGTAACCGTTTGGGCACCTGCCTTATTCTCTTTTTGGAAGGTGCATCAGGCGGGTTCGGGCTGCCTCCTGCCGGATACGTCCCGGCCTGTTGGGCACCTGTCTCCCGGTCACAGCCGGCCCCCTGCAGGAGAAGCTCCGGAGAACTCCCCGATCTCCCAGCCCAGAAAGTCCCTGATTATGAGGTAGGCCATCTGGGGAGGGATTGCTCCTTCTTCGGTCACGATCAGGTCAACATACCCGGGAGGGGTGACGTCAAAGGCCGGGTTCCGTACCCTGACCCGGGGAAGAGCAAAAGCGATCTCTGCGGGAAGCACCTCGGCACTTTCCCGTTCTTCGATCTCGATGTATTCGCCAAGAATTGTCCGGGGGGCAAACTTGTAGGTCTCTGCAGCGACCATCACCGATGTCCGCGATTCGTGTGCCGCCAGTGCGATCATTGATGTCCCGATCTTGTTGACCACCGCCCCATTGACCGTGACGGCATCAGCCCCGACCACCACGAGATCGATCTCCTTCATGAAGTAGCGGGCTGCGGAATCGACTATGAAACTGGTCGGAATTTCCGCATCGTGAAGGGTCCTGATGGTGAGATGCCCCTGGTTCCGGGGCCGAACCTCGGTTGCAATAACTTCGAACCGGGTGCCATTGCGATGCGCCTCTATAAGGCAGGCGAGAGCGGCTTCAGAATTGCAGTGCGTAAGCACCACGTCCCCGTCCCGGATATGCCGCGCCCCGATGGTCCCGATCCTGTCAACCGCATTCTCCGATGTGGTAATGAAGCGGGTGCAGGCTGCCGAAAACTGTTCCTTTGCTTCTGCCACCGAACCGGAATCGCAGGAAAGCGAGCCCATTACCATGTGGATCGCGTTCGGGAGAGAGACTGCAGTCGGCCTCGTAGCCAGAAGAACATCGGCGGCCTGCTGGACCGCCGCTCTGAATCCCGGGAGGTCATCGGCAGGAACACGGTTCGCATGATCCTGCAGGGCAGAAACTGCTGCACGTGCAATCCTGCCCGCGCCCCGGATTTCCATCTTCTTTATTTTCTCTGCGGTAACAGATAGGGTCATAGCCCTCCTGATCATAACATTCCAATCCGTACCAAAGAACTTTGCGGGATGATCCATGTCAATTGCCGTTGTATTCGACAGTGCCGGGACGCTCCTTCATACCTACCGTGTGGCAAAGGATATCGCCAGGCAAAAGCTCCTCCCCGGGATAGAGACCGTCACCCTGACATTCAGCTCACCGGAACGCGTCCTTATCGTCATCCATGTCCATTCGCGGGAGGTCATAGCGGCAGATCCGTCCATTCTCCTTTCATCGTATCTCATCTCTCAGCATGCCGGGTTTGGCATCAGCTGCACCCGGAAGATCACCACGGCGGACGAGATTGGAGATGTGTTGTATACCGACAAGAGAGCAACAATCGGAGACGTCCAGGACTGCATCAGGAATGTCTGGGCAGTCTGCAAGCGTGAAGCGGTAGTCACCCTCAACAGCGGAGTGATCCTGAACATGGCCGACCAATCGATCGAGTTCACGGTCACCACGGGAGGAAGACCGTTTGAGGGGGCGCATGAAACGGTTCGTGAACTCCACAGGCTTGGGATCCCGACCTTTATCGCTTCCGGTGACAGGGTTGCCAAACTCGAGAAGATGGCCGATTACCTGGGAATCCCCCGTGATCGGGTGTACGGGGTGGCAACCCCCACGGTAAAAGCCCAGATCATCGCCGATCTCCAGGGAGAATATGACAGGGTGGTGATGGTGGGAGACGGTATCAACGACCTCTGTGCCATGAAACGGGCAGATGTGGCAATTCTTACGGAGCAGCAATCGGGAGATAAACCTGAGGAGCTCTATACTGCCGCTCACTACATCGTGAAAAATGTCAGGGATGTGGTCGAAATCGTGAAAAACCTCGTAAGAGCCTAGCCACGGAGTATTGTCTTTATATAAAAAGTAATATGCCCTGAATGCAACATTAGGATATGAGAGGAGAGGAATGAAGCCACTGATCACGGTTGAAAATCTCTGCATGGACTTTGACGGTAAAAGGGTCCTTGATAATATTTCTTTTAAGATAGGGGAGGGTGAAGTCCTCGGGATCATTGGGCGGAGCGGGTCGGGAAAGACAGTCCTGATGCATCTGATTCGGGGCGTGGAACAACCACCTACGTCGGGATCCATCATATACCATATCGCCGCCTGCGATTCCTGTGAATTTGTGGGCTTCGGGAGTGCTGCCGGAAGCCCGTGCCCACGTTGTAGTGGCATGATGACGGCGCAGGACGTGGATTTATGGGACGATGCCAACAGCCACATGAAGCGCCGGATCATGCGGAGCACGGCAATCATGTTCCAGCGGACGTTTGCGCTATATGGAAATGACCGGGTGATCGAGAATGTCATCCATGCCCTGGATGATATCGAGTATCCCCAGGAGAAGTGTATCAGCCGCGCTGCAGACCTCCTCGACCAGGTCCGTCTCTCCCACAGGATGATGCACATTGCCCGGGACCTCTCCGGAGGCGAGAAACAACGGGTGGTGCTTGCCCGGCAGCTTGCAAAGGAGCCGTTCCTCCTGTTTGCCGATGAGCCGACCGGGACCCTCGACCCCCAGACCGCCCACCTCGTCCATACCATGCTGACCGAGGCAGCAAATACCAATAACATGGGAATGGTTGTTACCTCTCACTTCTCGCAGGTCATTGAAGACGTGGCCGACCGTGCGATGCTCCTTGAAGACGGCAGGATTGTCGGACTTGGGAGCCCGGCAGAAATCATCTCCACGTTTATGGCAGGGCTGTCCGATTCCGAAGACTACGAAACCCCGGAACTCGGAGATAATATTCTCGTTGCCCGCGATGTCTACAAGCGCTACATCTCCGTTGATCGCGGTGTTGTAAAGGCCGTGAACGGAGTAACCTTTGATGTGGCAGCGCGGGAGATCTTCGGCATCATCGGCAAGAGTGGCGCCGGAAAGACCACGCTCTCCCGCATCATTGCCGGGATCATCGAACCCACGTCCGGTGAAATGAACATCAGGATCGGAGATGACCTGGTGGACATGACAAAGCCTGGTATCGAGAACCGCGGACGGGCGAAGGGGTATATCGGGCTGCTTCACCAGGAATACGACCTCTATCCCCACCGGACTGTTCTCGACAACCTCACCGATGCCATAGGCCTCGAATTCCCCAAGGAGCTTGCCATGCGAAAGGCCATACTGACCCTCCGGATGGCAGGGTTTACCGATGTAAAAAGCAGGGAGATCCTGGAACGGTATCCCGGCCAGCTCTCCGAAGGGGAGCGTCACCGGGTGGCCCTCGCCCAGGTGCTCATCAGGGAACCGAGACTTATCATCCTCGACGAACCCACAGGGACCATGGACCCCCTGACCAAGATCGATGTAAAGCACTCCATCCTCCATGCACGCGACGAAATGGATGAGACCTTTATCGTTGTTTCGCATGACATGGACTTCGTCAAGGACATCTGTGACCGGCTGGCCCTGATGCGGGGAGGCAAGATCATTGAAATCGGGAAGACCGAGGATGTCCTGTCAATTCTATCCGAGGACGAACGAGAGATCATGGGGAAGGTTGACGTGAAGGAATGACCGTCATCACCATCCATCTCGATGGAGAGAAGCTCGAGATCGAGGGTGAGAAGCGATTGGGGACGGTCATCCCTGACCGGGATCCGCGGTGCAGTGTGGCGGTCATCCGCCCTCCCTCCCGGGAATCGGCACGCACATCCAGCTACCTGGTTACCACCACACAGGGAGAGATAACCATTGAGCCTTCCGGTGAAGGGGTGGATATCTTCGCCGGCCCGCTGTTTTTGCAATCGTACTCGCTGCACTGGCACGACCGGTATGCAGCGGCATTCGGCCCCTTTTCAAGTACCGTTCGCCCGGAACGGGCACCCCACCTCTACGAGCGGGGTGATGTCATCCTCGGTTGCGGCGGGTATGATCCAAAACGCTCGTACCTGATCTTTTCCAAGATGCGGCACACGGCCGACTTTGGCGCAGGGGTTGACGGTGGAGTAATCGGAAGGGTGGTCAGTGGGCTGGGAGTGCTCGATCGCTGGGCCACGGGGGATGCTATCACCCGGATCGAGCAGGTTATCAGCTGGGCCGACACCACCCGGTCCTTTACGACAACGGATCGCAACCTCGTGCTCGAAAACGGTATGGAGGTCGTGACCGGGGTGGCAATCAGTGCCCAGGGGTTCTCGGCTTTGGGAATCGATACCACCACGGCCGAAAGCGTCGAGCACCTCCTCATAGCGCTCCGGGAGGGCCTGTTCACCGTGAACCGCTCGGGAAGCACTCACATCGCCGACTTTTCCAGGATCGAGACCGATTTACCGCAGGAGCTTCGCCTCCCGCGCCGTGAAGGGCTCGTTACCATCAGAACACGGGGAAAAAACAGGGGCGGAATCTACATCTATACCGGGGATATCCCCGCATCCCCGGCGCATACGGCGGTTGGGCAGGTGACTCACGGTATCGAACTCGCCCGGCTCGCCCGGGAGGGCGATATTCTGTGCGTGAGGACAGAGCCTGAGCGGTTCGACCTGGTCGGCAAGCCTCTCGCAGAAGCGCAGGGAATTGCCCGGGAGCGGGGAATAGCCCTCACCATTGACAGCAGCGAAGGAGAACGGGTGGTCGTAGACCAGAGCCCTGCCACAACACTCGAGAGCCTGTATGCCCGCTCGGTCGAGCTTGCCACAGTCCCGTTTGACAGGGTAATCGACATATCGCTCGATGATATCCATGCCCCGGTATCCTGCGATATCTTCCGCAAGCTGACCGGGCTCAACCAGCACCGGGTGGGCAGGCTCCCTTTTTTCTTCCAGTTTGAAGATGTGTACCTCTTCAAGCCTGCCATCCCACGGGGTGTGAAGATCATCCCCGAGAATGTTCCCAGCGACACGGTCCCTGCCACAACTCTCGCCATCACCAACGATTCGAGAAGGGGATCAGGGCTGGTGGGTGTCCGGACCACCGACAACAGCGAATTCGGACCAACCTCGGAACCGTTCGAAGGCACCAATGTCATCGGGCGCGTTCTCGAACCAGAAAAACTCAAAGAGTACCAGGAGAAAGAAACGGTATTCATACGTGAGGCGGGGAAATGAAGGAATACATGCCGAAGTATGTGGGCACGGTCACGAAATACGTGTTTGTTGAATCCCCGGATATGACACCGGCGGATCTCGCGATCCGGGCCTACGAGATCTCCCAGGGTGTCATGATCAAGGAGACCTGTTTTGGCCTCCAGATCACCGGTCGCCCGGAGGACGTGGATAGGATCATCGCCCGCCTCAGGACGTTGGACCCCTCGCATATCTTTGTCAAGGACCGGGGGTTTCCCCCGGGCGATCCCCGGAGGTGCCGGGCAAACCTTGGTGGGGCGCGGCCTGGCTACTACGGACACGAGTTCGAGATCTCTCTGATACGGCATATCTCGAGGGGGATCGAGGAGCTCCCGCGAAGGGATGCGGATGCTCCGGTCCACCCGCCTGTATCCGCCGGTCCGTCCAAGCTTGATGCAAGGAGACTTCAGGAGATCATCACATCACAGGAGCCCTGACATGGCAAAGGTGTTCATTTATCCGACAACCAGCCTCATACTCTCGGACCTGGTGGCGCGGTTCGGCCATCAGCCGCTCTCCGCGGCTTTGCAGATACGCGAAAAGATCCAGACACCGGGGCTCGAATCCCCCCCTCTGCAGATCACTCCCGAGGACCCGAAGAAAGGGTTGAAGTATGCGGCGGTGGAGGTCCCGTCCGGGGTGAGGGGGCGGATGTCCCTCTACGGCCCGATGATTGAAGAGGCGCAGGCGGCAGTCATCATCCACGATGCCGATTTCTCCTTTGGCTGTATGGGATGTGCGCGGACGAATGAGCTGATCCAGTTCCTGTTAAGGAAACGGGAAATCCCCATCCTCGACCTCAGGTATCCCCGGAGCGACGATGAGGGGATCGAGTTCGTGGCCGCGATCAGGAAATTCCTGCAGGAGCTACCTGGAGGCGGCTCATGAGCAAAGTCCGCATCGCCCAGCTCTCCTGCGGGCCTGAATACAGCGGGGTTCAAAACGAGATCGCGGAGGCTGCACGGTCGGTAGACGCCGAGATATTCTTTCCGGATATCACCCTGAAGGATATCCGGTCAGGGTTCGATTTGTTCGGCCTCGATGTGAGAAGCCCGGACCTGAAACTCGCGATCGCCCGTGCACGGGCTCTCGTGGAGGGGACCGTAGATGCTGATGCCGTATTTATCGCTACCTGTTTCCGGTGCGCCGAGGCGGCAATCGTCCGGAACGAACTGCGACGCTACATCCACGAGAACTCGCGGCTCCCGGTGGTCAGCTATTCCTTCACCGAGCGGACAACCGCCGGCACCCTGCTTACCCGGATGGAAGCCCTCACAACCATCGCCCGGAGAAGAGCACTACTTGCCAGGGAAGTCCAGGAAGGACTCACGCTCGGTGTGGACAGCGGGTCGAGCACCACCAAGGCGATAGTGATGCGGGACAACCAGATTATCGGAACAGGATGGCTTCCCACGACCGCCGTCCTGAAAAGTGCAGAAGATGTCATCGAACTGGCATTGAACGAGGCTGGGGTATCCCGTGACGAGATCCAGGCCGTCGGGACCACGGGATACGGACGGTTTCTCGTCGGTGAAAAGATCGGTGCAAACCTCATCCAGGAAGAGCTCACCGTCAATTCCAAGGGGGCTGTATACCTGGCAGATTCCCAGCACGGCCCGTCAACGGTCATCGATATAGGCGGCATGGACAACAAGGCCATCAGTGTGCAGGACGGTATACCGGGGACATTCACCATGGGCGGAATCTGTGCAGGGGCGAGCGGCCGGTTCCTCGAGATGACGGCAAAACGCCTCGGTGTGGATATCACCGAGCTCGGCCCGCTTGCCATGAAAGGCATGTCGACCATGGTCCCCATGAACAGTTACTGCATCGTGTTCGGGACCCAGAGCCTGGTCAATGCCCTGGCTGCAGGGAGCTCTCAGGAAGATGTTGCTGCCGCTGCCTGTCACAGTGTCGCAGAACAGGTTTTCGAGCAGCAGCTACAGGAAGTTGACATCAAGGAGCCGGTAATCATGGTCGGAGGCACGTCCCTGATCCAGGGGCTTGTCCGGGCAATGGGTGACCTGCTGCAGACGGATATCGTTGTTCCCCACCACTCACAATATATCGGTGCTGTGGGGTCTGCCCTGCTGGCTTCAGGGTTTATCAAGGATCGCTAGATGGAAGCAGTTGAGTATTTCGAGGTGGAAAGCACCGAAGAGACCGGGGGGAATTACTACCGGAGGATTGCCGATGTAGTGCTCCTCGATCACAACCTCCTTCGGGTGATCCGGAAACTCCACATATTCATCGACCCGGGAGTGCCAATTTTTGTCGCTGTCGGCGTCACCAGGAAGCTTCCCGGGATTGTGCGAATTCGCGATTTCGCCGATGTGGCCGTAACAAAGCAGAAAGTGACCATTTCCATCGGAGATGAGACCTACCTTGCACCGCTCCTGCAGATCCTGTGGAAACGGTATGGCAAGGAGAACGTCTCGCAACCCGACCGGTTCACCATCGTGCTGCCTATTGGCGAATCGGATGCCGAGATCGAGGATATTCCTGTCGTCGACCCCAGCGAGTCCATGTACAAGGATCTCATTTATGCCCTCATGGTCATCCAGCCGGAAGGTTTCAAGGTTCGCCGACAATGGTACGGTGACGGTAAGTTTTACCTGGTTGCCAGTGAGGACACCCTGCCGGAAGATATCGAGGACCTGGTCCGGGCGAAATTTGCCATGATGGGGGAGCACCTGTGAACCTTGTACCGGTCACCTACAAGGGAGGGATTTACCGGCACAGCGAGATAATCGATCTCATCGAGGATCTAGGAGGCTACATCATCCAGAAGCACGTCCTTGCCCAGGAAGTCGTGCTCCAGGCCCTGGTGCCAAAGGAAGACATCGCGCTGATCACCGCAATCGCCAAGCCCCTGACCGGTGAGCTTACCCCGTCGCCACTGGTTGGGACAGAGATCGCCGTGGTCACCATGAGCCTTGAGATCCACCACCTCCCCCATGCTTCCTGCGATATCGCCGAGTATATCCGTAGATTTGGGGCAAAGACCAACATGGTCGGTCTCGCCCGGGGGTTTGGGAAACGCATCGCCCAGCTGAATGACGAAGAGCGCGATGTGATCAACGAGCACGACCTCGCTGTCTACCTTCTCGGGGACTTTGAGACCTGCATCAAGCAAAAATTTCCGGTTCTGCGGCGGGGAATCAACGTCCCGATTGTTGTATGCGGGGGGCCGTCACGGGAAGCGCTGCAGCGGATCATCGATCCCCCGGTTGACGGGTATATCGGGAACGTCGGCCGGTTCATGCACCGGACCAAGGAGTCTGAAGAACTTGCAAAGCTCGATGATGTCGTGAATGAGATCACCCGTGTCCTTGACCGGAAGCGGGACGAGATTGCCAAGGATCCCCCTTCAGTTTCCCCGGCGCGCCTGATGGACGTCATCTCTGAACAGGTGGACGAGATCCATGAGGTCCTTTCGCCTACACCGATCACGGTCCAGATGACAGGACTCAGGGTGAAGCTTCCGTATGACACCTTTGCCAGGGTTCTTCGGGATATCCCCGTCGAAGAAGGGATCACGATCGGTGAGATCGCAGATATCGTTCCCTCACGGATGCGTGATTATATCCTCATCCGAATCAGGCCATTCTCCGAGACCAATATCATGGTCTGAAGCGCACATGAGACTTTCAGGTCGCATGCCCCCCTGGTGAAGACCGCGGATGTGGTTTTTCATACCAACCACCGCTGACCACCGTGCGGTCGGGCATAAAGCATGAAAATAAGGTGCAGCCCATATCCTTTCGTGGATGGGTAAGCAGGGCTGGTCCTTTTTTGGTGCATCACCGCCCGGAACCAGTTCAAGGTAGCCTGACCAGGGCTTCATTCCCTTTCATTCTGTCGTTCACGGCATTCCCAAAGGCTAATCTGTGTTTAAAAAAAACTCCGCAGGATGGAGATTTTGCGAGGTCACTTCCCCCGGAAGCCCCCTCAGCGTATTCATAAGGGACCAGGGCGAAAGCTAGAAGTGTTATGTCCGATCTGTCCGATTTTGAACAGAGCCTCAGGCACATCAGCGAGCAGGGCGGGGAGCGGACCGCGGAGGAATGGATGCAGGATATCGAGGCCGAATATGGGCGGGCGCCCCTCATTTTCAAGCGGATGGCCGAGCGCCCCGAAGTCCTGATATCCCATCTCCTGTACAAAGGGACCGTGACCAGGACCAGCGCCATGGATCCCAAGCTAGTCGAACTCATCAGCCTGGCCGCGGGAGCTGCTCTGAAATGCCCGCACTGTACGAGCTACCACATGCAGGCCGCCGCAAAGAAAGGGGCGACGAGGGAGGAGATCCTCGAGGTTATTTTACTCGCAGGAATGATCTCCAACTCGTCCGTGCTGGCCAATGCCTACCGTATATTTGACGAAAAGATGGCCCGGTGTTTCCCCTGCGAGGGCCCGGGCATCGAGCTGAAGAAAAAAGAGTAGCATTAAGGCTTTTTCAGAATGAAGTGAACATGAGACTGTCAGGCCACATGCCCCCTGATGAAGACCACGGATGCGGTACCAGAACAGCTTCGCCATTCTCGTTCTTCATGCCTGACTGCATGGCGGTCACTGGGTGGCTGGTTTTGAATATGCCTCCCGGCATTTTCACCCTGCATGCGTGTCTCTCTCAAGGGACTCCTGGAATTTTTTTCCCTGCCGGGCGGGTTCTCTCCCGGGACCTCCCTGGTTTTGCCGGATGAGGCAGACCCAGGCACTCCCGATGAGATCTTCCCTACCTGCTCGGCGCAACCCCTCGGCAACAAGGTTACGGTTCTTCCTGTCCCGGAACCGGAGCAGGGCCCGCTGGATCTTCTTCTCCCTGCCTTTCGGCACATGGACCGGTTCCCGCGTTTCCGGGTGCAGACCGGTGTAGTACATGCAGGTTGAAGCGGTCATGGGAGTCGGGGTGAAGTCCTGCACCTGCTCGGTGTGGAGACCGGTATCCCTCAGGTACTCAGCCAGCTCGACCATGTCCCCAATGGTGCAGCCAGGGTGACCGGACATCAGGTAGGGCAGCAAGTACTGGCGCTTTTTCTTTCCTTCCTGGAGCTTCTCAAACCGCATCCTGAACGATTCGAATACCGCACACGGTGGCTTGCGCATCAGGTCGGTCACCCTGCGGGTGATGTGCTCGGGTGCAACTTTGAGGTGCCCGGAGACATGGTGGATGCAGAACTCATCGAGGAATCCCCCATCGTCCTCCCTGATGAGGTCGTACCGGATCCCTGACCCGACAAAGACCTTCCTGACCCCGGGGATATCCCTCACCGCTCGCAGGAGATCCAGGAACGCTCCTGGATCTCTGTCAAGGCTCGGGCAGTCAGGACCACAGGTGCGATCAGGGAGCAGGTACCCTGCTCCACCCATCGCCTGCAGGACATTCCGTACATGTTCGCCGTCGGTCCACCTATGTCCTGCACGATCCCTTTCCATCCCGGCATCCGGGTCATCCGGGTAACCTCCCGTACCACGGACGGTATGCTCCGGCTGGTGATGATGCAGCCCTGGTGCAGCGCAAGGGCACAGAATGAACAGTTCCCGAAACATCCCCGGTGACTCGTCACCGAGAACCGGACCGGTTCGAGGGCCGGGACAGGCTCCCGGTACGAGGGGTACGCTCTCCGGGAAAATGGCAGCTCGTATACCCGGTCGAGTTCACCGGCACTGAGCGGGACAGCAGGCGGGTTCTGGATGATAATCGATTTCGGGTGGGGCTGGACCAGGGTCCGCCCCCTGAAAGGGTCCTGTTCTGAAGAGATCCGGAAGAACGCCCCGGCAAAGGCCTCCCGGTCCCTGGAGACTTCAGAATACGAGGGAAGAATTACCGCCTCACCTGGAAAGGACGGGCTGGACACCGGTTTCCGGATAGCCGTTCCCCTGACATCGGTAATCTTACCGACTGGATCCCCATGTGACAGCCGTTCAGAGATCTGGATGAGAGGCCGCTCACCCATGCCAAAGACCAGGATATCGGCCGGGGCATCGGCGAGGATAGACTGGCGGACCCGGTCAGACCAGTAATCATAGTGGGCAAACCGCCGCAGGCTTGCCTCGATGCCCCCGATGATGACCGGGGTTTTCGGAAAGAGGGCATCCAGCCGGTCAGAATAGACCAGTGTGGCACGGTCGGGCCTCTTCCTCCTGCCCCCGGGAGAGTAGGTATCGGTCGATCGCGGTTTTTTCTGGGCAGTGTAGTGATTCACCATCGAATCGACATTTCCGGCCGATACGGCAAAGAAGAGGCGGGGGGTGCCCAACGCCCGGAAATCATCGGGGTTCCTCCAGTCCGGCTGGGGTATGATGCCGACCGTATATCCTTCTTCCCAGAGCACTCTCCCGATGAGCCCGGCAGCAAACGAGGGGTGATCTACATACGCGTCCCCTGAAACGATGATGATGTCAAACGCATCGATCCCGAGTTTGTGGCCTTCCTTACGTGAGACAGGTAAGAACCCGGGCTGCGGAAGCATCATTGATTTCTTCCAGATCGATCAGGGAGGTCCGGGAATGGCAGGTCCATACCCGTTACAGGATCGTAGCGGCGCCGGATCGTGGTCCCGAGTATCTCGATGACCACAGCTTCGACAACGATATATGTCATGGCTTTTTCACGGAGGCAGCCGGTGAGTGCTTCCGTTCCCCTGCCGGCCGATGCATGGTAATGGAGGTGGGGTCCCTGGGGGCCCGGAGTGATGGTTGCAAAGCCCAGGATATCCCATCCCCCTGAAAATGATTGCAGCGAGGGTTCCGGAGGAAGGACGGGCCGTGCTGGTCCGGTGACGATCCTTCCCTCTGCCACGGCACCGATGAACTGGATTATTCCGGCATGGATACCCTGTGCCCTGACAAAATTCCTGAGCGTCTCAAGCAGGTCTTCACCATGATCCACCCTGACGAAGAACACCCTTCCAAGGCTCCCTTCAGAATACCGCATGGTCTAAACTCCCATCCTCCTACATGCTCTCCAAAACATAAACCGATCCGTAACGGCACTCTGCGGTGCCGGAAAGGGTTACCGCCCCCCGACTCCTCCCCCTCCGAAACCGCCTCCGCCTCCAAAACCGCCACCGCCGAAGCCTCCACCGCCGCCTCCCTGGGAGGGTGACGAGAAGAAGAGCACGGGGACAAACGCTGCCTGCAGGCCATGAGCGGTGATCGGGGCGATGGTCTCCGGTATCCTGATATCGAGCTCCTTCATGGCCTTCTCCACCTTGTCACCAACGCCAAGAGCGGTCCCGAAGATCAGCCACTCACCCCACATGGTGATATCTGCCGGGGAATACTGCCGGATCAGGGCAAGATCAGACAGGAAACGGGCAAAGGCATCCCACTCGAGCTTCTCGCGGTACCGTTCATCCTTCCAGTGGCCAAAGAGCGTTGACGGGAAGGCGAGGGCAACACCAGCCTGGACGATGACCGAACCGAAGAGTATGACTGCTGGCACAAGTGCAGCTGCAAGCACGGAGATGGCGATGACCAGTATGAGGGATACGGCACAGCATGCGATACCGGCAAGGAGGAGCGGGAAGAGATGTTCCCGCCCATCAACAATGTACTGTGCAACGAGTGCCGGGTCAGTCTTCCTGGTCACCATGGCAAGGTCGCGCTGGTACGAGAGTATGCGGCGTTCCGCTGACCGATCGGACTTCGCATTCTTGGCAAGGATTTCGAGGTCTGCAGAACTCACCGTACCATCCTGTGCTATTTCCGAAAGGAAGGCCAGTACACGCTGTTCGTAGCGATCATCGGATGATACCGCATTCAGGCGGATCCGGATATTCGCTCCCCCGGATTCCTCGGTGATGGTGATGACCTTCCTCCGGTGGAGGTCAAGGAGGGTGGCGTAATATCCGTCCTGGTCAAAAACCTGTGCATCTCCCTTAAAAAGCAGGTTCACTGCCCAGGGCTTCATCCGGGGATTGGGTGTTGTTGAGAGGTATTCAGGGACAACGAACTCCTTCTCGCGTCCGTACCGGACATAGGTCGCAAAGAGAAGGATGGGGGTCATCAAGGCCGCAATAAACCCGGTGACCTGCAGGAGACGGGCAGTGAGCGAGGGGAGTGTGGCATACCAGGGATTGGCTGCTTCGGTCCTTTCCCTTACGCCATCGACAAAGACCGGGAATCCAGGTATGGTCTCCAGTGCATGTGAAGAGAGCAGCATCTCGATCCCGAGCCCTTCATCCGCAGCAATACTCCCGGTAACAACGGCACGGTCTCCCAGGCCTGTTACCCGGAGAGCAGGGGGGTGAGGATAGAGTTTCTCCGCGAACCCCGCCGGCACAGAGATGGCGAGATTGCGGTAGGGGATATTCCTGTCGACCAGCCGAAGGTTCAGGTGCACATCCCGGCCATCGTGCTCCAGCGGAGGATGCAGGACGTATCGGTAGGTAACCTCGTAGTGCCCGGATGGGAAATAGGATGGATTGTAAATCCCTACTTCACTGTCCTCGGCCATCCGGCGGATGAATGAAGCGTGCTCCGGACTGCCACCTCCGACCAGTGTCACTGTGCCATCATACTCCTTGATATACCCGATCGTTCCCGGAGGGATCTCCATGTCCTGAAACCCGATGTACGGACTGCTGAGCGGATCGATGGAAAGGGGGTCGACCCAGTACCGGAAGAGCATCCGGTAACTCCCCCCGGTTTTCAAGTCGTAAGTGTAGTGTTCAATGAACGTCCCGTCCTCTCCAAGCTCTGCCTGGTAGTCCGCGATCACCAGGCTTCCTTCAATGAGTCCCGGTATCGCCACCGCCACGACGCAGGCGGCGATCCCGATGCCGAACGCCACGGCAACCAGCAGGGCTATCTGCCGCTTCTCGTCAACCATTCAAAACCTTAAAATTCAATGCGGGGAGGGGTGCTGATCGCTTCTTCAAACTCGAGATACGGAAGCTTCTCCAGGCCCAGCAGCCGTGCCACAATATTTGAGGGGATCACATCGCGGAGGGTATTGTACTGCTGCGAGATGTTGTTGTACGTGTACCGCTGCCGGGCAATCTCCTCTTCGATGCCCTTCACTGAATCCATCAGGCTCAGTACCGTAGTGTTTGTCTTGAGGTCGGGGTAATTTTCGGCTACCGCAAAGAGCCTCCCGAGAATGGACCGGGACTCGCGTTCGATCTCGGTAAGATCCCCGGGACCGGCTGATCCGACACTGGCCCGCATGGCCGTGACCTTCTCGAAGGTCTCCTTCTCAAACTTCGCATAGCTTTTCACCGCCCCGAGGAGCTGGTCGATCATGTCCAGCCGTTTCTTCATGGCAACCCGTATCTGGCCGAGAGTTGCTTCCGATGAATTCTTCAGGCTGAAAAACCGGTTGTAAATCCCCACTGCGTAGAGGATGAACCCGATGACGATAAGGAGGATGATTCCGCCGATAATCCAGGGTATGAGACTTCCAAGCGCCATAGGAACCTGCTTAGGAGGTGATCCTTCCCGGCAAAAAGGATTGCGCGAAAAACGACATGAGCTGCGTGAGGGATACCGGCATGCGGGACGTAAAGTGCCTGAGGCATGTTCAAACAAAAGAGATCAATCCAGGTTAAGGGTCCCTGCCACGCGAAGCTTTCCTCCATCGAGGTAATGAAGGATAACCCGGTCCAGGGGGAAGTACACGAGTTCTTTATCGGTCCGCAGCGTGATGAGCGGCCGCTTCCAGTCGCCCGAATTATCCACGAAGGCAACCCTTGCCGGAAGGAACTGCATCCAATGACCGACATGGATAACCATCCCCGGACGCAACGGCGAGGGCCAGAACCGGACAAGTGTTGCTCTCCCGCTGAGTGTTGCCGATGCGGTGATGGACTCGCTGGCAGAGAGCACCCACCCCCGATCGAGATCGCCGACCTCGATTCCCTTCAAGGCAAGCCCGACGCGGTCTCCCGGCCCTGCAGACTGTGCATCGTCCTCATGCTTCTGGATAGAACGAACCTGTGCCTTCTTCTGTGTCGGGAATATGCGGAGGGTATCGTGACGGGATATCGTACCGGAAACCACCTGGCCAAGAACGACCACCCCGGTACCCTTGACCGGAAAGGCATGGTCAACGGGCACAGCCCCCTTTGCACCATGCACCGGCTTCTCCTGCAGCGTTTCGGCTTCGCCGATCAGGTATTCCCTGATCCTTACCGGTTCATCGGGCACCAGATCGTAGTGTTCAACGACCGTCCCCTGGATAAGGGGAGCAACCTTCTCAGGGGTGATATAATTCCGGAGGACGAGCATCCCTTTCCCGATACCGGCACAATCGAGCATCACCACGCATTCCCCAAATACAGGGCCGATCTCATCGACAACAAGCAGTGCACGATGGGCCATGGAAACGGAGAAAAAAAGGGAGGCGAGCCGATCCGGGTACCGCACGGGTTCCACGAAGGTAACGGTGTGCTCGCCCTTCTTTTGATTATAAAAAGCAATATCGGAGGTCGTTCCCTTTTTTCCAAGGTGTCCTGCATATCCTTCCGGGCCGATAACCGCGACCGTGATATTGGACATGCCCAGTGTATCTGATGCCTGCAGATATCAGTATTTACGTGCGGCCTTCCGGCAGCGGCGGGGCTTTGAGGGCTGCGAGGAGGTCTTCGTTCGAACGGACAACGCGGGCGGATTGTTCGAGCATGAGGTTGACCTGCTCGCACTGTCCCGCCATCCTGAAATCGGTCCGTATGGCGATGACAGGAATCCCGTGTGCATAGGCATACCCCATCTCCCAGGCCGTTCCCGAATCGGCATCGGCCCCGTCAATTACCGCGACCACGATATCGGTTTCCCCGAGAGCAGCAATGTGC
The DNA here is from genome assembly GCA_016699325.1 of Methanolinea sp. Lineage (NCBI taxonomy): Archaea > Methanobacteriati > Methanobacteriota > Methanomicrobia > Methanomicrobiales > Methanoregulaceae > Methanolinea > Methanolinea sp. The sequence continues at coordinate 1,007,086 of CP064971.1, read as the reverse complement.
CGGTCAAAAATCGTACGGTGCGCCTCCCTGTCGCGATGGTGAGTATCATCCCCGATTTCCTGGGGCAGGTAAACTTCGAAAAAGTGGGCAGAGAGGGTTTCAAAGAGGCTGATGTTGTACTCCTTCTCTGCCCGTGAGAAGAGGGGGGCGGCAAGGTAGAGACGGAACCGCGCGAAATCTGCAACGTCAAGAGCCGGGATCTCCGGGAACCGGGCGAGGAAGGCTCCCCTTCCCGATCTCTTTGCATTCGCCGATCCGGCGGGTCCGTAGTATGTTGCATCGACCCCGCAGGCCGGGGATGAATTGACACCTATGATGCAGAGCGGGGGGCCCCGCTCATCGATAATCGACCTGACTTCTGTTTCAAGGTTCCCGAGCAGGCAAAAAAATTCAGGCGTGTTCAATTGGTCAAGAAACATGGCCGGCTCGCGATCGGGACCAAGATACAGGGTTTCCGGGCAGGGAAGGGGGACCGCTTCGATTCCGAACCGCCGGCACCGTTCAAGGGCCCGCGAGTACCACCCGACATCTTCTTCACGGGTTATCCCCCGCGCCCTCAGGCCGGGATTGAGAATACAGGGGGAGAGGAGGACGTACATTGATCTACTATCTCGTTGCCAGGCGCGATAGTTCCACCGATCCGGAGAGCATTAACGGACATTCCGGCTTCACGGTAGCTATCCCTCTGGCAATTTCCCTTGCGATCACCTTCCCGGCTTCCTGAAATCGATGCCAGCATCCAGGAAACCCTCCGGGCCTCGGTAATAAAAACCCGGGCTTCCATTCCCTGCCCGGTGGTCATAACTCTTCGGTTGGGAATCAGGGGCTGGCGAAAGCTTCGCGTCGCCTGGCACCATCCGTCGGAGAGAAAATCGCCGACCCGCCCCAGGGATTCTTCCCGGGGTAATCAGCCATAACAAACCTCATGGATTCATAATCGCCACATAGCTTGTGTGAACGGAGAATGATGATCCCTCTCTATGCCTTCCGCGATAACAGCTGTGATCCGCGGAAATGTACGGTGAAGCGGATGGAACGCTCCGGGTTGGTGAAGGTACTCTCGAAAATCTCCCGCATTCCCCGCACAACCACCCTGCTCGATCCAACCGCAGAGCAGGCCCTCTCTCCTGCAGACCGTCCTGCGCGCTCCCTGACCGTGCTCGACTGCTCGTGGGAGGTTCTTGATACAGGTGCCATCCGGGGTTTTTTACGGCGCCGTGCTCTCCCGTTCCTGGTCGCCGCCAATCCCATCAATTTCGGCAGGCCCTGGCAACTCACCTCTGTCGAGGCCTTCGCGGCGGCTCTGGTAATTCTCGGAGAACCTGATCAGGCCGCCGTGGTGCTTGCTACCCAGAAGTGGGGTCCGCGGTTTCTCGAACTGAACGAAGAACCGCTTGGCCTTTATGCACGCGCCCGGGACAGCAGTGAGGTTATCGGTATCCAGAACCAGTATCTCTAGCCCGAAGCCGGGGACTTCAGGACGGAATCTTCTGGAGGATTACTACCCGTTCATCTCCCAGGGGTATGCCTGCAGTCCGCGCTTCTACGGGAACACCGCTGTTCCCGGTGAGGGGGATGAGGGTTATGCGAAGCATGGTCTCGCCAGGGGAGCAGGCAAGTATCTGCCTTTCATCTGCAGGGAAGAACGTGGAGAGCGGGGCACCCAGCACGATTTGACGATCTCCGTTGACCAGCTCTACAAACCGTTCGTTGGCCCAGAGGATCATTCCCGATTTATCGGTGAGCAGGACCGCCTCTTCCATCAGGTCGAGGATCGATTCCAGTTCCTGCCGCATCCGCGAGAGAGTCTCGACCTTCTGCTTTTCCTCTTCCAGTGGTGTTGCGACCGCTATCCCGGTCGCATCCATCTTCCGGAGGGATTCCCGGGCCCGTTTCCAGGCAGAGATGTCACGGATCGATTCAATGGCGCCGATCGATCGGCCTTCATGGTCGGTGAGTGCTGATGCTTTCCCCCACAGGAACGCCCCTTTTCCGCCGTTCATTGCTGAAACGAACGACTCGATGTAGACGCTGTCGCCGAACCTGCGGACCTTTGGGTATTTGTTCGCCAGTTCGTGAGGGGGGAGATCCAGGATATCGACCAGAACGGGGCGTTCGTCTCCGAAAAATGAGAAGGCATTCCGGAAATCCTTCTTACCCAGCACTTCGCCCCGTTCCACTCCGGTCAATATCTCCAATGCCCGGTTCCAGGCAATGACCCGGTGATCCTTATCGATAATGTACGTGGGATCGGGCATGAACTCGATTGTTTCCGACAGCTTCTGGCGGGAGCTCTTCAGCGCTGTCTCGATGTTCCGGAATTCGGTGATGTTTACCAGGGAGAAAAGGGTGTAGAGAATCGTCCCTGCTTCATCAAAGGAACATCGTATCGATGCGTTGAAATGCTTTTTTTCCCCTCCCGGCATGGTCACGGACATCTCGCCGCTCCATTTCCCTGCTTTTTTTATAAGAGAGAAAACCTCATCAAGCGGGGGATCGATTTCCTCGAACTGTGAGATGATATCAGCGGCCATTTTCCCCTGTATCGAGTTGAAACTGAGGTTAAATTCCGATAAACAGGAATTGTTCGCATAGATCAACCGGAAGTCGCGGTCGAAGATTGCCATCGAGGTCAGCGAGGTCTCGATAGCCGTATCCTTCATCCTGAGCTCCTCCCGGGCTTTTTTGATATCAGATATATCAATAAACGAAGCCATCATGCAGAGCGGGACACCTGACGGGTCACGTACAACACTTGCATTGAGAATCGCATTGAAGCTTTTATCGCCCCTTGTCCTGGCCAGAACTTCACCCGACCACCAGCCACGTTCCTTGAGCGATCTCCATACCTCCAGGATGTCTCCGGAGGCCTTTGCATCGCTGTGAGAAAATATATGGATCGGCTTTCCCAGGACATCGCCCTCGTGGTCGTAACCGAACATGGCCAGGAATGCACTGTTGACATACGTCACGTTTCCCGAAAGATCTGCAATACCAATCCCATTCAACGATGACGCAAGCGCAAAGTTCTTGATCAGGATCGCCTCTGCGGATTTTTTCTGCTCGGTGATATCCCGGCCTACCCCCTGGTACTCAACCAGGATTCCCCGATCGTTAAACAGGGCCTGGATTGCCCACTGATGCCAGTGACACTCCTCCTTCTTATCGAAACTCCGGTGCTCGATGATGCAGAGAGGATTCCCGGGCGTCAGGCTCCTTATCCGGCTCTCGACAAGGTCCCGCTCCTGTGCAGGGATGGAATCGAGTATGGACTTCCCGACCAGATCTTTTTCCTCCAGCCCAAAATACCGGGTAATTGCAGGATTTACAAACAGAAGGTTCAGATCTTTGTCAAACCGGTTCACCATCTCGGTTTGATTCTCCACGATTGCCCGGTACTTTGCTTCACTGACCCTGAGGCGTTCTTCGACCTCTTTTTTTCCGGTGACATCTTCAAAGAGGAACGTAGTGCCCGTTGCACCATCATCAAAAACGCTTGGCAAGACTTTGACGTAAAGGCATGTAACCGTTCCATCCCGCGTGAGAGCTATCTCATGTGAGATTTCACCGGTCTCAATGGCCGACCGGGCCAGATCGTCCAGCCTGAAGCCGTCCCCGCTGTTGATGGGGCTGGTGGAGATGATGCTGCCGATAAGGTCTTCTTTCCGTACCGGGAAATAAGAGAAAAAGTTATCATTTGCCTCGACCACCCGCATATCGCTGTCGAGCACCAGGATGAGTTCATTGGCGAACTTGAACATCGATGAGATTGGCACCCGGTTTGAGAGATAGTACATTTTGGCATTCCCGTACATCTTCATCTCGACATGTCCGGTGATGAGCAGGATCTCGAGGTATTTTGCCACGGAATTGCGGTTGATCTTCAGGTTATGGGAAATTTCAGAGATGGTAAGCCCTTTGGGTTTCACCTTGAGCAGTCGCTTGATACGGGTTATCTTCTCCTGGTCCAGGATCATGGCAATCGATCATGATCTCCTGTTCAATTAAACATTTGCACGGCGTTACTGTCCGCTCCCGCACTGTTTTTCCTAAAACGTCGCATACTAAAAGAACCTGGAGCAAGGCGATTTTAAAAAAAAAAAGAGAGGGCCCTGTTTTCCAATCCTTGTAGGCTCCCGGGACCCAGGCGATCAGGGACAGGTCGTTTTCATTCTTTCTGCTCCTGCTCACCATCAGCACCGCTGCCATCATTGACGTGTTCATCACATTAGGTGGCCTGACCGTTACCAGGCACCAATTGCCAGGAGACTGCTACACTCCTTCGAAACAAGACCGAAAGATGCTCCATGCTCTTTTTCACGGATGCGGCGGCAGCCACTCAGCCGGTTCCCCATCGATACGGTCTCTTTTACCGCTGCAAGCGCAACGATGGGTTGCGTGCCGGGAGGTGTGGCTGGGCAATACACCCGGGTATCCGGGAAATGCCGTCGGTTATGCAGATCCTGTTCTCTTCCTCTCTAACGCCCCCCTGATAAACCCGGAACAGGGATGTTTGCGGAACACGGGGCCGGGGCTTTTGAGAAGGACGGGCAGTCCGTATGTTATGCCTGGGATTGCGGGGCGGGATTCGATAACAAGTATTCCCCCAGAGTCTTCAGGATATCAGTCGAATTAACAAAGATACCCGCTCAAGATGCCGGAGTAGGGCTTGCCACAACTTTGAGCTCCCTCATCGCCATGGGGCACAATCTGGATCGATTCTTCTCCCGGAACCGGTGACAACCTTTTTCTCAAACCCCGGTAAGTTCAATACATGGACTCCGTGGGGAGTGGCGCTGAGATACTCCTTGTAGAAGATAATCCCAACGATGTTGAGCTCATCCTCCATGTCTTTCAGTGGTGCAACCTCGGAGACCGGATCCATGTGGCGTGGAACGGGGAAGAGGCACTGGATTACCTATTTGGAACCGGGCCCTATGATGGTAAGGCTGCCGGGAAACCCAAGGTAGTCCTCCTCGACCTGAAACTTCCCAAGGTTGACGGGCTCCAGGTGCTCCGGAAAATCAAGGAACATCCTCAGACCCGGTCGATTCCGGTCGTCGTGTTCACCTCGTCCCGGGAAGAGCGGGATATCATAGAGAGCTATAATCTGGGGGTGAACAGCTACATTGTCAAACCAGTCCAATTCGACCAGTTCGCCAATGTTATCCGTGACATGGGGCTCTACTGGCAGGTCATCAACCAGCCCCCGGTTGATAACGATAAAAACTGGAAAACCTGAAAGCTGTTCCTGGCGGTTACATCTTCTCCGTTCCCAAATAACGAGGTCGGGATACCGTGGCGGAGGGAGGTGACGTCAGCCACCCCAATGGAGAGGGTGAAACCCGGGGTGGAGCCACGCAACCTTTCCGGGAAAATATGGAGGTAGTTACTCGATTTTTTCATCGTCCGGTATCCGGGATTGTTTCGCTTTTCCCGGCCCTGATAAAGATCTTTTCCATGGGAAAAACACCCGACTCCGGCATCTGAACCCCGAACCGCGGTTTCCCGCAGGCAGGGCGCTATCATGATCCCACCTCCCGCAAGCCGGTGCCGGCTGTCTCCGGAGAGACGGGTATCGGCCAGCACGGACACCGGGCGCTCCCAGACGATTGCTCTACCGGACCGGGGGCACTTCGGGAACAAACGCTTCCCGTATAAGATTGCCCTGCATATGCCCGGGGATGGTTCCGGTCGTCGCAAACTGGTAGAGGGCGGCAACAAAGATGCCGTGGAGTGTGGCATGGAGAATTCCGGAGACGACGAAACCGATTATGGTGAGGGCGGTCATAACGAACACCAGGGGGAGATTTCCAGTCATCACCGAGAGTATGGTAAATAGCATCAGGAGGATTGGAGGAACGAACAGGATTCCAAGACCGAAATGAACGATGATGTTCTCTCCCCAGGTCCTTTTCAGCAACTGCCAGGAATCGCTGATGGCGGCAAAGACACTTTTATCTTCAAAGACCATGACCGGGATCACCAGGAACGTGGCAAGGCTCCAGGCGATGCCGATGATGGCGATGATGATCCTGCTGATAAACCCGGAGCGGCGGGATAGGAGGTTCAGGACCAGCCCCACGGTTGCGGCGACCAATGCCCAGGAAAGGATCTTTCCGAGGTTGTCAAGGGAAAACCGGATCCCGTCCCGCACGGTCGGATCTCCGCCGGAGAACCGGATGGTGGCGCAGGCGATCAGCCCGGTGTTGAAAAAGATAACCACGGCATATGATACATAGTAAAAGAAGAATAGGGCAAGGAACCAAACCAATGGGCCAAATCCGCCGATTTCTCCGAGGATCCCCATAAAGAATATCGGGAGAAGAAAGCTGAGGGCGATCAGGATTGTCCCCAGCCCGGACAGGACGGGAAAGAGCAGCAGCTCCTTGTCCATCATGAGCACCCGCCAGGTATTCTTCAGGAGGTCGATGCTCCGGGATAAGGTTCCGGCCATATTCTGTCCCTTGAAGGTTGGGGGTTCTGGCAAAAAAAATTCTCCTGGGTGGGGAAGAAGGTATGAAGGTTCCAATGGAGCACCATTCCAACCGTAAGGGCACCTCCACCATTTTCGAATATATAAAAGGAGGACCTATTTCACGGCTGCAGTGGGCTTCTGAAAGGCCCAGAGGCGTTCCGGTGATACCTTTTTCTTTTCCAGTGGAAGATCCCCATGGAGGCCGCCTACCGGGAATCCCCGGGTTCCAGTGATCTCTTTTCCTTTTCCAGCGGAAGTATCTAAAACCCTTGAGAAAAGCCTTCTTTGGAATTCCGTTTTCTCCGGGTCAGGGTACTCATCTGGTCGGCAATGAGCAGGTAATAGGCGGCAAGACCCTTCCATTCACCCCACTGATCGGCGATTTTGCGGGCTTCCTCGGCAGATATTTTCCCGCCGCGCTGGTAGCGCTGGGCAATCGACCGCCGGAGCCCGAGATCGTCCGCGGGGAAGGCATCCAGCCGGTGCATGCCCCGGAGGATGGCCAGTTCAGCCGTCCAACGCCCGACTCCCTTGAGCTTTACAAGCTCCGTGATAATCTCTTCCGAATCCCTGATGTTCCGGAGCCTTTCGAGATCGGGTTCTCCCTGTACGGTCCGTTCAGCAACATTCCGGATATAATCGCCTTTCATCGAAGAAAGTCCGCAGGAGCGGAACTGACCAGGTGTCGCGGATGCAATCCGTTCCGGTGCAGGGAAAGCATAGTAGGTCTGCCCGTCGACCACCAGGGAATCGCCGAACATCTTCGTAAGCCGGACCTCGAGCGTACGGGCGACGGCAAGCGAGATCTGCTGCTCGATGATTGAGTCCACCAGAGCCTCGAAGACCGTCGGAGTTGTGGAGGGTTTCAGCCCGCGGAGATGTTTTGTCAGCTCCAGCATGGGGGGATCGTTCCTTACCGCCTGATAGAACGGGGTGAGGTAATCATCGAGGTTGAGGATCCGGGAGATGGTGGTGAGGGCCTGCTCCTGCTCACCGGGTGTCAGGACATCTTCTGCGGTGAGCCTGACTTTGAGGGTGGGATTTCCGGTTGACCCTTCAGCGGTTACCTCCGCAAGCACGAGGTTTTCCCCCACCCGGATGACCTGCCAGAACCGGCCGTTTTCTGCTTTCCGGATCTGGGGATCGCCGGATGAGAAGACGAAAGTGCTGAGCGTGAAATCATAGGGGGGGACAGGGTTTAGGATCACCGCAGTTGCTCCCATGAAAGAATGAGATAAAAAGAATTAATGGATATGGTTTTTCAATCCCGGCAACAATGCCTGCAGAGGTATCCGGGGTGCCTTCATTAAACCTGAATCTGTATGACGCAAGGGAGCAGTTCCATGCCATCGGTGAATGGTTTCCACCCGCCGGCATAGTACAGGATCGTGGCCGGATCATACTGGATCGTGGATGGATCAAGAGGTAATCCCGCGCTGTCCTCCAGGGTGACCTATAATATTCACTGTCTGGAACTCGACATGAGGATCGATACTTGAGATCCAGGTCCAGGCTCGCTCAGCCGTAAGACATGCGGAACGTCTAGATGCCCGGGAGGATGCCTTGTGATACCAGGCCACTGGCATCGCGTTTGAACAATCCGAATCTGAGACCAGGATTCCAGAACGGCAACCTTTAATTCCATTTCCCCCGTAAACCTCCCCATATGATCAGAGTTGCTATCAACGGGTATGGAACCATAGGCAAGCGCGTGGCGGACGCGGTTGCCGCCCAACCGGACATGAAAGTGATCGGAGTTTCAAAGACCAAGCCGAGCCACGAGGCCTTCATTGCAAAATCACGAGGCTATCCGCTCTTTATCGCTGACATCGCCAGGAAAGGTATCTTTGAAAAGGCCGGGCTCCCTGTCTCCGGGAGTGTTGAGGACATGCTGAAAGCGGCCGATATCGTGGTGGATGCTACCCCGGGAGGGGTGGGGGAGAAGAACCGGCCTCTTTACGAGAAGCTTGGGAAGAAAGCCATCTGGCAGGGCGGCGAGAACCACGAAGTGGCCGGGTTCTCGTTCAACTCGGACTGCAACTACAGGGATGCCATCGGAAAACAGTTCGCCCGGGTGGTCTCCTGCAATACCACCGGCCTGTGCCGGATCATCCAAGCCATGGACGCGGCATACGGGGTAGAGAAAGTCCGGGCGGTCATGGTCCGGAGGGGAGCGGACCCGGCGGATATCAAGCGGGGACCCATCGATGCCATCGTTTTAAACCCGGTCCACATCCCGAGCCACCACGGCCCCGATGTCCAGAGTGTGCTGCCGCACATCAACATCGTGACCCTGGCCATGATCGTCCCGGCCACCATGATGCACATGCACGTCGTGCAGATGGACCTGAAGAAGGAGGCGGACCGCGAGGATGTCCTCCGGATTATCGAGAAACATCCCCGGATGGGGCTTGTCCGGAAAGCGACCGGGATCACCAGCACCGCCGAGCTGAAAGAATATGCCATGGACATGGGCCGGTGCCGGTCCGACCTCTGGGAGAACGGAATCTTCGAGGAATCGGTCTCCTGCCTTGGAAAAGAGCTCTATCTCTTCCAGGCCATCCACCAGGAAGCGGATGTGGTAGTGGAGAACATCGACTGTATCCGGGCCATGACCGGGACCGAGAAGGACCCTGCCAAATCGATTGCCATGACCAATAAGGCCATGAACTTCGTGGCTCTCCAGTGACCTCCTTTTTCCCGGTTTTTTTTAAAGTCTCATTCATTCCTCTGAAAGATACATACTATCATGAGGTTTTCCTCCCAGGTTCCCGCCGCCGTCCGGCCACGACATTCTCATAATTATTAACACCACCCAGATCCCATGTATAGCAAATGGATCCCTACGAGCTGGTAACGAGGAACACGGTGGAAGTAATCACCGATGACGAACTGAAGGCTCTCCTTGCCAGGGATAAAAAACGGGTATATGCCGGTTACGAGCCGAGCGGGGAGATCCACCTCGGCCACCTGGTGACCATCAATAAGCTTATCGATTTAAAAGAGGCCGGCTTCGAGGTGGTCGTCCTCCTCGCCGATCTCCATGCCTTTCTCAACCGTAAAGGAACCATGGAACAGGTCAGGGAGCTTGCCGGGTACAACCGGAGGTGCTTTGAGGGACTCGGACTCCGGGACGTCGAGTACGTGCTCGGCTCCGATCTCCAGCTCGCTCCCGACTACCAGCTCAAGGTCCTCCAGCTCTCCCAGCAGATAACCCTGAACCGTGCCCGGCGCAGCATGGATGAGGTGGGAAGGAACATGGAAGCACCGACCGTTTCCCAGATGATCTATCCCATCATGCAGATGGTGGATATCGCCCTGCTCAACGTTGATGCCGCTGTCGGTGGAATCGATCAGCGGAAGATCCATATGCTCGCCCGGGAGCACCTGGCAGCTGTAGGTTACCCTTCACCGGTCTGCATCCATACCCCGATCCTGAACGGGCTCGACGGTAAGAAGATGTCCTCTTCCAGCGGGAACTATATATCGGTGGCCGACTCGGTTGAGGAGATTGAGAAGAAATGCCAGAAAGCATTCTGCCCGCCCGAGTGTGAAGAAAACCCGGTGCTCCAGATCCTCCAGTACCACATCTTCCCCCGGATGGGAACGGTTGTGGTCCGACGCCCGGCAAAGTTCGGTGGAGACCGTGAGTTCAGAAGCTATCCCGAGATCGAGGAGGCCTACCGGAAGAAAGAGCTTCATCCTCTCGACCTGAAAAAGGCGGTGGCCACGAACATGGCAGGCATCCTTTCCTGTGTCCGGGATTACATAACCTGAGGGAGTACCCACCGTGAGTTACGACCGGATCGAGACAAGGTTCGACCGTGAGATCGAACGCCTGGGTATACGGATAAAGGATGTGGACCAGCTCAAGGTCCGCCAGGACGTGTTTGATGAAGTGACGCTCCTTGCCCTCTACAAGCTGGTACATAAAGGCTGGATTACTGCGATCGGCGGCTCCATCAGCACCGGCAAGGAAGCAAACGTCTTTTTCGGAGAGCGGGAAGACCAGGATCTCGCCATCAAGATCTACCGGATCCGGACCGCCAATTTCAACGCCATGACCGAATATCTCATCGGTGATCGCAGGTTCTCCGGGGTCCGGAAAACGCGAAAAGAAGTTGTTTTTACCTGGACTCGGAAAGAATTTTCAAACCTCAAGCGGGCTCATGAAGCGGGCCTGAGGGTTCCCGAACCGTATGGCTGGGACAGGAACATCCTGGTGATGGAGTTCATCGGAGAAAACGAGGTTCCGTTTCCCCAGATCAGGAATGTCAAACTGGACGATCCCGGTACCGTGTACCAGGAGATCGTTTCCTTCGTAAAGACCCTGTACCAGAACGCAGAGCTCGTGCACGCTGATCTCTCCGAGTTCAACATCCTCTTCTCAAACAGGCCGTACATTATCGATATGGGCCAGTCAGTAACACTCGACCATCCCCGGGCGCGGGCATTCCTCGCAAGGGATATTGCAAATGTGAACAGATACTTTGGCAATCTCTGCAGCGTCCGGACAACAGGCGAAATATTTACGGAGATTACCGGAATTCCGTTACCGGGCACGGGAGTTCCAGGATAAGGAGCCCGGATTGAAGACCATGATCCAGGAAGTTAAAGTTACCGGGAACAGAATCGGGGTTCTAATCGGCAAGGGCGGGGACACTAAAAGAGCGCTAGAGGAAAAGACGAAAACCGCCCTCTCGATCGACAGCAAGGAAGGGATTGTCCGGGTTGAAGGAGATGATGCTCCCCTCGTTCTCCGGGCTATGGAGGTTATTCAGGCCATTAACCGGGGTTTTTCCCCCGAGCGGGCATTCGTCCTCCTCGACGATGAAGACCTTCTCCTCGACATGATCGATCTCTCAGGGTTGACCGACAGCCCCCGCCAGCTCGACCGACTGAGGGGACGGATTATCGGGAAGGATGGACGTTCCCGGGAACAGATCGAACACATGACCGACTGCGAGATCTCGGTCTTTGGCAAGACCATCGCCTTAATTGGTCTCCCGGAACAGATCAAAGTCGCCCGTAGTGCCATCGAGATGCTGCTCGAAGGACTGCCCCACGAAGTGGTCTATGGGTTCCTGGAACGGAAGCGGCGCGAGGCTAAGCACGACGCCATTGACTACTACTACTGATAACCTGCTGCCAGGGCCAGAACCGGTTCGATCCACCTGGATCCGGCCTGTATGAGGTCTATTTCCATTGGAGAACGAAACGCGCGCCCAGCAGCTTGTTTATAAAACAACGCTATCCACGGCAGATATAGACTGGAATAAAAGGGGTTCAAATGAAGATAGCCAGCCTTCCCATCCCTGACTCATTGGTCCGGCACTACGAATCCGCGGGTATCGTGGATCTCTATCCCCCCCAGGCGGAATGTGTTGAGAAAGGAATGTTTGAGGGAAAGAACCTCCTGGTAGCAATCCCTACCGCAAGCGGTAAGACTATGGTGGCGGAAATGGCCATGCAGGTGCATATCGCCCGGGGAGGAAAATGCCTCTACATTGTCCCCTTAAAGGCGCTCGCCAGTGAGAAGTACGAGGATTTCAGCGGGAAAGGAGTGCAGGTTGGTATCTCGACCGGGGACTATGACCGCCGCGATGAACATCTCGGGAGAAACGACATCATCGTTGCCACAAGCGAAAAAGTCGACTCTCTGCTCCGGAACGCCTCTGCGTGGCTCACAGAAATCAGCCTGCTCGTGGTCGACGAGGTTCACCTGATCGACTCTCCAGACCGCGGACCAACCCTGGAGATGGTGATTACCAAGATGCGGACCAGGAACCCGGGTATGCAGGTTATCGCCCTTTCTGCAACCATTGGAAACCCGGGTTCCCTTTCCCGATGGCTCGATGCGGAACTGGTGACCGGGAGCTGGCGCCCCGTCGACCTCCGCCAGGGAGTTTACTACGACGGAGCGATTCATTTCCACTCCATGGTAAGGCCGGTCCGGTCGGTTTCGAAATTTGAAGACCTTAACCTCATGATGGATACTATCGAGGAAGGAGGCCAATGCCTGGTCTTCGTTGCATCGCGAAAGAACGCTGAAGCATTCGCCAAGCGGGCGGCAAAGGCGCTTGCCCTTGAAAGCCCCGAACTTACTGCTTCTGCCAGGCAGCTCGGGAAAATGGCTGAAACGGACCAGGAAAAGGCGCTCGCCCTCTGCGTATCCTCGGGATCCGCTTTCCACCATGCAGGCCTGCGGAGAGAGGCACGGACCATCGTTGAAGAAGGATTCCGGAAGGGATATATCCGGTGCATTTCTTCAACGCCCACCCTCGCTGCCGGCCTGAACCTGCCGGCACGCAGGGTCATCATCAGGGATTACCGTAGATACAGTGCGGGAGAAGGCATGGTTCCCATTCCGGCACGGGAGTATCACCAGATGGCGGGTCGCGCGGGACGCCCCCACCTCGATCCTTATGGGGAGGCGGTCCTGATCGGTCATTCCTCGCAGGATGCCGCAGAACTCTTCTCATACTATATCGACGCTCCGCCGGAAGATGTCAGCTCCCAGTGCTCAACCGAACGGGCCCTTGCCACCCATATCCTCTCACTTATCGCCTCCGGGTTTGTAGAATCTGAACCGGCGCTCCGAGAGTTCATGCGGAATACGTTTTATTTCCACCAGAAGAAGACCGACCGGTTGCTGGCCGCAGTCATCGGGAGGTCACTTTCCTTTCTTGACCGGGCTGAGATGATCACCATCCAGGAAGATGCCCTCTATGCAACAGAGTATGGGGCACTTGTTTCGCAGCTCTATATCGATCCTTTGAGCGCCGATATGATTGTTGAACAAATTACCGGTGCGAAGGAGTACTCGGATATCGGTCTCCTCCAGGTTATCTGCAGCACCCCCGATATGTTCACACTCTTCGTGGGAAACCGGGACCGGCATTATTTGGAACGGTTTGTTCTCGAACACGACCACGAGCTCTGGCTGGATCTCCCCTACAGCGATGACGAGGCATACTTCCGGAGCCTGAAAACAGCAATGGTTCTCTCTGACTGGAACCATGAGGTCCCTGATGCAACCATCTGCGAGCGGTACTCGGTAGGGCCAGGAGATATCCATACCCTCGTAGAGAGCGTCAACTGGCTCCTCCACGCGACCGGGCGTCTGGCACGAATGTTCAGGCGGGGCTTTTCTCCACAAATCGGCGAATTCGAGCTTTGCATGAAGCATGGCATTAAACGGGAGCTGATCCCCCTGGTCAGGATCCGGAATATCGGCAGGGTGAGGGCCCGACGGCTCTTCAACAACGGGTTTACCACCCCGGAAAAGATCCTCGCTGCCGGGCAAGAACGGATTGTCCCGATACTCGGCCAGGGGATAACAGCGCAGGTCTTTTCCTGGCTCAAGGGAGAGATAAGCGCCCAGCATCCAGCCCCTCAACCGGGATCGCAAGCTGATCTGTTTCAATTTGGGAAGAGAGAACCGGAGTGAACTTAGATGAAGGCAGAAGAGTGTACGGTTGTCCAGTACAGAACTGTTATCGAGGACCTGGGCGCATTCCTGACAGAAATCCGGGATATTGCTGCCAGGCATGAGATCCACATCATCCTCTTTAATGCATCGAACATGGCCGGGATGGCACATGTCCGCTCCGCACTCGGGCATGCATTCCGCTCATTTAGCACTGGCTCGGCAATATCAAACAGCGTCGAGATGGAGGCATTCCTTTATGCTTCCGGATCGCGCCAGTGCCAGGTTGGAGTCCGGTTCGGGGTGCACGCCGGCCTGAATGATACCTACCTGTGCATCTGCCCTTCATCACCGGATGCTCTTGAAGAACTTCTCAATCTGGGAGAACTATGTGATGAAGACTGGGAGTCTCTCTCTCCTGAAAAGATACACCGTCTCATGGAGCTTTTCGGCATTACCAGTGAAGAGCTTGCGGTCGTCGGTCCTTTGCGCCTTACCGAACTGGTGCTCGAGAGGGTGGCCCTCCTTGAAGTATACCGCTAACTCGGAATTGGTGAAAGTCAACGTACAGGCATCAGGGCCAGGTCCATGTATCCCGGGTGAATCCCTCACACAATTAATAACATGATAATCCCCGCCGGGTCTGTGTCAGCAATGATGAGAAAATATCATTGCAGTACTCCTGGAAAAAGAGCGGGTATCGGTGCGGCCGAATCCTTCAGGCCCCCTGGTCACCGTTCTGCATAGTTTCCGTGCCGGGAATTGTTCACTTGTTTGCATGGGTGAGAATATGCCGGATTTCCGGGATAATGAGCGCACGTGTTGCAAGCTTCACCGCTCCAGTCGATCCCGGAACGCAGAAGATAGCTTTTCCACCGGTGATTCCGGCGACTGTCCGTGAGAGCATGGCTGCGCTGCCGATTTCCGAAAAACTCATCATGCGGAATAATTCCCCAAAACCGTTGATCTGCTTATCGAGCAGCGGAGTAACGGCCTCTATGGTACAATCATCGTGAGTTAGCCCGGTACCGCCGTTCACAATGATACAGTTTGCCCGTTCAAGCGCCCGGATGACTTCATTCCTGATGGCTCCAATCTGATCCGGAACAATCGCATAATGCGTGACTGGTATTCCTGCATCGTGCATGAGGGTTTTAATGGTATCTCCGCTTGCATCATTCTCCATGGTCCGGGAGCTTGAGACGGTTATGACGGCTCCTTCGAGGTTAATCGGTTGGACATGGTCAGGATTCATCAGGTGCATCTATAGAACCGACAGGTTAAAAGTTGCTCTCTTACCTTGATGTGAAAGATGGTAGTGGGAGGATTTACCAACCCCTTTGTTTCCACTGGAACTGATATAGGCAACCCACCTGGAAAGGCGAGACAATCCCTGGTATGGGTCTTGCACCCTGCTAAAAAACCGGTAAACTGCCCGATGACCAGGATACTGGTTCCCTGGGAAGCTCCGGGATCGGGTAGGAATGTATATGCAAGTGAAATTGTAATTCTATCTTTATCCTTGCTTAAAGTATTTTTGATATTCTGTTGAATGTTGGAATGATACTCAAAATTCACTGAGATAGTTTTGATGCTCTGCTAAACATTGGTATGATACTCCAAAACTTATTGAGATCATTTTCATACTCTTTTATATAGTTGCAAAAGATATCCTAAAATGCCATCATTTTTAAAATATAAAATGCAACAATGTTGCATCATTAATTCTTTTCCACTGGAAATCATAGGGTGGGGGAGAGTATAATGACGCCCAGGATCTCGTAAAGAAAGGTCGGAATTTCCTCTCTAAAAAATTATTTTAAAAACAACTCGTTTTTGAGAATAACCAAAAAATAATGAATGTTCGACTGGAAATTAAGGGGTTTATATGCCTGACAAATGATTAAATTTTTATGAAATGATACCTAAGGTTTTCATCCCAGGGGGTCTGAATGCCGGAAGGACAGGAGTCGATAGGGTTATTTAAAAAATATCTTGCAGGGAATCATATTTTCAGGAACAGAGAAGTACTTCGCCATTCATATCGTCCCCAGATCCTTCCCCACCGGAGACCACAGATCGACCAGGTCGCATCGATTCTTGCACCGTCTCTCAAGAACGAGACACCCTCCAACATACTCATCTACGGGAAGACCGGTACCGGGAAGACCGCCGTCGTCAGATACGTTGGAACCGAACTGGAGAATGCGAGTTCCCATATGGGAACCTCGTGCAGGGTTGTCCATATCAACTGTGAGAGCATCGACACCCAGTACAGGGTACTTGCCCAGATATCGAAGAATCTCTCTGATTTCGACGAAGCTGCCAGCGATCGCGGGAGGTCGGTCATCCCGATGACCGGATGGCCTACCGACCAGGTTTACCAGGAGCTCAAGAACCAGCTTGAGGCCACCGGTGGAGTGCTGGTCATCGTGCTCGATGAAATCGACAAGCTGGTCAAAAAAAGCGGGGACGAGACTCTCTATAACCTTACGAGAATCAATACCGACCTGAAGACTTCAAAGGTGAGCATGATCGGTATATCAAATGATCTGAGCTTCAAGGACTTCCTTGATCCACGGGTACTCTCCTCATTGAGCGAGGAAGAACTGGTTTTTCCCCCGTATAACGCTCCACAGCTCTGTGACATCCTCCAGCAGCGTGCTGATATCGCATTCAATGAAAATGTGCTCGAGGATGGCGTCATCCCCCTCTGCGCCGCACTCGCTGCACAAGAGCACGGGGATGCGAGGAGGGCACTGGACCTGCTCCGGGTTTCCGGTGAGATTGCTGACCGGGAAGAGGATGCCCGGGTCGGTGAGAAGCACGTAAAGAAAGCGCAGGCGAAAATCGAGACCGACAGCATGGTGGAATGTATTGCCACGCTCCCCACGCAAAGCAAGGTGGTGCTCTATTCCATGCTCCTCCTCGACCAGATGGGGCAGAATATCTTTACCAGCGGTGAAGTCAGCCGCATCTACAAGGAAATAGCCCCTGCAATGGCCCTTGATATCCTGACCCACCGGAGAATCACCGATCTCATCTCAGAACTCAACATGCTCGGTGTGATAAATACCCGTGTGGTGAGCCGGGGCCGTTATGGACGGACAAAAGAGATGTGGTTTGACTCAAATACGCATAAGATATGGGACGTCATCCGGTGCGACCCGCGGTTGAGCGCTCACGGTCTCGATAAGATGGATCTCGCCTGGGTGAAGGCCCTGTTCAGGTGAAACCGACATGGACGAAACAGATCTCCTCCTCCTGCATCTCCTGGAGGAAAACAGCCGGCTCTCCCCCACGGAACTGGGGGTTATGGCTGAACTGTCTCCCGACGAGGTCAAGCGCCGGGTTGCAACCCTTGAAGAGGAAAAGATCATCAGGAGCTATACCACGGTTATCGACTGGGACCGGGCAGCAAACGGAGGAGTCGCAGCAATCATCGAACTCAAGGTGAACCCTGAACGCGATCACGGATATGACCGGATTGCGGAGCGGCTGTCGAACTTCCGGGAAGTCAAATCGTTGCGCCTGATCACTGGGGTGTACGATCTTCAGTTGACCGTTACCGGGAAAACGATGCAGGAGGTTGCCCGTTTTGTATCTGAATATGTGGCCCCGATGGACCGGATACGCGAGACAGCCACCCACCTCATCATGAAGACTTACAAAGAAAACGGTCAGGCGTTCTTCGAAAAAGAGGCCGGTGAACGGATCCCGTATTCCCCGTGAGGCCGACCATGAGGGATTTTGTATCTGCCCGCGCCCGGGAGATTCCTCCATCAGGGATACGGAAGTTTTTCGACCTGGCCCTCTCCATGGAGGGGGTTATATCACTCGGTGTTGGAGAGCCGGATTTTGCCACTCCCTGGAATCTCTGCGAAGCGAGCATCTACTCCATCGAACAGGGGGGAACCTCTTATACTTCGAACCGGGGAATCCAGAAGCTTCGCGAGATGCTCGCTATATGGCTCCACCAACACTACCAGCTATCCTATGACCCAAACAAGGAGATAATTATCACTACCGGGGTTTCGGAAGGCCTTGATATCGCCGTCCGGGCGGTGACCGACCCCGGCGACGAGGTGATCATCGCCGAACCCTCGTACGTATCGTATAGTCCCTGTGTCATCCTTGCCGGTGGGGTGCCGGTTCCGCTCCAGTGCAGGGAGCATGACCGGTTCCGGATCAATCCCGATGACCTGATGGAATTGGTGACCGCCAGGACCAAGGCGGTGATCATAAATTTTCCGAACAACCCGACGGGAGCGGTGATGAAGCGGGAACATCTTATGCCGCTTGCGGATATTGTCGCCGACCATGACCTCCTCCTCATCAGCGACGAGGTCTATTCCGAATTGACCTATACCGGGCGTCATGTATCTCCGGCTTCCCTGGACGGGATGCGGGAACGAACCATTACCCTGAACGGATTTTCAAAGGCATATGCCATGACCGGCTGGAGGATTGGCTACCTGTGTGCCCCCAGAGAGATCTGCGATGCAGCATTGAAGATACACCAGTACGTCATGCTCTGCGCACCCGTCATGGGCCAGGTCGCAGCACTCGAGGCTCTCCGGCGTGGCGAGGAAGAAAAGGATCGGATGGTTCAGGAGTTCCGTGTGCGACGGAACCTGTTCGTGGAGGGGCTTAACCGGATTGGACTATCCTGCCATATGCCAGAAGGCGCATTTTACGCGTTTCCATCGGTTGAAAAGACCGGGCTTACCGATCTTGAATTTGCCGAGGCACTCCTGCGGAATGAACAGGTGGCGGTCGTTCCCGGGAGCGTGCTCGGGAGAGGGGGAGAAGGTCACTGCCGATGTGCATATGCTGCATCCCGAAAGGATCTTGGCGAAGCCCTCCGGAGGATGGAACATTTCATTACCGGGAATACTGGATAGCGGCAATATTTACGTGGCAACCCTGCTATCATTTTTGCAGATCGTTCGAGTCTTTTATAATACCCTGGTGATGATCTCTTTTCCCGCCCCTGCAACCATGGCAACACTCTCCAAGTGATCGAGGATATAACCGGAACCCACGATCCTCCCAGCCGGGGTTGTGCTTCCTCCCGTCCCTCCGAAGCTCGAAGCCCAAAGTTTCTCGGCTCCTGTGTTCCGGTTTTTTCGAAAAATCTTGTGAGGTCGACGGGAGGAACGTTACCTGGAAGAATGGGACGGGGCCAGCCTTAAACCGGGTAGTTTTATGGCAACCACATCCCTATACTTGATGGTTGGACAATGAGTTGTACGATTATCGTCGGCGGATTTTTCGGTGACGAGGGAAAGGGAAAGATTGTTGCCCATATTGCCTATCATGACCGGCCTACCATCATATCCCGCGGCGGTGTCGGTCCGAATGCCGGGCACACGGTCAAGATGGGAGAAAAGGAGTACGGGGTGCGCATGGTCCCTTCCGGTTTCGCCTATCCGGATGCCCGCCTCTGCATCGGGACCGGTGTCCTCGTGGATCCGCGGGTGCTCATGCAGGAAGTCGAGCTTCTTGGCGTCAGGGATCGCATATTCGTAGACTACCGGTGTTCAATCATCGAAGAAGATCATATCAGGAGGGATAAATCGAGCGAACACCTGGCAAAGACCATCGGCTCAACGGGGAGCGGTTGTGGCCCGGCCAATGCCGATCGTGTGCTCCGGGTGGCGCGCCAGGCCCGGGAGATCCCGGAGCTCGCACCCTATCTCATGGATGTTCCTGCCGAGCTGAATGAAGCGATCGACCGCGGTGAGAACGTTCTCCTGGAAGGAACGCAGGGGTTCGGGATTTCGCTCTATTACGGGACCTACCCGTTCGTGACCAGCAAGGATACCTCGGCATCACAGATTGCTTCGGATAACGGTGTCGGCCCTACCCGCATTGATGATGTCATCGTGGTGTTCAAGGCTTACCCGACGCGGGTGGGCGAAGGGCCGTTTTCCACCGAGATGTCCCGCGAGACATCGGATCGTCTCGGCATCAAGGAGTTTGGGACCGTGACGCACCGTCAGCGCCGGATCGGGGAATGGGATGGCACGATGGCCCGTTACTCGGCGATGATTAACGGATGCACCATAGCCGCAATTACCGGGATCGACAGGGTTGACCATGATTGCTTCGGGGTCACGGAATATGCGAAGCTTTCCAAGAAAGCGAAAGATTTCCTCGCCCAGGCCGAATTAGATATCGGCGCGCCGGTATCGCTCATCTCGACGGGACCGGATGTATCCCAGATCATCGACCTTCGTGACGAGCTATGAAGCGGTCCACTCTTGCCTTCCTCTGCTGCCCCGACTGCAAAGGGGAACTCGTCCTGACCGTGACTGACGGGGATGAACAGGTCGTCAGGAAAGGAAAACTCCACTGCCCGGTCTGCCGCATCGATTATCCCATAGAGGATGGAATCCCCGATCTGCTGTCCCGGACCCGTTCGGGATGGGGATCTCCGCCCGGAAGCAGAAAATAAGATGAGGTTCTACCTCCTTTCTGTGGGTCTGGTACGGTAGAAAAGCGTTCATGGTGGTACCTGCCCTCTGAACCGCCGGAAGTGACCTGCCAATGTTCATGGTCAACGCCCTGATTCTTCCCCTCGCTCTCAGCATCGACCGAACCATCGGTGATCCGAAAATCAGGTTCCACCCTGTAGCTCTCATCGGCTCATTTATCGGATGGTGGGGGAGGCCCGGGAACTGGCGTCCTGGCCAGCAACGGGTGGCCGGGGTGGTGATGTGGATCATAACGGTGACGATCTTTGCCATCCCGTTTTACCTCGCAGAGCAATACCTCCCGTGGTTCCTCCTCCTCGCCGCCGGGCCATTCCTCCTGAAGTTCTGCCTGGCCTGGCGGAGCCTTGAAGAACATTCGCTGGCAGTCAGTGGTGCGGTCTCCCGCAACCTTGGAGAAGGGAGGAGGGAGGCAGCCCTGATGGTGAGCAGGGATACCGGGCAGCTTACGGACGAGCAGGTTCTTTCGGCAGCATACGAGTCCCTCTCAGAAAACCTGGTAGACAGCATCATCTCTCCGATTTTCTATTTCGGAATGTTCGGTCTTTCGGGTGCCGCGGTCTTTCGCGCTGCAAATACCATGGATGCCATGCTTGGCTATCGGGACGAGCGGGAACGGATAGGATGGTTTTCCGCAAGGATGGACGATATCCTCAATTACATTCCGGCGCGGATGGCAGGAATACTATTGCTCCTGGTTTTTGCTGTCCGGGGAAGGTTTTCCCCCGCCTATGGTGCGTTTAAACGGGATCGGCGCAAACGTCCGGGGCTCAACGGGGGCATCCCCATGGCCATTCTGGCGGGTGGAGCGGGGGTGCAGTTCGAGAAACCAGGGGTGTACACGATGGGAGCCCCGGAACGCTCCCTGAAGGAAGGAGGGCCGGAGATCATCTCAGCAGTGCGGGCGGTCACCGTCATCTTCTCATTCGCGGTCATGATGGTACTCATTATATTGGGATCGGTGACAATATGTACAGGCATATGAATCTCAAGGAGCTGAGATCTGGCACCGAGCTCCTGAAGCGCGGTTTTGCATCCATGGAGAAAGGAGGGGTGATCATGGATGTGGTCAGTGCCGAACAGGCACGGATAGCTGAGGAAGCAGGTGCGGTGGCGGTGATGGCCCTTGAGCGGGTCCCCGCCGATATCAGGAAGGCCGGAGGAGTGGCGAGGATGGCGGATCCAGCCATTATCGGGGAGATCATGGAAGCGGTCTCCATCCCGGTCATGGGAAAAGTCAGGATCGGGCACTTCGTGGAAGCGCAGGTTCTCGAAGCCCTCGGTGTGGATATGATTGACGAGAGCGAAGTCCTCACCCCGGCCGATGAGCAGTTCCACATCGACAAGCACCAGTTCACCGTGCCTTTTGTCTGCGGAGCACGCGATCTCGGTGAAGCAATGCGAAGGATCCAGGAGGGAGCGGCCATGATCCGGACCAAGGGAGAGGCAGGCACCGGAAACGTCGTAGAGGCGGTACGGCACATGAGGAATATCACGGGGGAGATCAGGGCCCTGCAGGGGAGGACACCCCAGGAGATTTCCGACCGGGCCCGGGATCTCGAGGCTCCAGCAGAGCTGCTCCTTGAGACCGTGAAGATGGGCCGGCTGCCGGTCGTAAACTATTCTGCCGGGGGGATTGCGACACCCAGTGATGCTGCGCTGATGATGCAGATGGGCGCAGATGGAGTTTTCGTGGGTTCCGGCATCTTCCACTCAAGCGACCCTGAGAGGATGGCAAGGGCGATCGTGGAAGCGGTCAACCATTTTGGCGAACCAGCCGTGATCGCCGAGGTGAGCAAGGGGCTCGGGCAGGCGATGAAGGGAATTGACATCCATACCCTGCGAGAGGACGAGGTGCTCCAGTACCGTGGGCGTTAGACCCGGGCTGCAGCCTCTCCAGGGCGACGTGAGCGAGCCTGTCCGTGGTTTTCAGGCGGCACTCTCGTAAAACCGGATGAGCGGAGGAGAGGCGATCCCGGTCAGGACACCTGCTGGTCTGGACAGGTCTTCGGACTCACAATCCCGGGGGAAGTCCACCACCATCCCCCACCTGATCCTGGAGCGGGGCCCTGTGAAACGCAGGTGCACTTTGACAGGGGCTTCCCTCCACCTGCACGGGCATGGTGCTGATGGCCGCCCGGGTGCGATGAAACGCGGGCGAAGGCGCTCGTGCTCATCGAAATTATTACCGTGAAAAGAAACACCGTTGGCTGCAGGCAGAGTCCTTAGAGGTGGAGATTCCCATTATTGTCCTTTCGGAACCTTACCGCACCCTTTTTGTCTGTGCACCGGCGGCAACCAGCGCTGGAAGCGGAGTCGGGATCCCTGCCCCGTGTTTATGCCGGTATTCTCGCGGTGCGAAAGAAGCAGCACACGGCACTCTCTTTTTTACCCAGAACCGGAGCACGATCCACACCTCAACATACGGATCCCTAGGAACCGCGGGCTGGTTCCGGACCTATGGCATTCACCCCTCAATCCAGGTTACTTCGGAAAGCACTTGTTAAAAATAAGTGTAGTGTTGTTGTGTTTTTTTTTCGGGAGGGTGTAAATGCCAGGGTATCAACCGGTCCCGATCCCTTCAGAACCTTCATGCGATTTGGAGCCGGTTAAAGAGAGGTCCAATAATTCCATGTCGTCGGCTTTGGAAGGACGTCTCCAGCGACCTGGGAAAACCCGTGAGCATGAATCACCGCATCAATGACACTGCTATTGTACAGGAACATGGTTAAGGGAACTGCACGTGATCGCATATCCTGCCGAAAAAAATTAAATAAAAATCGGGGCAAACACAAGGGACACAATCGCCATCAGCTTGAGCAGGATATTTAAAGCAGGTCCGGCCGTATCCTTGAAGGGGTCACCGACCGTGTCTCCGGTAACCGCTGCCTTGTGAGCAAAGGATCCCTTCCCGCCCAGGTGACCTGCCTCAATATATTTCTTGGTATTATCCCAGGCACCTCCGGCATTTGCCATCATAATTGCAACGATGAAACCGGTCGCAATAGATCCTACCAGGAGACCGGCGAGGGCCTGGGTTCCAAGAAGCAGCCCGACAAGGACAGGGGCGATAATTGCCATAAGGCCGGGGGCAATCATCTGCTTCAGGGCAGCATTGGTAGATATTGTGATGCAGGAATCATAATCTGGTTCAGCTGTCCCCTCCATCAGCCCAGGGATTTGCTTGAACTGGCGGCGGACCTCTTCCACGATGTACCCGGCTGCCCGCCCAACTGCCGTCATGGCAAAGGAACAGAACAGGAAAGGCAACACTGCCCCGATAAGGATTCCGACAAAGACGGTAGGGTCAAGCATATCTACAACCTGGAGGCCGACTGCCTGGGTGTAGACTGCAAAGAGAGCAAGGGCTGTAAGGGCTGCCCCCCCGATTGCAAACCCCTTGCCGATAGCAGCGGTCGTATTACCAACCGAGTCAAGCGTGTCAGTAATCGCACGGATCCCTTTTTCCTGGTGGGACATCTCGGCGATGCCCCCGGCATTGTCTGCAACAGGCCCGTATGCGTCGACGGACAGGGTGATCCCGAGAGTCGCAAGCATCCCCACACCGGCAAGAGCGATTCCATACAATCCTGCCTGCTGTGCAGCAATGAGGATTGCAGAGGCAACAATGAGGACCGGCCAGATCGTGCTCTCCAGTCCCACAGCAAGGCCGGTAATAATATCTGTTGCCGCACCCGTTTCAGTGGCTTTTACAATGCGCTGGGTGGGGGGACGTTCATATGACGTATAATACTCTGTCACAAGCCCGATGAGGAACCCTGCAACAAGGCCTGCAACAGTTGCTACAAACACACCATTGTATTGTGGCCCGATGAGTGTATTCACCAGCCAATAGGTGGCAATAACGGTAAGGACAAGGCTGGTGAGAGTGCCGGCGTTGAACGCCTTGTGAATAGCACTGCTCTCGTTCTTCGAACTTCGGACAAAGAATGTCCCGATAACAGAGGCGACGATGCCGAGTCCTGCAATCAGCATTGGGAGCAGCACGAGGTTCTGGACAGGGACATTGACGAACCTTGAAGTGACTGATGCTACCACGGCAAGACCCATCGTTGCAATAATTGATCCCACGTACGACTCGTAAAGGTCAGCCCCCATTCCTGCGATATCTCCGACATTATCCCCGACATTATCGGCAATGACCGCCGGATTTCTGGGGTCATCCTCAGGAATACCGGCCTCTACCTTACCTACCAGGTCCGCCCCGACATCTGCCGCTTTGGTAAAGATACCTCCTCCGACACGGGCAAAGAGGGCGATCGAGCTTGCGCCAAGTGAGAACCCGAAGAGAACGTTCACCGTTTCTGCAAGGGTTAACGCAACCATTGTAGAGAAGATATACAGGAGCGTAGAGAGCCCGAGCAGTCCAAGCCCGACGACAACCAGGCCCATAACCGTCCCGCTCGAATAGGAGACCCTGAACGCGTTTGCCATTCCCTGCCTGGCGGCGTTTGTCGTCCGGACGTTTGCATAGGTGGCAGCCTTCATCCCGATATAACCTGCAAGGGCTGAGAGTGAGGCCCCAACGATGAAACAGATAGCAGTGAAAGGATTGATCGCCAGGGTGAGAACAATTGCCATAGCGATCATGAAGACAAGAATCGCGGTGTACTGGCGCTTGAGGTACACCATGGCACCAAGCCTGATGGCAGCAGCGATCTTTTTCATCAAATCACTGCCCTCATCTTCCCGCTTCATGACCATGTAAGAGTATGCGGCAAAGAGAAGCCCGATCAAGGCACAGATCGGGACGAGAATGAACATATCCATCAAAGATTACCCTCCAAATCTCCAGTAAAAGTGAATTTTTGTACGTATACTGGTCTACATGGAAGGATAAAAATTTAGCCCCCTCCCAAAGTTACCAGCCAGCAAAGCGTTCTGGAACGTCTTTTGAGACTGAAGCCCAAAGAAATGACAGTCCCCAGTAAAAGTACATTTGCAAGCGACCACCTTTTCGACAGAACGGGTTGTATAGCGGTGTAATCGCCTGATCCGATGTATTTTATGGCGTGTCTTGTGTAATCCCATGTTTTTCGAAATCGAAAGTGAAGTTATGGAGGGGACCAATAAAAAAATTAAACGGCTTTATTTCTTCCCCTCTGCCCTGGGGTTGAATGGTTCAATTGAAGTCGATGACCTGCGGCTTCAGGGTCTGGAGATCGAGAACCACGGCCCGTGCAGGGGTGGGGTGGATGTTCATCTGTTTCTGGAATGAGGTCTGGGCCTGCCAGGCTCCCGCATTGATGCAGAGCGTCCCGCGATACTCGCCCAATCCCATGATATGTACATGCCCGGTATGGAGCACTTCGGGGACTGGATCGATGACCAGCTGATCCTCCCGGAGGGCTGCGATCGGGGTCCGCCGTCCATACGTAGGCGCCAGGTGGCGGCGCTGGAGCAGTCTCTCCATCATGGGCGCGACGTTTTCATAACTTGCACCGGGTATCAGCCCGATCATATCATCAATCGACCTGCCATGGTACATCTGTACCATGACCCCCTGGAGGCTGATTAACGCCGGGTTCTCCACGAGAACACAGTTGTCCGGGAACCCGGAAGAGAACTCCGGGGGGATTGCCGGTTGTGGTTCTGCTGCCCTCACGACATCGTGGTTTCCCGGACAGAGGATGATGCTTGTCCTTGACGGGAGATCCCTCATCATAGCCCCGAAAACCTCGTACTGTTCATAGATGTTGGTGATGGTGAGTTCCTGTTCCTGCCCCGGGTAGACCCCGATGCCATCGACCAGATCGCCGGCAATAAGGAGGTAGGAGACCGGATGATCATCGAGCCAGTCGGCAAACCGGTTCCACTCGGCTTCGAGAAAGGTATCGCTTCCGACATGGATATCGGAGATGAGAACCGCGCAACCTGGTTCCGAGCTCCTGTAGGGTGCGTGGTTGATGGGAATGTCAGGGCGGATGAGGGATTCGGCAAAGAAAAGTCGCCCGTCTCCTGAAAGTTGCCCTTTCACTCCTACCACCTCATCGGGGATGAGTTGTTCGCCTTCGGAAAAGATCGGACGATCTTTGTGGAAAAGGACCGGGAGTGAACCGGTGGGATCCTCAAGTTCGGCTATCCGGTGACCATTGGTGGTGGTCCGGACGTCCTGCACCAGTCCCATGACGGCACAGGTCTCCTGGCGAAAACGGGAATTCCGCTGAAGTCCCTGGATCGGTACCGGGTTACAGCGTGCGCGGACGAGCGTACCCAGCCGGTTATAACGGTCACGGAAGTAGGAGAGATAGTCCTGGATACATCCCGAGCTCCCGGATGAACCGGCACTTCCTTTTACAACCTCGAACCGCGGATCGGCCGTGAACCGGGTCCCGTCCCGGTCAACTACGACACCCGGGATGTGTCTTGCTGAGACGACGACGGTGTCTTCAGGGACATTCTCAATAATCCTCTCGATGAGGGCCGGGTCACCCTGCTCGGCCAGGTACCTGACCACGTCGGGATGAACCTGCATCTTGGTATCGAGAAACCGCTGAACGATAATCCTGGCGTCGAGCATGAGTACAGTAGTATTGCCGCTTCCCCATTTTGGTTTTTGGATTCAGTACTACCGGGTCCTGTGCCGATCCCTTATTTATGACGGGATAAAAAAGAATACGAAGGTATGACTGACAAGGAAAAAAATGAAGAGGGGAAGGGCCTCATCGAGCGTTTCCGCACCAGCAGGC
This sequence comes from Methanolinea sp., assembly GCA_016699325.1. NCBI lineage: Archaea > Methanobacteriati > Methanobacteriota > Methanomicrobia > Methanomicrobiales > Methanoregulaceae > Methanolinea > Methanolinea sp. The sequence goes on along the minus strand of CP064971.1, from coordinate 979,972 downwards.
ATCCGGTAGTCGCGTTCGCCCGCGAACTGCTCTGGGTAGTAGCCGTAGTCGCAGGAATCGCGCTAGTCCTCTTTCTCGTCTCCGGCACCTGGCCTGCTGTGGTGACTATCGAGTCAGAGAGCATGGCCCCTCACATGAACGTCGGTGATCTGGTCTTTGTCGTGAGAGCCGACCGGCTGGGTGAACTGCAGACCTGGGAGAGTGGAAAGGCAACAGGGTATTTGAAATTCGGGGACTCTGGGGATGTTCTCATCTTCACCCGCAATGGGGCTGCAGGCTCCCTCATTCCAGGCCTTGGTGGAGGGGTTCACCCCATCATTCACCGGGCTATGGCAGTAACACCGGATGCATCCCGCATCCCGGTCTACTACTACTTCTTCCGGGGGGCAAGCAGCCCTGAAGTCTACCTGCCGGCAAGTATCGTGGATAATGCCTGGGTTCTTGAAGATGGCACCGTGGTGGCGAGGATTGAGAACGACATCATCGTTCCCGATGCGGGGAACAGCACCCCTGTCCAGGGATATATTCTCACTTCAGAAATAACCGCAGATACGGGAGGGTATATCACCAAGGGTGATAATAATTACCGGAGTGACCAGGGGACGTTCCTTTCCCGGCCTGAGCTTGGCATCATCCAGCCTGTCCGGGATGAGTGGGTCGTGGGAAAAGCGCTTTTTTCCATCCCTCTCCTTGGTTATATCCCCCTTCACATCATTCCCGTGGCTATCATCCTGGTAGTTCTGATGCTGGCCTGGGAGCTGTATCAGAAACGGAAAGAGAGTGACCAGAAGAGCGACAAGAGAAAGAAGACGACAGGCAGGAAGCGTTCCGGAAGAAAATAAGGCGACGGTCATGAGACACCTGCTGGATGACGTTGCGGAAGGTTACCGGATGTCGGAGGAGGAAGGCCTTGGCCTCCTGAAAGCGCGTAACCGTTTCCTGTTTGATATTCTCGCCACAGCAGACCAGATCCGCGAAGAGCGTGCAGGACCGGCAGTCAGCTATGTCCGCAACCAGAATATCCATGTCACCAATATCTGCAAGAACCTGTGCGGGTTCTGCGGCTTCGGACGAAGACCGGGTGATAAAGGAGCCTATTGCGATGATCGTGAGACCGTCCTGAAGAAAGTGGAGCGTGCCCTGGAACGACAGGTGACCGAGATCTGCCTCCTCTCTGGTGTCCACCCTGATTTCACCGCAGAGACTTACATCGAGCTCATTGCATCAGTCAGGGAAGCCGCGCCCGGAATACATATACATGCGTTCAGTCCCGATGAGGTGAACCATGCAGCATCCCGAAGCGGAATATCCACCGGAGAAGTCCTGGCAGCGATGAAGCATGCCGGGCTCGATTCGCTCCAGGGAACTGCAGCCGAGATCCTGGTCGATGAAGTGAGGCGGATCATCTGCCCGCGCAAGATCGACACCACCACCTGGGTACGGATCATCAGGGAAGCCCACGGGATGGGCATCCCAAGCACGGCCACGATCATGTATGGGACGTGCGAACGACCGGAAGACCGAATCCGACACCTTGCAATCCTGCGTGAAATCCAGGACGAAACGCGGGGCTTCACCGAGCTGGTCCCACTCTCGTATGTCTACCCGAATACACCGCTGTACCAGAGTGGCCTGGCCGGCCCCGGGGCAACAGGAAGGGAGGATCTCCTGATGATAGCCGTTTCACGGTTGTTCCTCGACAATTTCAGGAACATCCAGGTATCGTGGGGTAAACTGGGAGTGAAGCTCTCCCAGGTTGCGCTGCTCTCGGGAGGAAACGATCTGGCTGGAACAATGTTTTCCGACGAGGTCTCGGCCCAGGCGGGTGCGAGCGATGCGGGATCTTTCGATCAGGTTCTGATGGAGCGAATCTGTAAGGACATCGGAAGACCACTCCGGCAGCGGCTTACCGGTTATACCCTGGTATGATCCTATTCCGGGCAGAAATAAAAAATTCCCCGCTCTTCCCGTTTTTCTTCGATACGGTGTCCTGACTGGATCTCCCGCAGTATTTTCAGGATTTCACTCCGGGAAAGCCCGGTAGAAGCCGAGATATCTTCGAGGGTGCAGGGCCTGCGCCGTATGAGCTCGCGCACCCTGGCCACGTCATCTGACCACTGGCCCGGCATTGTTGAACCGGCTGAAAGTTCGTAACCAACCGGTTCGACCGCCCCTATGCCTGAAATACCGAGAACTCTCCGGATCTCCTCGAGTTCAGCTATGGAGGCAGGTCTCACCCACTCCTCGGCCCCGGGGCGGTCAAGGGTATTGAGATGGACCCTGTCCGGGCGGATACGGTCGATCGCCGCCCGCAGACCGTCCAGCTCCTCCGCGCTGGTGTTGATGCCGGGTATGATGAAGATTTCGAGCCAGATCTCGCCAGGATACTCGTTTCTAAGGCATTCCAGCCCTTCCACGATGTCCATGGCGGTTATACCGGGGGCCGGACGGTGTATCTTCCTGTGCGTTTCATCGAACACCGACGAGAGGGTCGGGAGAATAACGTCAGCCGGGAGAAGCTCTTCGCGGACTTCCGGTCGCACGAGCAGGCTGCCATTTGTCAGAACGGCGAGGCGGTAAGACGGATAGTTGTCTTTGAGGAAACGGATGACCTCCCCGATGGAGGACGAGAGGGTCGGCTCGCCTGAACCGGAGAAGGTGATGTAATCAAGTTCCGGGGAGCAGGAGAGGTAATCCCGGAGCTCATCGAGTACCTCGCGGGTGGGGAAAAATTCCTGCCTCCTCGTGGTCTCGACCGTTGTACGCCCGCATTCGCAGTAGACACAGTTATAGCTGCAGGTCTTGAAGGGAACAAGGTCGACGCCCAGCGACCGGCCAAGCCGACGTGAGTGGACCGGTCCGAAGAGGGCGGAGTACTGCATAATAAGAAGGGTGAACCGGCACAGGATTAAACCATTGGATGATCCTCATGAGAGCAGGTCAAGCGCCTCCCTTCCACTCATGCCTGTCACAATACCATACCGTTCGGCCGACGGATTTGTTCCGGAGACGGCACCTGCGAGCAAATCGTCGATTGTCGCTATGGAAGACCCGGTCTTCGCCCGGATCCGTGCCGCAGGATACCCGAACTTCTCAAGCGCTGCTACATCGAACGCTCCACACCCTACCATTCCGTTTCTGGCAATTACCCAGACAAGATTGACCGGGCCGAGCGGGAGCACGTAACCTGATCCTGCACCCCTGGAGAGGTGGACTGTTTGTTCCTGCATGGTTCTCCATTCCGGATAGCCCCCGGCCGGCATTAAATGACACGGTCGGATACTTTAAGTGGATATGGCTCAACCCTTCAAGTAAAGCCATGTCAAGGGGTAGCATCCTAGCCGTACGGGGTGACGATGACCGGGAGCTCATGGACATACTCGATGAGGTGCTGGCCGGGAACCGTTTGAGTGAAGAGGATGCATTCCGTCTCTTTTCAATTCGGGACAGGAGGGTATGGGATATTGCCCGTGCTGCCGATGAATGTCGCGAAGCAGCGGTTGGAAACCAGGTGACCTATGTCCGGAACCAGAACATCAATGTGACCAATTATTGCATCAATTCCTGCGGATTCTGCGGTTTTTCTAGAAAACCTGGTGAAGAAGGCGGATATTGCCACGATCTGGAGGTCATCCGGGAGAAGGCTGCCGTGGCAAAAGGGAGGAAGGTGACAGAGATCTGCAGTGTGAGCGGACTTCATCCCGGCTTTGATGCAGAAAGCTACGTTCAGATCTTCTCGGCGATCAGGGAAGGAGCACCGGGTGTGCACATCCATGCCAGCAACCCCATGGAAGTGGCATATGCTGCGAAAAAGAGCGGTGTATCAACCCGGGAGGTACTCCGGATGATGAAGGACGCCGGTCTCGGATCACTGTGCGGAACTGCAGCAGAGATCCTGGTCGACGAGGTCCGCAAGGTCATCTGCCCCGGAAAAGTCTCGACCGATGAATGGGTGAGGATCATCAAGGAGGCGCACCGGCTCGGGATAAGGAGCACCGCCACAATCATGTATGGCCATTGCGAGACCATCAAGGACAGGGTCCGCCACCTCTCCGTTATCCGCGACATCCAGGACGAGACCAGGGGGTTCACCGAATTTGTCCCCCTCTCCTTCATCCACATGAATACACCGCTGTTCCGGAAAGGGATCGCCCGTGCCGGAGCAACCGGGAGGGAAGACCTGCTGATGACTGCCGTCTCACGTCTCTTCCTGGATACCATCGACCACATCCAGGTCTCGTGGGTTAAAACAGGTGTAAGGATGGCCCAGCTTGGACTGCTTGCCGGTGCCGATGACCTCGGCGGCACGATGTTTGAGGAAAGCATTTCGAAGGGAGCAGGGGCCCTGAACACCGATTACCTTGATCCTTCCGAGATGGATCGCATCACTGCTGATATCGGGAGGTCGCTTCGGCAGAGGGATACGCTCTACAATCTCATCTGACACCCCTGCCTGGATAGACGGAAAAAGCCAGCCGCTGCGTAGTCGTGGCAAAAAAAGGAGGGGAGAACGGTCAGTCCTGCGGTTTGAGCAACTTGACGATTTTATCGCCAAGCTCGCCTGCTTTTTTCAGGGCCCGGGTGTCCTTTGCGATAGCCCCTTCGAGGTATCCCTTTCCCCTGACCCAGCCTAGGTATGAGAACTCGTGACTGTTGAGGAACCCTTCCAGTGTCTCGATGGTCCGGGCACCACCCTTGTTGGAGCAGACCGCGACCGCGACCGCCTTTCTTCCGGCAAGCTGCCGGCGGTGATAGAGGGAGTAGCTCCTGTCGATGAAGTTCTTGAGATGCCCGCAGACGTCATAGTAGTATGTCGGTGAACCGATAACCAGCACTTCGGAATCCATGACCTTCTCCATGATAGCCCCCCAGTCATCGTTCTGGATAACACACCAATCGTTTTCCTTGCACTTTTCGCAGCCAAGGCAGGGATTGATCTTTTTTCCGGAAAGAGAGATGAACTCGGTCTCGATTCCTGCCTGTTCACAGCGTTCCAGGATAACCTTGACCAGTATCGAGGTATTTCCGTCTTTTCGCATGCTACCCGAGATACCTAGCACCGTCATAAACGTGTACTCACCTTAAGACTTATTGATAGTTTTGATAGTTGCAGAAAGGTTTCGGGATGAAAAAGTAGAGATTATACGTTTTTCCGGATTTGATGGGAAATACAGGAGATGGGAAGGACACCGACAGTCGCTGCTGCCAAAACCGGGCACCGCGACCCCTCCGATGTTTCGGGCAATTGTGCACTCGCTTTCCCGATCCCCGGTTGTAGCGCAAGACACCGCTGCGAGCGAGAACTCAGGGTGAACGAGGAGGTAATCGATATGCCACCGCGGGGTGCACGGTCCTCCGCCGGCCACGCGGATGTGTCGGAGAACGCGGGAGAATCCACCGGAACCCTGGGCTGAACCTACATAGACATGCCAGCCAGGATGAAAGTTGAGGGTGCCGAGGGCCCCCACGTTCACGCTGCAACCCCGGTTGCGGAAGATAAGGCAGTAGGTTCCCCTATCCATATCCGGCCTTCAGGAGCTGCAGGGCGGCTCCGATATGCTGGTTTCCCTTCCGATGAACCGGTGTTCCATGCCCGGGATAGAGCCCTTCAACCTTGAGGGAGGCGAGACGTCCGATCGACCTGACAAGCGAGGCCCGGTCACCTCCAGGAAAATCAAACCTTCCAAATCCCCCCTCGGCAAACACGGTATCCCCTGATATGAGTGCCTGCTCGTCTTCGAGATAGAGGCAGATGCTGCCCGGAGTATGCCCGGGGGTATGGAGGACGGTGAGTGGACCGACCCGATCACCATCGGAGAGGAGGCGGTCAGGGGCAATGCCAGGAGGCCGTGAGCCGAAATGGAGGGAGAGACTGGCTCCTTCCTGCATGAGTCCCGGAGCATCCAGCGCGTGGATGGCGACTGGTGCAGAACAGAGATGGGATATCTCTTTCACATACGCTGTGTGGTCAAAGTGGCAGTGGGTGAGAACGATGGTATCAATGTCCGCCCGGTACGCCTCGATGGCAGATGGGAGCACCCCGGCATCGATGAGCACCGAACCCACGATGTATGCATTCCCGAAATAACCCCTGCCCGGGATCCAGGTAACTGGCATGTTTACTAATAGGGAGCACCAACCACATCTCTCTTATGCGTACCCTGATCCAGGAGTGTATAGCCGGCATCCCCCCCCTGGTCGAAGCGGCTGCGCGCCAGGAAGGGACAAATCCCCGCGATTTCGCCCGTGCAGTAGCTCGCGGACACATGGTGATCCCGGCAAACCCTGTGCGGCAGCATGCTGTTTGCGCTATCGGTGAAGGCTGCCGTGTCAAGGTCAACGTCAATATCGGGACCTCAGGGGAGCGATGTGATCCCGTCCTCGAGAGTAGGAAAGCCAGGGCAGCAATTGCGAACGGCACCGATACCCTGATGGATCTCTCAACCGGGGGAGATCTCCGTGCCATGAGGAGGGATATCCTCTCCCTTGGAGTGTGCACTGGAACCGTTCCCATCTATGAGGCGGTCCGCCGGGCAGGAAATGCGGCCGATGTCAATGCCGACCTTCTTTTCTCTGTGATCCGGGAGCATTGCAGGGACGGGGTAGACTTCCTGACACTCCACTGCGGCGTGAACAGGGAGGCGCTTGCTGCACTTCGGTCAGATCCCCGCATCCTGCCGGTCGTCTCGCGGGGTGGGGCATTCCATGTGGCGATGATGGCCGCCACCGGTGAAGAGAACCCACTTGCTGCTGAATTCGATTACCTCCTCGAAATCCTGGGCGAGCATGAGGTGGTGGCGAGCCTGGGCGACGGGATGCGGCCGGGGTGCCTCCAGGACGCAGACCGACATGCCAAGACCGTGGAGTACCTGAACCTGGGAAGGTTGGCTGGCAGGGCACTGGCTGCCGGAGTCCAGAGAATGATCGAAGGACCTGGACATATCCCCCTGGACCAGATCGGCTACAATGTCCGGTTCATGAAGGAACTCTCCAACGATGCTCCTCTCTACCTGCTAGGCCCCCTGGTCACCGATATCGCGCCGGGATATGACCATGTTTCGGCTGCCATCGGGGGGGCTGTGGCCTGTATGCACGGTGCAGATTTCCTCTGCATGGTGTCTCCGAGCGAACACCTGGCGCTGCCGCTGGTTGAGGATATCATCGAGGGCACCCGCCTGGCAAAGATCGCAGCCCACGTCGGGGATACGGTCCGAAAAAAGGACGGCTACAAGATGCCCCGCGAACGGCAGATGGCAGAGGCACGCAGAAGACTTGACTGGACAGAGCAGTTCCGGCTTGCCCTGTTCCCGGACGTGGCACGGGCCATCCACGCCCGGGACGGGGAGCTTGAAGCCTGCTCGATGTGCGGGGACCTCTGTGCAGTCCGGCTGATGCGGGACATTTTCGGGGAAAAGAACCGGGCAAAAAAGCAGTAGCCCCTCCATTGCCCAATGGGAAAGACCGGCACTGTCCTGCCCGGACTCGATTCATCCTTCAATCGAACGAAGATAGGGCAGCCGCGAGGTTGCACGAGGAGATACCGAATAAAGTTTCCGTTCGGCCCCGGTCACCATTGACGCGGGAAAGATAGAGACCCGAAAGCCTGCCCTGAGCGGAAGGAAACCCCGCACCCTGCCCTGGAGTGAAAACCCCGGCCTTATTTCACGGAAAGAATCCTGATTGCAAGCAATGCTGCATTCTCGCCGTTATCGATGCCGACACAGGCTACCGGAACCCCTTTTGGCATCTGGGCGATGGAGAGCAGGGCATCGAACCCCATCAGATTTCCGCTGACCGGAACGCCGATGACCGGGCGGTTCGTTTTCGATGCGATGATTCCCGGAAGAGCAGCCGAGAGCCCGGCAATGGCAATGAAGATCTTGCAGGTACTCGACTCTATAAAATCATCAAGGGTGTCAGGCTCGCGGTGGGCCGATATGACCCGGGTCTCGTAACTGATCCCGTTCTCTCTCAGGACTGCCGCGGTTCTCTCCACTACAGCGGAATCTGAAGCAGATCCGGCGAGAATGGCAACTTCGACCATGTGATATGCCATCCACACTTATATCCCGTGGTTATAAAAATACTATGGGGCTGATACAATGGAAAAAGAACCGCTCTTGATGATTCCCGGGCCGGTTCCCATGCCGGAACGGGTTCGCATGGCGATGGTACGCCAGGCCATCAATCACCGGGGGGCCGAGTTCGGCAGTATTTATGCCGATTGTGTGCAGGTGCTGAAAGAGACATTTGGCACGAAGAATGAGCTCTTCGTCATCAGCGGATCGGGAACGGCAGCAATGGAGGCGGCGGTAGCCAATTTCGGGCGGGGCAGGGAAGTAGCCTGTCTCGTGAACGGTAAGTTCGGCGAGCGTTTGTACAAGATTGCCCAGCGTTACGGGACCGCCCATGAAATCGCATCGGAATGGGGGACACCGCTCGATCTTGCGTCGCTGGAAGATCGGCTCAATGCGGGAGCTGAGATGGTGACCCTTGTCCACAATGAGACTTCTGCCGGTATCCGGAACCCTGCTGAACAGGTCGGGAAACTCGCCAGGAAATACGATGCCCTCTTCGTGATGGACGGCATCACCTCGATTGGAGGGGACGAGGTCAGGTCAGACGCATGGGGGGCGGACGTGGTGGTGGTCGGCTCCCAGAAATGTCTTGCTGCTCCGGCAGGGCTTTCGGCGGTTTCGGTGAGCGAACGGGCATGGGAGCGCCTCTCTCCCGAGCGCCCCTATTACCTTGACCTTGCCGCGTACCGGAAGAGTGCCGGGGCGAAAGTGATGGAAACCCCGTATACTCCGGCCGTACCTCTCTTCTTCGCGCTCAGGGAAGCATGCCTGATCATCAAGGAGGAAGGCCTCGTACAGCGCATTGCCCGCCACCGGAGAAACGCAGATGCGGTACGCACGGCGGCGAATACATGGGGGCTGGAGCTCCTTCCTGAACTTGATCGGGACCATGCCTATTCGAATACCGTGACCGCGGTGAAGCTTCCCCCCGGGATGCAGGACAGCGAGTTCCGCGGGACCGTCAAGAGACTTGGCATCGAGATAGCCGGTGGTCAGGACCGTCTCAAGGGCAGGATCTTCCGGATCGGTACCATGGGTGCGACCGGTGCTCCTGAAATCCTCGCCACGCTCGCCGCCGTGCAGCACGCACTCCGTATCCATGGGTATCATCCCCGGGAAGACGGAGTCTCTGCTGCCTGCGGGGTGCTCGGATGAAGATTGGAATTGCCGATACCACGTTTGCCAGGGTCAACATGGGCGCTTTTGCCGCGGATGAGCTAAGGAGGCAGGCCAGTGTCTCTATCGAACGGGTAACCGTTCCGGGGATCAAGGACCTTCCCGTTGCCTGCAAAAAGCTGATCGAAGAGCGGAAATGCGGCATGGTGATGGCACTTGGCATGCCGGGCGGGAAGGAGAAGGACCGGATGTGCGCCCACGAAGCGTCGCAGGGCCTGATAACCTGCCAGCTGATGACCAACACCCACATCATCGAGGTCTTTGTCCACGAGGACGAAGCAGTGGATGACCGGGAACTGGCATGGCTCGCAGAGCAGCGGACACGGGAGCATGCCCGGAATGTGATCAAAATGGCGTTCCACCCTGAAGAACTCACCCGGGAAGCCGGGACCGGGCAGCGCCAGGGATTCCCCGATGCCGGCCCGGCCCGGAGATGAGGAGAGGAATCGGTTTATGAATGAGCAGGTAGGACATAAACAGGCAGGAAATCGATATGAGTGTGAAACTCGGTTTTGTCGTCTCGGAATTCAACCGTGACATCACCTACATGATGGAGATTGAGGGGAGGGAACATGCGGATTTCCTCGGTGCCGAGGTTACTGAGTGCATGTATGTCCCTGGTGCATATGACATGCCGCTGGCCATTAAGAAGATGCTGAAAGAGGGCTCGGTTGACGCAATCGTCACCATCGGCTGCGTTATCGAAGGAGCAACCCAGCATGACGAGATCGTGGTCCAGCATGCGGCCCGGAAGATCATCGATCTCTCCCTCGAATTCGAAAAACCGGTCTCGCTCGGTATCTCAGGTCCGGGAATGACCCGGATGGAGGCCAGTGAGCGGATCGATTATGCACGGCGTGCCGTGGAATCTGCGGTCAAGATGGTCCAGCGATTGGGATGAGAGCGCTCTCCGAAAAAGTCACGGGCATAGCACCATCGGCCACTCTGGCCGTTGCGGAAATGGCCCGGGAGATGCAGCGGAAAGGGTTGGGAGTCATCGACCTCTCAATTGGTGAGCCGGACTTTGATACCCCTGCCCATATCAGGGAGGCATGCATCCGGGCGCTCATGGAAGGAAAGACGCATTATGCCCCGAGCAACGGGATCCCGGAACTCCTGGCAGCGATTGCCGAGAAAACACGAAGGGAGAACTGCTTTCCGTGCATTCCCTCCCAGGTGCTGGTAACCTGCGGTGCAAAGGATGCTATCTACGATGCCGTCACTGCCGTGCTGAACCCTGGAGACGAGGCTATCATCCTTGACCCGTCATGGGTCTCTTATGAACCATGTGTAACCCTCGCCGGTGGAAAACCTGTTCATCACCCCCTGCACGAGAAGACCTTCCAGGTTACAGATACTCTCCTCGAGACCGTAACCCCTAAGACCAGGATGGTGATCATCAATTCACCCTCCAACCCATCAGGTGCAGTGCTCGACCGGGCCTCGCTCAAGCTGGTTGCAGACCTCTGCGCTGACTTTGACCTCCTCGCCCTCTCCGATGAGATTTACGAGAAGCTCGTATACGGAAAGGAGCATATCTCCATCGCCTCGATAGGAGACATGGCCGAGCGCACTATCACGGTAAACGGGTTTTCCAAGGCATATGCCATGACAGGATGGAGACTCGGGTGGGCGGTTGCACCGCGCCCCATTATCACCCAGATGTCCAAAATTCAACAGCATTCAATCAGCCACCCCACAACCTTTGTGATGTACGGAGGGGCCGCAGCATTGACCGGGGACCAGGAATGCATCGCGATAATGCGCAAGGAGTTCAATCGCCGGAGGGATTACTTCGTCCAGGAGCTCCTCCTGATGGGCTTTGAAGTTGCGCCAGCGGACGGAGCATTTTACGCATACGTCAAAGCCGGCGGAGATGACATAGCAACAGCGGAACGATGGCTTGTGGAGGGCCACGTTGCGGTGACTCCGGGATCGGTGTTCAATACACCCGGATGGCAGCGTCTGTCTTATGCGACATCGCTTGACCATCTCCGGGAAGCCGTGCGGCGCATCCACCGGTTCAGCTGAAAAATTCTCTGCCAAGCCCTCATGATACGGGATGAAAGCGATGGAATTCGATGTTGGGGTATCGACAGGCAACCGGCAACCCGGATCCCGAAACCCGGGCAATGCTATCTTCAGGCTGGAAGAGGAATAGCCCCCGCAGAGAGTGACATGCCTGATCAATAGCCCTCTGCGACCACACGTAAACAGCATACGGCAGAGGGTGGCTATTGCGCTGGGAAAAACAGGCGGCCCATCTGCAATGCAACTCTTGATCATCGCGCTTTCCGATGAAGACGGTAACGTGCGGCGCTAAAATTCTGCCAGCCGGGCAATTGATCCGTTTATCCGGCCCCTCAGCGACCCCCGCGCGGGTCCCCTCCCCGGGCGGTGAAAGTCCTGGAGATGGATGGCGAACGGTAATTGCGGGATATCCATGGCACGGGATAGGCGGGGTTCCCTGCTCGTGTCAGCGATTCTCGATACTATCGATGAAAGAAAACGGAAGGTTTTCCCTTCCAAAGAGACTGCCCTGCCTGACAGTATCCATGATCAGCAAGAATCCATTGGCCGGAGAAGTTGCAGTCCGGCATGAGGGAGGCCCGGCCTGCCTTGCCGGTAACGTGATGGGCTTTTCCCGGCGAGATCGATTGTTACCGGGACACCGATCGAAAACTATTTTGCGGATACAGGGGAACGACGAGATCCGGACAGATTCGGAAAGTTGGGCAGGACCATAATGGAGAAACAGGCCTATTTGCTTGTTTTTCATTTATTGGCGGATCCTGCGGGCGGCAAGGTACCTGGGGGAACGGCATGATTACCATATACCGAAGCGGGCGGAACGGTCTCGAGACCATTGAAGAGTACGAAGGCGGATCGTGGGTACATACTGTCAATCCTACCCCCCAGGAGATCGACGCCCTGGTTGCGCGGTTTGCTATCCCTCTCGATTTTCTTACCGATCCCCTGGATGTTGACGAGCGGGCACGGGTTGAGCGTGAGGAGGGAAACACCTTCATTCTCCTCAGGACTACCCGGAGGGAGGATCCCGAAGCCGATATCCCTTTTACCACGCTCCCGGTAGGGATCATCCTGACGCAGAATGTGATCATCACCGTTTCGGTCACCGACCTGGAGGTCTTCCAGGAATTTATCACGGGGAAGGTTCGGCATTTCTCGACCGAAAGGCGGGTTCATTTCGTCTTGCTCCTCTTCTTCAGAAACACCCTCCTTTTTATGCGCTATCTCAAAGAGATCAACCGCATGACAACCCCTATCGAGCGATCTCTTTACCAGGCACTGAAGAACGAACAGCTCATCCGCATGTTGAACCTTGAAAAAAGCCTGATCTTCTTCGTCACCTCCCTCCGGTCAAATGCGCTCATGATAGAGAAGTTCTACACATTCACAAGGATGGACGAAGATGAGCAGGATCTCTTTGAAGAACTCAGCATAGAGAACAGGCAGGCCATCGAGATGGCAAATATTTACAGCGACATCCTCTCGACCATGATGGATGCATTCGCGTCTGTCATCTCCAATAACCTGAACGTGATCATGAAGCTGTTGACCACAGTCACCATCATCCTCATGATCCCGACCCTGATTGCCAGCATATACGGCATGAACGTGGATCTACCCCTCCAGCAAACGCCCTATGCATTCGCCTTCACGATGATCCTCTCCCTGGTCCTCTCCGCCATCGGAATCATCATTTTCTGGAGAAAAGAGTTTTTCTGAACAGAGCCCGGGACAAAAAAAACGCATGATTCCCTGGCCGGAGCACATGCACACAGAATGAAAGTGGCAGGGCCATTTCCATGGTTAAAACAGGATTTTCATGCTTTGTGACCGGCCGCGGGGTCATAGGTGGCTGGTATGATAAACGCATCCGTGGTTACCGTCAGGGGGAGGCATGTGACCCGACAGTCTCATGTGCGGTTCGTTCTTCCAGCAGCCTTTTCCCTTTTTCTCCTCAAAGTTGATAAACAAAGAGCTATAGAACTTCCCCGATTCATATGGCAGGACAGATTGGAGATCTCCTTCTCAGACCCGAGAGTTTTTTTGCCGGGCGTGCCGGAGAGCCCGAGAGCTTGAAGGTCCCGGCCGTGATCGCCATCACCGGCGCCATCATATCAGCCGCAGCAGCCTATCTCACCTTGGGGATTACCATGGAACTATTCGGTAACGTGCCTGAAATGGCAGGCATGACACCGATCCTTGTAATTGTTGGTGTGGTTATCGCCTTTTTCACCTTCCTCGTTCTCTGGGGGCTCATCGTCCCTGGTGTTTTTTACTTGATCTCCATGGCATTTTCCGGTACAGGTGCGTTCAAAAGGACAATTTTGTTTTCCTTGTATGGCCTTGTTCCGTTCATCATCGGATCCTTTCTTTCCCTGCTCGTTTCGCTCTATTATATCCCCATGATCCAGGTGCCCACCCTTACCGCCATCCAGGATCCAGCGGCAATTGAGGCTGCAATGCGGCAACTCATGCACGACACCGCATTCAGCGAGTTACGGTTGATTACCGCCGTGCTATCGGGCATTTTTCTCTTGTGGAGTGCAAACCTGTGGATTTTTGGCCTGAAACAGGCCCGCAGCCTGACATTGAAACAGGCAGCAATCACCGTGCTCATCCCTGTAATCGTTGGTTTCATATTCATCCTTTATACAACGGTTGCAGGTGTACCCGGTTTTGGAGGGGTTTGAAATGGAAAGATCCATCCTCCTCCTGTTCATTACCGTAACAATCGTGTCCCTGATGCCCGGTGCAGCTGCCCAGAATTCCTGCTCGGATGCAGCTGCACAGGTGACGGTCACCCGCGTCTCCATCGATCCGACAATCTTCTTCGAAGGCGATACCGGGATCATCACCGTTGAGATAACCAACAATGGGTTGGAAAGCGTTGCCATCCGGCGTGCAACGATGTACGATGCCGATATCTCGGTCCTTTCAAGCTCCTACGACACTACCACCATAGTCGGCGCAGGAAACAGCATGCAGTTCTCCTTCACGGTCAGGGCAGATGTGCTGCCCGGCATTTACTACCCCAAGTTTTCCCTCGATTTCCGGGATGCAGGATATCTCCGTTACCCGGTACAGATCCGTGTCGAAAACGATCCTCTCGAGGTATCTGTTCTTCAGAAACCGGATGTATTTGGCCCCGGGAGAAAAGAGCGGATCGATATTTTGGTCGGAAACCCTCGTGGCAACCCGGTGAGCGGCGTGGTGGTGCAGGGGAGCGGTGAGGGTATTGATATCACACCCTCGAGTTATTTTATTGGCAACCTTGGTCCCGACCAGGCTCAGCGGGTCTCGTTCAATATCACGCCAGGTCAACCTGGGGTTCTCGAATTCAGGGCAGATTATAAAAACGGGGTAAATCGCCACACATCGTCCGTGAACATCCCGCTCGGGTTCGGCATATCGAAGACCGAGGCGAACCCCCTCATCTCAAATATTATCGTACAGATCGAGAATGCAAAGTATGTAGTCACCGGTGATATCTACAATGCAGGCCTCGAAGTGGCAAACTCGGTTGTTCTTTCCACGGGAGAAGGTACCGTTCCGGTAAATCCCTACCAGAGTTATGTGGTAGGCTCCCTTGAACCCGATGACTTTTCGAGTTTCGAGCTCACCTTCACTGCCGGAGACGTCACCGAGGTTCCCATCATTGTGAACTATCGTGACGTTGACGGGAATCCCTTTGAAAAGATATTCCTGGTGAATATTCCAGCACAGGCCTCGGGAAGTGGAAAAGAGCCTGGGATAGCCATTCCCATCATTGCCCTCCTTATTGCCTGTGCGGCGGCGGTCGGCGGAGCTGTCTGGTATTCATGGAAGAAGAGCTGAATGAGATCTGCAGCAACGGGTCGATTATCAGGTTCCGTGAGGTGACCAAGATATACCCGCTTGAGGGCGGGGACGTACGGGCCCTCGACGGGGTAAGCCTCGATATCGTCCCGGGCGACTTCATCGCCATCATGGGACCCTCGGGATCGGGAAAATCGACCCTGCTCAACCTGATGGGGTGCCTCGACACACCCACCTGTGGAGATCTCTGCATAAAGGGGAGGAATACCAGGGGCATGACCGACGAGGAACTGACGGTGTTGCGGAGAGATCATATCGGATTCATCTTCCAGCAGTTCAACCTCCTCCCCCTCCTCAATGCCCTTGAGAATGTGCAGTATCCTCTCATCCTGAAGACCGGGAGCCGCAACTGCATCGGACGATGCCGGGAGGTGCTGGCTGCCATGAACCTCGATGAAAGTCTCTTTTCCCATAAACCAAGTGAACTGTCAGGAGGCCAGCAGCAGCGGGTGGCAATAGCCAGGGCGCTGGTCAACGATCCCGAGATCCTTCTTGCCGATGAACCCACCGGCAACCTGGATTCGAAGACGGGCACCGCTATCATGGTTCTTCTTGACGATCTCAACCGCAACCAGGGCAAGACGATTATCATGGTGACTCATGACCCGGCTATCGCGAAGTACGCACGGCGAATCATTCGTATTGTTGATGGTAAAATATCCATACCTGAGGAACAGGCCGGTGCACTCGCGAATGTTCTTTGATTTTGCGCGTCGGAATGTCCGCCTTCACTGGCTGCGATCCCTGCTGGCCATGCTCGGCATCATCATCGGCGTCGTAACCATCGTCTCGATCGGAATCCTTGGAAACAGCCTGGTTCTCGCCATCTCGGACAGTCTTTCCACAGTCGGTGACAGTATCATCGTGACTCCGCACACCGGGGGGATGGGGTTTGGCGGAGGCGGGAGTGCCCCCGAGCTCATATCGGATCGCGATGTTGAGCAGATACGGCGGGTGGTCGCACCGCAGGTCACCGTTCCGGTATATTCAGGGAGTGCCCGGATGAAGATAGGGGCTGAAGATACAGTAGGGGTGATATACGGTCTCAAATCAGACGATATTCCTATCCTTCTCGAGCTTGCGGAAGGAACCTATCTCCGCGGTTCTTCTTCGGCAATGGTGGGGTCGAGGTTTGCCCATGACAACCATATCAAGGTCGGGTCCCGTATTTCCGTGGGAGATAAGGGATCCCTGCGTGTTGTCGGCATCCTTGAAGAGCGGGGGATGGGGTTTGACATCAATCCCGATTATGGCATCGTGGTCGAGAGCAAGTGGTTTGAGAATGCGTTTGGCCAGAACGGGTACAATCTGGTCATCGTCAAGGTGAAACAGCTCACCCAGATCGAGGAAGTGAAATCTGATATCGAACGCCAGCTGAACCGCAGGGAAACCGTGGTGGATGTTATCGATACCCGGGCGATCCTCGACACCATCCTCACCGCTTTCGGACAGATCTCCACCTTCGTCACAGCGATTGGGGGGATTTCCCTGATTGTGGCGGGAGTGAGCATCCTCAACGTCATGCTGATGTCGGTGACGGAGCGCATCAAGGAGATCGGTGTACTTCGGAGCATCGGGACAAAGCGGAAGGAAATACGGCGTATGTTCCTCTACGAGGCCCTTATCCTCGGCCTAATCGGAAGCAGTATCGGTGGGGTTCTCTCCATATTCGGGGGATATGCCATCAGTACCGTGATGTTGCAGACTACCGAGTACCTCTTTGTTCCATCGAGCCTGATCTTCATCGCCTATGGTGTGGCGTTTGGGATAGGTACCAGCCTCCTTTCGGGTCTCTACCCGGCATGGAAGGCATCGAATCTGAATCCCATCGAAGCCCTGCGACATGAGTGAGCGGGCAAAGAACGGGGTTCTTTGGGCATCTCGTGTCACCGGGCAGGCATGGAAAGAGCTATTGATAAGAACATGCCTCACCAAGGGAGCCACCCCTGGAGCCCGGCAGGGAAATCACCAGTTCAGGAAAAAGGCCTTGGTCCGAGTGTAGTTCCGGTAGGCCTGCAACCCGTTCTCCCGTCCAAGTCCGCTTGCCTTGACGCCTCCGAACGGTATTTCGGGGGGTAGGACGGTGTGCCGGTTCAGCCATACCACACCCGCATCCACGCGCGAGAAAACCTCGCGGGCAATTACCATATCCCGGGTCCAGACAGATGCCCCGAGCCCGTACCGGGTCTCATTCGCGCGGGATATCGCCTCATCAAGGCTCCGGATTACGCTGACGGGGAGCACCGGGCCGAAGACTTCACGGTTCATGAGGGGGCAGAGCGGACCCGGATCTGTCACAAGGGTGGGCGAATAGAAGAACCCTCCCTCAAACCCGGGCCCGGAGAGTGGAAACCCCCCGGTCAGGATTGTCCCCTGGTCTTTCTTCCGTACCTCTTCTACCATCGATGCGATCCGTTCGAAGATGGCCATTCCGGTAAGAGGCCCCATCTGGACCGAAGGATTGGAACCGTCCCCGACGATCAGGCTCTCGACCTTTCGTTTCAGCTGTGCGATGAAAACACCTGCAATTTCCTCGTGGATGAACAACCGTTTCACGGCAGTGCAGGTCTGGCCAGCATTGTAGAACCGTCCGCGGACCGCACCGTCAACCGCTTCCCCGATATCGGCATCCTTCCAGACAATCATCGGGTCTGACCCGCCAAGCTCGAGGTGGATTTCCGCCAGTCGTGACCCGGCGAGCTCGCGTACCCGGTCGCCAGTCTCACCGTCACCGGTGAACGAGATCTTTCCGATCCTCGGGTGCTTCACCAGGGCCTCACCCACGACACTCCCCCTGCCGGTAACGATGTTAAGGACGCCAGGGGGAAGACCTGCTTCCTCCATAAGACTTCCGATCGAGAGGCTTGTGAGAGGGGTTTCCGATGCCGGCTTGAAGACCAGGGTGTTTCCGGCCAGGAGTGCCGGCCCGATCTTCCAGCCCATGATGATTACCGGCATGTTCCATGGAGCGATTGCTCCGCAGACGCCGATAGGCTCATGTCGCACCAGGCAGTCACCATTCGATCCGAGGTTGATAAAGTCGCCATGCATGGCTCCTGCGATACCGGCATAAAATTCGAGGATGTTGGCAAAGCCGCGGACTTCATCGACTGCTTCTCGTAACGGCTTTCCCTGTTCAGCGGTGAGGAGTGCTGCGAGCTCATTGAGCCGGTTGCGCACAGATACAGCTGCCCTGAAAAGCACCATGCCCCGCTCCCGCACTGTATGGGCGGCCCATGCATCGAAAGCGGCTTCAGCAGCACAAACAGCCTCCTCAACTTCGAAGAGCGTCCCTTCCGGCACCGTGTCAATTACCGTACCGGTTGCCGGGTTGATGACCGGGATCCAACCATCGTCGGGCGAAGAGACATCACTGCCCCCAATCCTCATCTGCATGGAGAGAGAATCGCCAGCAAGTGATTTAACCACTCCGGGACAGTTGAGTGGATTGCCGGTCTGTAACCGGGTTGTCATGGTGCGAACGCTCCCGATCCGGAAAAACCTTTAATGAGTCCATCACCCAGACTGGTTATCCGGGTTTGTCATGGCAGAGGTATTTGTAATAGCGACGAATGATCGCGCGAGTGGAATCCCGATGGTATTCGAAGCGGTTGGACCTGATATTTCCCGAAAGGCGGTGGCGCTCAAGGCAAATTATAACAGTGCAGATCCATTTCCAGCCTCAACCCATCCCGAAACCCTCGGGGCACTCGTCGATACTATCATGGACCGGGATCCGGCTTCCCTTGCCCTGCTTGAGCGGAGCGGCATGGGGTCTACCCGCCAGGTCCTCCAGCGGTGCCGTGTCTATGAAACCCTTGCCCCACTTGCAGCAGATGTCATCGTCCTGGATGAACTCCCGGCGTCAGGCTGGATCCACATCCCTCGTGACGGGAGCCACTGGAAAAATGGATTTTTCCTTCCCGAAAGGCTCCTCTCGTCCGGTGCGGTGATCCAGACCTGCTGTCTCAAGACCCACAGGTTCGGCGGCCATTTCACCCTCTCCCTCAAAAATTCGGTCGGCCTCCTGGCAAAGACCGTTCCCGGCAGTGTGTACGATTTCATGCACGAGCTCCACAGCTCGCCATTCCAGCGGCAGATGATTGCGGAAATTAACCGGGCGTATCCGGTGGACATGGTACTCATGGATGCCATGGAAGGATTTGTCGCCGGAGGGCCTGAGGATGGTGAGCTGATATCCCCCGGACTCCTGTTGGGGAGCCGGGACAGGGTCGCCATTGATGCTGCTGGGATTGCGCTACTCCGATCGCACGGGTCCACTCCCGAAGTGATGAACGGGAGGATATTCTCCCTGGACCAGATAGCACGCGCCGCTGAACTGGGGGTGGGGTGCAGCGACCCGCGGGATATTGAGCTGATTCCGCTCACCGGAGAGAGCAGGAACGATGCGGAGCGAATTGCGATGATTCTCAGGGAGGAAGGGTGACACCGGGTATCTATTTTTCAGGGCATTCCCGATCAGGTATGGGGAGGAAGTTGATATGAGAATCGGCATACTCGGTGACACTCATGATCACCTCGCGGCTATCGGGAAGGCTGTCGAGCTCCTGAACCGTGAAGCGGACGACCTCTTTCTCCATACCGGGGATTTCGTCTCGCCGTTCGTGATACCAGTCCTCGCCGGGCTTGAGGGAACTGTAATCGGGGTATTCGGGAACAACGATGGAGACCGCGATCTCCTGGAGAACCGGTGCCGCGATAGAGGAAACGTGCAGATTGTAGGCAACTTTCACGATATGGAATGCGAAGGACTCCGGGTTGCCCTGCTCCATGGTCACGAGAACGTGCTGCTGGCTGACCTGATCGAGAGCGGACTCTTTGACCTGGTCGTTCATGGGCATACTCACCAGGCTTCGGTATCGTCCCATGGCAGGACCCTGGTGATCAACCCCGGGGAGGTGTGCGGATACCTTACCGGATCTCAGACCTGCGCCCTGTTTGACACGCGGAGCAGGAAAGGGACAATCCTCCCGCTCCCTGGCGATTAAAATCGCGAGATTCATACCAGATAACATCTCATCGTTAGCTTTATGCAGAAATCGATAGGAATCATCGCGGGAATACTGGTCTTCATCGTTATATCCCTGCTCCCCCTCGATCCCGTATCGATTCCTCCGGAAGCAAAGTATGCCGCTGCGGTGACCGGCCTGATGGTCGTATGGTGGCTGACCGAGGCCATTCCTATTTATGCGACAGCGCTCGTCCCGCTGATCCTCTTTCCGGTCATGGGGATCCTGACCCCAAAAGGGGCAGCTGTATCGTATGCCGACCAGACCGTGTTCCTCTTCATGGGCGGATTCTTCATTGCCGCCGCCATGATGCGCTGGAATCTCCATAAACGGATCGCGCTCCATATCATCGGGTTGTTCGGCAGCGGCCCACGGAAACTGGTCCTCGGGTTCATGGCAGCCACCGCCTTTCTCTCCATGTGGATCTCCAACACCGCCACGGCAATGATGATGATCCCGATCGCTATGGCTCTTGTGGCAACCCTCATTCCCGAAGCAGCTCCTGATCAAAACGAAAATAATACCGAGCAGAAGCAATTTGCCATCTGTCTCATCCTTGCTGTTGCCTATGCTGCAACTATCGGCGGGATGGCGACCCTGATTGGAACGCCTCCAAACGGGATCCTTGTGGCCCAGATCTCAAATATTTTCCCCGAGGCACCAGGCATCGATTTCTTTTCATGGATGATCTTTGCGGTCCCCTTCATGGTTATCTTCCTCGCAATCGCCTGGTTCTGGCTCACGTATATCGCCCACCGGCACCTTCCCCGGGAGATATCAGGCAGCAGGAAGGTCATCCATCAGGAGCTGACCGGGATGGGGTCTCTCGGTGCCGGGGAACGGTGGACACTCATCGTTTTTTCCCTGGTCGCCCTGGCCTGGATATTCCGCGAAGAAAAGATCATCGGGGATCTGGTCATTCCCGGGATCACTACCTATGTCCCAGGGATAAGCGATGCAACTATCGCGATTGCCGGGGCGCTTGTCCTGTTCCTGCTTCCGGTAGACGTGGAAAAAGGAATATTCACCCTCGATTGGGAGTCGGCACGGAAGATCCCCTGGGGGGTACTCATCCTGTTTGGAGGCGGCATCTGCCTCTCGGAAGGGATCATCGCAAGCGGCCTGGCGCAGCTCATTGCATCATCATTCACAGTACTCCAGGTACTGCCCCTCATCCTGATCGTGCTGCTTGTCTCCCTGATGATCACCTTCCTAAACGAGGTTGTCTCGAATACGGCCATGGCTTCGATCATGGTTCCGCTCATGGCCATCACCGCAGTCTCGATGGGGATCAATCCGATGCTTTTAATGGTTGCCGCCACACTTGCATCATCGCTCGGGTTCATGCTGCCGGTGGGAACCCCGCCGAACGCCATCGCATACGGGACCGGTTATATCTCGACCAGGGAGATGGCACGGGCGGGCTTTGCCCTCAACATCATCGGCTGCATCCTGGTGACCGTATTTATGACCGTCTTTGTTCCAACGGCGCTTGGGTTATCACCCGAGATCCCGGCCTGGGCGGTCCTGCCCGGCAAATGATCGATTAACCATCCAGGGATGAGTGCTGTCATCCTGGAAAGGATGGCCAGCACTTCCCGTCAGGTATGGTATCCCGTGGTCAGTGAGGTGAACCTTCACAGGGTTACGTGGCTCCCGGGTCGAACCTGGATCATCCTTTTCAGACCGTGCAGGGGAAGGTCCAGTTGAACGTAACTGTTCATCATACATGGCGAACGCCTCTTCCCTATCTCCCGGAGAAACGTTGCGGAAAAACCGACCCCGCGTGGCCTGCCATGCGAATATTCAATGGGTGGGGAAAGGAGGCAGAAATGGGATATAACTGAACTCTGCCATCGGTTTCCCGATTTTTTTTGCACCGCAGGCATCGCTGACAGTTACGATCCAGGGGGATGCAAAGGATATCGCAACCCGATAAGATAAGCATGACCCCTGCCGGCGGTCCGGTCGCCGAAGGTGTGGTAAGGAGCCCGATCGGTTGGGAGGCTCGTGATTGATCTGTTAACCCGGATCACTCCATCAACTACCGTTCTTATACAACAATGTATATATGTATACACTGCTAACCAGCTACCATGAATACCAAGATATTCCTTTCCGAAGAGGACATTCCACGGCGCTGGTATAATGTGATGGCAGACCTCCCCTCACCGCTGGAACCACCTCTCCACCCGGCAACTGGAAAACCGGTTGTACCGGATGACCTGAAGGCCATCTTTCCCATGGAGCTGATAAAACAGGAGATGAGCCCTGACCGCTTTATCGATATTCCGGGAGAGGTGCTCGATGTCCTGCGTCTCTGGAGGCCAAGCCCGCTCTACCGTGCATACCGGCTGGAAAAGGCACTCAAGACTCCTGCCAGGATCTATTACAAGTGGGAGGGAGTAAGCCCGCCCGGAAGCCACAAGCCGAACACTGCCGTACCGCAGGTATATTACAACATGAAGGCTGGAATCGAGCGGATTGCCACCGAGACCGGAGCAGGTCAGTGGGGATCAGCGCTTGCCTTTGCAACCACTCTCTTCGGTCTGCAGGCGACGATCTACATGGTCCGGGCAAGTTATACCCAGAAACCTTACCGAAAATCCATGATGCAGGTCTGGGGAGCAGAATGTATCCCCAGCCCCAGCACCAGGACCAATTCAGGTCGTGCTATCCTTGAGAAGGCCCCTGACACACCAGGGAGCCTTGGTATAGCCATATCAGAGGCCGTAGAAGATGCGGCAACCCACGATAATACCAATTACTCGCTTGGCTCCGTGCTGAACCATGTCTGCCTGCACCAGACCGTCATCGGCCTTGAGGCGCGCGAGCAGATGGCTACTGTTGAGCATTACCCGGATACCGTTGTAGGCTGCGTTGGTGGAGGGTCCAACTTTGCCGGCATATCATTCCCCTTTGCCGGTGATAAGCTGACCGGGAAACACCCGGATATCGATATCGTCGCGGTGGAGCCGGCATCCTGCCCGACTCTGACCAAGGGGATCTTTACCTATGATTACGGTGATGTTGCCGGCCTGACTCCCCTCCTCAAGATGTATACGCTCGGGCATGATTTCGTTCCGCCTGCCATCCATGCCGGGGGCCTGCGGTATCATGGGGGCTCTCCCATTCTCTCACGCCTGGTCCACGATGGAGTTATCCGTGCGGTGTCATACCACCAGAACGAGGTGTTCACTGCTGCGCAGACCTTCGCCCGCTCTGAGGGAATCATCGTTGCACCCGAGACCTCCCATGCGGTAAAAGCCGTCATCGATGAGGCACTCAAATGCCGGCAGAGCGGGGAGGCAAAGACCATACTCTTCAACTGCTCCGGACACGGCAACTTTGACATGTCCGCGTACGACGCGTTCTATGCCAAAGCTCTGGTCGATTACGAGTATCCGGAACAGTTGATTCGGGAATCGTTAGCGCGGCTGCCGAAGGTGGGATGAGCTGGAGATACCAATCACCCCCACACTTCACCTCAACCAATAATCAGAATACCATACTCCGCTCTTTTCTGATCATGAAGACCATCGGCTTTCTCATCAACCCTATTGCCGGCATGGGTGGTGCGGTCGGACTGAAAGGAACCGACGGGATGCTTGCCGAAGCTATCAGCAAGGGCGCCCGACCGATGGCCGCTTCCCGGGCACACCAGACGATCGACCTGCTGAAGGATGTCCCGCTCCGCTACATCACCTGTTCCGGCCCGATGGGAGAGGAGGTGCTTGAGGAGGCAGGAATTACCGGTTTCCTGGTTGTTTACCAGACACCGCAGGTTACTACTGCAGCAGATACCAAAGAGGCCTGCAGGGAGTTCCTTAAATCCGGCGCCGAGCTGATCCTCTTCTGTGGCGGAGACGGAACGGCGCGGGACCTGTATGACGTGGTATCCGATACCGTCCCCCTTCTCGGCATCCCAGCCGGGGTGAAAATGTATTCAGCGGTCTTTGCAGTAAGTCCGGCGGCAGCGGCGGAAATACTCAGGACAGGTGCCTCTGCACCGCTCCACCTCCGCGATGCCGAAGTGATGGACATCGACGAGGAAGCCTACCGGAAGGGGGAACTGAAGGCGATGCTGCACGGCTATGCGAAGAGCCCGTACCTGCCGGGTTTCGTGCAGGGAGCAAAGCAGGTCTATGAAGACCAGGACGAGGACCTGGCAAAGGCCGGTATCGGGCGCTTTATCGCCGAAGTCATCCGGGGAACACCTGATATCCTTTACATTATCGGTCCGGGAAGCACCACCCGGGCGATAGCCCGGGAGCTGGATATCGAAAAGACCCTTCTCGGCTTCGATGCCGTGCAGGATGCCCGTCTTGAAGGAAGTGACCTGAATGAAGAAGGGATGCTGGCCCTCCTCGCAAACGGGAGACCGGCCCGGCTGGTGATCAGCATTATCGGCGCCCAGGGGTCGGTGCTCGGCAGAGGGACGCAACAGGTTAGTCCCCGTGTTCTCAGCCGGATTGGAACCGGGAACATCATCATCGTAGCAACCCCGCATAAGCTGGCAGAGACACCATACCTCTTCATAGATACCGGTGACCGGGAACTTGATGCTGCATTCGGGGAGTTTGTCACGGTCATCTCAGGCTATCATATCGCCCAGCGGAAAAAAGTCGGTTCAGGAAATCCTGAGTGAAGACCTCTATTTTCGCAGAGGGAGGGATGTGTGGAAAATGGTGAGACTTCCCTGATGGTTAAAAAAGCAGGAATCGTGGATTCCCAGGGATGCCCTTGTTTTTTCCCGAGATGTCGCTGGAATGCGGTCTGCCATCCGGCTGACGACACATCATGAGGCATCACAAGACTGGGAAGCATCGCACCCGAAACGCTCGCCTGCCTCAGGGCCATCAAAAAGAGAACGAAACTTCCGGTAGTTCCCGGGTTTGGGATATCTTCACCTGAACATGTCCGGGAATACGGAAAGGCCGGGGCAGATGGAGTGATTGTGGGATCGGCTATCGTGAGGATTGTTGGCGAACATGCGAGACCGGCCGGAAAGGCTGGAAGGAATGGCACGAATCCTCGTTGGCGAACTGAAACGCGCATCCCTGCACCCATGAACGGGCTGAAATTGCAGGGATATACTTTTTAGTGCATTCCAGCATCGCTTTCTTCAGCAATTGAGAACCGCCACTTGCAGAACATACCGGGAGGATGAGGCCCGGGTGGTGCAAAGAGGCATTCGACCCTGATCCGGGGATCGATTGCCCTGGCAAACCCGGTGAATTCTGCCCGGTGCATCTCGCGGCAGGGATACTCTTCAAGTCCCCTCCGCAGCCGCGCTTCCTGGGTTGGACACGAGGGAACCGAGATGATGACCTCATCGGGACGTTCTTCAATCGAATAATCCACAATCATCGCCCAGGGGAAGAACCGCTGAGCCTTCACGAAGCCCTTCAGCCCTTTCTCCGTGATATGAAATTGTTCCTTCAGCTTTTCTGCCGCCATTCCCGCAATGCGGCCCCATACCTTCTCGTTCAGCTCATCGGCAACAGGCTGGCCGAAACGCTCGGTGACAAAGATATACCAGAATCCATCCACAACCCTGTAATGCCAGAGCAGGAATTCGAGGTAGTCATGTTTCTCCTGGTCGGTCATCCGGTCAAAAAAGGTCAGGTTCATACCCATCGAGACCTCCTGAATTTAGAAGGGAGTCCTCCACAAAAGAATTTGTCACTTGAAGCGGTTTCACCCCAAGGTGTGCCAGATGGTTTTCACACGCGCCAACAGATGCATGTCTACGCTCAGGCTGATGCTCCTGATCATGTGATGATGCGAGGATCAAGCATCCCGAACCAGCCACCTTCATGAAATAGGATGTGGGCGGCCCGAAAAAAGTGGGTCATCGGGTATGTTTGGAAAAGAACCAGATATTCTCATCTTGGGTGCCATTAAAAACCTCTTTTCATGATGAGAGCCACTGCCAGTCCAATTCCCAGCGGCACCAGGATGGATGACATGACGGCTGTCGTGGCCCCCGGAGAGACCGGTATTGTTACCACGGGAGAGACTTCAGCCCGGGGTGGTGAACTTTCAGGTCCGGTTCCGGTATTGATAACCCTCCTAATAATGACCTGTTCGGTATCACCGATTGACTGCCCCTGGTTGTTCAGTTCTTCGGCCTGAATGATCCTGAACGGGGTTCCATCTGCTAGGTCCGGCACCATACCTTCAAGCGTTGCGCTTACTGTTACATCACGGTTCGTCGGGTACGAGAGGAGGTAGCCGTTTATGAACACATATTTACCGATCTGGGGAATTACTTTCGCAGGATTGCCGTCAACCATTACCACCACGTTCCACCCGGCACGTTCAAGGTCGGTGGAAAGGACAAAAGTATAACTTTCGGAAAAGGTGGTCGGTCCCTGGGGGATGATCCGGATGATTGCCGAGGTATTTACCTGGGTCCCTGCGGGTAGCGAGTCTCCATGAGGAGCAACACGTTCTTCCTGGAGACTGATGGTTGCCGCAGCAGGGACGATCAGGAAGAGGGTGAAAAGGAGCATCACGGCTGTGCACTTTTGAGAATCTGTCATGGTTATGATGTTGTCATTGTCAAAGATAAGGCTCTTCCAACAGACCTGCAGAGGGAAGACACGGGCGATTCAGAGCGCTGTATCCCGGGAGTCGGCCAGGATCATTATTCCTCGAGTACAACATCCCTGCTGGAATCATCCTCGAAGATGAAGAGGTGATCGATGGTTGTTCCGAGCGCTTTTGCCACTGCATGGGCCAGTTTCAGAGACGGGTTGTATTTTCCGGCTTCAAGGAACACGATGGTCTCCCGTCTCACCCCGACCGCCTCAGCAAGCTCTGCCTGGGTCATCTGGTGCCGTGCCCGGAGTTCCCGGATGCGGGTCTTCATCAGGCACCCTCCGGAGCCGTTCATTCCCCATCCCCCTCCTCTTGAAGGGCCATACCTGGAATACCTTGGCAGAAATTCCCATCACCAGGATGAGCAGGACACAGAGGGCGCCTGCATCCGGGGACCAGGTTCCAAAGTGGTCCAGCCAGAAGAGACCGAGGAGGGCGATGAAGGTCAGGAACCAGGACCATTGAGAGTCCCCATGCACCGATTCTCCGGGTACGCTCATCCTCCAGGTGCCGGCTCTCTCCCCGGCCCCGGTATAGCCGTAAACCGGCCATTGCCACCATGATAAAACCAAAGGTGATGAATGAAAGAGCAAGGTTGCCGGGAGTGCCTGCCTCCGGCGGCATGGATG
Organism: Methanolinea sp.; assembly: GCA_016699325.1. NCBI lineage: Archaea > Methanobacteriati > Methanobacteriota > Methanomicrobia > Methanomicrobiales > Methanoregulaceae > Methanolinea > Methanolinea sp. Next base: position 952,567 of record CP064971.1, on the reverse strand, counting down.
CCAACCCAAAGAGGCCTGTAATGAGGACCCCCGGCCCGAAGAGGAACATGACTGTGACCCATTTCCCGGATCTTAGATAGGATCCGTTTTTTGTGACATGGTTACATTATGTGAACTATATCTCACACCGGTTAGAACTATACAACATTGTGTTATATATACTTAACATAATGAGGAGGCGAAAATCCTGCGATCTGAAACGGACGTGCAAAGGGGAAGGGGACCCTCGTTTTTTCCATCGGAGGTGTTCCCGGGTCCTGACACGAGGCAGATTTTCGCAGAGCGCACCGTTTTGCGGTAATCCGGTGTTTTTTCACGGTACCAGGAAACCGAGGAGTGTCTGCCACCGTTCGAGTTTCTGATCGAATGTCGAGGTTGCATTCGCAGGGCTCGTGGAGGGGAGCTGCTGGACAACAATCCGGTCCGGGACAGGGGCGCTCCGCGTAATTTTCCTGAAGCATTCCCCCGCTTTCCCCCCATTCAGGGCGACGCAGCGAAGGGTCGGGTAGCTCCGGAGAAACGTGGGAATATCCTGATAAACCGGGTTTTTTATGTCGCGGTCCCCTGCACCGACCTGGAATTCTCTCGATGCAATCACGTCCCAGAGAGCAATATGATGCTCTGTAAGGGCCTCCTGGTTTTCGGTAGTTGCCCTGCTGGTCTCAAGAGAAAGGAGGATCTGCATGATGCGCCAGAAATGGTTGCGAGGGTTGGCATAATACAGGTTCGCGGCAAGCGACATCTTCGAAGGAAAGGATCCGAGTATCAGCACCCAGGGATCCTTCCCGATGACCGGGGACAGACCGTATTCACGGGATGGAACCTGGTTCATTGGAATGGAGGGTTTCTTCCAGACAAGACTCTCACCGCTTCCTCCTGGGCTGTCACATGAAGGGAAAAAGGTTCAGGGAACCTGAGCCTTCTTCGGTGGCTTGAGCAGGCACCATGCAACGGTGATCCCGATCAGAGCCAGCACCAGGACGTAGGGGAAGACACCGAGATAATTTCCGGTGGTAGTCTTGATGAAGCCTGCCAGCTGAGGGCCGGCAATGGCCCCTGCACCGTATGCAAGGAAGACAACACCGTAGCAGCGCGGATAGTCGCAGGTCCCGAAATAGCACCCGGTTGCGGTAGGGGCGATGGCCAGCCACCCCCCTAGGCAACCCCAGAGGATGACAAACGAGAGGATGTATACCGGAACAGACGGCACCTGCCAGAGCAGAGCTGAGGCCCCTGCTATCAGCACGAAGGAGAGAAGCGCCGTGTTGCGAGGGGAAAACCGATCGGTCAGCGCGCCGAAAAGCGGTCGTCCCCCACCATTGAAGATGGCAAAGAAGCCGACAAGAATGGTAGCAAGGCCCGCCTCGATGCCGATCTCGGTGCCCACTGGCTTGGATATGGAGATGGCCATCAGTCCTGCCAGGCAGCCGATAAAATAGCAGAACCAGAGGCCGTAGAATGCAGGGGTGCGGACCATGGCCGATCGGTCGCACTCGCAGATCTCTTCACCGGGTTTTGGGACAGGTGGATTCCATCCGGCGGGCCTCCACCCGGCAGCGGGAAAGCGAAGCGGGAGGGCCAGAAGTACGATCAGGACGATGAAGACCAGACCGAAGATCCGGAATGTTGTCATGACCCCGGTTAAGGTTATAAGATAACCGGCGATATTTGCGGTGAGAAACGCCGAGAAACCAAATCCCAGCAGGGTCAGGCCGACCGCCGTCCCCCTCCTGTCTGGGAACCAACGTGCAGCCACGGCGACCGGCACGCCGTAGGCGATTCCCACGCCAATACCGCCGATGGTTCCGTACATGATATAGAGCATCCAGACCGACGTAACCGTGGATGCGAGCAGCCAGCCAAGGCCGGTAAGAACCCCTCCGATGATCGTCACCTTCCGGGGGCCGAGGCTCTCGATGAACCTCCCTGTAAAAGGCATGGCGATGGCAAAGAACGCAAGAAAGACCGAGAATGGCATCAGAACCTCGTTTGCCGTGACGGTCTGGCCGAGATCGGTCGTAAAGTAATCGGTCAGCGGTTTGACAAAGACACTCCAGGAATAGATGGTACCAAGACAGAGATTGATGATCAGGCCAAGCGCCACGAGGCCCCAGCGCCCGCGCTCGGCGGGCATCCCGAACAACGACTCATAGATGGACAACGGGATCAACTCCTGTTGATTCTCTTCTGAAACAGTATGGATGGGAAGAGATCACTCTTCCAGTGTAGAGACATCGCCGGGATCCATACCCAGCTCTTTGGCTTTGAGCACCCGGCGCATGATCTTTCCGGATCGGGTCTTGGGGAGCTTGTCAATGAACTCGATCTCCGATGGCATGGCAATAGGCCCAAGTGTCATACGGACATGGTAGATGAGGTCCGATTTGAGTTTTTCTGACCTCTGGAAACCGTCACGCAGGATGACGAAAGCCTTTATGAGGCTTCCTTTCATGGGATCCGGCTTGCCGATTACTGCTGCCTCGGCGACTGACTGGTGGGAGACGAGCGCACTCTCGACTTCTGCAGTGCCGATGTTATGCCCTGAGACGATGATGACATCATCCGCCCGGCCGATGATCATGATGTAGTCATCGACCTTTCCCTTAACTGCCAGGTCGCCGGCATTATAGCAATTCGGAATCGTATTCCAGTACTGCAGGTATCGTTCATCGTTCTTGTATACCGTGCGGAGCATCGCCGGCCATGGCTCTTTGATAACCAGGAACCCCCCGTTGCCTGGGGGAACAGGGTTGCCTTTTTTGTCAACGACATCGGCAACGACCCCCGGGAGTGCTTTTCCTGCGAAACCCGGGCGCATGGGTTCTCCCACCATTGTGGTTATCATCTGCATCCCGGTTTCGGTCTGCCACCAGGTGTCGACCAGCGGGCATTTTGCTTTTCCGATGGTGTGGTAGAACCATTCGAACGCTTCGGGATTCAGCGGTTCACCGACCGAACCGAGGAGACGAAGCGATGAGAGGTCGTACTTGGCAGGCCATTGCTCGCCGACCCGCATGAACATCCTGATAGCTGTCGGAGCAGTATAGAAGATGGTCACCCCCAGATCCTGGATCAGCTTCCAGAATGAACCGGGGTCCGGGTAGTCCGGGACCGCTTCAGCCATCACAACGGTTGCACCGGCGCAGAACGGTCCATACACGATATAGCTGTGCCCTGTTATCCAGCCGGTATCGGCGGTGCACCAGTAGACATCGGTGTCCTTGAGATCAAATACATGCTGGGTGGTGTAGTAGGTCCCCACCATGTATCCCCCGCAGGTGTGGACAATTCCCTTCGGCGGTCCTGTTGAACCTGAGGTGTAGAGGATGAAAAGGGGGTCTTCCGAATCCATTATTTCCGGTTTGCACTCTGCCGGAACCCCCTCCATCAGCTCGTAGAAGTCGATCTCCATCTCCTTGTGGAGTTCGACCGGGGCATCGATCTCTCGGGACAGTACGACGACCTTCTCCACGCTGGGAGTGTTGATGATGGCCTCCCCGACGATTCTCTTTAACGGGATCGTCTTTCCACGACGTAGAGCTACATCGGCAGTAATGACAACCTTCGCCTCGGCATCCTTGATGCGCATATTCAGGGCATTTACACCAAAACCCCCGAAAACGACGCTGTGGACAGCACCGATCCGGGCGCAGGCGAGCATGGCGATGACCTGCTCGGGAACGAGCGGCATATAGATACAGACTCTGTCTCCTTTTTTCACGCCAAGCTTCTTCAGCCCGTTCGCAAATCGGCAGACCTCCTGGTAGAGTTTATTGTAGGTGTAGATCTTCTCCCTCTCATCCTCACCCCGCCAGATGAGGGCTACCTTGTTTTTGCGGTGGTTGGCGACTTGCCGGTCCAGGCAGTTGCAGGTAATGTTGAGCTTGGCATTGACGAACCACTTTGCATGCGGGTAATCCCATTCAAGGACAGCGTCCCATTTCTTGAACCAGTCAAGGTTATGAGCCTGTCTTTCCCAGAACCCGGTCTTGTCTGCGAGGAATTCCTCGTATGCTTTTTTATAATCTTTTGTCCACGCCTGCTGCTTGTATGATGGATCGGGGATGTAAAATTTCTCATCCTCGACCAGAGGCACTTCAAATGATTCTGCCATTTATGTACACCTTCTCCGTTTTCGCACAACTCTCTGCCTGATAGTGGTCCGCACCCGGGTACGGGGTGCATGATACCTGACCAACCCGGACAGGGCTGGGAATCATGATCCTCTGAACGCAGTCCTCCGTTTTTGGAATGTCCAGAAAATTATCGATAGTCTCTACTACTGTTCCTAGAGGCAGGGTTCGGAAGTCCAGTCTGCCTCATGATGGGGTTTCGGGGATAGTTGTCCTCGTGGTTCCCTCCTCGTGTATTGTAATGATTAATCATTATAATTAAAAAACCTGCTGGTATGTTCTACGATGGGATTACCAGGAAAGGAATGAATTCCCGGTATATACGAAATAACCCGGCCCCTGCCTGGTGAAACCATGCCGTACTGGAGCGCGCAAAAGAGGGGGGATCCAGAATGAGAAGCGTTTTGCGAGGAAAAAGAGAATCGGGAAGCAATTGCAGGGAAAAACCATTAACATCCTCACAACCGAATAGGATCGTATGAAGATTGCGATCATCGGGGCTTCCGGATATACCGGAGGAGACCTGATACGGCTCCTGCTCTTTCATCCCCGGGTAGAGGTGACTGTTGCCACCTCCCGGAAGCTGGCCGGCAGGCCCGTAGATTCGGTCCACCCCCACCTCAAGGGCCTGACCAGGCTCAGCTTCGAGAATCCCTCACTTGACACCCTCGATGCCGATCTCGCGTTCCTGGCCGTCCCTCATACCGCAGCCATGACGTATGCCGGCCCGTTGCTTGAAAAGGGAATCAAGGTCGTGGATCTTTCTGCAGACTACCGTCTCCCGAAAGACACCTTCGAGAAGGTCTACGGTGTCCCACACACCGATTACTTCGAGGCACCGTATGGTCTGCCCGAGCTGCACCGGGACCAGTGCAAAGGTACTGAATTCATCGCCAACCCCGGCTGCTTCCCTACAGGGGCGACCCTTGCTGCAGCACCGCTTGCAAAGTCCGCCCATACCATCATCTATGACTCAAAGACCGGTGTTTCGGGCGCAGGAGACAATCCTTCTGCGGTGACCCACTACCCGAATGTCGGTGACAATGTCAATCCCTACAAGTGGACATCCCACCGACACCTTGCCGAGATGAAACTGGAGGCTGTTCGGCTGGGATCTGCAGCGCAGGTTTATTTCACCCCCCACCTGGTTCCTGTGAATCGTGGGATACTTACAACGGCACACATCCTCCTTGACGAACCGATGGAGCAGGACGAGGTTGAGCAGCTCTACCAACGATACTACCAGGGGGAGCCTTTTATCCGGTACCAGATGCCAATGCTGGGAGCGGTACGGGGGAGCAATTTCTGCGATATCAAGGCCGAGAGCGAGGGTGACCGGGTTGTAGTGGTTTCCGCCATCGACAACCTTGTTAAAGGTGCTGCAGGCCAGGCAATCCAGAATATGAATATCATGTGCGGATATGATGAGCGGGACGGACTGATGGTCCCCGGACTGCTCCCCTGACAGGAGGTTTCGAAGATGAAAGTATCCGAGATAATGACAAAAAACCCAATTACGGTCCAGGCCGATGATCCCGTGCGGGATGCTGCCGGGCTTCTCCGGACCCACCGTATCGGTGGCCTTCCGGTCATGGAAGGCGACCGCCTTGCTGGAATCGTGACCGAATCTGATATCATCGCCCTTCTCGATACAGGGGGCCTTTCAGATGATCTCTGGCTTCCCTCCCCGCTCGAAGTCATAGAGGTTCCGGTCAGGGAGTTCATCAACTGGGAGAAGACCAAGGCGGCCCTGACCAACATTGGGGATAAAAAGGTCAGGGAGATCATGAGTCACCCGGCCATTTCCATCAGCGAGGATGCAGAGATCGAGGATGCCGCATCCCTGATGCTCTCCCACAGGATTGCCCGGTTACCGGTTGTCAGGGATGGTCGTCTGATAGGGATCATTGCCCGGGCAGACATCATCAGGGGAATCGGAAGGTCAACAGGATGACAGGAGCATCGGTGTGAAGAGCATCTGTGCAGTTGAGGGTGTCAGCGCCTGGGGAATCAAGGAAGGGAAGTACGGCCTGGCACTGATCCGGGCCAGCGGAACAGCAGCGGGCGTCTTTACGAAGAACATCGTCCGGGCACCCCCCGTCGTTCTCATGGAGGAACGGATCCGGTCAGCATATCTCGATGCGGTGATCGTGAATTCCGGCTGTGCGAATGCCTATACCGGGGATCGCGGTTACCAGGACGCACTGCGTATGGGAGAGATTGCCGCATCAGCGCTTTCCATCAGCCCGGAATCGGTCGGTGTGGCCTCGACGGGGGTTATCGGCCGGTACCTCGATCTCCCCCTGATCTCGGACCAGTGTGAGCGTGTGGCACCGCACCTGCGCCAGACTGGTGAAGCAGAGGAGCGGGCCGCAAGGGCGATCATGACCACCGATCTCTTTGAGAAACATGCCCTTGTCCGGGGTGATGGTTTTAATGTCGGCGGAATCACCAAGGGAAGTGGCATGATCGCACCGAACATGGGCACCATGCTGGCGTTCATCTACACCGATGCAGAGATCCCCCCGGGCAGGCTGAACTCAGCCCTGAAAAAAGCGACAACTCGGAGTTTCAACCGGGTCGTGGTGGACGGGGACACGAGTACGAATGATGTCGCGCTGTGCACGGCAACAGGGCTTGCCGGTCCTGTCGACGCTGATGCTTTTGCCCGGGCCCTCGAGGAGTGCTGCCGGAACCTGGCCCTCCAGATTGCCATGGATGGTGAGGGGGCAACGAAACTCCTGGAAGTCACCGTCAGGGGCGCTCCGTCAGAAGAGGAAGGGGCAGACATTGCCCGGACCATCGTCTCTTCACCGCTGGTGAAAACAGCAGTCTACGGGGAAGACCCGAACTGGGGGCGCGTCATGGCCGCTGCAGGACGGGCCGGTGTCCGGTTTGATCCTTACGCTGCGGATCTCTGGATCAGCGATGGAATCATCAGGCAACCACTTGTTGCCGATGGTCGTATTATTGTGGATCTCGCAGCGGCAAAGCAGGCCATGCAGGGGAAAAAGGTCATCTTTGAGCTCGACCTCCATGCCGGCCCTGGGGCAGCAACAGCGTGGGGATGTGACCTTACCGAAAAGTATGTAGAGATAAACGGGAGGTACACAACATGAAACGGGAAGAGGTGCTGACCGAAGCATTGCCCTACATCCAGAAATTTCATGGAAAGACCATGGTCATCAAGCTGGGAGGGCATGCAATGGTCGATTCCGCCATTCTCGAAACGGCAATCAGCGACGTGGTCTTACTCGAGCTGGTGGGAATCAAGGTAGTGCTGGTGCACGGCGGGGGCCCTGAGATAACCGAGAAGATGAAGGCCATGGGCAAGAAACCCAAGTTCGTGGCCGGTCTCCGGATCACCGATGAGGAAACCCTGGAGATCGCCCAGATGGTCCTCGTAGGCAAGATCAACAACAACATCATCTCACTGATCGCCAAGTGCGGCGGTAAGGCGGTCGGAATATCCGGCAACGATGGAAGCCTCATTGTTGCCCGCCGCATGACACCGCAGAAGGTAAGCATCGAGGGAAAGGAAGAAGAAGTTGACCTCGGCCATGTGGGGGAGATTGAGGAGATAAATCCCGCCGTGCTCCACACCCTGCTCGATAATCGCTACATCCCGGTCATCGCGCCCCTGGCCATCGATCGGAACGGCCAGAGCCTGAACATCAATGCCGATACCGCTGCCGGGGAGATCGCCCGGGCGCTCAACGCCTACAAGCTGATCAACATGACCGATGTGGAAGGGATCATGGACCGGGAACGGGTCATGGTGTACCGCCGCCTTCCGGCTTCAGAAGCAGAATCGCTGGTAGCCAGGGGAGTGGTGAGTGAAGGGATGATCCCGAAGGTTTCCTCCATCGTGCATGCGGTCAAGGCGGGAGTATCCTTTGGGCACGTTATCAACGGGAATAAACCCCACAATCTCCTCCTCGAGATGTTTACCGATGAAGGTGTGGGGACCATGATATTTCACGATTGATCCAGGATAACCATGACCGGAGCCAAACGAGAACGCCAGAAGGGGCTATGCACATCTATCATTCTCCTTCTCCTTTTCATCACGGTGAATCCGGTCGCTGCCCAGGAATCTCCTGCCCCGCCCGTGCTCCTGAACCCCCCTGGAAGCCATTCGCCGGGATTTTCCCCGGTCCTGGTCACGGATGGAAAACCGGTCATCTATTTTTTTTATAACATGAACTGTGCAGAATGCCTGAAATCCCTCCCTTTCATAGCGGAGTTTGCAGCAAGCCACCCAGGCGTGGAGGTAAGGTATATCGATATCCGTGAAAGCAATGAAAACCTGGCATTGTTCAAGGCCTTCAAGGAATACTACGGGGCGGACTTCGTCCCGGTGCCCTCTGTCTTTGTCGGAAAATTCGTTCTCTCCGGAGCTGAAGAGATTACCAGTGGTCTTGCGGATGCGATCGCGGCGACACCCACCGTCTTTCCCACGCCTGCCCCCCAGTTCGGCATCCCACGGGAAGCAGAACTTACCATACCACTCGTGATTGCTGCAGGGCTGGTTGATGGCATCAATCCCTGCGCCTTCTCGGTGCTCATCTTTCTCCTGGTTACCCTGATCGCCCTTGGCTCGAGAAAAAAGATGCTAATCGTGGGATCAGTCTTTATCTGTGCCGTATTCATTTTTTACTTTTTTTCAGGCCTTGGACTGTTCGCAGTTATACAGTCAGCCGGGATATCACGATCCATCTCAATTGTTGCCGCTATAGTGGCGCTTGGTGTCGGCGCCTTCAGTATCCTGTCCGTTTTCGGGGAGAACGGGCAGTCAATCCTCTCCATCCCCGAGTCAAAAAAAGGTTTGATAACCCGTTTTATCAAAAAAGCCTCGATTCCGGGGGCATTTACCGTAGGAATTCTGGTTGGGATGTTCGAGCTTCCGTGCACTGGCGGGATTTACCTTGCGATCCTCTCTCTTCTCTCGAACAGGATGACGACCATCGAAGGAATCCCCTACCTCATGGTCTATAACATTTTCTTTATCCTACCCCTCATCGTTATTCTCGCCATTTGCTGCTACGGCCTCCCGGTTGAGCGACTCGAGGAGTGGCGGACCGGGTCGAGAAAGGCAGTCCGGGTACTGATGGGAGCGGTGATGATATTCCTTGGAGTTATCCTCCTGCTCGAGGTGTTCTGAATTATGTCAGGGAAGATTTCCTTCTCCTGAACACTCCCGCTGGCGCTCTTCGCTCATCTCGATAAGCAATTCGAAGACCTTCCGGACGTAGACAGGATTGATGGCCTTCTCAACGGCGTAATTGAAGGCGGCATCAAGCACCTCCCGCGTCCGTTTCGGATCATGTATCGGAAGCCCTTCGGTAGTTTTTGCGAAAGCGATCTTCCCGGCAAGCTTCTGGCGTTCGGTGATCAGATTGATGATCTCCAGATCGATCCGGTCGATCTGTGCTCGCAAGGCTTCAATGGGCATAGCATATTATACGGGCTCACCCGGGATAAAAAACATGGCGGCCCGCTCCACAAGACATATACCGCAACAGCTCCAGAGATTAAGAAGAATTCCATGCTTGAGCGGATCTCACGGAGGGAACGGTTCGACCTGGTCATTTCCTGGCTGGCGATCTCAATTGCATTTTCTCTGGCCTTTTCAGGGGGAATCGGGGTATGGATGGGAAGCCCCCTGAAGGAGATTTCACTTGGAGAATATCTCCTGTACTTCATCCTCTCCATGGTAACGGTGGGCGTGGGCTTCGTTCTCCACGAGCTTGCGCACAAGTTCACTGCCATGCACTACGGCTACTGGGCCGAGTTTCGGAAAGACAACCTCATGCTGCTCGTCGCAGTTGTTCTCGCCGCCCTTGTCGGGGTGGTCTTTGCAGCTCCAGGGGCTACCCTGATCTACGGGGCAGGGGTCACCAGGGAGCAGAACGGGAAGATATCTGCAGCCGGACCGGTTACCAATCTCCTGCTCTGCATCCCCTTCGCATTCTTGCTTGCGCTCGTCGCATGGCTCGGTATTACAACGTGGTGGGGGCAGCTCCTTACCCTGACTGGCATGGTGGGCCTCCAGGTGAATGCCATGATTGCCTCGTTCAACATGCTGCCCGTGAGCGTACTGGATGGCCGCAAGGTGCTTGCCTGGAACCCCGCGGTTTTTGCGGTCCTGATCATCGCATCGTTCGGCCTCCTCATCGCCACGCTCTACCCGGCCATTATGTAACTTCAATTATCGGCTTTTTTTTTCTTTTCCAAGTTATCAGCCCCTTCTCTTCCATGCCTGACCGGACCTTCCTGCTGCTCGAAGGGAAGATCTTCCAGGAAGATATACCGGAGGTGGCATTCGGAAACCCCGGGCACTATACGCAAGGCCCGCCTCTCGATGCCGATTGATGGGGAAGGTGAAGGTATGCTGACCGGGGAGGAGGAAGTGACGGACAACGGTCCCGTCGGGGTACCGGCCGCGCGGAGGGACGGTGATGGACAGGGAGAAGTTCATCGAGTGGCTTAAGAAACCGTCGTGTGGCATCGGGCGAAGCAGGCATGGCAGGGACGATTCCCCTGTTGAATGTCAGGAATGATATTAAAGAGGAGAATAAACAGGCATCAGCCCTGCCCGAAGCGTCCTTTCAGGTCTCCAATGACCCTGACCACCTGGTCCCCTTTCCTGCTGGCCTCGGTAAGTGCGGTAGGATGACCGCGGATTCCCTCGTACTGGTCCATGTTATTGGCGATGATATTATCGTAATATTCAAAACCCAGGGTGTTGAAGAACGCCGTAATAGCCGGGAATGCAGCGTCAAAAACGTTGTCCCAGGAAAGCCCTGCCGTGGAGATGAAGATACCCTTGTGGCACTCGATATGCTCATGGGAGAAGTAGAGCGTCTTCAGGATAAACTTACGGGCCCAGATGTATTGTGCCCGGTCGATGAGCCCCTTGAGTTCGGCAGTGATGCCCATACTGTAGATGGGTGATGCCACAGCAAGGCAGTCGACCGAAAAGATCCGGTCAAAGAGCGGGAGAGCATCGTCCTTCACAATGCACACTCCGGTTCTATGACAGACATTGCACCCCTGGCACGGGGTATAATCCAGTTCCTTGAGAACGACCTTCTCAACCGATGCACCGGCGTTTTTTGTCCCCTCGAGAAATGCATCAAGGAGGGTCTCGGTGTTCCCATGCCGGCGGGGACTTCCCGAAATCCCAAGTACGCTGACGGCCAATGGCATTCACCTCGCAAGCCGGGCCTTGACCTCAGTGATGACCTCCCGGGCAAGGCGTTCGGCCTCCCTTTGTGCGGTGGGATGCTTGAGGATGGCGCCCTTTTCGTCAACGTTATTCACCATCAGGTAATGGATGTCCTTATCCTTCACTTCGATGACGTGGAAGAAACACTTGACCGAAGGGATCGCTCCGTCAAAGACGTGGTCCCAGTTCTGCCCGGCGGTGGAAAGAAATATGCCGAGGCGCTTGCCCTTCCGCTCCGGTGGGACAATGGGGAGCCTGAGGACATATTTCCTCGATCGAAAGACCTGGAACCTGTCAATCAGTGCCTTGGCCTGTGAACAGACGCCCATGCAGAATATCGGGGCTGCGAGGATGATGATATCAGCGTTGATAATACGGTCGTGGAGATAATCCATGCCGTCCCGCTGGACGCACTTATTCAGGGTCTCACAGGCATTGCATCCCCGGCAGGGATTGATGTTGGCCTCGACCAGCACCACCTTCTCCACCTCGACTTCAGGGTCCTGCCGCATAGTATAAAGAACCCAGTCAAGCAATGTCTCGGAGTTGCCATGCCGGCGGGGGCTCCCGGCAAAGGCAAGGACTTTAACTGGCATGATGAAGGAGTTTATCAGAGAGGTTATAAGGATAGGGTTCTTGCGGAAGGACTCAGAGGAGAGGTGCCTGTTTCCGGAGCCTGTGGTACATGGGAAAAGGGAAAAAGAAAGAGATCAAATTTTCTTGAAACACAGGTACCAGTCTTTGCACTCGTAGCCTTCGGTGAGACGCTTATCCATCTCAGCCTTGTTCTTGGGTGACGGAACGACCACCTTGTCTCCCGGCTGCCAGTCTGCAGGTGTTGCGACATTGTACTTGTCGGTGGTCTGGAGCGCCTTGACCAGCCTGATAATCTCAGGGATGTACCGGCCATTCTGCATCGGGTAGTAGAGCATTGCGCGGAGGATACCCTTGTCATCGATGAAGAAGACCGTCCTGATGGTTGACGTCGAGCTCTGGCCGGGGTGGAGCATTCCGAACTTCGTTGCCACCTTCATATCGAGATCGGCGATGATGGGGAAGGGGATGTCGACGCCCATCTTCTCTTTGACGTTCTTGATCCATGCCAGGTGAGAGTGGACACTGTCGATGGAGAGTCCTAACAGCATCACGTTCATGTTCTTTAGCTCATCTGCAACACCGGCAAATGCCATGAACTCGGTCGTGCATACCGGCGTGAAGTCAGCTGGGTGGGAAAAGAGGATGATCCATTTCCCTTTAAGGTCTGAGAGCTTGATGATTCCACTGGTCGTGAGGGCCTCGAAGTCCGGGGCAGGCTCGCCGATGATTGGCATGGAACCATAATCACCTATACACATTTCTTCCTCACTCCCTCATCAGCTCGTCCAGCTGTGCCTTACCATAAACATAGGCTGGCATACCGGCAAGCAGGAATGCTACCCGCAGGGCTTCCTCCACTTCGGCCTTGGTGACGCCAAGCTTCTCGGCTCCTTCCAGCTGCGCGCGTGTCGCATGCTGATCCCGGAGCGATGCCGCGATTGCAACCGCGATGAGCTTCTTGGTCTGGCGGGTGAGTACCCCGTCGTCCCAGATATGCCCCTCGAGTTTCATCACCATCTCGTACATCTTCGGGTCTTTTACCGTGAGTTCTTTAAAGAACTTGGGCACCTTCCCGATCATCTGTTCAAGATCCTTCATCTCGGTTTTTGTTACCATAATAAATCACCGTTATCTCAGCTTCATCGGCTCGCCGCAACAGATAAGTTCACCGCCTCCGGCGACCTTGACCTCCACGACATTCCCGCAGATCTCACATTCATACACTTCTCCTACTTTTGATACATTTACCACACTTAACACCTCCTGTGAGAGATAATCTGGCTCCCCCTTAAAAATAACCTTGCAGGCATCCTGCATGGAAATACTGGTGGGACGGTATCAGGACAGCGGATATCCCGTTCCCGCACCCTCGCTCATAAAAATTAGAAGGATATTACAGGTTGCTCTTCCCACGCTTCGGTGGATGCATTACATCCTCAGGCGTCTTGATATCCGGGCGGATATGGGTCATGGGGAAGCACTGGTACTGTTCACACGCACACTGCGGGCACTTCCTGAGATCCTGCTCAACCGCATCAAGCACCAGTTCCTTTCCGCAGTCAAGGCAGACGTACTTCCCAGGACCTACCTTCTGGCCGGCTTTCGCTTTCTCGGGCAGTTTTATCACCGGATCCAATTATGGGTGCGGACATTATATATCACTTTTGTTTCTTTCAAAATACGGGGTAAAATCGAAAATAAAGGGTAATTCAGTCCGAATCCGACATGGGTGAAGAGCTGCAAAACTATATGCACGTCCCGGCGGAAACCATTCAGGCATGGGTGCAAAGATTATCGCCCTCCTCGGCAGCCCGCGACTGTCGGGAAATACAGCAAAGTTGCTGGAGGAGGCGATCCGGGGTGCGGTCGATGCCGGATGCGAAGTCGAAAAGATTGAGGTAACGACGCTCGAGTTCCGCGCCTGCCGGGAAATCTTCTACTGCAGGGAGCATGAAGCATGTGCCATGAAGGACGATATGACAGAAATATACGGGAAATTCCGGGATATTGACGGGGTAATCCTTGCAACACCGGTCATGACCATGGGAATACCCGGACATCTGAAGTCCTTCATGGACCGGTTCCAGGTCTACTTCATGGCAAAATATATGAGGGGAAGACCGATGGTCACCGAAGCCAAGCGAAAATCCCGTCTCGGCCTGTATCTTGGAATTGCCGGAATGAACGTACCTTACGTCTTTGACGGGGCAAAGCTTACGGTCAAAGCCTTTTTCCAGATCATCGATGTCAGCTACTGGGAAGACCTGCTCATCAGGGATATGGACACTATTCAGGACCTGTGTACCCGGCCGGAACTTCTGGAGGAAGCATATCGGAAGGGAAACGAGATGGGGCGAATTCTTCAGGCAGGCGTTACATGAGGCCCTGCTCTTTCATAGAGAGCCAGCCGGTGTCACAGATGATAAGGTGATCGAGAAGGCGGATGCCAAGCAGAGTCCCGGCCTCAGCGAGTTGACGGGTGATGGCAAGATCCTGGCTGCTCGGCTCAAGTGTCCCTGATGGGTGATTGTGGACGCAGATAATGGCTGCTGCCCGGTCGGTGATGGCATCCGCAAAGACCTCCCGCGGATGGACCAGGCTGTGGTTGAGGAGCCCGACGGTGATGGTCCGGACGGCCAGGACTTCATGTGCTCCGGAGAGCGTGATGCAGATAAAATGTTCCTGCTTCTTCCCCGACAGGAATGCAACGTGGGGAAGGATATCAACGGGAGCAGATATCTTTTTCCTGGATGACTGCTCCGGTGAGAACAACCGCCGCCCCAGTTCGAGGGCAGCGAGGATCTGGGACGCTTTAGCAGGTCCTACACCGTTGATGCGCGAGAGAGTCTGGAAACACACGGCAGTCGGACCTTCCTCGACCATACCGGCAATTTCCTTTGAAAGGCTCCTTACATCATATCCTGGTCCCCCGCTCCCGAGGATGGCAGCCACCAACTCCTGGTTGGAGAGACTGCCCGGCCCCCTCGTCCGTATCTTTTCTCTTGGCCGATCATGTGAACAAATCTCCCGCATCGGTTTCATCAACTCTCATCCCACGCCAATATCCGGAATGTCAGGTTCTTTTCCAGAAAAGAGTTGCTATTTGCTCTTGTAAAAACAGACGGCGAAGGAACGCACTATCTTTCGTGGAAGCACCCTCTATGCATGAGCACTCCCCCTCAAGAAGAAAATCGTTGAAAACCAGGCAAAAATTACCAGAACCTTATGGGGTAAAACCCGGAGAAAAAGTTAGTACCGGGGACGCCTGTGCTTGGGCAGGCACTCCCGGCAGTACACCGGCCTTCCCTCGGTTGGTTTGAACGGTACCTCGCATTCCTTTCCACAGTCTGAACATATGACTTTTGTCATTTCCCGGGGCGGCCTGTCTCTCGGACCACCATAATTCGACTTATACATGGTTCTTTCTCGAACAGTTTGATTAGAACTGTATCATATACTGGACGATGTGAGGTTAAAAAGCTCTCCATCGCATCACACCTCATCCCGCCGAAAACCTTGTTAATCCCGTTGCGAACCGGGTGAATCGCAGGGGGCGCAAATGGGATTCCTGGGGGAGGTTTGCGTGTCCTGGACAGGATGACCCGAAGAATATATTGATATGATAATTCTTCCAGATGTTCGTTCATGGCAACAAGAGAAAATGCACTGGAGGCGTTTGCGGGGGAATCCCAGGCAAACCGGAAATATCTGGCGTTTGCAGAGAAAGCAGAATCCGACGGTTACCTGAATATCGCCAGGCTTTTTAGGGCTGCATCGGAGGCCGAGGCCATTCATGCCCGCAAACTCATGAAAGCGCTGGGAATGATTGGCTCCACGAAGGAGAACCTGGAAAAAGCCGTCGCCGATGAAACCCATGAGTATACCGAGATGTATCCTGCCTTTGTAAGAGAAGCAGAGTCAGAAAAACAGAGCGATGCACTCCTGGCATTCCGGTATGCCCTTCAGACAGAGGAAGTCCATGCCGGGCTCTACAAGGAAGCGCTTAAATCCCTGAATGCCGGGCAGGACATGTCCAACCGGACGGTCTGGCTCTGCCCGGTATGCGGAAATATCTTTCTTGGCAAGGCTCCTGATAAATGCCCGGTTTGTAACGTGTTTAAAAAAATATTCCGGGAGATCTCCTGAATTTTCAACTCTTTAGAAAATCCTAAACGACAAGGGGTGTAACGACGACCATGAGATGCAGCGTCTCCATAATTCGATGTCTCGTCAATGAAGCAGACAAATAAGAGATCAGCGAGCAACAAACACTTACAATTTTCCTCACCCATGGTTTTCTACAGAGCAGAATTGCCTCTTTTTTTTAACCATCCTTTTTGCAGGGGAGACTTTTTCCAGGGGAGATTTATCCGTCTCTCCACGGAACGGTCGGATCCTGCACAGGGCCGGAAAGGCACGCCAGTAAATTGTATACCGGGTCTCCAGCCAGTCCATCACTTTTATTACAATTTCAGTTCTAGTTCAGGGATGAATGCCGAGGGTCACCGTATATTCCACGAAGAATTGCCCCTATTGCCGGATGGTCAAGGCCTTCCTCGAACGGCAGGGAGTCGATTACACGTCTATCGACGTCGGGGCAGATAAGGAGCAGGCAAAGAAGATGGTCGAGATCTCCGGCCAGTACGGGGTTCCCGTTGTCACTGTGGATGGAGAGGTAATCGTTGGCTTTGACGCGCAGCGGTTGAACGAGCTGTTCGGCGAAGAGAAGGTCCCAGAGCTGTATGACGTGCTTATCATCGGAGCAGGACCGGCCGGTCTCACCGCAGGGGTCTACTGCGCCCGGAAGCTGCTGAAGACCCTGGTCATCAGCGAGAATATCGGGGGGCAGGCCGTTGAGTCATGGTCGATTGAAAACTACATGGGCTTTCCAAAAATCACCGGCGACGATCTGATGAGGAAATTTGAGGAGCAGGTACGTTCCCAGGACATCAGGCTCGAGATTGACAAGGCACTCATCCTTGACCGGAGCGGCAACGAATTCAAGGTCAATACCGCGACCGGCTCGTCCTACCGGGCACGGTCGGTGATACTCGCCCAGGGGAAACACCCCAAGACCCTGGGAATCGAAGGCGAGGACCGGTACTGGGGACGCGGGCTCTCGGTCTGTTCGACCTGTGACGGTCCGATCTTCAGGAACAAGGTGGTGGCCATCGTAGGAGGTGGCAATTCAGCCCTCCAGACCGCAATCGAGATGAGCGGTATCGCACGAGAAGTGCATCTCATCGTCAGAAGCAGGATCAAGGCGGATGAGGCCTACGTCAAACTCTACGCGAAGAAGAAGAACATCATTACCCATACCAATGCCATCATCTCGGCCCTCCGGGGGACCGATATGCTCTCCGCCATCATAATCCGGGACAGGGACAGCGGGAAAGAGACCGAGATCGCCGTTGACGGCATTTTCCTTGAAATCGGATGGATCCCGAATACCTCATTCGTGGAAGGGCTGGTTGCGATGAATGATCAGAAGGAGATCGAGGTCGACATCAACTGCCACACCAGTGTCCCCGGCATCTTTGCTGCCGGCGATGTGACCAATATCATGACCAAACAGATCATTACCGCGGCAGGGGAGGGGGCGAAGGCGGCCCTTTCGGCATACGAGTTCCTGATGCGGTGATTCATTCATTCCTCTTTCCTGAAGAGGACTATCCGGTTGGTGTTGGTCCCTGAGTCGTTGTTTTCGACACCCCAGATATGGGACGTTTTTGTAAACGTTTGCTGGTTTACCATGATGGCCAGGGGGCGAAACCCGGCATCATCCCCGATTGGAACGATATGCTCATCGAGCCTGATTCGTCCTTTCCGGACTTCCCCAACTTCAAAGGCAACATATCCCCCCGGGGCGGTAACGCGGTAGAGTTCCCTGAAGGTCCCTGCCATGACCCTGCACCATTCGTGAAGCGACCGTGTAACCGTCAGCTTCCGCTCGACTTCCCGTTCATCAATCCCGTTGAACCAGCACCGGAGCCAGTTGTCCTTTGCATATTGAACGGTATCGAGAAACGGGGGGGAGGTTACAGTGAGCCGGACCGCATCCCTGGGAATGGCCGGGGTATCGCGGGAATCCCCGGTGAGAAACAGGCCTTCATCACCGGCTTTTTTCAGGGCAACCCGCTCCTGCTGGGTTATCCCCTTCAACAGCGAACGGGTCTTCCGGATGATGAGCTCCCGGACGTCCCTGAACGGTGGCACCTGGTTTCGCTTGCGGTTAATCTGTTCCTGGCGGGAGGGGGTGACAGCCTGGTTGGGAGGGAGGGTGTAGACCGAGAAGAAACCGCTGGAGTGACCGGTGAGACGGTTCGTGGCCACCATCCGGATCCAGGCATCAACATGATCCTCATCACCGGCTGCTTCACGTTCCAAGAGATAGGTTCGAAGCGAAATAAGCTGGGACTCGGTATCCCTGTGATAGAACATGGAGAGATCGATCCCGGCCCTGGCCCCCTGGAGCATCGGAATGGTGAACAGACGCTCCCTGACATCGGATTCAGAGGGGAGGTAGAACCGGGGGCGGGTTAGGATGCGGCAGAGGGGGTTTGAATCGTTGGCAATCACCTGTCTTGCCAGAAGACCCGCTTCAATGACCGTGGTCCCCCGGCCTGAAAAGGGATCATAGACCACGTCGCCAATTCCTGTTGTCCCGTTTATGAAAAACCGGGGGAGTTGCGGCTTGAAGCAAGCACGGTAGGATACTTCATGAAGCGGCGAGGCGTTCCGTTGCCGGGACGTCCAGAACTCAGCGGTCAGCCGTGGGATACTGATACCCCCGGTCTCCACCCGGTCGGTGCTGCAGGCGGCAGCCGATATCTGCGAGCCCAGGGAACTGTATCCTGACGCCATGTGTTTGAATCCACCCATCATTTATTTTCCGGGAACTATTAACCGAATCGGAAGGGAGCTATATCCGGTTGCATTATGCACCCTGCCGACAAACGCACCAGGAGATGCGTGAATTCTACCGGAAAATCGTTCATATGCTCTTTGGGCTGGGCATCGCAGCCCTCATTTTCGCAGCCCCCAAAGAACTGACCCTCGCTGTCCTGATGCTCGGCACCTTTACCGGAATTCTTTTTACCGATGCAATCCTCCGGGGATACCGTGTTCCGGTAATCTCGGGACTGGTAGATTCCCTGGAGCGGCGGGGCGCATTGCCTGGAAGAGGAGCACTCACTTTTGCCGTGAGCTCCCTGTTCTGCGTCATCTTCTTTGATAAATCAGCCGTTGTTCCGGCAATCATCGCCCTGGCCGTGCTGGACGGCACAGCGACCATCATCGGCTTCTACTTCGGGCGGGCAAAGGTTGTCCATGGAAAGACCATTGAGGGCTCCCTGGCAGGTATAACCCTCTGCTTCATCGCCCTCCTTCCCTTCCTGCCAGCCATCACTGCAGCGCTGGTCTCTCTTGTCGCCGGTTTGGTGGAACTCTTTTCACCTCTCGATGACAACCTTCTCATCCCGGTCAGTGTCTGTATTCTCCTCACCGCTCTTGCAACCGTGTAAAAACGGTTACGACCAGTCTTCCCGGACTTTCCTTTTGTCTTTTTCCCGGTAGCCCTCGAGAAGGACAGTCGTGATATTCTTCACCGGCCGGTCGGTATGCTCCATTATATGGTACTCGCAGAACGGGCAGGAACTGATCACGATGTCTGCCCCCGTCTTCTCGATCTCCTTTCTCCGGTTCTCGGCCAGGGCTGCAGCCTCTTCAGGCACTCCTGACCGCACGCCGCCCCCCGAACCACAGCAGATGGATGGCATCTCAACAAGCTCAACGACCCGGCTGATCAGCTCCCTGGGCTCGGTCCGGATACCCTGCCCCCGCAAGAGATGGCATGGATCGTGGTAGGTTGCCTTCACCGGAAGCCGTGCGGGGGGCTCGATACCGAATTTCAATAGCACTTCGTTGATATCCATCACCCGGAAAGGGCATTGGTAATCATTCTTGAGCGTGGAACCGCACCCGGCGCACATGGTCATCACGACATCGATCCCCCGGCAGACGAAGGACTCGATGTTGCGGTGCTGGAGTGTTTCCAGGTACCCGATCTGACCTGTCCGTATCAGAGGAGATCCGCAGCAGATCTGTTCCTTTGGTATGATAACCCGGATTCCGTTTCGTCGGAGGACTTCCATAGCATCGAGGGCCGTTTGCGGGAGGCGCATGTTGTACATGCACCCGACGAAAAACCCGATCATGCCTTTCGCTTCCCCGTATGGTTCAAGAACCTCGGGGACCTGCTCGAGGAAGCTGATTCCAATCCTGTCCACGCTCCTTCCGGTCTCCCGAACCAGTTTTTCAACCGCCTGGTGACGGGGCAGCGTGAGCCCCTTCCTGTTGGCAAGCGCCCGCAGCTTCTCGATAGCCTTTCCTGGGATCTGGATATCTTTCGGACATACCTTCCAGCAGGCCTGGCAGGAAGTGCAGGTAAAAAGGCCTCTGGAGACCGCTTCAGTGACCCGGTCACGTGTATCGCGGGGATCGAGGGAGAGGCGCATATCCTCGCGCATGGCCGTGGGGCCGGCAAAATCGATCACCTTCAGGGCAGGACAGGCTGAGACGCAGGCCAGGCACTCGATGCAGCTCCGGAGCGGCTTGATGGCCTCGACTTCTTCCTGTGTCGGCATCCGGAACTCACTACCCGGTTCGAGCGAGGATATCGCCTCCAGGTAAGGTTCCATGTCCACCTCAAGGTCTTTCTGGATCGGGAGATCGAGCGGATCAATGGTCATACCGTCCCGTGCCTCTTCGGTGCATGCAAGCACCGGCTCGCCGTCCACCCTGACTGCACAGCTCCCGCACTGGCCGGATCCGCAGCAGTAACGGTACGAAAGCGTGGGGTCATGCTCATCATGGATAGCATGCAGGACGTGCAGCACCCGTGCCCCTTCGCGGACTTTAACCAGGTAGTGCTGGTAGTGAGGTTGTTCATCGGTTTCCGGGTCATACCGGAACACCCTGACCGAAATATCCTTCATGACTTCACCGCCGTTTCAATACCCTGCCGTGAAAGTGACTGGTAGGTATGGCCGTATGGGGAGTTTGGGCCATCCCATGCCTGGTTGATATCTGTCCGGACATGTGCCCCACGGGATTCCTTGCGGAGGAGTGCTCCGCGAACAACCAGGGTCGCACAGACGAGCATGTGCCGGGCAATGCAGCACCCTGCAAGATTCGCCGGTGTTGCCGCTTTCAGCCGGAGTGTTCCAAGGTGCCCGATAATCCCCAGTGTCTTTTCGAGATCGGCAGAATTCCTGAAGATACCGGCACCCTCCCACATCGCAGTCTGGAGTGAGCGTATCATTGTTGAGGGATACACGTCGCCGTGAAAAAAGGATTCTAGCTCTTTTCTGATCGCTTCGATCTGGACAGGGTCTGCTCTTTTCTCCCTTTTTTTCGCCTTACCCGCCGATTCGCCAGCCCGCCTCCCAAAGACCTGGGTATCGGCGAGAGCATTCCCGCCGAGCCGGTTTGCTCCGTGGACACCCCCGGTCACCTCTCCGCAGGCGTAGAGTCCCGGGACCGTGGTTTCACAACCGGCGGTGATTCGGAGGCCTCCCATGATATGGTGGGCTGTCGGCGCCACTTCCATCGGTTCTTCCCTGATGTCGACCCCGAACTGGAGGAACTGCTCGAGCATGACCGGGAGGCGGGTCTCAACCTGGCTCCGGGGAAGATGGGTAACATCGAGATACACCCCACCATTCCTTGTTCCCCGCCCCTCCATAATCTCAGTCGCGATGGCACGGGCAACGACGTCCCGTGTGGAGAGCTCCATCCGCTCAGGGTCGTACCTGCTCATGAACCGCTCACCACGAGCGTTCTTCAGGATACCGCCTTCACCGCGGACAGCTTCGGTTACCAGCCGCCCCCGTGCATCGTAGGGGAACACCGCACCGGTAGGATGGAACTGAACCTGCTCCATGTCGATCAGCTCACCCCCGGCAGCGAACCCGAGGGAGTAGCCGTCACCTGTACCGCTCGAAGAGTTGGTTGAGATATCGTAGATCTTAGTCCCCCCTCCCGTTGCAAGCACAACGCTATCGGCAAGGAAGATGGAGAGATTGCCCTTCTGGTCCAGGCCCGCAGCCCCGCTCACCCGCGCTCCGTCTTTCAGCAGCGAGATGATAGTCACCTCGTTGACCACCATTACACCGGTGTCGTGGAGGCGGTCGATGAGGGTCAGCATCATCTCGTGCCCTGTCCGGTCACCGGCATAGCAGGTCCGTGGAAAACGCTGTCCGCCAAAGGGCCGCTGGGCGACCTGGCAGCAGTCCGTGACGTCAAAGACAGCTCCCCACCTGAGGAGATCGCGGACCCGATCAGGAGCTTCCTTCACAAGAACCTGGACCAGCTCCGGGTCATTGAGCCATGCCCCTCCTTTCATGGTGTCGTCGAAATGGATTTCGCAGGAGTCCTGTTCCCGGAGGACTGCGTTGTAACCTCCCTCGGCCATGGTGGTACAGCCCCCCTTGCCGGCCAGCGTCTTCGATACCAGGAGGGTTTCCCCATATCCTGCTGCTTCAATCGCTGCACGGACGCCAGCCCCGCCACTCCCGATTACGAGGACATGTGCATCCTGGACATCATCGGAATGCATCTTATTATAACGTGGATCGTATAGGTACATAAAGATAGAGAACGCAGTTACAAAGAAAAACGTGACCCCGAATGAGATTTCTGATGAAATTTGGAGGAACTTCAGTTGCTGATGCCGATAGCCTCGGCAGAACAGTGGACATCGTCGAAGAGTATCACAGGGCCGGGCATGAGCTGGCTATCGTTGTTTCAGCCCAGCGGGGCGTCACCGACCAGCTTATCGCCATAGCACAGGAAATCGCGGACAGCCGGAGTTCTGCAACGATTGCGCCGCTCATAAGCTCGCTCCGTCTCCGCCACATGAAAGTCCTCTCGGAGGTCGCGGCCGACTGTGCAGGCGATGTCGGGAACCAGATCGAAGAACGCCTCTCTGACCTGGAAAACATCCTGAACGCCGTCCATAATCTCCGGGAGCTCACCCCCCGATCGATGGACTACATCATCACCTATGGAGAGCGCCTGAATTCCCTGGTGGTTTCTGCTGCTGTCAGGCAGAGGGGCATCCCATCCATGGTCCTGGACGGGTGCGAGGCGGGCATCCTGACCACATCGCAGCACGGGGAGGCCATGGCGCTCCCGGAGAGCGAGGGAAGGATCCGGAGCCGGGTGCAACCGTTGTTGACCGAGACGGTTCCGGTCGTGATGGGCTTCATGGGCTGCACCGAGCGAGGAATCGTCACGACACTCGGCCGGAGCGGTTCTGACTATTCTGCGGCGATTGTCGGTGCCGGGATCGATGCCGACGAGATCTGGATATGGACCGATGTTGACGGGATCATGACCTCTGATCCGCAGCTTATCCCGGACGCACGGGTGATTTCGACCATTTCATACCTCGAGGTCATGGAGCTTTCCTATTTCGGTGCGAAAGTGATGCACCCCCGTTCTATCGAACCGGCGATGAAGAAGAACATCGTGGTCCGGGTGAAAAATATCTTCAATCCGTCGCACCCGGGCACGACCATCGTTCGACATGAGAAGCGGGACAGCAGGGTGGTCAAGGCTCTCACCTATATTGACAAAGTCGCCCTGATCAACATCTGTGGTGCCCAGATGATCGGGCGGCCCGGGGTTGCAAAAGCTATCTTTTCGGCCCTCGCTGACAAGGAGGTCAACGTCATGATGATCTCTCAGGGTTCTTCAGAGGCAAACATCTCACTGATCGTGGATGAAAGCCAGGCCGGGGTTGCCATCGATTCCCTGTCGGGACTGGTCCGGCAGGGAATGATACGCGAGGCCACCGCCAACCGCGACGTCTGTGCAGTCGCTGTGGTAGGGGTTGGCATGGCCGGTGCCAAGGGGACGGGTGGACGTATCTTTACTGCGCTCGGCAATGCCGGGGTGAACGTCATGATGATCTCGCAGGGATCTTCTGAAGTGAATATATCCTTCGTTATCAGGCAGGAAGACGGTCCGAAAGCTGTACGGGTCCTCCACGACGAATTCAGGCTCTCCGAGGAGGACGATGCCTGAACCGTTCTCCTACCGGGAATCGGGTGTTGATATCTCCCGTGAGGCGGAAGGAATATCAGCCCTGGTCCGTGCGCTTACATTCCGACGGGTCGGGACGGTTACCATGATGGGGAGTGTCGGGCACTTTGCCGGCCTGATAGATTGCGGAACCCACGCCCTGGCACTTACCGTTGACGGAGTGGGGACCAAGATGCTTGTTGCAGACCGGATGCAGGAGTGGGGGACCATCGGCATCGACTGCATCGCAATGAACGTCAACGACCTCTATGTCATGAATATCGAACCGGTGGCCTTCGTCGATTATATTGCTGCCGAGGAGGTCTCGATCCCGAAGATGGAGCAGATCGGCAGAGGATTAAACGAGGGGGCCCGCCAGGCAAATATCGACATTGTCGGTGGCGAGACGGCAACCCTGAAAGGGATGGTCACCGGTCTCGACCTTGCCGGCGCCTGTCTTGGCATCCAGGAGAAGGATCGGATCATTACCGGGGAGGCTATCCGTCCCGGTGATCTCATTCTCGGGGTTCCCTCTTCAGGTATCCACAGCAACGGGCTCACGCTTGCGCGGCGTGTTGTCGATGCCATGGACGCGTGGGAGAAGCGGCTTTCCAACGGGAGGACACTCGGTCAGGAGCTGCTTGTACCGACCCGGATCTATGCGGAAGCACTCAGGGTGTGCAAGACGACCGCGGTCTCCGGTATGTGCCATGTGACCGGTGGCGGGCTGCTCAACTTTTCCCGCCTGACTAAGTATGGCTTCTCGATTGATTCTCCGTTGCCGGTCCCGGAAGTCTTCCGGTGGATCCAGGAAAACGGTGGCATTGACCGGGATGAGATGTACCGGACATTCAACATGGGAATGGGGTATGCCTTCATCGCGCCGGAAGAAAACCTCCCGGAGATCGTTGCAGAGGTTCCTGACGCAGCTGTCGTCGGGAGCATCACCCGCGATCCGGGTATCCGGCTCAATGGGATCCCCTTCTCCTGAATAACCCTCGTTCCTACTCTTCTCCCGGTTCCCCGGAAATCCTTTCAATCCGGAAGACCCGTGCATGGTCAGCAATGATCACACTGTTCCCTGAAAGATCCTCGATGACCAGGGTGACCGGGAGGCTGCCGCCCCTGACCTCGTTCAGGCGGTCTTTCATGAGGCAGGCCTGTTCCCGTTCTTCATCAGTATCGGCCCACGAGCAGAGATTGTCGAGCACAGCCTCTACCCGGTTCAGGACCCCCTCAACGTTTGAGACAAAACCTTCGCAGGCAGGACCTGGATCGATCCTGATCCCGAGCTCGGGAATGGAAATTGCGCCGGTCATGCTACGCACCACCCTGACGTTCATATCATCAGGCGATCCGAGGGGTAGTTCCCACCGGGACGGTTCTGCATTTTTTAGGAGTTGCGTGTCGATGAACCGCCATCCGCAGGTAGGGCATACCGCAGAAATAATCAGGAGCTCGGAAAAATAGGGGATGTTTTCGGTGTGATAAAGGTATTCTATCTCGGTATTGCAGAGAGGGCACGGTCCGGGAACAGTTGTCCGCACCTATTCGACCCCACCGATCTTATCCCGTGAGATCTTTACCGAGTTAGGGGTGATAATGACATAGTGCTGGTCACCGAGCCCGGCGATGTCTCCATTGACATCCCTGGCCACTTCTTTCAAGTCCTTCAGGACCCGTTCATACATGACCTTGTCCATTTTCAGACGTGAGATATCCACGATCACGATATTGGCGTTGTAGACCTCGTCCTTGATCCGCGGACTCTCTTTGATATCGCTGATTTGCGCGATCTTGACGAACATTGCCGGGGCCCCGATCTCGGCCTCCTCAAAGGCTTCAAGGTCAAGATCCATGTAGTCATCCTCAGTGGAGGGAGTCGACTTGCCCAGGAGCGAATCGAGAAATTTTACCATAGCAAAGTTGTCTATTGGTTTTTATTTAATAGTATCTCTTTTTTAAAAAATGGCCAGATTGGACAGGAAATTTTTAGGCGTACCTCCCTCCCTTCAGAACTCAAGGTTCCAGAGATCGTCGCCGATATAATGTATCGTTTTTACTACCTTTCCCGACGTTTTTGCCAGGAGTCCGGCCGAATCGAAGAGTGCAATTCCAACGGCAATTGGTTTCCCATGCCGCTCTTCAACGACCTGTACCGGCCTTTGGGCCTGGATATCGCTGGAAACAGTAACGGTCCCGGGACGCATGATATCGGCGCCGTTCACTACGAACGGAACCGCCCCGCTATCAACGACAACCCGTCGTTCGGGAAACGGGTGCTCGAGAAGCCCTTTCAGCGTGGGAAACACCCAGCCATCCCTTTCCATGAGATTGGGTTTCTTGTCGATGAGGTATAACACGGTTCCGGCGCTCGTCTCGAGCCGCTCCACCCTCTCGCTCCAAAAGAGCCCTGCTGATGCCCCGATCTCCTCTCCAAGCAATGCATAGAGGGCTGTTGCCTGCGACTTCCTGATACTGTGCCGCTTCTTCCCCGTTATTCTTGCCATGTCCTTATACCCGTTATTACCCGGTGATGAAAAAGCATTTCAGGATGTGTGGCATATCTCATGACGTGCAGACGGAAAGCCAGTGCGCCGGACGAGTTGATGCAGGGTCACTCGCCAAGGTTTAAGTATACTTCCCACGCACATTAATTACTCCAAAGTGATGGAAAACTGGGAATACGTATGACTAAGCGGCCGTTGGATATTTTGGATCAGGTGCTGAACCGGCAGCCAGTAATCGTCTCCCTCAAGGGCGGCAGGGAGCTTCGGGGCGTATTGCAGGGATATGACGTCCATATGAACCTTGTTTTGGACAGGGCTGAAGAGGTTGCCGAGGACGGTCAGGTGCGCGGTGTCGGAACGCTGATTGTCCGCGGTGACAATGTGATCTATATCTCTCCATCCGTGGAATGAGTTGTGCGAGAAGTGAATCGATATGTCAAAGGGCACTCCGTCAATGGGAAAACGGTCAGGCAAGACGCATATCGCCTGCAGGCGGTGCGGGAGTATCTCCTTCCACCTGCGGCACAGGGTATGTTCCGCCTGCGGGTTTGGTAGAAGCGCGAGGATACGGAACTATAAGTGGGTGAACAAGAGGCCAAAGATCCCCACCCACTAGTGATCGATCATGTGCGGAATCGTTGGCATCAGGGATGCTGGCGGTGTATCATTCTCACTTTATTTTGCGCTCTATGCCCTCCAGCACCGGGGGCAGGAGAGCGCCGGAATTTCAACCTTCGATGGAACCAGGCTCTATGAGCAGAAAGGCCAGGGCCTGGTCGCAGAAGTTTTCAACTCTGAGATATTGAACCGGCTGGAAGGTCCGGTCGGAATCGGGCACGTCCGGTATCCGACAACGGGTGCCAACCGGCCGGAGAATATACAGCCCTTCAATTTTGTTTACCGGAACCATTCCGTTTCCATCGCCCACAACGGCAGCCTGGTCAATAACCGCGAACTCCGCGAGGAGTACGAATGCCAGGGCCAGATCTTCTGCACGACCACTGATACAGAGCTCATCGCAAAGGTCATCACCGGAGAATTGAGCAATTCCGGTTGTGTCGAGGATGCGGTCCATCGCTGCATGCGCCTCCTGCGGGGATCGTTTTCGGTGGTCATGATTTTTGACGGTGTGCTCTACGGGTTCCGCGATCCCCTGGGACTCAAGCCGATGTGTATTGGGAAGACTTCTCAGGGTTTTATCATTGCCTCGGAGAGCGTTGCCATCGATGCCCTTGGCGGCACCATGCTCAGGGATGTGCACCCCGGCGAACTGGTATGCATTGACGAGAGCGGGATGCGTACCATGCAGATTGCCGTCGCCGAAAGGAAAGCTTACTGTATCTTTGAATATGTCTATTTCGCGCGGGCGGATGCGGTGATGGACGGTGCGCTGGTCTATGATGTCCGACGAAAGATCGGGGCGAAACTCTCCGAAGAATCTCCGGTGAAGGCCGATTCGGTATGCCCGGTACCCGATTCCGGGACGTCGTATGCGATCGGGTATTCCCAGCAGTCAAAGATCCCGTTTGTGGAGAGCCTGATGAAAAACAGGTACATGGGCCGGACATTCATCATGCCATCCCAGGAAGAACGGGAAAATGCGGTCCGGATCAAGCTGAACCCCATACGGGAGCACCTCAAGGAAAAATCGGTAGTCCTGGTGGATGACAGCATTGTCAGGGGAACCACATCCCGCCGTATCATAGGGATTATCCGGGATGCGGGGGCAAATGAGGTTCACGTGCGGATTGGATCTCCAGCCATCAAGTCTCCCTGTTATCTCGGGGTGGATATGCCGACCCGGGAAGAGCTGATCGCCAGTGAACGGGAGGAGGAAGAGGTGCGAAAACGTATCACCGCAAGCAGTCTCCACCACATATCCCTGGATGCCCTGGTCGAAGCCATCGGCATTCCCCAGAGGGACCTCTGTACAGGGTGCCTTACCGGATGCTATCCGGTCCCCATTCCCGGCGAAGAATCACACTTAGCCGGGATCGATTTCCTGAGCGGAACCTACCAGACCAAGCTTGAGCGATTTGGAGAGAAAGATAGCGTTTCGCAAGAAAAAGATAGCGAGGGATGGATTTGAACCATCGATCTACGGGTTATGAGCCCGTCGGGATATCCTGACTACCCCACCTCGCTGTTCAGGAGTATAATAATAGAATATTGCGGGAGATATAGTTTACTCTCGTTCCGGAATCAGGGCAGCCATTAAGTGACCGGAATTCATATTATAGTCCCATGGACGATGAACTCCAGCGGATCCGGGAGAAGAAGCTACGCGAGATGGAAGAGCGGCTCCACCCGCCGAAACAGGAATTCAAGGTTCATCCGGTTGATGCCACGAATTTTCAGACCATGCTGAAAACCCACCGCTTCCTGGTAGTTGATTTCTGGGCAGAATGGTGCGGGCCGTGCCGGAGAGTGGGACCGGTTATCGAGGAACTGGCCCGGGAACTCGGCGATAAGGTGACATTCGCCAAGTGCAATACTGATCGGAATCCAGGTATCGCCTCAGGTTTCGGAATTTCTGCAATTCCCACCATAATCCTGTTTTCCGCAGGCCAGGTGGCCGATATGGTGGTCGGTGCATATCCGAAAGAGACGCTGAAGGCAAGAATTTATAAGGCGTTTGGACTTCTCTGAAACGGGTGAACGATTCTTCCAGGGGGGACCGAACCATCCTTTTTATTTCAAATGGCAGGATACTACAATTGGATGGGATATCCAATGCGTCTGATTGTAGGCCTGTCCGGGGCCAGCGGCATCATCTACGGTATCAGGATGCTCGAAGTGCTCAGGGATCTTGGAATAGAGTCCGACCTGGTCATGACAGATATGGCCGGAAAGATGCTGGATCTGGAAACGTCTTTTTCAGAGGAGGAGGTCGTCGGTCTCGCCACGAGGTCTCATGACTCCTTTGATTTCACCTCACCTCTTGCCAGTGGCGGATACCGGAACTTCGGCATGGTGGTGCTCCCCTGCAGCATGAAGACCCTGGCAGGTATTGCCTGCGGGTTTGCCGACAACCTGCTGCTCCGGGCCGCTGACTGCACTCTCAAGGAGCGGCGACCGCTCGTGCTGGTCCCCCGCGAGACGCCCCTGAATGCCATCCAGATCCGGAATATGCTCACCCTCGCAGAGGCCGGGGCGACAATCCTCCCGGCAGCGCCAGGGTTCTACCACCACCCGAAAAACATCGGTGACCTGGTGGACCATATCATTGGAAAGACACTCGATGTGTTTCATATAGAACATCGTCTCTATACCCGCTGGAAGGGAGAGTGACCTTCCTGATGCACCAGGTCTTCTCTCCTGGCAGAGATACAGGGAGAATCATAATAGGATACTTTGCTGTTCACGCTATCGGTCCTGCTGAGCCTTCCCTTCCAAACCGGAGGATAAGAATGGTGATGGCAGAGACCGGCAGGGCAATGACTACCAATTTGATTGCATTCCAGGGATAACCAGGAATGCCCGCTGGGCCGGGGAGACACCTGGAGCAAAGCCGATGGGATAAGTTCCATGGGACAATCCAACCCGCTTCTTGATGAATTCGGCGCTGCCAACCATCATTGAGGGGGTGGTGGAGGACATCAATCTTATGGGTATTTCAGATTTTTTTCCACCAGGAAGGCCGAAAACCACTTGAGCACGCCCGCCAACAGAGGAATGAAGAGCATGGAGACTTTTTCCGGGCTGCATGAAGGAGTGAAAGATGTTATCTCTCATCGCCTGGGGTGGAACGAGCTTCGGCCGGTTCAGGAAGAGACCTGCCGTGCGGTTGCCGGGGGATGCGATGTGCTGGTCGTCGCCCCGACCGCAGGGGGAAAGACTGAAGCGGCGCTTATCCCGGTCATCGATGGCATCATGAAAGGAGCATTTCCAGGTGTAGCTGCCATCTACCTCGCCCCACTCAAAGCCCTCATCAATGACCAGGAGGAACGGTTCACTGCGTTCTGCCTGCCAAACGGCCTGGAACTGGCGAAGTGGCACGGGGATGTCCCGAAGGGGGACCGTGCCTGGAAGGAGGGGGAGTCCCCCCATGTCCTGATGATAACACCCGAATCCCTGGAAGTCCTCCTCATGGAACCCACGCTCTCTTCCGATCTCTGCAACCTCCGCTACCTGATCATCGATGAACTCCATGCGTTTGTCGAATCTGACCGGGGTGTTCAGATGAGGGTCCTGCTCGATCGGCTCGACCGGGTGGCCGGCCGGGCGATCCAGCGGGTAGGGCTTTCTGCTACCGTGGGCAACCCTGGAGAAATCCTCTCCTGGCTTTCCGGAGGGAGGCGGAGGGGGGCCCTGGTCCGGATACCGTCACCGGTGCAGGAGAAGCACTTCAGATTTGTGGTCGAACAGCATGAAAATCGACGAATGCAGGCACTTGCCCGCCTCATATCCGGGAAGAAAGCGCTGGTATTTGTCAACAGCAGGTCCGATGCCGAGAGCCTGACGAGTGCGCTCTCGGGGCAGATCGAGCAGTTGATGGTGCATCACTCCTCGCTCCCGCCCGCCCTCCGCAGGGAGGCAGAGATGGCTTTCTCGGGCGGGGGCAGCGCGTGTATCATCTGCACCAGCACCCTTGAGCTCGGTATCGATATCGGCGATCTCGATGTCGTGGTGCAGGTCGGCCCGCCGGGTTCGGTCTCTTCGTTTCTCCAGCGGATGGGGCGAAGCGGGAGGAGAGGAAAGCCGCCTCACGTTGCCTGCGTTCTGAGGGATGCCGGGGAGCTCCTATGCATGGTAGCAGTGATTGAGGCAGCGAGCAGGAAGGAGGTGGAACCTCTCAGGCCCCCCGAAAAACCATTCAATGTCCTTGCCCAGCAGATCCTCCTCGAGCTTCTCCGGAAACGGCGGTCCTCGCGGGCTCGTATCCAGCGGTTCCTCCGGGTTCTCAAGCCCTTCAGCTCCATCCGGGGAAGGGAGATCGATGCGGTTCTCGCACACATGGCTGAGATGGAGATGATCGAGCGCGATGGTGATATGCTCATGGCAGGAAAAGGGGCTGAACAGGTGTTCGGCAGGTCCAACTGGAAGGACCTCTTCTCGGTCATCAGTGGCGGTGGGGAATTTCGGGCAATAACACCGGATGGAGAAGTCGTGGGAAAACTCGATGCCCGGTTTGTGGCCGCCAGGGGGAAAACAAGCTTCTCCCTCGGAGGAAAGAGCTGGACGTGTATCGGGAGCGATGAGTCGCACGACCTCGTGGTGGTGGTTCCCGGCGAGGGCGAACGGAGTGAGGTCTTCTGGACCGGAGGCCAGGCAGGGTTTTCACCGGTGGTCTGCCACTCCGTTGAAGAAATCCTTTCCAGGGGAGGGTCCATCTTACCGCTCCCCGCAAAGGAACGGGATCTCCTGGCATCGATTATCAGTGAATTTCCAGCCCTCCGGGCCGGTTCATTCCATGTGCTCGAAAAGCCGGGGCCGAAAGGACCGGAAGTGCTCATCCTGACGTTTAAAGGACGTAGGTTCAACGGCACCCTGACCGCGCTGCTCCGGGCTGAAGCTGCCCGGAAGGTCACGATCCTGTATGATGATTTCAGTATAACTGTGAAAGGAGTGGCAAAAGAAGGGTCCGCGGCTGCCGTTGCAGGGATGATCGAGCAGATCAGGAAAAAAGGAATGCAACGCGCCGCAAATGTCCTGAAGATACCCGGGCAGGACGTCTGGAAGTTTGCTCCTGCACTGCCCGGAACCTCGCTTCGCGAGATGGCTATCCACGATTATTACCGGCTTCCCGGCTTCTTCCGGGATCTTGCAGCAACCGAGCTGGTTACGAACCCTCACCAGGATCCCTGAACCTGATCAGGCCACGGTTGCTTTCCTGAACCTCCAGACAGCGAAGGCAAACATCAGGAGTGCAAAGACTGCCAGGAGGAGGAATGAAAAGATGATCTCAACCGGCGTGGCGGTATAGTGGATCCCGATTGCCTGGAAGTTATCACCAATGGCAAAGTACCGGATCCCGTTTACCAGATGGGTGAGTGGGTTGATGACCGATAGTGCCTGGAGGAGAGGGGGAAATGCATCGATTGGGTAGAGGGCATTGCTTGCAAAGAAAATTGGCATGGTGAGCAGGGTGATGATCCCCTGGAGGCCTTCGGGGCTCTCGAGACTGATGGAGATTGCCGCGGACAGGAACAGAAACCCGAGAGAAAATACCCCGGTAAAGAGGAGTATCCCGGCAATCGAGATGATGGTCCGTCCGGCGCCAAACCCGGCAAAAAATGCAGCCCCGAGGATAATTCCGAACACCATGATGATGATGGCCTGGATGAATGCCTTGGTCATGCCGGAGAGAGCGATGCCGAAAATGATATGGTTTCGGGGTAGCGGACTTGCAAAGATCTCCCGCATCAGCCCCCAATTTTTATCAAACAGGAGCACAACGCCCCCGAAAAGGCTGGTGAAGAGGGTGGTCATGGCAATGACCCCGGCGGCCATAAACGTGAGATAGTCAACGCTCGGAACACCAGGGATAGGGGGAATTACGCTCGTCAGCCGATCGAAATTGGCGGACATGGCGATCCCGAAAAATGCCATCCAGAGGGCGGGCTGGACAAGTGAAGAAATGAGCAGTGTCCTGAAGCGGAAAAACCGGATCATGTCCCGCCAGTATATCGTTATGAACCCGGTATTCAACGGTTACCGCCTCCCTGCACTTGCAGCCGCGCTGGCCGGTATCCCCGCCCCCTTATCACGAAGCTCGCGCCCCGTGAAGTGGAGAAAGACATCGTCCATTGACGGTTTCTTCAGGTTGACCGCGCTGATCCGTATGCCGTTTCCTGCCAGGTTCTCGATAATCCTCGGCAGGATTTTTGTGCCGTCACCGTCAAGCGTGGCTACAATACCATGCGATTTATCCCTGATCTCCCTCACATTGTTCATGCGGGAAAGGATCGCCCGCGCGCCAGGCAGGTCCGCAGTTTCCAGGTAAACGAGGTCTTCTCCCAGGGTATTTTTCAATTCATAAGCTGTTCCGGTTGCGACAATCCGCCCATGGTCGATAATACTGATCCGGTCGCTCAGGTGATCGGCTTCATCCATGTAGTGGGTGGTCAGAAATATGGTGGTGCCCTCATCGTTCACCGCCTTGATATACTCCCACATCCGCGTACGGGTCTGGGGGTCGAGACCTATGGTCGGCTCATCGAGGAAGAGGACTCTTGGCCTGGTCATCAGCCCCCGGGCGACCTCCAGGCGCCGTTTCATCCCGCCAGAAAGGTGCTTGGTCCGGACATCCCGCTTTGCATCGAGTTGGACCAGGGAGAGGAGTTCGTCAATTCGCTTTTTCCGTTCAGCCGCAGGCATCCGGTAGAGTCTTCCATGGAACTCCAGTATCTCGCGGCATGTCATATCCCGGTCCAGCGTGACGTCCTGAAAGACGATCCCGATAGAATTTCTCACCTGCTGGGGTTTTTTCTGCACATCAAAGCCGGCAATGGTGGCCTTTCCCTGCTGGATCGCGAGCAGGGTTATGAGTACATTGATTGCGGTGCTTTTCCCTGCGCCGTTGGGACCGAGAAATGAGAAGATCTCCCCTTCCTCTACAGAGAAACTGATCCCGTCAACTGCCACGATTTCTCCGAAACGGTGATACAGTCCCTCGACAGTGATGATTGATCCGGTCATGATACCCTCCTTTCCCGGCTCCTCCTTTCAGGACAACCTGGTGATAACCCGTGCGACATTTTCGGCAAAGAGGCGAATAGTCCTGATCCCCTCCTCGTCATCCCAGACCTCGCCTGGTTCGCGACCAAACACCATGTTCCAATAAGTCGACCCGGGCACGATCATCTCGTTGATGAAGAAGAACATCAACATCTCCTGTAAAGTCGCCGTGTGCCCGCCCCTCCGGGCGACCGCAATCGGGCCACCGACTTTCCAGGAAAGGAACCTGTCAGAAGCCATGGATACCATACCGATACGCTGGAGGGCGGACATGACATCTCCCCGGGCAGTTCCGAAGTATACCGGCGATGCGACAATGAACCCGTCGGCTTTTCGGACAGAATCGATCAAGGTGTCAAGATCATCATCAAGAACGCAATTTCCCTCTTCCTTGCAGCGGTAGCAGGCCGTGCAGGACTCGATTTTCTTCCCGGCAAGCGAGTAGATCTCGGTTTCAAGCCCCTGGTCACGGATAACCTTTGCACATTCTTCGATGACCTGTGCTGTATTTCCTTTTGGCCGCGGGCTGCCGCACAGGAGTACAACTTTCTTCATGCTATTAGAATATCAATACCAAGGATCCTAGTTCTTTCGCCCGGAAAGGGTTTCCTCGCGTGGAATCTTCATTCTGCAAGTGCACTTGCTGGATGTTCGGAACCGGAGGACGCGGGTCGGGAAGTACCTCATGGCTCTGGTAAAGGCAGTGCATTGCTTGAGATTTGTGAACGTTCTGGAAGAGCCTGTAAAAACAACGGTATAATCCCGCGGGAAACGGCGAATGGCGTTTAGCCCGTCACGTGGATGATGGCAGCATGCCGGCACAGTTCTCTGCAAAGTTGCGACAGGATTTGATGGGCAGGCAGTATGGTCCGTTTCGCAGGCATTGGGAATTCATGGGGTCCCGGTGTCAAAGGGAGGCTCCCGCACTGCCCGGTTCCGATATAGACCACCTCCGGCCGGCCGGGTGTAATCAAGTTCCCCTTCCGATAGTGGTGTATGTCCACATTCCAGATTTTCGTTCACGCGAGCGCTTCTTTGAGCGCTTCCGGATCGTCCCGGCTTCCTCCAATCTCAATCAAGCAAAGTCCGGCGGCCACCATGATGCGTTCCCCGAGGAACCCTGTGCTTGTTAATAGAAGAAATGACCCCTAATCCGGGAAAACCGTGGAACGCTCTGTTCAGACCGAACTATTCTGACCGCGGTTGATCCCCATGTACTTCCACTGCTCGGCTGGTTCAGGACCGGAGACTTTTCTCAATTTTTTTCTGATAGGGATATCTTCGAAGAGCACCGAATCTGCAGGTAACAACTCGAATTCGTGCAACATTGCAGGTGCCGGGCCGTTTATCTTATCATGGCTGTCATAACCCCGGTCTCCAGTGCCTGCAGGTTTTACCGGCATGTAGAGGGCTTTTTTCCATCTTTCTCCCATCGCCGGATCTTCCGAATGCAGGGGACCGCAGGAACCATGGATATCCTTTTTCGAAGGATCCGCTGGTGGTAGAGGGGCATGGTTCCGGGCATGAGAAGGAACAGCGGGATCCTTTCTCCAGCCAGGTTGATCGTTTTCAACTGATGAACCGGTGAGACTCCCTTCCTCTTCCGCTGTGCTCGGAAGGGTGTCTCCGCTGGTTGTTTCCGCATCGATCCCTGTTTGGGATGTATCCGATGAGCCGGGATCAGGGTAAACGGGTCGCATTTCAGAATCAAAACTTGTTTCCGGATAATGATCGGGACCGGAGTCCGACCCTCCAGGTTGAATGTTGCCGGCATCCTGTATATTTGCGCCGGAGGCTATCCAGGCAGGCTCCTGATTCCCCTTGACGCACCAGGGCCTGTTGAACTCGAGGGCAAGGCGAACCTGGGCTTCATCAAGGTCAGATATGAGAACGTCGCCCTTTGTGAAGCGCTGTGTATATATCATCCACAGTGCCATGTCACCACCAAGGTTGTCGTATTCTGCAAGGATGATCCTGCCCGCATCATAAACGAGACGGATGTTTGACCCGCCAAGGTTGATCCAGCAGGTACCCCTGAACTCAGAACGGTGCAGGTTGCGGAGGAGCGATATGATACTGACATCCCGTTCGAGAGATATGAATTTCCCCCGGGGAAGTGACATGTGGGAAAGGAATCTTCGGGGGGAAAGCTCCGCACCCTCAGGCGAGGGGTTCGGGAGGGTGGAGAGGTTGGAAACCATTAGCGGTTTCAGGAAATTGGCGGAATGCTCTGGACAGGCTCCCTCTGCAGAGGGGTATGCCATTCCCCCAGACAGGTCCCTTTCCCCGGTTGCCGTACCTCCGTCTTCGGGACGGGCGACAATAACCCTATCTGGCCGTCCTTGTCCCGTTCGCGGGGATGGTACAGGAGGTACGATAAACCCGTTCCTGACCGTGACCTCCCGTTCGGGAACTTCGAGGTGATCATTTGAAGGGGGATAAATGGTGGTGATAACGTAGTGAGGCCGTGGGGAGCTGTCCGGGAGGTAATCATCGATATTGGTCTTGGACGCCTCGCCCCTCATATGGGTATAATTATCAGATTCCGACATTGTCCCCCAGAACGAAATTAATCAGTCCGATTAATATTCACCGTAAAGGCGAAGCTTAACGATATAGAATGGAACAGTGTTCTTATAAAGGTATCTGCTTCCCGGTAACTATTTGGATGTGGATGAGATCGATCTCATACAGGTATCCCTGTGGACTGCGGGACCGGTTACCAGCAAATAACGGTTTGAAGCGATCTGCTTTGGGTATGGCGGTTTTCAATGACACACGGAAAGGACGATCCGGCGTACATGGTGCGGCTTAACCATTTCATCGCGATGCTCACCGATGAGGAGCCTTCAAACAGATGGAAGGCTGTGGAGATACTTGCCCGTCTGCAGGACGAACGCTCGGTTGAGCCACTTATAAAGGCCCTCTCCGATGAGGACTGGCGGGTGCGGCAAAAAGTTGCATGGGCTTTGGGGATGATAGGTGATGCCCGTGCGCTCGTTCCCCTCCGTCATGCCCTCTTCCATGAACGTGAGGGGGTCAAAGAGATCATAGAAGAGGCCATTAGCCGAATCAAGGGGGAATGACCTCATGATCCTGGCTCCGAATCCAGCTTCCCATCTCCATGCACCTCTCTGATGAACTGAACCATTTTGCTATAAATTTTTAATACGCTTCGCGGGGAATAGTAAAAGGAACGCCAATCCCGGTTTCACCCGGCAGGCTCACCCGTGCATTCGTAAGAGTCCACGGGGAAGGAGATGAGCATGGACAGCAGAGACCCCGGCCTTGAATTCGATCACCAACGGTTAGAGAAGCTTGAAGAGCTTCGTGCGGCAGGATATCCCCTTTATCCCCCGGTTTTTGAACGTTTGAATACGATTGCCGGGATCCGTGAGCATTATTCAGGCGCTGGCCACGAGAGGAGTGAAGATCGGGTAACTACTTCAGGCAGGTTGTACACCATCCGGGACCATGGCAGGACTATCTTTGCCGACCTCGGCGACCAGGATGATAAAATCCAGATCTATATCAGGAAGAATGACCTTGGTCCGGAAAAGTTTGCGTTTTTCACCCGCTATATCGAGCGGGGAGATCTGATCGGTGTCCGTGGGCATGTGTTCCGGACCAAACTCGGGGAACTCACCATCTGGGTGGACGAGATCGTTCTCCTCGCAAAGGCGCTTCTGCCCCTCCCTGAAAAGTTC
Source organism: Methanolinea sp. (assembly GCA_016699325.1). Classification (NCBI taxonomy): domain Archaea; kingdom Methanobacteriati; phylum Methanobacteriota; class Methanomicrobia; order Methanomicrobiales; family Methanoregulaceae; genus Methanolinea; species Methanolinea sp. Next base: position 914,622 of record CP064971.1, on the reverse strand, counting down.
CATGGCCTGACGAACATCGAGAAAAGGTATCGCCAGCGATATGTAGACCTCATCGTGAACGATCAGAGCCGGGAAAATTTCCGGACCAGGAGCAGGGTCGTATCGTTACTGAGGTCATACCTGACCGATCGGGACTTCCTCGAGTTCGAGACCCCCATCCTCCAGCCTGTATATGGTGGAGCAAATGCCCGGCCGTTCACGACCTACCACCATTACCTTGACCAGAACCTGTTTCTGCGCATCGCACCCGAACTCTATCTCAAACGGCTGGTGGTGGGAGGATTTGAAAAGGTCTTTGAACTGGCGCGTAATTTCCGGAACGAGGATGTCGATACCAGGCACAATCCCGAGTTCTCCATGGTCGAGATCTATGAAGCATACAGGGACTACCATGACATGATGGCCCTGACCGAAGGTATCATCACACATCTCGTGCGTGCCATCCATGGTTCGTACGTCGTTACCTATGGTGATCTGGAGTTGGACTTCTCTCCTCCGTGGCGACGCCTTTCGATGGAGGAAGCGGTGCGGGAGTACACGGGTATCGATGCCAGGTCCACCGATATTGTTCAGTTGAGAAAAACTGCCCTGGACCAGGGTATCGAAGGGGTCGAAGGGGCTCTGTCCTGGCGGGAGTTTCTCTTTCTCTTCTTCGAGAATTGGGTCGAGGAAAAGCTGGTGCAGCCGACACTGGTCTATGACTTTCCGGTCGAGAACTCACCGCTTGCAAAGATGCACCGGTCAAAAGACGGCTTCACCGAGAGATTCGAACTCTTCATTTGCGGGATGGAGATTGCAAACGGGTTTTCCGAGTTGAATGATCCTCTTGATCAGTACGAGCGGTTCCGACAGCAGGACGAGCGGAGGAAGGCTGGGGATCTCGAGGCCCAGATGATCGATTACGATTTCATCACCGCGCTTGCCTACGGGATGCCACCGACCGGGGGTGTCGGGCTCGGGATCGACCGCCTGGTCATGCTTCTCACCAACCAGAGCTCGATCAAGGAGGTAATCCTGTTTCCCCAGATGAAGTCGGAGCAGGATCAGGGTTCACGAAGCGGTGAAGGCCGCTTCTGATAAGTCTTCTGGTATCCATGCGGTCTTCCAGCCAGGATTAAAAAACCACATGATCCCGTGGCCTGGAGACATGTAAACAGGATGAAACGCACATGATACTGTCGGGTTACACGCCCCCTTGATGAAAACCGTGGATGCGGTTTTAATACCAACCGCGGGTGGCTACCACGGCCGGGCAGAAAGCATGAAAATGGCAGGGGGGTCGGTATCGTACCAACCCTATGATATAAAAAACGAAAACCGTGTGGGGGCGTTCATTCAAAAAAAAAGGTTCAGATAAGGGCTGAAGTTATCCCGATGACCCCGGACTGGATGATGAGGGCGGTGGCAACAATGACGCCGGCCATCATGAGGGCGGCGGCGACATTCCCCTTTTTCAACTCTTCAAATTCATCCACACCTTTAGTCAGGTGATCGAGGACATTCAGGGCAAGGTAAATGGCGGCAATGGCCAGAACGACACCGAGGATAAGCTGGATAAATGCGGCTACGAGCGAAAGCCAGTCACCTGCAAGGGCATTGGTGATGCCGATAGAGATACCGGCGACACCGGACTGAACCACGATGGCGATGGCAAAGAAGACGGCTGCAATTATGATGCCTACCGCTGCATTACCCTTCTTGATCTCCTGTGCTTCGTCCATTCCCTTCGTAATCTTTGAAAACGTGGAATAGCCGATATAGAGGGCCACAACCGCAAGGATGATGGCAATTACGAGTTGTATCAATCCGACAAATGCATTCGCAAGTTCCATTGTACTGCACCTCTGTAAGGTTCACCAGAATTTACCCTATTATAATAGATAAAGGTATCTTCAAAAAATGAACAATTTGACTTAATAACTATTCTTTTTTTAATCTGAAAGTGATATTACGAATTAAAAATATTCTGCGCAATAATTCACGGTTGAATCAGCCGTGAAAATGCAGAAAATGTTTATATAGTCATACGATCAGGGATAATTTAAATATCTGATCGATACAGAGTCTCAGTTTCATGCCGGCAGGAGCGTGTAAACGATCGTACATCCTCCAGGGCCGTGGCTATCGACGGGGTGCGCCCCGGGACCGCCGGGGCAACGGGCCTATACGGCACCAAGCTGGGTATCTGTTTTCCATGGAGCGATGAGGTATGCAAATCAAGGTGAAACCAGTTATAACGTTGCTCATTCTGAGCATTATTCTCTTATGTGGTGCAGGAGAAGCGGCACAGGTGTTTTCCACCACCATTCCGATCTCCTTCATCCAGAATGATGGACAGACCGATGACCAGGTCCTCTATTACGCCGATGCAGCCGGCTACACGGTGTATCTGACTCCTTCCGGGGAAGTTATCAGCACTGCCGAACCGCATTCGGTTCTCACGATCTCGTATACAGGCAGCCGTGCGCCGGTAACAGTCACACCAGAGGATGAACTTGCGGGCAAGGCCAACTTCCTCATCGGGTTTGAGGATGCGTGGGTTACCGGCGTTCCTATGTATGGTTCGGTGAGGTATGATGGGCTCTACGAGGGCATCAGCCTGGTGTACCATGGCGGGCCCGGGATCCTGAAGAAGGAGTTCATCCTTGAGCCGGGCGCTGACCCGTCAGCAATCGTGATGCAGTATCTCGGGCAGGAAAGGATTGCCCTCGATGAGAACGGTGCGCTGCTCGTCTCCACCAATGCAGGAACGTTCATTGAAAGCCCACCGGTGTGCTACCAGGTTGTCAATGGTGACCGGGCGGATGTTGCCTGTGAGTATACCATCGATGAGGGAATCGTCACGTTCGCTGTCGGGCCATATGACGCAGCCCTGCCGCTCGTCATTGATCCTCAATATGATTTCTCAACGTATCTGGGAGGGACCAGGGATGACAAGGGTGCTGGGATTGGGATGGATGACTGGGGAAATGTCTACGTTGTCGGTTCGACTCAATCGACGCAATTCCCGCTCTCGAATGGTCCCATCTACCAAGAGCATCTGAACGGAAGCTGGGACATCTTCGTCACAAAATTCGGTCCTGATCAGCCGGACGGTACCGTTTATTCAACCTATATCGGTGGATATTCCGATGATCTCGCAGGGGGTATGGTGGTTTCCAATGATACGGGAATCGTGACATTCACCGGTTCAACTAAGTCCTGGAATTATCCAACTTACTCAACGGCAGGTCCCGATGTATATGGAGGCAATACCGATGCAATCGTCACCAGGTTGAATGCAGATGGTGATGCTCTTATCTGGTCGCGGATTCTTTATGGAAATAAAACTGACGTTGGAACTGCGATAGCACTTGATGATTACATATACAACGACGTCGTTGTTGTTGGATACACCTCATCGGATAATTTAACCGATTGGGGATTCACTGACGGACCAGTTGGAGGGACGGATGGTTTCGTTCTAAAAATTTGGAATGATGGTGTCACTTATGATGGCAGGTACCTCGGGGGCGACAAGAATGATTACGCCTACGGGGTGGAGGTTGAAAAAGGGTCAGGATTCCCCGATATCTGGGTTACGGGTTCGACAAAATCACTTAATTTCCCTACAAGTGGCGGAGCATTCCGTCATGCCAATTTTGGAGAAATGGATGCCTTCGTTACACGGCTTGACTGGGATCTTAATATTAAAGCCTCGACCTATCTTGGCGGTTCGGGGAACGATGTTGGAACGGCAATAGCTGTTGACCGCGACCTGTATCCCTACATCACCGGATATACCGAATCCCCGGTGTCACCCATCAGCCTTTTCCCGATACGACCATTGGACAATGCATTCCAGAAAACGTTTGGAGGAGGTCAGTGGGATGCCTTTGTCACCAAAATGGAACCGGACCTCTCACGAATAAACTACTCCACCTACCTTGGCGGACTTTACGATGAAAAGGCCTATGGAATTGCGGTCGATGCAAATGGTACGGCATTCGTGACAGGGTACACGAACTCAGAAAACTTCCCGACAAAATATCCGATTCAAGCGACAAAGGGACTTGGTTATCTCGTCCCGGATGCCTTCATCACCCAGGTAAACCAGACCGGGACGGGACTTCTCTTCTCGACCTACCTGGGAGGCACCTATTACGATGAAGGAGCGGCTATTGCTGTTACTGATGACGGGAAAACCATTGCTGTAACCGGTTACACAGAATCCGTCAATTTTCCAATCCAGAATGCTCTCCAGCCATACCTCTCCGGGTTCTCGGCAGTCCGGTTCACCGATGCATTCGTGACAAAGATCGTTAAGCTGACTCCGGTGGCTAACTTCACGGGAGACCCGGTAGTCGGATGCACACCGCTCACCGTTTACTTCACCGACACCTCCACGAACAACCCCACATCATGGTTCTGGGAGTTTGGTGACGGGTCGAATTCGACAGAACAGAACCCGAACCATACCTACGTGAATACTAACCTTAATGCGGCGAAGAATTTCACCGTCAATCTGACAGCCTGCAATATTGAAGGGTGCAATACGACTTCGAAGATCAATTTCACGAAGGTCTGTCCCCAGCCCTTTGCAGATTTCATTGCCAGTCCCACGCAAGGTTGCCTCAATTGGAGCAACACCACAATCCAGTTTAACCTGACAGCAGATAGCGGAGGAGTGAGAAAAGGACCGGCCTTGAAATGGAACTGGAGTTTCGGTGATGGTAACTACAGTCTCGTCAACTACACCAACGTGAATGTGACTCACACCTACACTACGATGAATGGAACAGACAATTTCACAGTCACGCTGACCTATGAGAATGCATGCTGTAACAATACCACCGTAAAAGAATATTACATCGACATCCGTGACAAACCCAATGCTTCATTCTATGCCATCCCGACCATCGGTCTCATCCCCCTCCACGTGAATTTCTTCGATAATTCCACCGGGAGGCCGAGCAACTGGACCTGGACGTTCGGGGCAGGGCAGGGAGGTTCAACCGATCAGAACCCAGAACATACGTACAGCACAAAAGGTGCCTATAACGTGAAGCTGACGGCCTGCAATTTCTGCGGGTGCGATAGCGAAACGCAGAACAAATACATCAAGGCCGGAGTGCCGAACCTCACTTTCGCAGCAGGGACTACCATGGTCCTTCCAAACGGGGATATTATCGTGCCCACCAATGATACGACCCCGCTCAGGCTCTACCTCGAGGAAGCGCCCAACGGTATCAGCGGCTACGATATCACGGCGCTCTGGGGTGATTCCGTCCATGGGGACATCATGTCGGTCGCATTCCCATGGTGGGCGGCAAACACGTCCGTCACCACCCTTCCGAATTACTCTGCCCGGATAAAAGCCCTGGATCTTGGTAACGGTGTAAACCCGGGAGACACGAACCAACTCCTGGCCACGTTTAACCTGAAGGGTAACATCTCGACGTTTAGCAGCACTATCGACTTCAAGGCTATCGTGAACAGGCTGGATGACGATGGGGTGTTTGGACCGGTCGATACGCACAGTGTGCCGGCCACGATCAGCGTGGTCCGTCTCCTCCCGTTCCCGGGTATATCCGGTCATCCGACCGACCCTGATGGAGACCAGAAATACTGGGATGTGAACGGCAATGGAGAAATCGACTTCAATGACGTCATAACCTATTTCCTGAACATGGACTGGATAGAGAGTGAACAATATATTCCATTCTTTGACTACAATGGAAATTCCTACATCGACTTTAACGATGTAATCCTTCTGTTCCATGAAGTGTGAGGGGAAAATAATTTATTTCATATTTACAAGGGAGAAATCAGGAGGAGCCTATGACAGCAAATCGAAAATTCGCGTTCACTCTGGCTTTAATACTGCTCTGTGCTCTCATGAGCGCGGTATCGGCAACAACACTTATTGCTGAAACCGGAACGATCCCCGCAACCGGAACAACAGGAAATTTCACTATTGTTGCCGATTCACTCCCGAACGGGATCTCGGGTTTCAAGATAACGGTATCGTTGGGCGATCCCTCAAAAGCAGAGATCGTTGCGGTGACGACCCCTCACTGGGCAGAACTCAGTGAGATTGACGGAGTTGACATCCTGGGTCCCGGGAAAGTCGTTCCGGTGATGCGGGATACCGTTGATATCACGGTCATGAAACTCGAGGTTAACCATAGCCCGCTCTCCAATCTGGAACTTGCCACCCTCACCATAAGGGGTGACAATAATGGAATAACCGGGCTGAATGTTATCCTCAAAAAGATTTCAGACCCAAATGGTACGCCGATCCAGGCAACGGTCCAGAACGGGACCATCACCATCGGCAGCACACCGCCACCGGTAACCAATGGAACGCTGCATGTCGAGACGAACCCTGCCGGTGCAGGGGTCTGGCTTGATGGGAATTATAAGGGATCCAGTCCCCTGACAATTCCCAACGTCACCGCCGGTGACCATACCCTCAAGGTCGAAAAGCCAGGATATTATCCTTCAGAAAACCTGGTTACGGTTACTGCTGGGATCACGAACCCGGTAACAATTTCCCTTACCGAGATCCCCCCCACCCCGACAACCGGGACCCTGGTGGTCCAGTCGAACCCCAGCAGTGCGGATGTCAAGGTTGATGGAGCGTATCGGGGGATGACGAACCTGACCATACCCAATGTTTCGGCGGAACTCCATACCGTTCGGGTAGAAAAAGCAGGTTATTTCCCCTGGGAAGACACAATCGGAGTGGTTGCAGGAGGGACCACCGTGGTAAATGTGGGTCTGACTGCGATCCCCCAGCCTCCGACAACAGGAACGGTGAACGTCACTTCCAGTCCATCTGGAGCCGAAGTCAAACTCGACATGGTTTCCCAAGGGACTACACCGCTGGAAATCACGGGCGTTACCCAGGGAATTCATACCATCCGGGTAGAGATTGCCGGATATCTGCCCTTCAGTTCCCCTATTGAGGTGACAGCCGGGGAGACCACCTATGTCGCCGCTCATCTTGAACCGGTCCCCCCAGTTATCGTGAATGGAACCATATACGTTGAGTCAAACCCCACGGGCGCAAATATCACGCTGGACGGAGTGTTCAAGCAGACAACGCCCCGGACAATCCACGATGTAAGCAGTGGTATCCATACCCTCCGCCTGGAAAAAACAGGATATGTGGTATGGGAAGAACCTGTCATCGTATTTGCAAACGAGACAACCACGGTCTTTGCGGAACTCGCCCTGGTTCCACCCACCACCGGCTCAATCACTGTGGAATCGGATCCACAGGGGGCCGCCGTGTACCTTGACGGTGAACCCAAAGACAGCACTCCGACGGTAATCCTTGATGTTATACCTGGTCCGCACATAGTCCGGATCGAGAAGACCGGATATCTGCCGTATGAGAAGGAGATTACGGTAACCGCTGGAGGGATTACGACGGTTATCGCTGCTCTTACTCCGGAGCCACCTCCAACAACAGGTTCGGTTGAGGTGGATTCTGTTCCCCGCGATGCAAACGTCTACCTTGACGGAAATCTTGTGGGGTTGACAAAAATCCTCATTACCGATGTTGAGCCGGGACTGAAGACGGTCCGTATCGAGAAAGAGGGGTATAAGGTATTTGAGATAGCGATTGCAGTATTGCCCAACCAGACGGTATCTGTAAACAAGACCCTCATCCCGCTTCCCACGACCGGAAACCTGGACATCGACTCATCGCCTCCGGGTGCCAGCGTTTACCTGAATGGTGTCATGCAGGTATCATCAACGCCTCTCCTCATTTATAATCTCGATCCCGGGTTGTATCTCGTGAGGATGGAAATGGATGGGTATCAGACCTGGGAGGAGCCGTTCAATGTAACTGCCGGCGAGACAACGGTGGTGGATGCAATCCTCGAACCAGCCCCGGCACGTACCCCCACCCCCACCCTCACCCCAACCCCTACTCCCATTCCAACGACAACGAAAGGCGGGACAGGGGGGTTGCTGATAACTTCCGATCCCATCGCAACGGTCTTCATTGACGGAAAAGAGAGGGGTATTTCCGGTGAAGTAATAAGCAATGTCCAGGCCGGAACACGGAATGTGACCCTGTTCAAACCCGGCTACAAGCAGGTAAGTATCCCGGTGAACATAAACGCTGCAAGGCCGACGGTCGTTGACAAAGTTACCCTTGAACCGACAGGCGTTCCCCCGGTTACCCCGACTCCCCAACCAACAGCCGCACCGACACCCCTGCCCACCCCGACCCCGCTTCCAACCACCCTTCCTCCAACAACCACCCCGGTCATCCCGCCGTATCCCGGACCAGTAACCGGGGGTCTGTTCGTATACACGACTCCCTTAGGATGTTCCGTCTCCATTGATGGTGTCCATCGGGGGACAACGCCGGGCATCTACAGCATGCTGGCTCCGGGCTCCCACGTTCTCAAGGTAAGTCGTGACAAGTACCTGGATGAAGTCCGTCCCTTCGATGTAGTTGCAGGGGAAGTCAGTACCCAGGTGATCATCATGGTTCCGGACATACGCGGTATTGTTTCCGCCTTCTTCTAATCCATTTTTTTGGAATAGGGATCCATTTCGTTTTCCAGAAGTCCTGCATAGACACACTGCCCAAAGGAGATACACCCGTCGCCGAGCGGGAGATCGGCATTGATCAGGAAGTCGAGCCCGGCAGCCCTGACCTGGCCGGCTATAGTCTCCCTGATTGCACGGTTGTAAGCAACTCCTCCTGAAAGGATCACCAGGCCAAGGTCACGGTCATGGGCAGCATGGACCGCAAGACCGGCAATACCCCGTGCGAGGTTGTACTGGAACGATGCTGCAATATCCGCGATATCACGTGACCCCTGATCCCGTAAGAGCTGGTATTCTTTCAGGGCACGCCGGCAGAGGGTTTTTGTCAGGAGGGTTTCACAGGACCCCTCCCGGGCGTAGGCAAGGTCCCATGGCCTCATTTTGCCGGGGACAGCAGCGGACTCGAGTTTCATAGCCGGCTCTCCATCGTAGGTCTTCTCCCGGCAAACCCCGAGGAGTGCGGATACTGCATCGAGGACACGTCCTGTGCTGCTGGTCTTTGCCACGTTCAGGCCCTGAGCGAGCTGGATCTTGAGGATGTCGAGCTCGACATCTGTCCAACCCCGGGAGGCAAGGATTTCCTGCACACCCCCCTCGGGGAGAATACCATAGAGCATCCGCTCCGGATAGGTTGTTGCGAAGTCTCCCCCGGGCATCGGGACTGTTTCCAGGTGTGCCACGCGTTCGAGATCAGGGACCTGTCCGGCAAATACCTCCCCGCCCCAGACATTACCATCATCACCGTATCCAACTCCATCGATGGTGATACCGATGCAGGGCCTGGTCGTGGAAGCTGCGACATGGGCCCGGTGGTGCTGGACGGGAACAAGGCTCGCACCATATGCTTCTGCAAGCTCCCTGGCATACCGGGTGGAGAGGAACTGGGGGTGCGCATCATGGGCGATGGTGTCGGATCGGGCACCCAGCAGTCGCCCCAGGTTCGCGATGGTCTCTTTGAGGTATTCGAATGTTCGCGGGTTCCTGACATTCCCGATATGGGGGGAGATGGTGCAGAACCCGTTCCTGTAGAACGTGCTGTTGGAATTCAGCTCAGGACCGACGGCGAGGATCGTTGATGGCCCGAGGTCGATTGCGATGCGTTTTGGGGCCATCCCCCGGGACAGCCTGATGATATATCCGTCCCTGACAACCGAATCGTCGCACCGGTTCACGATGCGCCGGTCATGGGTGAGAAAGAAATCGACATCCCGGTTCAGCGTTGCCATGGCCAGGTCGATGTCAGTGATCATCGGGTATCCCGGCATATTGGCGCTGGTCATGACGAGCAACGGGTGTTCCAGGTATGAGAAGAGGAGGTGATGGAGCCCTGTGTACGGGAACATGCAGCCGATGGTGTGGAGGTTGCTGATGTCCTTGTGTGCCGATGCGTCCCGTTTTTCGAGTACCACGATAGGCCGCTCCAGGCTCTCCAGTCTCAGGCGGTCTGCGGCATCGACCCTCGCGATCCGGTCGATACTGTCATGCCTGACCATGACCGCAAACGGTTGTTCTGACCGCCCGATCCTGCTCTTCAGTTCCCTGGCAGACTCTTCGATGCATGCAATGTGAAAACCGCCGATACCCCGGATGGCAACGATCGAGCCGGTATCCAGCAGCATGGCGGTCTCCCTGATGATATCGCCGCACGCCACATCATTTCCGGCCCGGTCAAAGAGACGCAGCCTGGGTCCGCAGTCGGAGCAGGCAATGGTCTGGGCATGGTGCCTCCTGCAGGATGGATCGTGATACTCCCCATCGCATGCCGGGCAGGGAGGGAACCGTTTCATGGACGTCCTCTCCCGGTCGTAAGGGAGCTCGGAGATGATACTGTAGCGGGGTCCGCAGTTGACACACGAGGTAGCCCAGTACCCTTCGTACCTGCCGCCTGGACACATGATGTCGGCAATACACTCCGCACAGGTGGCGATATCCGGGGGAATCATCCCTGAAAGGGCACCGCTGCTGCTCGGGAGGATAACGAAACCCTGGCCGGTGGGCTCATGGGAAGGGAACACTTCGATGCTGTCGATACAGGAGAGGGGCGTTCCACGGGAAACTTCATGGAGAAAGTCCTCGAAATGGTCTCCTTCAGCCAGGATCCTGACCTCGCTTCCGAGGTTCTTGACCCATCCGGAGATGCCATGTTCTCTGGCCTTCCTGTAAACAAAGGGACGAAAACCGACGCCCTGGACGATTCCACGGATGATTATCATGCCGCTGCGGCGCATCTGGTCTCTACAAAACTTTATTGGTTTATTAGGGCATATAATCATAGGGTTTTACTATTGACTGGTCATATCAGGATAGTTAATGATCCGGTGGAATTAGTCCCCCTCTTAATCACGTTCAACAACAGCTGCTACAAGCAAGTCTACGATCTCCTCAACCGTTCCTGGATGACTGAGGAAGAATTGTCTGAACAGCTGAGTGATGCCGGAGTGGGCCACTGCATAACCATCCTGAAAAAGGGTAACCTGATAGAAGAGCAGTGGCGGATGCCGGAACCAGGGGAACGGCCGGTCAGGGAATTTCGTGCAACCTATAATAAATTTCGGGCCAACTTCCAGTGCAACTTTTCAGATCTCTCCGATCTTCTTTACATTGCGAGTTCTAACGAGGAGCACCTCAGGGAGATGGTCGAAAAGATCGAAGACGAACTCTCCAACGGCAATACCTCGATCAACGATATAGCACGCAAATTTGGCGTCAGCCCGGTTTTCATCAAAGGCCTCGCAAAGCGTATCCCCCACCTGGACGTGAAAGGACAGGGGCTGGTGCTGCTTGACCGAAGCCAGTAATGATCCCCTCTACTCGATCCTCCGCAGCAAACGCGAGGTAACGCGGTTCCAGATCCTGGTGGAGATCGCCGAGCATCAGCCATCCATCCGCCAGCAGGAGATTGCCGAAAAGCTGGGAGTCACCCCCCAGGCAGTGTCAGAGTATATCCGCGAGCTGGCGGATGACAGCATGGTCACTGCCCACGGGCGCGGCAGGTACGGAGTAACCCGGAAAGGCATCGAATGGGTACTGAACCATGCTGAAGCTCTTGAAAGCTATGCCCGGCATATCAGGAAAGATATCATCCAGCAGGTCTCGACCTGGACTGCGCTCGCCGCAGAAGACCTGCATGAAGGAGATCAGGTCGGGGTGTACATGAAGGACGGGCTGCTCTTTGCGGCTCGGGAGCAACGGAGCGCGATGGGAACGGTCATCAGGGATTCCCGGAAGGGAGAGGATGTCGGTGTCGCCCGCCTGGCCGGAATTATCGATCACACTGAAGGGACGGTCCACGTATGCAAGGTTCCAAGAATCCAGCGGGGCGGATCACGAAGTGTCAGCCCCGATCTGGTGCGAGAGGTGACCTCCCGGGCCGGAATGGTCGCCGCAGTCGGGCTTGAGGCATACGTTGCCCTCCAGGAAGCTGGGCTTATACCGGACATGTTTTTTGGATCCCGGGAAGGGGTGATCGAGGCGGCCTTTCACGGAATCGAGTGTGTTATCATCATCGTTGATGAGGAATTCACCGATTTTCTCAAACGGCTTGAAGAAGCCGGGCTACCCTACCAGATCCATGATCTTTCCGGCGCATGAGAGTCATCATCCATCCCCAGAAAGGGAATTATAAGATCCTTTTTCTCGAAAACCAGCATGTCCGGGGAACAGGGTTTGCAGATTTCGCCAGAACACAAAAGGGAGTCAGGCCGGTCCAGTACCGGCTCCGGTGGGGGGGCCGGAGCCAGTTCCGGAATACCCCTACCCGTGACCTCATCGCATCACTCCGGAAATCAGACCTGTTTCTCACCGGGCACGATGACCTGGTCGAGGCATTCCTCTCTGATCTCCAGATACCGTTTGATACAGTTGACCTCTGCAGGATCTGCCTTCTTGAAGAACGAATCACTCCCCTGAACCCCGCAACCGCGGTACGGTACGGGGAATCCGAATCGATCTGTCCCGGTTGTGCGAAACGGGAACTCCGCCGTGAACTGGCCCACATGGGGCGCATCGGCCAAAGGGCGATGTCTCACATGGAAGCCCTGATCCAGAAATACCGGGACGTGGACAAGGTGCTGGCTAGTATCCAGCCTGAGAATATCCGGATGCGCCAGACCCTGTTTGACCGGCTTGAAGCACACCCGATCCAGAAGACCGCACGCCTCGAGGAGCTTCCGCTTCCCCGGAACTTTGTCGATGTGTCGGGCGTAGAGACACTCATGCCTGCCCAGCAGCTGGCGGTTGAAGCAGGTCTGCTGTTTGGAAAGGATCTCCTGGTCGTATCGGCAACCGCAAGCGGGAAGACCTTTATCGGTGAGATGGCAGGTCTCAAGAACCTCCTCGAAGGGCGGGGACAGATGATTTTCCTGGTGCCGCTGGTTGCACTAGCCGTGCAGAAATACCAGCGGTTCCTTGAGCGCTACGGGGAGATCACCGGGGTTGGAATCCTGATCGGCAGGAACAGGATCAACCTGCCCGAGAACCGCCCTGTAGGAGACCGGAACACCGGAGCGCCGGTCATCGTAGCTACTTACGAGGGAATCGATCACCTCATCCGGTCCGGGAAGAAGCTAAAGAAAGTGGGAACGGTGGTCATCGATGAAGTCCAGATGCTCGAAGACAGTGATCGCGGTCACCGCCTTGACGGGCTTATCGCCCGCCTCAAGTTCCTGGCCCCAAAAGCCCAGTTCCTGTACCTGAGTGCAACCATAGGTCTCCCGAAAATTCTTGCCAAGAAACTCGGGGCAACTTTGGTACGTTACGATGAACGGCCGGTTGCCCTTGAACGATACCTCCTCTTTCTTGAGCACAAGCAGAAGATCCCGACCATCAAGCGGCTCTGCGAGGAGGAGTTCCGAAATGTCTCCTCCAAAGGATTTCATGGGCAGACCATTGTCTTCACCCATTCACGGGCACGCTGCCACGTGATTGCCGAGGCGCTCGGTCCATCCTACGGTGTTTATCACGCAGGACTTACCTCCCAGGAACGGCGATCTGCCGAGGCACTCTTTCTTTCCGGGAAATTGAAGGCCGTGGTCACCACCGCGGCACTGGGTGCAGGCGTGGATTTTCCTGCCTCCCAGGTCATCTTCGACTCCCTGGCCATGGGGATCTCGTGGCTTTCGGTCCAGGAGTTCAGCCAGATGGCCGGACGGGCAGGGAGACCGGACTACCATGACCTCGGCAAAGTGGTAATCCTCGCCGAACCAGGGGCAAGCTATGTGCGCAATTCTCCCCATACCGAGGAGGAGGTCGCGATGCGTCTCCTGAAAGGAGAGATGGAGGAGGTGGCGCCCGAACATGATCTCGAGGCAAGCTCCGAAGAGTTCGCTGCCAACGCCGTTGTCTGCAACGGAAACGAAAGAGATCTTGACCGCATCTGCTCCAGCATGGTGGGAACACTCGAGCCTGTGCTTCCCGTCCTCATCGAACGCGGCCTGGCCGTGAGATCTGAAGGCCGGATCGAATTGTCTGACATGGCCCGGATCATGGCCGAGCATTTCATCGGGGTAGAACGACTGACGGAAATTCTGGCACTGACCCAGAAGACCGATGACCCCCTCGATATCCTTACCGAGCTCGAGTGCAGTTCCAGGGAACAAGACCGGGAAAAAAGGGTAAAAAAGAGACGCCGGTGAGGGTTAATCCACCAATCGTCTGTCGCTTACGGTCGCTCTTCCCGTCCCGGGTTTCTCATACGTTCCTTGATAGCGTTTTTCAGCGATCCTGCATCGGTAAGACCGTTGATCTTCAGTTCGGAGTTCACCATCTTCCCGCCGCAGAACTCTTCAGTCCGGACCTTAAGAAGCGAGATCCCCAGGAGACGCGACAGTGGGCCCTGGACGATCTCGATGTTGCTGATCCTGTCGTAGGGGATGGTGCCCGCATGGCGATGCCATACACCCCGTTCCAAGCTGATCCCCTCTTCGGTCAACCGGAAGATGATGGTGCGGTAGTATGCACCAGTCCACAGGACGGTAACGATCACCATGAGAAGGATGGGAATGGTAAACATGAGAACCATGACCGGAGAAAGAAATAGACTCGCCGGGATCAGCCAGGGGAAAACACCAGCCCAGACAGCGATGAGGAGATAGGTGAGGTACAGGCTTCGTAGGTTCCGGTGGGGTTTGATTTCAATCGAAGGAATAGTACTCTGTGGTGGCATACGTGGAGCTACCCGCTCTCCCCTTTGATGGTGCATACCCACCGGTCATAGATGGGATCACGGGTATTTTCAGAAATCTCAACAGTCCGGTCACACGCTTGAGCCCATGCCAAGATACGGTTTGCTTCGGCCTCCTTTCCAACCGTTATCAGGCACCGGTCGGTGAGCATCACCAGCTCACGGGTGAGTATTTCCCAGGTATCAGCGTTAAATTCATTGATCTCGCCAAACATCAAACCAAGACCGATCCCGGCCCTGCCGATATAGTGATGGGCAAGTGTTGCATCGATGTGCATGGTCTCCCGGGGAACCAGTCTCCCGGTGGAGAATCCCAGCGAGAGGAGACTGAGATCGATATCGCAGGACAAGATGCGGTAGCCCATGCCCCTGAGCACCGCTGAACCAAGGCCGGAGCCACAGCAGAAATCGAGACATGTCTGCCCATTCCCCGGGCCCAGGTTCTCCATGAGGAGTTCCTGCACCAGTGCGGTCCGTTCCGGGTTGAGATCCTCGAATGCAGGTGTCACTTCCGCCGCGATACGAAGGCTGTAATACTCCCTGACGGCTTCTTCCCAGGCCTGTCGTTCCTCCTGGTATATATCTCCCCCCATGTCCTCGAAAAATGCGATGAGTGAGGCTGTCGGCCGCCTGAGGTGGCAGCACCCGGCAATCCACCGGCCATCCATGGAATGAACAGCGACGGCGATTGGGTCGGACTCCTGGTCAATGAGCAGTCTTCCCTGGTCGCCATCACATTCCATGAGAAGTGCGGTGAACCGGTTATCGGGCAGGTCAGCAAATGAAGGCTCGATGAGATCGAGCGTACCGACCCCGAATATATCAGCAATTGAAGCGTTGTTCTCGCTCATTGGTATCATGCCCCGTATTTCTGCACCCGGTTGATCAGGTCGCAGATTACCGGCATCAGGGCCGATCCTGTGATCCGGTTGAGTCCTCCCTGCGCACACGTGATCTCATCAAAGGACCTGACAGCGTCGATCCGCACACCATCGCCCCGGATGACCAGCGGAACCGGGTCGGCACTGTGGTCACGGATGCTGCAGGGGGTGCTGTGATCAGCGCAGACCACGGTTAGGAGACCCTCGATTGAGAGGAACGGCATGATGGCAGCATCAACCCGTTCGATAAAGTCCCTTTTTACCAGCGCCTCGCCGTCATGCCCCGCCTCGTCTGCACCCTTGATGTTGAACAGGACAAAATCCTGGGTTTCAAGTTCGGACAGTACTGCTTCAACCTTACCCGGGAGATTGGTATCCACAGATCCCGTTGCTCCTTCTACGGGTACACGGCGGAGTCCCACTGCGCTCCCGATCCCGTTGATCAGGGTTGCTGCGGCGATTACGCTCCCAGACAGTCCATACCGCTCTTTGAAGGAGGGAAACGCGCCCATCTCACCGGCACCGCGAATAAGGATGGTCGTTGCCGGGGCAAGTCCCCGGCCCTTCCGGTCATGGTTGAGAGGGTGCCTTTCAAGGATTTCATCGGCCTGCCTGACAAAGGAGTTCAGCGCCTCAGCGGTCTTCAGGTCTGCAGGACTATCGCTGAGCGGTCTGAACTGAGGGGGGCTGACACCCTCGTGTTTCGGATCGTTTGAGGATACGCATGATCCAAGGTCCTGCCCCCGGAATGCGAGAGCGGCACGGTGACCTTTCCCTGACCTGAACAGGAACTCGATGCCGAATTCCGAGAGATTGACTCCGTCCGAGATTGCACGGGTCAGGTCTGCAGTATCGCTGATGCGCCCGGCCCTCCGGTCGCTGACCTTTCCGGCATCATCAAGCGTGGCATAGTTGCACCGGAAGCCGATCATACCCGGCTCCATCCGGATGCCGGTCCCCACCGCCTCGAGCGGGCCGCGACCGGTGTAGAACTCGTTTGGTGGATATCCGAGCAGGCTCAGGTGCGAGGTATCTGATCCAGGGCGGATGCCAGGACCTATGGTGTCCATGATCCCGCAGACCCCTTCAGCGGCAATCCGGTCAAGGACCGGTGTGTGTGCGGCCTGGAGTGGCGTTAGATTTCCAAGTTCCGGGCAGGGCCGGTCAGAAACACCATCAATGATCAGGAGCAGGACCCTCTCAGCCGTCATCCTGAAATGATACGGTCTGCACGATATTATGCTTCACCATTCGGCAGAAGATGGTGCCGATGATATACTTGGAAAATGCGGGTGAGGCAGGAGGCGGCATCACGCGGCCCTGACCGTCCCGACCTTTGACTTGATGATCTCAACCCGGCGGACCGGGAAGAGTGGTTTTATTGCCTTGAAGACTGCCTTGGAGATCTCACCGGTAATTATCCCGTTGAGGAGAGCGTTGAAGTCGCCTTCTTTTGCCATATCCCCCACTTTCTGGGCCATGAGACCGCGAATCGCATGGGTCTGGCTCAGGTTCGCCCGGGTAAGGGTGTAGCAGGTCACGGTCAGGTCGACCTTTTTGCCATCCTTTGTGGTAACCGGGACGTGACAATCGATGCGGGAGGTGCGCCGTTTGACGAGAGACCGCAGGTAATCCCTGGTCAGCTCGTGCCCGATAAACTCAGTATACGCGGCATCCCCCGCCACATCCGAGACCCGGAACTTCATTTTCACATTCTGACGGGCATAATCGTTGATGATCTCGCCAAGGGTGGTCTGCATGATCCGTCCGACCACGTTCTCGGGATCGTTAGCGATGGTATCACCGATATAGGTCTTACCGAGGCTGTCAGGGCCGTATACTTTGTACCAGCTCTTTGCCTTCCAGCCTTCAACTCTTCGTCCTGCCTGTTTTTTCCTTGCCATTCAATCACCTTTCAGAGGAATGTAAACAAATTTTTAGGTTCTCCAACTATTCCGGCCACTGTATCCGGCCAATTTTCACAGTCCAGGCCTTTCTGGGCCAGGAATGCCGCCGTCCACCGCTCAAGGCCGATGCCCGAGCAGCCGGACCAGCAGTCCGCCCCGCTCTGGATCTTTACGTTGAACCCTTTTGGGTACTTGTCCCCGTTGATGCTGACGTTCTGGAACTCGAGCCAGCTCTCGTTGTAGGGGAGGAACGCTTCATAGTCCGTGGTCCCGATCCGCTCGCCACAGCTGCATTCGATCTCGCGCCCGACTATCCCTTCCTGGGCCATGAACCAGGGGGTGACCCTGGCAGACCGCCATTCGAGTTCGAGGATTTCTTCGAAGACGTGCGTGTATACTTCGTGGAGCCGGTCGGCGATTTCCACGGTCTGTTCCGCGGTCCCCAACCAGAGCACCTCGATCCGGTGGAATTCGTCTACCCGTTCGATGCCGTGGATTCCACCGCTCTCATAGCGGTGTGATGTCCCGCTCCGGTCAAAGACCCTGATGGGCAGGCAGTCGTTGCCAAGCGTCTCTCCCTGCACAAAGGGCCAGAACGGAGGGCACTGCGCGTAGCACATGCCCCCGATGGGACCATCGATCCGGTTCCGGATCTCCTCAACCCAGACCTCGCCGGTCACCTTGTAGTAATCGGCGACATCCTCCCAGTAGGAGGCATCGCGGGTCTTCGGGGTGCAGATGTAGTAGATCTCCGGATACACTCCCTTGGCATGCCCGGATCGCATCCAGACTTCCCAGGGGACCATCTTGGGAAAGATCATCTCCGAGAAGCCAAGGGGGTGGATGATCTCTTCCATAACGATCTGTTCAAAGGCCCGGAAGAGCTGGACTGCCTGCGGACCGTATATCCACTGTCCCCGGGCCGGGGCATGCTTGATCCAGCCCCGGGCCACCATCCCGGCGGTCGGATCTCCAGTTGTATGCCGGGGTTTTGGCCCACTCTCAAAGACGAGCTCCCAGTGCTCGCTCTTGCCACCGTAGAGCGCCGCCTCGATCTTCTCTTCCACCAGCCGGACGAGCCGGTCGGGTATCCGCCCCTCGAGATCGGCAGCACTCATCGCAAGGCTGAGCGTCAGGGTGCCGTCAGAGAGGTTGGATTCGGTGATAAAGGGCAGTCTCGGGGCCCGGAAGTTCTCCGGGAAGTCGCCTTTCATGGTGATGGTGAAGGACCCGACCTCGATCTCCCGTAACCCGAGACGATACTTGCCAAGGGCCGGCGCGACCTGCTTCCTGAACCTGAAGAGTGCGTCATGGGCCCGGGTGTATGCCCCGCTCTCGAAAATGAGCCGGAGGACGTTTTCATGGAATTCCGGGGCCCCGGTGATCCGGCCGACTTCGGCAGGATCCGTCCCTTTCGGGACGCCCCGCATGAAGAGCACCCTGTTTGCCTCGTCGATTAATGTCCGGGCAGCCTGTTCAGATTCCGGTGTGAACGGGGCGCTGAACCGGATCCCGGCCTCTAGCCTGAAGTGTACCTGCATAGCTCCTCTGCAATTGCCAGATTCATAAGGTAATCATCCACCGATGCGATAAGGGACCGCAGTTTTGTTGCCGACACCGTGGTCCTGACCGCGGTCCCGGACGCCGTTGTCCGCATGGAGAGGAGGTTGTCGGGCCTGATGGCTCCGGCAACACAGTGCGCGTTCCTGTGGGGGGTAGTAATCTCACCTTCTATCAGTTTCATGCTGCAACGATCCTCCCGAATGCTTCCCGGAACTCGTCGAGACGGGCGCAACTGACTGTTGCCCCGGCCCTCATCGAATGCCCCCCTCCGAAACCGCCGCACTGTACCGCTGCCTGGTGGGCGGCATCACCGAGCCGGTTATCGTGAGTGCCCGGGGAGCGGATGGAGATGTGACAGAGATCACCGGCCTTTGCTGCAACCATCACCGGTGTTTCGACCAATGTGTCACGGACCAGTGCGTCGGCGAGATCGCTTGCCACAGACGTCTCTTCTACGGTGAAGAACCCATTTTGGTCCGGTTTCTCCAGGGCAAACCGGAGGGCCCGGATCACCTGCAGGCGGTGGCCGAGAGCCGTTTCCCATGCCTCGTTCAACCCTTCTGGCGAACGGAAGCAAAGCGATGCAGCAAGTCCGCCGCGTCCGCACTTCCCGCAGGCATCCACGATTGCGGTAAGGGCATGGGCCTCGGTGAGAACCTCCCGCTCCAGGGAATAGCGATCCCCGTACAAAGACTCCATGGTCGCTGCTGGAGCAAAGGGGCTGATCCGGAGCACGATGAGCGATAGCAGGTTTTCCATATCAGGGGACGTATCTCCAGCCACGCTCTCGATCAGGTCTGCCACCGCCATCTCATCTCCACTAACCTGGTGGAGGTAGGGTTTGGTTGAGCAGAGCAACCGCTCGTGAAGGTCCCTTCCAGGCAGGAGGCACCCCTTCCTTGGGGTGATGACCGATTCTGCAACCGCGCTGTTGAAGATCTCCCTGTTTTTCCCGGCAATCTGCTGATCGTCCCCGAGGATTCCGAGCATGACCAGCCCGGCAAGGTCACGGTTGTCGCCGAGCTTCTGCGCAACGAGGTAAGCTGCGCCGGCTGATGAGAGCTCGCGATCGGCATCGATACCGGCGAGGCGCGGGTTGACATGGAGGTCACCGGAAAACCGGGGCAGGTGATGGTCGACGACCATGACCTCGTTTGGCAGGTCCTCAAGACCGGATCCCATGTCGCAGAGCAGCACCGGAGTGCCGGGAGAGATCGATGCCACGCTCAACCGGTGGAGCACCCGCAGCCTGAATCGTATACCTCTCCGGAACAATGCCATGCAGAGGATGGTTCCCGCTGCAATCCCGTCTGCGTCGTGGTGCGCATACACCTCGACGTATTCCTGTCGCGAGAGGTGTTCGGCAACCCGGGATGCGGCTTCGTCAAGGGACATGTCGTTATCGGGAGAGCAGGATCTCCGCGGTCTCCGGCTTGTAGCTCCAGTCGCCCGGCAGTCGCCCGGATGAAACGTAGTACTTGACCAGCCGCCGGACCTTAGATTCAGTCAACTGCAACTGCCGCTTGTTGTGCAGGTCGTTCTTATTCTCAGCGAGATGCTTCCGCAGACCGAGCGCCTTTGCGATCAGGTTGCGGAGGTCTTCGGGTATCTCTGAGCGCAGGCCGTTCTCTTCGAGGACCTGGCCGATCCGCTTCCCCAATACCAGCTTGACGTCCGGAACGCCATAGCGGTCACGGAGCACGAGCCCGATCCGGCTGCTTGAATATCCTTCTTTCTTGAGATCGATGATGACTTTCTCGATGGCTTTCACGTCGGTATTTGACCAGGACGGCGCCTCAGTGCGGTGAGGACGGACCGAACTCGAATCTCCTCTCCGGCGTGCATGTATACGTGCCATGGTTCACCTCCAGGTGATGTAAATCCGAAAAAGAGCAGACACCGCTGACTCTTCTGTAATCCCAAGCCGTAACAAGCAAGGCCGTGCCGAACAGCACGTCGGACTTACATATGCCAGCACATTGTTGTGCTTGCCTCAAATATACGGCCCGGCCGATAATAAGCGTATCGAAGGAGAGCCGGACGCTCACCGCTCCCGGCCATACCGGTTGATGAAACGTATGAGATCTGAGAATCCTTCCAGTTCCATCAGGAGCACCCCATCCCGCGTCATGCCCATACTGGTCTCGGCATCAGCGGTCAGCGTATCGGGACCCCGGAACACCATCCGGTCGATACCGTCCCTTGAGAAGATCTGGACAGCCTCGCGGTCGTGAACGAACGCCCGTCCCGGGATAATGACCGGGTCATCGATGTCCGAAAGGTCGAGCTCCAGGAGGTCGTCGCGGGTAATCAGGCAGGCGATCTCTTTTTCTACAGGCACCACCCTGACCCCGCCCCCCCTGGCATCGAGGATAGCCTGGATTGCCGGGGCGGCAATACTTCCCGAAATCACCGTGGCCGACCTGTCAAGCAAGGGCAGTTTGCCGAGTAGGTCGGGATCGTTCCGGATGGCAAACGGCGATCCAATCGCCGGGTCCCAGAGCGGTGTCCCGCTGATCTTGAACGAGAACTGTCCTGCAAGATCGGTCACCAGGTCACGGAACTCCTCGGGACTCTGGATCCGCTGCCCCTTGATAACCGGGGCGTTACCAAGGATCAGACCCTGCCGCGTGGTATTGGCGAACCGCATGAGGATAAGGCCTTTTGCCCCGCGTTCCTCCAGCCAGCTGCAGGTTTCTTCGAGATATTTCCCGTCGTTGATGCCTGGGAGCACCACAGCGGCACCATAGACATCAATCTCCCCGCACAGCCGTTCGAGGACACGGAGGGAGACTTCGGGAGTGGGATCGTGCATGTAGCGCTTCCGTTTCCGGGGATCCACGGAAAAGACGGTGAAGGACACTTCCGAGAGGCCGTGATCGACCAGGAAGTCGGCGATTGCCACTTCGTCGAAGCCTTTCCCACTGGTATACCCGATGTGGAGCGGTACTTCCATACCGGATAGGAGCTCGATTAAGTCCGTGAACCCCGGGTAGCAGCTCGGGTCTCCTCCGCCGCTGATAGTGACCCGGTCGAGATCTGCGGTCATCATCTGGAGGTTTGCCAGCGTTTCCTCACCGATTTCCCGAAGCGTCTTCCATCCCTGGTAGTATTCCCGAACACTGCGGCTGCAATAGTCGCAGCCGACCCTGTAGGGCGGGCAGTGACTGCACCCGAACGGCCGGGTTTCTTTCACGTGTTTGAAGTAACAGTATTCGCAGAAACCGCGGCAGTTCACACCGGGGCGTCCCCCGATGTCGACCGAGAGGTGCGTCATTAACTTTATTTTTCTCCTTTTAACCGATTAATTCCTTTGGAACGAGGCATCAGGTTTCAACTACAGATGATGAGTATCGCGGGAACGTTCAGGATCCCTCCGTCCACTGGGGTTCGTAAATTCCAAAGGCAATGCCAGGCCTGCCCTGGTTAGGACACTCGCCATGTAGCCCGACCATCCGATGGCGACGACGGCGATGGAGACGGAGTACTCAAGTATCAGGTCCCAGCCGATTATCCATGCCCAGATCTCGCCGAGGGATGCGAAGCTGCAGGTGCAGGCGCTGCCTGCAACCGGGACCATCGTTGCGAACTCAGCGTAGCAGAGGGCGGCGAAGAGGCATGCAGCACCCGTACCAATAAAAGAGACCGCAATGGCTGGTCCGGCATAGATTGCAGCGGCGATCCCGGTGATGACAAAGATCCCGGTGCCAATGATGGCACCGACTCCGAAAAATACCAGCTCCAGTGGCCCAAGGACTTTCTTGAGGGTATGTTCCCCCTGGCAGCACTCCATCAGTCCAGGGATGGTCTTTGTCCGAAAGAGGGTCTTTTTATCCAGAAAATGGCTGCCCATCATTCTGGTGTTCAACTACTCAATTGATAAAATGAAGGGTGAAGGTGACAGATCAGGGATGCAGGTATCATGTTTACCGCAATTCCGGCAGGTCTTGCCCACCCGTCTCTTCACGAAGGTTTCCTTTCGGTGCCCCCCTCCCTGGACAACCAGGCGGGAGAATGATCCTGCTCTTACCTGCCGGGCAGGGTCTGCCCTGGCGAGGACGAAACCGCCCGGTCCCGACAGATCTTAATATATTGCCGGCATCCAGAAATGATTGGGACCATGCGTAAAAGCAGGGAACTGTTGTTACAATTCTACCACGACGCACGGTACCAGTTCAGTGAAGTGGTGGTGTGCTATGTCGACCGGGGAGCGACGGGCGACGAGTCATGTGTGGAGGGTGACCGGATAAAGGATCTTGGTTCGCAGTACATGGAAATCGAGTGTGCCGGCATGGTCTCCCCCATTCCCTACCACCGGATTACGCGGATAAGCTACGCGGGAATGCCGGCCTGGGAACGAGGGGACGGGAAGGAGAAACCGGGAACGGGCCGAGGATGAAGACAGAAACAGTGATGGTTAGTCTTATGACCATCCGAGCTGGTCGAGCAGTGCCCGGGTCCTGTCTTCGGGAAGAGCGCCGGGTTTTCGTGGTTTGACCGAGAGCGATATGGCATGCTTCAGCGGGACGGTCCGGTTCTCCTCCCGGCAGAGGGGGTAGTCTCCGGAAAACCGGCTGAGGGCGGAGGCAAAGGCCCTGATGATCTTCACCGTGCTCCGGAGTTCATCTTTCTTCAGGGCCATGGCATACTCGAGGATTGAGAGGTCGATGAGCGTGCTCGGGATCCAGTCTATCTCGCAGGCATACCCGAAGATCCAGGCGATGGGGGTGGTCTTAAGGGTTGAGAGCAGATCTGCCCGGTTAGACCCGATGGTGCACGATCCAAGGAGTACGCCCTCGATATTCCCGGTGCGGGCAACCTTTCTCACCCCCTGCAGCAGGGTGGTGAGCCGCATACCGCAGGTAATCGACTTCCCTGACTCTGACTCGAGTGCCCCGACCATCCGGCTACCCCCGTGGGCGGCGATGTAGAGAAAGAGCCTCTGCTCCCTGGTGTGGGTCAGGTCGTCCTCGAGTGCCTTCTGGAAGCTCTTCTTCTCGTAAAAACTCGAGTAATAGATGTTGAAATTTCCCTTGTACTTCTCGAGCCCTTCGAGGAATGGAAGCACGGAAGGGCGCTTGGGCTTATGGGCCGGCGTCCACCAGGGCCCTTCGAGAACGAGGAGTGCGGAATCGCCCATCTTTCATCAGCACTTATCCGGATCTGATATCAAGGTTTGGCTGACAGGATTGGGAAGGAGGTGTACCGGGAGTCGTTTCCATCACGGCGCCCGGACCGCATGAGAGCCCGGAGAAAACCCTGTCCGGCATACCGGTATCCAGATGGTATCGCTGGCCGGTCCATAGGTAAGTGCCAGGTCACACCAAATTGCCAGTGGTGGGGCTTCGCCATACCCGATATGAAGGTCCCTGGTGGTGTACTGGTGCGATCCCTTGGAGTGATTGGTTTTTCTCCAGTCGCCACCTTTTTCACGCTCCAACGGCAACATTATATGGCGCCCCAGTGGCTTAGCTGGCAGAGCGGCTGACTTGTAATCAGCAGGTCCCGTGTTCAAATCACGGCTGGGGCTTCAGAAGTCAACCTTCAATTTTCTTACCCAAAATTTATATACATCCTTTCAGACGCCCTTCTATGGCAGAATCTTCCACACTGATTCAACACCATGCGCAATTCTCGGGCATGAGACCTGAATTCGCAGACAAATCCATCGAGAATGGACTGAAAAAAGGCTGGATTACGCAGAACGACATTGCTCTGATCCGCGACTTTGTCACTGAAAAGAAAGTCTCGGGATGTATCGGCCTGTCCAGGGTGAACAAGATCACCTACACCCTAGTGCACTGGCGCAGGTTCCTCCCTGAGTTCAGCGGGATGACCATTTCCGATGTCTACAACGGCATCGAGGCCTTGAAGAATGGAAATACCACGAAAGGCACTCCGTTTGCTCAGAACACCAAGCACGACTTCGTCAGGATCCTGAAACAATTCCTCGTCTGGCTTGTGGAGAACGAGTACACCTCGCTTCCCGAAAAGAAGGTGATGAGGATCAAGGTCCCACCGGACAACCCGATGACAAAGACTGCGTCCCAGATGATAACTCCTGAGGAGATTCAGCGTCTCTACAAGGCATGCTACCGGAGTTACGACCGGGCCATGATCACCTTCATCTATGAGGGAGGCCTCCGCATCGGCGAGGCCGGGGCAATGAAGTGGAAGGACCTCACCTTCAACAAGAACGGGATCGTGGTGAATGTGAACTTCAAGACAAACGTCCCCAGGTACATCCCTATCATCGCAGGGATGGAGTATATCATACAATGGCGCGTGGACTATCCCGGGACTCCGGAAGGGGACGCTCCGGTCTTTATCAACTACCGGGGAACGCTCCTCAGGAACGAGGCTGCCATCGCCCAGCTCCGGGTCATCGGCAAACGTGCCGGCATCGAGAAGCGGCTGACTCCCCATCTCTTCCGGCACTCCCGGATCACCCATATGGTCCAGGAAGGCGTCTCCGAGAGTGTGATCAAGTTGATCATGTGGGGGTCGGTCCATTCCAAGATGCTCCGCACCTATGCCCACCTCACCGGGCAGGATATCGAGCGGGAGCTCCGCAGGGTCTACTGCCTTGAAGACACGGAAGGAGAGAAGAAAAAGTCTGCTCTTGAGCCCCATGTCTGCTCGCACTGCCACATGATCATGCCGCCCGCAGCGGAGTATTGTGCCGTCTGCGGGCAATCGCTGATGGGGACTGGAACAGCCAGCGAAGACGAGATCCAGGACTTCGTACTCAGGCACGGCCCGGAGTTGATGGAGTTCATCATGCAAAAGAGCGGGACGAAGCAGCACACCGAACTTAAGACAACCCCCAAAATCATACCGCCAGTAATCCGATGAAAAATATTTTCCCTCTTTTTTCCTTCGTTCTCAAAAAAGAAAATGGAATCATTTTTCCCGCAACATTAAACGTCGTAAAGTTGAAGCATCCAAGTTAGAATAATCGTAGGTTTGCTCGTCTTCACTTTTCTTTTCAAACCTGAATATGTAGAAAAACCGGTTTGTCTCATCAGTACAAAAATGAAGACGATAATCAGCAATTCGTAGTCTCCAAATTGTGAATTCCTTTATTCGTCCTGTTTCAGTAATTTCTTTCATTTTACGCGATATCGGATAAACCATGAGGACTTGTTGCATTTTTTGGAAAAATAGACGTTTTATATGCGGATTATCATAACTATCAATATCTTTTCGAACATGGGGATGCACACTTAATCTCCATTCTATTTGTTTTCGTTTCATTTCGCTGAGTAATCCCATTGCGTTTCGATGAACGAATAATGAATAAACTGATTCCTCGCTGCTGGTCGGCATTTGGTTAATAAACTGGAGTAAGGATTCTGCAAATTCGTCAATGGGGGTAGGTTCCTTCGGCCAATTCTCTCCCTTTGGCGGCGATAAGATTTTCCGAAGCATCAAGTGATGTGTTTCAAGCATCCAAGAATCAGGGAGTGCGAGCAGTTCCGGCGCGGGCATTCTGAGAAGCGAATCACAGAGCGCAGCCGCAAAGGTCTTGATCTGATCCTCACCGGGGCCAATTTTTCCCATCGCATGAAGTACTCGTACATCCTTTAGTCCTTCGATCGCAGACCAGTCAATCAGTTGTTGATATGCCCTTTGGCCCGTCATATCAACGACCAACTTAATTCCTTCTGCCCTGGCATATGCAGCGAGGAGACAGGTTAGCCTATTGTCTGTCTTCCAAATCTCTTGTATCTCTTGAAGATCTTCGAGGGGGGATTCGTACAGTTGGATCTGTTCTTCAGGAAGGAGCAGTCCATAAAGTCCTGATATTATAAGCAGATGGTGAGGAGATTTTTCCAGGCTAGTTTTAAGGTCGTAGATTTTTCCATCATTGCCTTTTCCCGAATAAAAGCGCCCAATATAGCGGTCAATTGCAGGTAAATACTTGGCGCTAGCCTTTCCATTGAAGTCTTGAGAACGATGCAATCCAAGATTTAAGGGATGCTCTGCAAGAGAACTTCCCTTATTCTCAAGACCCCCTTTGAATATGAGGTCAAAAGACAGATTTCTTGCCTGATAAAGAAGTTTAATCGCTTGAGGATCTTTAAGTCGGGCTGCAATCGATCGTTCCTTATGATATGGTTCATCGCTGGAAACGGTCGCTTTATTCAACGAACAGATTCCGAGGAATAGAACCGGACTTTTTGGATTATAGGTATTGGACGGAGCAGTATTCGAGGACATGACTGTTCAATTGAAACCTGACTTCGCCAGAAGAAGGATGAGAAGGTAGTGTTTATATAATTTCATGCAAAAAAACACAGCCTTCTCATTAGGTAATATAGCATTAATCGATAAAATTGATTCGGAGACCAACTTTTTCGCATCAGTTCTTGGCGGAGTTGGTGGTCGAAGCAAGTCATTCATACCATCCGTAAAGCTTCTCATCAGCAACAAACTCAATCAATCGGTATCGATCAATAAGATTCTGGACTTTACCCCCGACGAACTTCTCAAGACACTGGGGTTTGAAGATACAATTTCAGACCGGAGTTTGTATCGGACTCTGGAACGACTGGGAGAAAGAAAGTCGATTGTTCTTGACCAGTTTCAACGCTGGATCTCCCAGCAGAGCCTCGTGGATCCAACCCAGTTCGTGGACTTCAGTTCGAGTTACTTTGAGGGGACAAAATGTCCGCTGGGGAGTTAGGGTATTCCCGGGACAATCAGCCAGGGAAACTCCAGATCGCATTTGGGATCAGTGTCGGCCTCAATAACATACCGACGATGCTGACCATCCAGAAAGGAAATGTTCAGGATAAAAAGCATATGCAGATGCTGATCCGGTTATGCTCGAGCGTTCTTCCTGAAGGCAGTCTTCTGGTGTTTGACTGTGGAGGGAATACCCAGGATAACAAACGAAGGATCCGCGATCTGAAGTTCCATTATTTGACCCTGAAAGCAAAGAAGAAAGGACCATACCGGAACGAGATAACGATCTACCATGCCAGGAAAGAAAGCCAGGTTTCATTCGTTTCTGGCAACCGGGTCTATTCATGTGTCAAATATCGGGATGGCGAAGAAGTCCGCATATTTTTCTGTGACGACCTGGCCTGTGACCAGTTGACGAAGAAAGCAAGGAAACTTGAGAAAGACCTGGAGAAGGGGAAGGTTCTCACAAAGAAGGTTGAACGCGGAAAAGATCTCGGCCAGTATATCGCTCCTGAGGGGTTGGATCATCGCCCGTGGTCATCTCCAGAAGATCATTGGCGATATCCCCAACCCCTATGTAACCGGTCTTGAAGGTTTCTTCGTGCTTGAATCAACCATCGATGATGATCCCGAAAACATCCTGAATGCCTACAAGAATCGTGACCGTGCAGAGAAGTTCATCCGGGACCTCAAAGAAGGAGCCGAGCTCCGGCCGATCCGGCACTGGTCCAAACACGCGGTGATCGGGTACGTGTTGATCGTTTTCCTCACCAAAGTCCTGGTGAGTTTGACACAACTTTTCTGTAAAGATCCCGTCGTGAAAAATCTGAAAGTCCTCAAAAATTATCTCACGAATTTGACACTTACGATCATATACCCTTCTTTTGGGTATCCTGTCAAGATCATTTCCAACTTCTCCCCAGAAATACGCCCAATTCTTGGAGATTTTATCAAGAGATATGGTAGCCTGGAGGCGCCAAATCACTGGTAAATTGCTTCTGGCGAATTGGGTTAAGTCGTTTAAATTTGATGGAAGTACTGAAAAGTGGCGAAGTTAGGTTGAAAATATGAAGAAGATAAAATAAAAGAGATGGGAGTAAGTATCAATCATGCTCTCACCGATTAATATCAGAGAACTTTTCTCTAAAATGTCAGCCCACACTACGGCCTGTTCATCGTCACAATTTCTTTGTTCAACAAGAGCATCATTTGAATCCTGGTTCAGAGTGGAACTCGTTCCAGTTTTGATAAGTATGGGAATACCCTATCGAGATATCTCCCCTGATTTCACATTTCCCGATGGAGGTAAAGCTGATCTTTGTATCCAATCGGATGGCAAAGCCATTCTATTCGAATTGAAACCTTTTGTATCCGGGCAAGATTCTAAAAAGAAAATCGAATATCCTCGTCAAATCGCTCGATTACTCAATCATCTCAGTAATAAAACGAATATTCTACAGGTTATCACTTTTACAACCTTTAATGGATATACAGAAAATAAAATGAAAAAATTTCGCGAGGATTTTTTTTCAGATGCTCGTTGGGAGGTTGTAGGCCCTTTCCCGTTGGTTGAAGGATATCCCCTCAATCTTATTTTGACAAGCGCAGTGAGATCCGATTGAACTATTATTTCTCCTTTATCCGATACAGTCAGGCTTATCCTGACCCACTTTCAGGAGCTCCCGTTCACCCTTATTTCCTGACTTCGCCAGAAGAAGGATGAGAAGGTAGTGTTTATATAATTTCATGCAAAAAAACACAGCCTTCTCATTAGGTAATATAGCATTAATCGATAAAATTGATTCGGAGACCAACTTTTTCGCATCAGTTCTTGGCGGAGTTGGTGGTCGAAGCAAGTCATTCATACCATCCGTAAAGCTTCTCATCAGCAACAAACTCAATCAATCGGTATCGATCAATAAGATTCTGGACTTTACCCCGACGAACTTCTCAAGACACTGGGGTTTGAAGATACAATTTCAGACCGGAGTTTGTATCGGACTCTGGAACGACTGGGAGAAAGAAAGTCGATTGTTCTTGACCAGTTTCAACGCTGGATCTCCCAGCAGAGCCTCGTGGATCCAACCCAGTTCGTGGACTTCAGTTCGAGTTACTTTGAGGGGACAAAATGTCCGCTGGGGGAGTTAGGGTATTCCCGGGACAATCAGCCAGGGAAACTCCAGATCGCATTTGGGATCAGTGTCGGCCTCAATAACATACCGACGATGCTGACCATCCAGAAAGGAAATGTTCAGGATAAAAAGCATATGCAGATGCTGATCCGGTTATGCTCGAGCGTTCTTCCTGAAGGCAGTCTTCTGGTGTTTGACTGTGGAGGGAATACCCAGGATAACAAACGAAGGATCCGCGATCTGAAGTTCCATTATTTGACCCTGAAAGCAAAGAAGAAAGGACCATACCGGAACGAGATAACGATCTACCATGCCAGGAAAGAAAGCCAGGTTTCATTCGTTTCTGGCAACCGGGTCTATTCATGTGTCAAATATCGGGATGGCGAAGAAGTCCGGTACATATTTTTCTGTGACGACCTGGCCTGTGACCAGTTGACGAAGAAAGCAAGGAAACTTGAGAAAGACCTGGAGAAGGGGAAGGTTCTCACAAAGAAGGTTGAACGCGGAAAAGATCTCGGCCAGTATATCGCTCCTGAGGGTTGGATCATCGCCCGTGGTCATCTCCAGAAGATCATTGGCGATATCCCCAACCCCTATGTAACCGGTCTTGAAGGTTTCTTCGTGCTTGAATCAACCATCGATGATGATCCCGAAAACATCCTGAATGCCTACAAGAATCGTGACCGTGCAGAGAAGTTCATCCGGGACCTCAAAGAAGGAGCCGAGCCCGGCCGATCCGGCACTGGTCCAAACACGCGGTGATCAGGTGCGTGTTGATCGTTTTCCTCACCAAAGTCCTGGTGAGTTTGACACAACTTTTCTGTAAAGATCCCGTCGTGAAAAATCTGAAAGTCCTCAAAAATTATCTCACGAATTTGACACTTACGATCATATACCCTTCTTTTGGGTATCCTGTCAAGATCATTTCCAACTTCTCCCCAGAAATACGCCCAATTCTTGGAGATTTTATCAAGAGATATGGTAGCCTGGAGGCGCCAAATCACTGGTAAATTGCTTCTGGCGAATTGGGTTAAGTCGTTTAAATTTGATGGAAGTACTGAAAAGTGGCGAAGTTAGGTTATTTCACCCGTTTGATCATGCTGGTGTGCATGTGGCGACACGGGTTGCCAGCATGCAGGAACGGAACACCATGGAACAGCTCGTGGTCACACGGGAAGCAGTCGAAGCCTATGAACGCCGGACCGGGTTCGTGGGCATCGGGGAGTTCTTTCTGCGGAAAGGACTCTTTGTCCTGAAGGAGGGTGAGACATGCAGGAAAAAGTAGTGGGCCCCCCAAAATCAGAAGCATCTTCCACAATGATTCAACTTGAGGGACCCAGAATATCCTCTCTTCTCGGATTAAAAAAGGTATGGTTATCTGAATTTTCGATCTGGTCCGCAGGAGGGGTCTGATGCCCACAGCACAGCACTCCACTTCGCCGGTCCCGCTCTATCTCCTCCCCCAGGCACTATCGGAAGAGATCAAGAAGTACGGGGATACAATTGCCGAGGTCAGGATCCGGCGGACCACCGGTCACAACTATGTCCTGAAGGTCAAGCACGAGAAGCGGGGTGACCGCGGTGACTGAACCCGGGACGCTCTCGCTCGGTGAGAACGAGATCCTTCGCGTGGAGATAGACGGCGAGTCCTACCGGATCGAGGCAAAGGAGGTCCGGGCCCTTCTCTTCTACGGCCGTGTCGTGCCGATCATACAGGTCCAGCGGAAGACATCTGCAGATGGAAAGGAAGAGGGCGAGGTAATCTCCATCGAGGGGCACGCAGCCATCAACCGAGCAGGGAAAGCGGTGATCCTCTACACGCGGGCCGGGCACTTCATTATCCCGCTCGTGAGTTTCCAGCGGGTCGCCCGGGGGGAAGCGGTCTCGGCACCGCTCTTCCCCCTCTTCCCGGACTGTCAGGATGGATCGGCATGAGCAGTGAGGTCAAGAGGGCCCTCGCGACCCTTTTCCCGGATGGCGGGATCGTGGAGCTCCGGGCCCTGACCGACCACTCGGTCCACAGCGGGTATTTCGACAACTTCGATACGCTGGCCGAGAAGACGGCAAACCTGGACACGTTGCCGGAAGTCGCCGGGATCTATGTCACGTTGAACACGGTTGACCCGGCCCTGCTCTCCCGGAGAGCGAACCGGGTGAAGTTGAATCTGGGCCGGAAGGACCCGACCACCAGCGACTCTGATGTACTCAGCCGGCGCTGGCTCCCTGTCGACCTGGACCCGGTCCGGCCAAGTGGAGTCTCATCCACCGATACAGAACACGAGGCTGCTCTTGCTCATGCCGGGCGTATCCGGACCTGGCTTGGAGAGCAGGGGTTCCCGGATCCTATCATGGCTGACTCCGGGAACGGGGCTCACCTGCTCTACCGGATCGACCTGCCGAATGATGATGCATCAACAGACTTAGTGAAAGGGTGCCTTGGAGTCCTTGACACCCTGTTTTCCGATGGAACGGTATCCGTGGATGCCGCGAACTTCAACGCCGCTCGGATCTGGAAACTCTATGGGACCACGTCGAAGAAAGGGGACAACACCTCCAGCCGGCCTCACCGGCAGTCACGCATCATCGCAGTCCCTAAAGAGGTGAATGTGGTCCCGGTCGAACAGCTCCGTCACCTTGCCAGCCTACTTCCGAAGAACGATCCGGACCCTGGCCAGCGGACGAAAGGGCGGGGCCTCGACCTCCACGAGTGGCTGAACGCCCACCGGATCGGGATCCGGTCAGAGAAGCCGTGGCAGGGAGGGATGCTCTATGTCCTGGACGAGTGCCCGTTTTCCTCCGCGCACCAGGACGGAGCGTTTGCCATCCAGTTCCCAAGCGGAGCGGTTCATGCCGGCTGCCAGCATGCTTCGTGTGGTGGCGGGACACAGCGATGGCCGGAGCTTCGGGAACGGTATGAACCGAGGATACGCGAAAAGCGAGAGCGGGGATCTATAGCCAATACTGCATCAATCCTCTCACCCCCTGCTCCTCCACTGCCTCCTGCTGCAACGATCGAATCCCGGTCCCAGGCTGCCGAGACCCTGCGGTCCGGTGACCCTCTCACCTTTATCCTGGACGTCTTCCATCGGGACCATGTCGGGGACCGGGTCGTTGCCGAATGCCTCATCCTCTCGGTCGCATCGCAATCGGTCCTGAATACCCAGGGACTCCATGTCGCAATATCAGGAAACTCGGGGAAGGGGAAGACCCATGCCTGTCGCGCGATGCTCAACCTCCTCCCCGAGAAGTTCAAACTGAAAGGGACGGTCTCGGACAAGGCCCTCTATTACCACCCGATCCAGCCGGGCACTGTCCTCCTCTTCGATGATGTGTCCCTCTCAGAGGACCTGCAGGAGATCCTGAAGTCGGCAACCGCGAGCTTCCGGGAGCCGATCGAACATCGGACACTCACCAGCGATCGGCAGGTACGGATCTGCACCATCCCCGAGCGGTGCGTCTGGTGGCTAGCGAAGGTGGACCTGGCCGGTGACGATCAGGTCATGAACAGGATGCTCTGTGTCTGGATCGATGACTCGGCCGACCAGGACGCAGCGGTCCTGGCCCACCTGAAAACTGCCGAGGCAAAGGAAGCCGTTGCCGGAGAAGACCCGGACATCCTTGTCTGCCGGGCGATCTGGGAGCTCGTGAAGGAGCAGGTCCTGCATGTCCGCGTCCCCTTTGCCCCTCGAGTGCATTTCTCATCTGCCCAGAACCGAAGGAATCCCGGGATGCTCTTTGACCTGATCAAGTGCCATGCGAGGCTCTTCTTTCTCCAGCGGGACCAGGATGAGCACGGGAGCATCATCGCTACTCGCGAGGACTTCGAGTATGCCCGCAGGCTCTTCCTGGACCTGACCGGTGATACCGGGGCCCAGGAGACGAAGCAGACTCGGAACGAGGCAGCCGCCCTTGACAGCATCGCTAAGATGGGACTCGAGGTCTTCACCATCAAACAGCTCCAGGATGTCCTCGGTCTCTCCTATCACCAGGTCTACAGGCTACTCAAAGGGTATCGGAACAGTCGTGGACTCTATACCGGCATCCTCGATAAGTGCCCTGCGGTGAGTTACATTGATGCCACGGTCGCCGAGGACATCTACGGGATGGAGGTGAAACACCGGGAGCATTACTTCTCGTTCGACATCGGCCTCTACAAGAACTGGACAGCGAGGGCGGAGATCTGGCTTGAAGACGAACTGGAAGAAGAGCAGCGAAGGACACGAGGTCCTCGAAACGAAACGAATGATGACACTATTGCACTAGGTTTGCTCGACACTGATGTAAATGAAGAAGATGTTGATTCCGGTCTGGAATCTGAAAATGAAGAAGAAGGTACTGAGAGAGGTACCTCTTCTGATACCTCTTTGCATCATTTATCAGGAACGCACAGCATGCACGATCGGGCGAGTGATACCTCTTCCCGTGCCTG
Source organism: Methanolinea sp. (assembly GCA_016699325.1). Lineage (NCBI taxonomy): Archaea > Methanobacteriati > Methanobacteriota > Methanomicrobia > Methanomicrobiales > Methanoregulaceae > Methanolinea > Methanolinea sp. The sequence continues at coordinate 880,282 of CP064971.1, read as the reverse complement.
CATTTCGGGAAAGGGTGAAAACAAATTACATGCAGGGTCATTGAGGTCCCTAATTGCAGATTCGGGTCTGCAGAATGGTCATTCAATCTCCACCAGCCTCCGCAAAGACGTGCAAAGAAAGGGAAAGGATGCGAAGAGCGGGAAGCCATTCCGTATAAATCCCCTCCCTGGACTCTTGGACCACCGGGATTTTGTCAGGGTTAAAGTGGTGTCCAGCCGGTGTGATGTTTGTCATGTGAAAGCAGCGGTCTTCCGGTGTGCGGAAAAGAATGTGGGGGTGTGTGAGAACTGCTATGCGAGGATGGTAAGTGAGTGGAATGAACAATCAGGCATAAAGTAAATGAGCCCTTTATTCACTCCGAACGCTGGCGAAATTTAATCGTATCTTATCACGACTATTCTTGTATTGAAAGGTTAGATCTCCGTGGCACCAGTGGACAAGAAAACCCTCAGCGAACGTGATATCTGTACGAAATTCATCACCCCGGCACTCTCCCGGTCCGGGTGGGATCTTCATACCCAGGTCCGGGAAGAGGTGAATATCACCAAGGGGCGAATTTCGGTCAAGAGCGGATCGGTCGTGCGAGGGAATCCGAAATTTGCCGATTACATTCTCTATTATCGTCACAATGTCCCGATTGCGGTAATCGAAGCAAAGGATAACAATCACACAGTAGGGGCAGGGATGCAACAGGCTCTTGAATATGCACAGATGATCGATGTTCCCTTTGTGTTTAGCTCGAACGGGGATGCCTTCCTCGAACATGACTCAACCGGAACGAAATCCCCGATGGAGGAAGAGTTCTCCCTCGACGCGTTCCCGTCACCTCAAAACCTGTGGAAACGTTACTGCCAATGGAAAGGAATCGATGAAGGAAAAATTGCTGCAATCACCCAGGAATATTATATCGATGAGACCGGGAAGGAACCCCGATATTACCAGATCAATGCAATCAACCGGACGATTGAAGCGATTACAAAGGGACAAAACCGTGTCCTCCTTGTGATGGCGACGGGAACTGGCAAGACCTATACCGCCTTCCAGATCATCTGGCGCTTGTGGAAGGCCGGTGTGAAGAAGCGGGTCCTCTTCCTCGCCGACAGGAACATCCTCGTTGACCAGACCCTCACCAACGATTTCAAACCGTTCGGATCTGCAATGGTCAAGGTGAGAAACCGGCAGGTCGACAAAAGCTATGAGGTCTATCTTGCTCTTTACCAGGCGGTGACCGGAACCGAGGAATGGAAAAACATCTACAAGCAGTTCTCACCCGATTTCTTCGACCTGATCGTTGTAGATGAGTGCCATCGGGGAAGTGCAGCCGAGGATGCGATGTGGCATGAAATCCTAGATTACTTCTCATCAGCGACCCATATCGGCATGACAGCAACCCCGAAAGAAACAAAGTATGTCTCGAATATCCATTACTTCGGGCCTCCAGTCTTTGTCTATTCTCTCCGGCAGGGTATTGAGGACGGATTTCTTGCTCCTTACCGTGTCGTCCGTATAGACCTTGATAAAGATTTGACCGGGTGGCGGCCGGCAAAAGATCAGAAGGACAAATACGGAAATCTCATCGATGACCGGCTCTACAACCAGAAGGACTTCGACCGGGTTCTTATCCTCGAACAGCGGACGCGTCTCGTCGCCCGGAAGGTCTCTGACTTCCTCAAGATGGTCGACCGGTTTGCAAAAACCATCGTGTTCTGCGAAAATATCGACCATGCCGAGAGGATGCGCCAGTATCTCGTGAATGAGAATTCAGATCTCGTTACGGAACATCCACGGTATATCGTGCGGATTACCGGTGATTCTCCAGATGGAAAGGCCGAACTTGACAATTTCATCATGCCAGACAGCAGGTTCCCGGTCATCGCGACCACCTCCCGTCTTCTCGGGACTGGTGTCGATGTCCAGACCTGCAAGCTGATCGTGATTGACAAGCGAATCGAGTCCATGTCGGAATTCAAGCAGATCATCGGGCGCGGGACCAGGATCAATGAAGAATATGACAAGTACTACTTCACCATCATGGACTTCCGAAAAGCAACGGAACATTTTGCAGACCCTGACTTCGATGGAGAACCTCTCGATGGAGGTGGCTACATCGGCCCGATCGAAGATCCGAAGAAGAAGGAGCGAAAGGAGGGGGAGGGGTTCAGGTATGTGGTCGGAAATGTCCCGGTGACGGTCGTAGCCGAACGTGTCCAGTATTTCGGGGTCGATGGAAAGCTCATTACCGAATCGCTCACTGATTACACGAAAAAGAATGTAACCCGGCAGTATGCGACCCTCGATGCGTTTCTCAATTCCTGGACCCATGCCGAACGGAAGCTGGCAATTGTCAAGGAACTCGAAGAACAGGGGGTAATCTTTGAAGCGCTTGAAACCGAGGTCGGGAAACAGTTCGACCCGTTCGATCTCATCTGTCATATTGTCTACGGAAAGCCGCCTCTCAGTCGGAGGGAGCGTGCGGACAAGGTGAAGCGGGCCTCCTATTTCGAGAAATATGGGGCAAAGAGCCGGGCTGTTCTTGAAGCGATCCTCGAGAAGTATGCGGATGGGGGACTTGAGGACATCGAGGACATCCAGATCCTCAAGGTCGATCCGCTCTCGCAGTTCGGCACGCCACTTGAAATCGTTCAGAATATCTTCGGCGGAAAGGGGAATTATCTGACCGCTATCCGGAGGCTTGAGCAATGCCTCTACACGGCGGAGTGCTGAACCAATGATACCGGTGATTTGTCTGGGAGGGATGTGCTGATGGCAATTTCCACAACGATCAAGGCCATCCAGGATATCATGCGCAAGGATGCAGGCGTCGATGGTGATGCGCAGCGGATCAGCCAGCTCGGGTGGATGCTCTTTCTTAAGATCCTCGACGACCGTGAAAAAGAATACGAACTGCTCCGCGAGGATTTCAAATCGCCCATCCCGGAACCCCTTAGATGGAAAAATTGGGCGACCAATCCCGAGGGAATCACGGGTGATGACCTGCTCGCATTTATTGACGGGAAACTTTTCCCGACGCTTAAGGACCTTCCGGTCGATGCGGGATCGAATGGGTCGGGATTTGTCGTAAAAAGGGTCTTCGAGGACTCCTACAATTACATGAAGAACGGGACACTCATCCGCCAGGTGGTCAACAAGATCAACGATATCGACTTCAACAGCTCCCAGGACCGCCACCTGTTCGGAGACATCTATGAGAAGATCCTGAAAGATCTCCAGAGTGCCGGAAATGCTGGGGAGTACTATACTCCGCGAGGCGTGACGCAGTTCATGGTCGACATGATTGCTCCTAAGCTTGGCGAAGTGATTCTCGATCCGGCCTGCGGGACCGGTGGTTTTCTCACTGCTTCGATCGAAGCCCTCCGCCGGCAGGTCAAGACCATCGAGGATGAAAAACTTCTTCAGAAGTCTGTCAATGGGGTAGAGAAGAAACCGATGCCGCACCTCCTCTGCGTCACCAATATGATGCTCCATGGAATCGACGTCCCGATCCGGATCCGCCATGACAATACCCTTGCCCGGCCGCTCCGTGACTATTCCCAAAAGGACCGCATCGATGTCGTGGTCACCAATCCTCCCTTCGGTGGAATGGAGGAGGACGGGATTGAATCGAACTTTCCCTCTGCCTTCAAGACCCGAGAGACGGCCGATCTCTTCCTGGTCCTCATTATCCACCTTCTCAAGGACGGAGGGCGGGCCGCGATTGTCCTTCCTGATGGAACCTTATTCGGGGAAGGTGTGAAGAGTCGGATAAAGGAGAAACTCCTCACTGAATGCGACCTCCATACGATTGTCAGGCTCCCAAATGGTGTTTTCAGCCCGTATACCGGAATCAAGACCAACCTCCTCTTCTTCACAAAAGGCAAGCCGACAAAGGAGATCTGGTTCTACGAGCACCCCTATCCGGAAGGTTACAAGTCCTACTCGAAGACGAAGCCTATCCGGATTGAGGAGTTCACACCGGAAAAGGCATGGTGGGGTAACCGTGTCGAGAACGAGCATGCCTGGCGGGTGTCGGTCGAGGACGTTGTCTCGAATAATTACAACCTTGACATCAAGAATCCGAACACGAAGTCCGAGGACTCGGGTGATCCCGTTGAGCTCCTCAAGGAATATGAAAAGATCCGTGTCGAGGTCGAACAGACACGAGAAGCGCTAAAACAGGAACTCATGGATGCGCTTGGAAGGGGAACCAGACCGTAGATTAGAGGGTGATGATACGCCAGAGGAATTACCAAGATTATTACAGGAATTAATGGACCTTCCCTCCGAGACCGAATGGATTGAATTTAAAGAAGCGAGAACAACATACGATTTCGATACTCTCGGGCGTTATTTCTCAGCGCTTAGTAATGAGGCAAATCTGAATGACCAATCTGCAGGTTGGTTAATTTTCGGGGTAACCGATACACCGCCAAGGATAATTGTAGGCTCAAATTATTGCCTGATGCCCCCTGGTCTTGATGATCTTAAGAAAAGCATTGCCCGGCAGACAAATCATCAAATGACTTTTTCTGATATTCATGAGTTCAATACCTCGTTTGGTCGCGTCATCATATTCGAAATTCCACCAGCTTCCCGAGGGATCCCTACAACATGGAGAGAGCGAGCCTATGGTCGGATTCATGACTCACTTGAACCTCTTGCACTTCATGAGATTGAACGGATACGGAACCAGGGTCCTGTCGATTGGTCTTCGAGAATCTGTGAAGGAGCCTCAATCTCCGACTTAGAACCCGATGCCATCTCATTTGCCAGAAACGAGTTCAAGAAGAAGTATCCAAGTCTTGCTCAAGAGGTCGACCGCTGGCCGGATTCAGAATTCCTTAACCGGGCAAAAATCTCCGTTGAGGGCAATATCACCAATACTGCAATCGTCCTTCTTGGGAGGACAGAGTCAGAGCATTTTCTCTCTCCATCAATAGCCCAAATAACCTGGGTTTTAAAAGATGAATCTGGAACTGAAAGAGATTATGTTCATTTCGGACCCCCATTGATTCTTGCGGTGAATGACGTATTCCGAAGGATTCGGAACCTTACTTACCGGCATATTTCAGATGAAACTCTCTTCCCGGTGGAGATCTCACAGTATGATTCTTGGGTCATCCGGGAAACCCTACATAACTGTATTGCGCATCAGGACTATTCACAGGGAGCCCGGATATCAATCGTAGAGAGCCCCGATTCCCTGCTCTTTACGAATCGCGGCGATTTCATTCCTGGTTCGGTTGAATCGCTCCTAATCCAGGATGCACCACCGGACAGGTATCGAAACCGATTCCTCGCCAATGCCATGGTGAATCTCAATATGATTGATACAATTGGAAGCGGAATTCGGCGAATGTTTCAGCATCAGAGGGAGCGCAATTTCCCCCTTCCTGACTATGATCTTAGCGAACCTGGACGGGTGAGCGTGAGGATCATTGGAAAGGTACTCGATCCCAAATATACCCGGATGCTGATTAGAAGGAAAGATTTGAATCTGCTCGATGTTATCGCACTTGATAAGGTCCAGAAAGGCCGCCAAATTACACAGGACGAATTCAGATCCTTGAAGACGAAGGGACTGATTGAGGGAAGACGCCCACACCTCTATGTCTCTGAAAAAGTTGCAGCAGAAACGGACACACGGGCTGATTACATCCGGAAGAGATCGTTAGATAGAGATTATTTCAAGAAGATGATTGTCACCTATCTTGAAACCTATCATGAAGCGAAATGGAGTGCTTTTGAGGACCTGTTGCTAGATAAAGTATCAGATGCGTTGAATGAGAAACAGAAGCGACAGTTCATCAAGGACCTTCTCCAGGAAATGCGAAGGGATGGAACTCTGGAAACGATTGGAAGAACCCAGGCAGCACGCTGGGTCCTCGCATCGAAAGACCGTTCATCATGATGGAACAGAATTCCTGCCAAATTAGCAAATCCCGAATTCTAAAATGGATAACAATTGGAGAGAGATTGGAGAGATTAATATTGGAAATTTTCGCAGGAATTTAAAAATGGACATGAATGACTGGATATTTCAAATTTGGAATTCGGGGAACATTGGAGAATTCAGAAAATGAATTCAAAGAATTCTCTAATTGATCGAGCAGATACGACGCTTCTTATAGAGCAATTCCCCTTGCTCGCTACCTCTCCTAATGGAATAACTAATCTGCGCGAACTCATTCTCCAGCTCGCAGTCAGGGGAAAACTCGGAACGCAGGATGCGAGCGATGAGCCGGCGAGAGTTTTGTTCGATAAAATTAAATCTATTAATCAACAGTTAGTGAAGCAGGACAGGATTAGAAATGAGAGACCTCTGAAAGAAATATCTGATTCAGATGTTCCATATAAGATCCCGGAAAGTTGGATTTGGACGCGGCTTGGCAACATTGGTCAAATTGTTGGAGGGGGGACACCACGTACCTCGAATTCTGACTATTATGTGAAAGATGGAATCCCCTGGTTAACACCTGCAGACCTCTATAGATTGAAAGAGAGATTCGTTAAAAGAGGGAGAAGAGATATTTCTGAAATTGGTTTGAGTGAAAGTTCTGCTCAACTGCTACCTAAAGGAACAGTTCTATTCTCAAGTCGGGCTCCGATTGGATATGTGGCGATTGCATCAAATTCTTTAGCGACAAATCAAGGTTTTAAATCATGTATTCCATTCATCATGGAAATGAGCGAATATATCTATTATTTTTTAAAAGCAGCTGCAATTGAAATTGATGCCAAAGCATCTGGAACAACGTTTAAGGAAATATCTGGACAGGAAATGAAACAGATCCTGATCCCCCTTCCTCCCCTCGCCGAACAGCAACGCATCGTCCAAAAAGTCGACTGCCTCATGGCGCTCTGTGATACCCTTGAGTTCCAGCAGCGGAAAGAGCACGAATCAAGGGTCCTGCATGGGACGGCGGCACTTACAGTACTTCTGAAGGCGAAGGATTCTGAAGAATTGGAGAAGATATGGAAGCATTTAACTGGGAATTTCGATGGACTGTTCGATTGTTTAGAAAATATTTTGACACTACGACAGACAATTTTACAACTTGCAGTTAGAGGGCAGTTGGCAGAGCAAAATATCGATGATGAATCCGTGTCCGATGTACAGGAAATATTCGATAATACTCCTCATTCCTTACCTGAAAACCTGACTTCGCCAGAAGAAGGATGAGAAGGTAGTGTTTATATAATTTCATGCAAAAAAACACAGCCTTCTCATTAGGTAATATAGCATTAATCGATAGAATTGATTCGGAGACCAACTTTTTCGCATCAGTTCTTGGCGGAGTTGGTGGTCGAAGCAAGTCATTCATACCATCCGTAAAAGCTTCTCATCAGCAACAAACTCAATCAATCGGTATCGATCAATAAGATTCTGGACTTTACCCCCGACGAACTTCTCAAGACACTGGGGTTTGAAGATACAATTTCAGACCGGAGTTTGTATCGGACTCTGGAACGACTGGGAGAAAGAAAGTCGATTGTTCTTGACCAGTTTCAACGCTGGATCTCCCAGCAGAGCCTCGTGGATCCAACCCAGTTCGTGGACTTCAGTTCGAGTTACTTTGAGGGGACAAAATGTCCGCTGGGGGAGTTAGGGTATTCCCGGGACAATCAGCCAGGGAAACTCCAGATCGCATTTGGGATCAGTGTCGGCCTCAATAACATACCGACGATGCTGACCATCCAGAAAGGAAATGTTCAGGATAAAAAGCATATGCAGATGCTGATCCGGTTATGCTCGAGCGTTCTTCCTGAAGGCAGTCTTCTGGTGTTTGACTGTGGAGGGAATACCCAGGATAACAAACGAAGGATCCGCGATCTGAAGTTCCATTATTTGACCCTGAAAGCAAAGAAGAAAGGACCATACCGGAACGAGATAACGATCTACCATGCCAGGAAAGAAAGCCAGGTTTCATTCGTTTCTGGCAACCGGGTCTATTCATGTGTCAAATATCGGGATGGCGAAGAAGTCCGGTACATATTTTTCTGTGACGACCTGGCCTGTGACCAGTTGACGAAGAAAGCAAGGAAACTTGAGAAAGACCTGGAGAAGGGGAAGGTTCTCACAAAGAAGGTTGAACGCGGAAAAGATCTCGGCCAGTATATCGCTCCTGGAGGGTTGGATCATCGCCCGTGGTCATCTCCAGAAGATCATTGGCGATATCCCCAACCCCTATGTAACCGGTCTTGAAGGTTTCTTCGTGCTTGAATCAACCATCGATGATGATCCCGAAAACATCCTGAATGCCTACAAGAATCGTGACCGTGCAGAGAAGTTCATCCGGGACCTCAAAGAAGGAGCCGAGCTCCGGCCGATCCGGCACTGGTCCAAACACGCGGTGATCGGGTACGTGTTGATCGTTTTCCTCACCAAAGTCCTGGTGAGTTTGACACAACTTTTCTGTAAAGATCCCGTCGTGAAAAATCTGAAAGTCCTCAAAAATTATCTCACGAATTTGACACTTACGATCATATACCCTTCTTTTGGGTATCCTGTCAAGATCATTTCCAACTTCTCCCCAGAAATACGCCCAATTCTTGGAGATTTTATCAAGAGATATGGTAGCCTGGAGGCGCCAAATCACTGGTAAATTGCTTCTGGCGAATTGGGTTAAGTCGTTTAAATTTGATGGAAGTACTGAAAAGTGGCGAAGTTAGGTTGATACCTGTGTCCGGTTCTCTCTGTCGATTATTTCGAAAAATATAAAATCTGATTAAATATCCTTATGCTAAGATATTTCTCTCTGGAGGCCATCTTACCCAGCAGGTTTTATGGTCTTGCTTATAACCTGACCTCCCGAGTTTTAGGCACATGATTCCATCAAATATCGGTCCAATTCTATAATGCGACCCTCAACCGCAAGATCTAAATAATATAATGTGCTTACATTATAAGCATATGAAACCCATTCGCCGAATCAAGAAGATCAATGGGATAGAATACTGGTATGAGGATGTTCCCTACTACGATCCGGTGAAGAAACAAACCCGCCACACCTCACATTATTTAGGGAAAAATATCAATGGAGTTCCAGTAAAAGTAAGAACTGAAGGTATTCCAGGCCCAAGCATCTCTGCAATCCCAAAGGAAGCATTCACTCATGGAAATCTCCTCCCACTTCAGCAAATCATCCAGGACCTGCACATTGATGAATATCTCTCCACACTTGCCAGCAAGAGTGAGAAAGAGACCATTCTCGCCATAGCCATCAACCGGATCCTACATCCCGTCGCGATGCACCTTGTATCGACCTGGTACGAAGAGAGCTCGCTCTTCCTCACCAATCCGAACCTCCATCTGAGCAGCCAATCTATCAGCGAACTTCTTTCCACCATTGGCAACAGCGGTGTTCCCGAGGAATTCATGCATCTCCTCATTCGAAACCTCGGCACCGATGCAACACTCATCTATGACATCACCAGTCTCTCAAGTTATTCGCAGCTCATATCTCTCCTGGAATATGGGTACAATCGTGATGGCTTGGACCTTCCACAAGTCAATTTCTCCCTTATTCTCGACACGCATCAGGCCATTCCCGTTATGTATGACATCTACCAGGGGAGCATTGTCGATGTCGTAACCTTAAAAAATACCATCAAGAAAATCGGAGCCATAGGGGTCAACAATTACACATTGGTGCTCGACCGTGGTTTTTTCAGCCAGGGGAACCTGGAAGAGCTGGTCCAGGAAGGATTCTCATTCGTAATACCTGCGTCCCTCACGCTCAAACAAGTCAAAGAGGTTCTCACCGAAGCTCAACGTGACCTTGAAAGCCCGCAATACCTGCAGAAATACCAGAAGAATCCGATCTTTGTCAAGCCTATCTCATTCGACGTGCACGGGAATGATATCAAAGCATTTTGCTATTATGACATGAAGCGGGAGCAGGATGAACGAAATCTCTTCTATGTTCGCCTCCATGACCTGAAACAGAAACTTGAGCGTCTCAAAATACCACGGTGGCGGAAGCCCGATGATATCTTTAAGGAGTGCGCAGGAAAGTTCTCGAATTATTTCTCCTGGCATGTGCAGGGTAACCAGTTTGTGGTCGAAATCCGGAATAATGCCGTGTCACAGAGGGTTAACAGAATGGGCAAACAGATCATTCTGTCCCATGGACCACTCGATTGGAAGGAGTGTCTCACCGTCTATCGGGAACGCGATTATATCGAGAAAACATTCCGAACTTTGAAACAGGATCTCCAGGTTCTCCCTCTGAATGTGAAAAAGGAGTCTACAATGAAGGGGTTTCTTTTGTCACATTTATCAGCCTCATTTTGAGGATGAAACTGCTGAAACAGATGAAGGACGCTGGACTCCTGGAAGATTATACCCTCGATGGTCTTCTCCTCGAACTTTCCAAGATCAAGAAGATTCGATTGGTGACGGGAGAGACGATTATAACTGAAATTTCAAAGAAACAGAGAACTATCCTGGATGCACTCGGACTATGTGCTTAAACTACCCGGAAGTCAGGTTATAAACCACGCTGCAAATCATCTTCAGCGATACCTGGGCCGGCGTTCTGGACGTTCGGCCATGCTCGTCTCCACTCCCTTCCGCTCCGGTCCGGCCGGTCCTCGCTTCGGGTCGTTCCGCTCACATCGCCTCCCTGTTTTTCTGCGGCTTGATGTGGCGAGTAGACGCTCAGTGACTCGCAACGCTCGACTTTGTGCTGATACACTCGGCAACTGGCACCGCTTGGGCCGCTGTGGCCTCCTACACTTTCACTCTCCCTGTAGCTGAGCCTGTTGATTCTGAAAATGGAAGACCGAGGTATGAGTGATGATCCACCCACAATCTGGTGTCCGAGCTGTGGTTCATTGTTAACCTCGACACTATTAACCTCGCCACTGAATGATTCCGGGATGTGGGAGTGCAACCCTCCAATGCGAGTATTGCAACTCGCGCCACCTTGAAATGCCTGGTCACCTTGGTACCCCTTTTTCACCAAGGTGAACATGGCATCGAAGAATCATATGGACATCTTACGTCCTCGCCACGAGAAGTCAGAATAACTGTAAAACGCACGTCATTTTTCAACTCCGACTATCATACCAGTTTATATATTCCTTAAATTAGAACCTATCTTGGTTAGTATGAAAGCCTGGGGAATTATTGTCGGATTAATGATTATTCTCGCGATGGTCTGCACTCCTGTTGTTGCCATCAGTAAAAGTGACCTCTTATCACAATACTCATCCGGTCAGATATCAGTCGAGACCACGGCGAAGTCCCCGCTAAGTGAGAAACCTTCCCAGGGAGACCTGACATCCGTGTTCTCGCCTGCAAAACAATTGTATCTTTGGAAACTCTCTCAACCTCTCACGTGCCCACCTGACGAACCGATAGGAGGGCTGCATCCTGGAGTCATGGCTCTTCTGTTTAACATAGAAACAGGAGAAGTAACCCACCTTTTCTTCGATGACAGGATGAGGGTCTTCATCGTGAAAGAAGGCTGCCAGTGCCCGATCACCCCGTGGAAGCCTAAATGGGAGCGAATATGAAAATGAAGGCAACGTGGATTATCATCCTTATCCTTGTGCTGTGTTCAATAATATGCATTCCTGCAATTGCAATCAGCAAGAGCGACCTTCTCGCATCCTACATGTCACCATCAAACGTACACTAGACTAAATTCAATACCTCTGAACTTATTTCAAAATCGATGGCCATCCCTACATATCCAATTCCCACTCCTGAAATCCCCTCATCAGGAATTGGCTCTTCATTCCCAAACCTGGTCATCCTACACCAGTTCCGTCATCAGGGAAATCATACCTCCTATCGTGGTTTGTTTCTCCATCTCCCCCTATCCCATGGAAATATGACTCCCCAAGTAAACAACTCATCGTCACTCCAACTCCGACAAGTGCACCCACATCTTCGACAGGATGCATGTACGCATCTTGCCCTCCCGCCATCCCGGTTGGCGACCTCCATCATACGCTCTGTGCATGTATGGCGTATGTCAATGCAAGTACAGGAGAATTGTTTGGGGAAGAATGCATCAATCCAGAGACAGGTTTTTCTTACCCAATCGGGATGGATGCTTTAGGGACCTGCTATCTGGTAAAACCAGGGTGCCCGGCAAAGTGGGCCGATTAATCTATCATCAATTTTTTAGTTTTTTCCGTTTTGCACCCGCTCTCCCGCTCGGGGGGGCCTCGTGGTCGGCACCGCGTGCCGCCCGGTTCGACCCTCCGGCACTCACCTGGGGAGTGAGCAGGAGGGAGGTTTATCAGCAACTAGCGACGAGCGGTCCGCCGCAGCGGTCTGCGAGGAGTGGGTGACAGCAGCCGGTGGTGAGGAGCCTGCGATGAAACCACGGGCGTCTATCGCTGCCCGATCCAGGATGAGAGATCGGGGAGACGGTGCGAGCGGAGCTTCCTGGAGGAGCACCGGACGCGAGGAGGAGCGGACGGGAGGAAGCGGAGACGAGCACGGTCGACCGGTTACAATTCTGTGAACCAACACCCCAGCTCCGCGGAGGCCGCCACCGAACGAGAGTGAGGGCGTCGCCGGAGGGGAGCGATATTTTTGGGCCGCGATCAACCTGCTGCAGGCTGAGCCCTCGCCGCGAGCGAAGCAAGCAGCGGGCGAAGGCTGGAGTCTCGCTCCTGTCTTCACCCTTTTCCGATTAAAAAAATGAAATTCTTGCTAAGAATGCTGCGGGTGGGATCCGAACCCACGACCTCCAGATGTCTCAGATGACGGCGCCTCGAATTGCACAATAACCCTATGAGTCTGGCGCCCTAACCAGCTAGGCCACCGCAGCGCACAAAAGTGCATAATTAAAACGCCACAAACGGTATTAAAGGTTCTGATGTGCATTCTGCCCGTTATAAGAGGCAAATCGGGAAAAAAAAGTGTCCGGGACGTCACTCCTCCTTCTGGCTCTGGATATAGGCGCTGATCGCCCCGGTGATGGCGGCGATCTCCTTGCCGTGCCGGAGGGATGCAGCAAGGGTCTGCATCCTCTTTTCCTCCTCCCGCACGTACCGGGCAAGCGTCTTCTGGATATGCCCCTCCTGGAGGAAATGGGTATGGGTGTCCCCGTTGATGAAGTGCTTGTTGTGCATCACCGCGTGGTGGAAGGGAAGCGTGGTCTTCACCCCGATGATGACATACTCGTAGATGGCACGCCGCATCCGGGCGATGGCCTCCTGCCGGTTCATTCCCCAGGAACAGAGCTTGGCGATCATCGAATCGTAGACCGCCGGTATCGTGTAGCCCATGTGGATTCCGGAATCGACCCTCATTCCCGGCCCGCCCGGTGACCGGTAACGGAGGATCTTCCCGGGGTCGGCGGCAAAGTTATTCAAAGGATCCTCGGCATTGATCCGGCATTCGATAGCATGCCCGCGGATGGATATCTCGTCCTGTTCGAACGGCAGCGTCTCACCTGCAGCGACAGCCAGCTGCTGCTTGACGATATCGATTCCGGTGATCAGCTCGGTCACCGTGTGCTCGACCTGCAGCCGCGTGTTCATCTCCATGAAGTAATAGTCGCCGTCTGCATACAGGAATTCGACCGTCCCGGCGTTCCAGTAATCGGATGCCTGGGCCACGGTAATCGCTGACTGGGCCATCCGCTCGCGAAGCTCTGGGGTCATGATGGGGCAGGGTGCCTCCTCGACCAGTTTCTGGTGACGGCGCTGGATGGAGCATTCGCGGTCGTACAGGTGGACCACGTTGCCATGTTCATCGGCGAGAACCTGGAACTCGATGTGGCGGGGCTTGCCCAGGTACTTCTCGATGAAGACCGTTGAATCACCGAACGCCGATTCGGCCATGCGCATCCCGGCATTGATTGCCTCGTCGAGGGCTTCCTCTTTCCCGACGATTTGCATGCCGATTCCCCCGCCACCGGCACTTGCCTTCACAATAACCGGGTACCCGATCTCGGCGGCAACCTTATGGGCGTCCGCAGCGCTCTTCACACTGCCGGGGCTCCCGGGAACGACCGGGACACCTGCATCCCGCATGGTCTGCTTGCTCTCGATCTTTGACCCCATGGCCTGGATGGTCTTCCATGAAGGCCCGATAAAGGTGATGCCTTCATCGGTGCACCGCTTCGCAAAGGAATAGTTCTCGGCAAGAAACCCGTATCCCGGGTGTATGGCCTCGCTCCCGGACAACCGGGCAATATCGATAATCCGGTCCACGTTCAGGTAACTCTTCGCCGGAGGGGCTTCTCCTACAAGGAATGCCCCGTCAGCGTACTTGACGTGGAGCGCGTCCTTATCGACCGTGGAGTAGATGGCAATGGTCTCGATATTCATCTCCCGGCAGGCCCGCATCACCCGGATAGCGATCTCGCCCCGGTTGGCGATGAGCACCTTCTCGAAGTATTTCATTCCACCACCAGGAGCACGTCCCCGCTCTGGACCACGTCCCCGGTATTGACGAAGATGTCAGCGACCTTCCCATCAAAGGGGGAATGGATGGGGTTTTCCATCTTCATCGCCTCGAGCACCACCAGCAGGTCGCCCTTCTTGACCTCGGCACCCCTGCCGACCGCGATCTCGAGCACCATCCCCTGCATGTTCGATTTCACCCCTCCCTGGATGTCGCCGCGGGGGATCTTCTGGACAGGAGCTGCAGCCGCCGCCACCGCACTTCCCCCGACAGATATGATCCTTACGTTGAAGATCTCCCCGTCCACCTCGACCTCCATGCTGTGCGGGATCTCGGCCGGCTTTGCGGCAGGCTTCGTCCTCTGGGGAAGTTCTTCCGGTTTGCGCTCCCCTTTGAGGAAGGAGGGAGCGATAGCCGGGTAGAGGATGTAGGTGATGACATCCTCTTCCTTCTTGATCAGGCCTTCGGCCATGGCCTGCTCCTTCATCTTCTCATAGATCGGTTCGAGCAGGTCTGCAGGGCGGACGGTGATGACTTCTTCATCTCCGATGATCCGGTGGACGATCTCGGGGTTGATGGGGGCCGGGGGTCGTCCGTAGAGTCCACGGACATAATCCTTGACCTCGTTGGTGACGTTCCGGTACCGCTCACCACCGAGAAGAACGTTCAGGACCGCCTGTGTCCCCACGATCTGGGAGGTGGGAGTCACCAGCGGAGGATACCCGAGGTCGGCCCGGACCCGGGGTATCTCGTCATACACGGCGTTCATTTTATCGAGGGCATCCTGTTCCTGGAGCTGGGAGACGAGGTTCGAAATCATGCCCCCCGGAAGCTGGTATACCAGTACATCGCTGTCCACCCGCTCAGAGATGGGGTTCAGGATCCCGCCATACTTATCCCTGAGCTTGAGGCAGACATCACGGGCCTTCCGGAGGTCCAGCAGATCGATGCCGGTGTCCCTGGATGTTCCCCTGAACGCGGCGACCACGGACTCGGTGGGGGGCTGGGACGTGCCGAGGGCAAACGGCGACATTGCAGTATCGAGGATATCGACACCGGCCTCCGCTGCCGCCTGATAGCTCATCGGTGCAATCCCGCTCGTGGCGTGGCTGTGCAGGTCGACCAGGACATCCATCTCGTCCTTGATCCCGGTGATGAGTTCCCGCGCTGCGTCAGGCATGATCAGCCCGGCCATGTCCTTGATGCAGATGGAGTCGCATTCATATGCATAGAGTTCCCGCACCATATCGATGAAACCGGGGATGGAGTTGACCGGGCTCGTGGTGTAGCAGATGGCGCCCTGGAGATGTGCCCCGACTTCCTTGACCATCCGCATCGACTCCTTCATGTTCCGGATGTCGTTCAGCGCATCAAAGACACGGAAGATGTCCACGCCTACATTGAAGGCACATTCAACGAATTTGTCGACCACGTCATCGGGATAATGACGGTATCCCACAAGGTTCTGGCCACGGAGCAGCATCTGGATGGATGTATGGGTCAGCGCCTCCTTGAGCAGCCTGACCCTGTCCCAGGGATCCTCGGCAAGGAAACGGATACTCGAGTCAAACGTCGCTCCGCCCCAGGCCTCAACCGAGAAAAAGCCTGCCCTGTCAAGGGTTTGTGCGAGGGGGAGCATGTCTTCAGTCTTCAGGCGCGTCGCTATCAGGGACTGGTGGGCATCCCGAAGTGTTGTATCAGTGATCAGAAGACGTCCATGACTCATCTGGCTGCTCCTGGGCAGTTATAAATACGGGCTCTGTTTAAACCTCTAAAACCTTTATATCTGAAGTATAAAAATATCGCGAACTGGTATAAAAGAAAGGGACAGAATGAGAATCGCCAGGATTCCCATAGTTATATCCCGTTTCGAAGTCCGGAACACAGGGCAACAGCTCCCCCCGGACCGGAAACCCCGGATGGCGAGCAGGTCGGCCTGGTCACGGGCCCGCATCAGGTGGGTATGGATCAGGAGGAACCCCAGGGCAGGGATCAGCCTGAATTCCAGTTTCATCCCCTTGAGCAGGATCGCCTTTCGGATCCTTGCAAATTCCCGGGATATTTCGTGAAGGCCCTGGATACTCATCTCAACCGCAATACCGATGTCAAACCCTGCCTTGGTTCCAAACAACCAGACGGAAAGGTCCAGGTACTCACCCGGATACCATTCCCGGTATACCGAGAAAGCGAGCAGGAGGATTACACCGGTCCTGATGAAATAAGAGGCCCCATCGTTGCCGGAGAGTTGGGTGACCACCGCAACGATGCCCACGAAGACCAGGACCCCCAGGAATGCCGCTGACTTCACTGTCTCTTTCAGCGTCAAGGGAGAGAGGAATAGCCATGCCATGGTGAGAGTGGCTCCGGCAATGGAGAGGAATGTGGCAATCGAGAGGCTGACAAGGGAGACCAGCCTTATCCGTGCATCATGCATACCGCCTCCATGAGGTCGTCCCTTGTCAGGTTGGCGGGAGTGATTCCCTGTTCCCGGAGCATCCTCACCGACCCTGGTGCAGATTCCCACAGGGATAGTGCACCGGGCAGGCTGCCGAGCCCAAACAGCCTTCCTGATCGCATCTCCCAGAGATAATCGGTTCTCGGGAGGATGTGCTGCTCATGGGTAATGACGAGCACGATACTGCTCCGGTTCTCTTGGATCGATTGGCAGATGGCCAGCTTACCCTGGCAGTCCAGCGCGCTGAAGGGTTCATCGAGAATGATCAGGTCCCAGGTCCGCATCAGGATGCAGGCGAGCTGGAACCGTTTGAGTTCTCCCCGGGAGAGCCGGAACGGATCCTCACCTTCCCGCCCGGCCAGACCGGCCCGTACACAGGCGGCGGATGGGTCCACACCGTACGATCCGGCCTCTTCGCCCAGGGTGGATCCGGTGACATGGTACTCCGGGTGCTGGAAGGACAGGGTGCGCGAGCCAATCCCGTCGTACTCTACTCTTCCTGCATCAGGCCGGAGCAGCCGCGAAGAAAGGAGGGCAAGAGTGGTCTTCCCTGACCCCACCCTTCCGCTGATCAGATGTATGCCCGGGGTAAAGACCCCATCCGCATCAAATTTCCATGACCCGGAGTGCCACTCCACTGCGGAGAGCGATAGTCTCATCTCCGTGCCCTCCAGGAGAGGGGGTAGCAGCAGCCCGGTTCGAGTTCTGAGAAGACCTCTTCCGGGCGGCCTTCATGGAGAACAGCCCCGTGGTGCAAAACCACGATCTTATCGCACCGTGCGGCAAGCTCCATGTTCTGGGTACATCGTATTACGGTCCGTGCACCTGAACCGGCGATGAGGGCGTCTGCCAGTTGGAGAGAATCGTAATCGAGGTGAGAGTCGAATTCATCGAGAACAAGGGTTTCAGGGCAGGTTATCAGGGCTGAGAGGAGGGCGATGAGAACATGTTCTCCACCGGAGAGTGTATCCATGGTCTGGTTGAGCCGGTCACCAAACCCGATGGTAGCCGCGGCCTCCTTCACCCTGCAATCCACCTCGCTGCATGGGATATGGCGAAACCGTAGCGGTGCGGCGAGTTCATCAGCAACCTGGGAAAAAAGCACATTCCGGTCAGGGTATTCATCGACAAATCCGGTAGTCCCGGGAACGGGGTTTACTCCATCGACCTTGACGCTGCCTGATTCCGGCCGGAAAAGCCCGGCCAGGAGGCGGAGCAGGGTCGTCTTCCCGCTCCCGTTTTCACCGATAACGGCAGTAGTGCCGTCAAAAATCATGAGGCTTGGGATGGTGAGGGCTCGGAACCTCAGATCCTTGATCTCGATCATGGGTTCCCGCTCCGGCCAGTGAAAGCCTCGAGTCTCCCGGCGATAAGGAAGACCGCGTATCCTTTGACCGCATCACCGGGGATGAAAGGGAGCACGCCGATGAGGAATGCCATGGGGAGAGATATTCCGGCAGAGAAGGAGAGCCAGGTCATCCCGAAGAAGAAAATGATCGCAAGGCCGAAGAAGATGCCCGCCACCCGGAGCGTCGCGTGGTGCTGTTCGTACGCAAGCCCTGTCGCAAGTGCCCCGGGAAGAAACCCGAGGACGTATCCTCCTGTAGGGCCGAGCAATACAGCGAGTCCTGCCGTCCCGCTATGGAATACCGGAATGTTCAGCGCCCCCATCAGTATATAGAGACCGGTCGGGTATGCCGCATACCTTCCCATAACGGCACCGGAGAGGATAACAAAGAGGGTCTGCAGGGTGAGCGGGACCGGAACGAACGGGATCGATATCCATGAACCGATGGCAATCAGGCCGGTAAATGCAGCGGTAAAAGCGATAAGAACAGGCCTGGCCGGGTCTCTCAACATCGTCAACCTATAAAACTTGACTGGGTTGACAATAAATTTCTATCGCTGGATGCAGTCCCCGGCAATCACCCGCTCGATCTTCCCGTTATCTTTTCTGATGATCAGCGCTCCGTAATCATCGATGTCGATAGCCTCCCCTTCAAACGTGGCCTTCATGGTATTGATCCTGACCCGCCGCTCTATGGTGCAGGAGAGGCTCTTCCATTCGCGTGCGATCGCCTCATACTCCCCTGCCTCAATGAGGAGATAGCGCCTCTCAAACTCCTTCAGCAGCCGTGCAAGGAATGAAGCCCGGTCAACATCGCCGCCCATCTCGGCACTGATGGTGGTTACCGCACTCTTCACCTGTTCCAGCTTGGCCGGATGAATGTTCACATTGATCCCGATCCCGAGCAGGCAATAGTGGATCACGTCAGCCTCGGCTGAGAGCTCGAGGAGGAGCCCGGCTACCTTCTTGTCACCAATAAAGATATCATTCGGCCACTTGATCAGGGCGCCGAGTTCATAACCCTTGCGGATAGCACGTGCCACGGCCACGGAAGCGGCCATCGTCACCATGAAAACGCGGTCGATGGGAACTGTAGGTTTGAGTATGATGGTGATCCAGACCCCTCCGGCAGGTGAAACCCACGAGCGTCCGAGCCTGCCGATTCCACCGGTCTGTTCTTCGGCGATGATCACCATTCCGTGCATCTTCTGGGCATTCCCTTCTCTCACGAGCTGTCTTCCGATCCAGGTGGTGGATGGGGTGCTCTCGTAGTACCGCATCTTCTTGCCCATGAAACTGGTCCGGAGGTGCTTGTGAACTTCATAGGGAAGGAGCCTGTTGCTCTTCTTGGTCAGGCGGTAACCCTCCTTGCGGGATGCTGAGATCTCATAGCCCATGCCTTTGAGCCCTTCACGTGTTTCCACACCGCCGAACGGGATATGCCAAGCATGCTGCTGATATGCTCGCCAGAAACCGGTTCGTCCTTTGACTCAAGCACCTCAAGTACTTTGAACGCTGCTGTATACATCCGGACTACCTTTTCGCATCCACCCGTTCGGTCGGGAGCGGGCAGGGATCTTTCCCGCAGACCTGTTTGAGAATGGCCGACTGGTGTTCCATCAGGGTTGCAAGATCGAAGATCCCGGTGATGTCAACCACCCCGATCGCACCGATTGCGTTCCCCTGGTTGTCGCGGATGGGGCTCACCACGACCGGCACCCCCTTATACACCCCTGATGATGGTGTTTTCCTGACGATATGGTTTCCTGCCAGAACCTCTTCCAGTACCGGTCCGCTATACTCCCGGTCCACCACCGTCCCGCTCTCAATCCTGATGCCGGGATTGTCCCGTGAACGTGCAGTTATGGGAAGGCGGTTCAGCAGTTCGTGGACGGCCATCCCCAGCGGCTCAAGATCTCCTGCTGATGAGTCCTGCGAGATAACGTAGCGATTCATCGGTACTTCCTCATACATCCCTCTCTTCCTGTCAAAATAATGTTTCCTCCGGTGCCTCGCAGAACGCAGCGAGGAACGGTCGGGATGGGTATTCATGGATGGTGGTCGCCACGATCTCGCCTTGCCCAAAAGACGTCCCGATCAGTACCGGGTTGCCCCCGGCCCGGGCGATGACCGATCCCTCGAATTCCGTGAAATAGCCGTCACACTCGATACAGCTGGTGTCGTATCCCTCAACAAGGCTGGCCCAGGGGCTGGCACCATCAATGGTAAGGGTATTCGTACCGTACTCGTGGTGGTAGCGGAGGCGGATAGGAAGCCAGTCGTAAGCATCCCCCCGATCCGTTGCGGCCCCGAAGACGAGGAGTCTGCCTCCCTGTCCGACAAACCTGCGTATCCGGGGAGCTGCCGCCTTCAGGGCAGGCAGAAGACCTGAGTATGCAGGGTTTGCAAACCCGGTAGGAACGATCAGGGTGCTGAACCGCCCCCGGTAAAACGGTGTGGCAACCATATGGGGGGTGATGTGCTCACAGGCCACCCCGCACTCTTCGACATACCGGGAAAATACCAGCTTCTCATCCCAGAGGAGGGCACAGCGCCTGATCATCCTTTGATAACCCCCAGCGGGGTGAACCGGGCAACAAGCCGCGATATGCCGGTCTCATGCACAACCCTGACCACTTCTCCGCTTGGTTTATAGACTTCCGGCGCTTCATCGGCGATAGCGCCGTTGTGGTGGGCCCGGACAAGAATCCCTTTCTTCCCGAGGGCTTCTCTGATCTCGCGCCCCGAGAGCTGCTTCTTTGCTTTTGTCCGGCTCATGATCCGACCTGCCCCGTGACAGGTGCTCCCGAACGTCCGTTCCATTGCCACGAGGGTGCCATGGAGAAGATAGGATGGCGTCCCCATGCTTCCGGGGATGAACACCGGTTGGCCCACCTCCCGGTACTCGGGAGGCAAATCGGGCGATCCCGGCCCGAAAGCCCGCGTGGCTCCTTTCCGGTGAACACAGACCCGCATTCGCCTGCCGTCAACGACATGGTCCTCGAACTTTGCAATATTGTGGGCAACATCATACACGAGGTGCATGTCTTCGTAGGATATCGAATACATCCTGGCAAACACTTCACGAGTGGCATGCATGATTATCTGCCGGTTTGCCCACGCATAGTTGGCCGATGCAGCCATCGCGCCGATATATGCCAGCCCTTCCTGTGAGGAGAGCGGGGCACAGGCCAGCTGCCGGTCGGGGATGCTGATGCCGTACTTCCTGGTGGCAGCTTCCAGTACCCTGAGATGATCCGTGCAGACCTGGTGTCCCAGGCCCCGGGAGCCGCAATGGATCATCACGCAAATCTGGCCTTCAGAAAGGCCATACACTTCCGCCGCCCGGGGATCGTACACCTCCTCGACCCGCTGGACTTCGAGGAAGTGGTTTCCTGCACCGAGCGTCCCGCTCTGTGGCATCCCCCGCTGGAGGGCCTTTTGCGATACCGCACCAGGATCTGCCCCTTCCATGGAGCCCTGTTCCTCGCAGCGCAAAAAATCCTCTTCAATGCCGAAACCATGTTCCACCGCCCATTTTGATCCCTTTATGAGCATCCCGGAAAGCTCCTTGTGGTCGAGCCGGAGCGTGCTCTTCGCACCGACACCGGTCGGGACCGCGGCGAACAAAGCTTCGATGAGTTCCCGTTTCCGGACGAGATCGGGTGCCGCGAGAGGCGTGGTGAGGACCCGCACACCGCAGTTGATATCAAATCCGACTCCTCCGGGCGATATGACTCCGTCCTCCATGCCGAATGCAGCCACCCCTCCGATTGGGAAACCGTATCCCCAGTGAATGTCAGGCATGGCAAGCGAATATTTCACAATTCCCGGCATCGTGGCAACGTTGGCAAGTTGCTGGACGGCCCCGGGCTCAAGAGTCTCTGCCAGCAGGTCCGAGAGGAAGAACCTTCCCGGGACCCTCATATCTGGAACAAACCCGATCGGCACTTCCCATTCGTACGGCCCGATCCTTGTCAATCCCTGAAGCATGGCACCTCACACATCAAAGATGACCTCAAGGATATAAGTATGATTGTCCCGGTACACCTTGAGCCCTGAGAGGGAGATCCCCTTGATTTCCATGCCACCCCGGTGCCTGGCAGATGAGAACGGTTCTCCAGCGAGATCTCCTTCTACCCTTCCTTCCGAGAGTATCACTTCGGCTCCGGAAACCACCATATCTTCAACCTCTGATACGTAGAGTATCTCGGAGAGGAAGGCATGCATCAGCGACTCCAGGTCCGGTGCCCGGACTTCGATTTTCCGGCGCATCGGTCCGGGTTCTGCGGATCCGTACATCACGACCATCATTGCCCGGGCCGCTTCGGAAAAGAGCCCTTCCAGGGTGCTTGCCTTCACCCGCAGCCTGACATCTGCAGTATGCTCCAGCTCTTCAAAACTCATGGCAGCCGATACCGCTTTTTTCTTCCACGTCGTCCATAAAGAAGGGAACCATTCCCATGTGCACTACAGAGAGATACCGCACCTGGTGGATCGAGACAAAGACCATATAATCCCCTGCGGGTATCTGGAGATCGGACGGCTTGGGGGGCTTGATGCTGACCGGGAGGAGAATCGGGCCGCCGCAAGACGTGGAAATGCGGAAATCGGATTTCCGCTGGGAGATATAATCCAGTACCTCTTTGGCGATCCTGATCTTTTCGGGAGAGAAATGGCTACCTGATCGGGTGTGCATACTATGCTCAATGCATGCGTAGTCTTGCTAAAAAAAAGTGATCATCGGGAAGTTTCAGGCCGTCCCCACAATCCGTTCGACGGTATCCACATACTGTTCTTTCAGGGAGTAGACGCTGCAGGGATTCTCGCGGTTCTTGCTCACATGGAGAATCCCGATTTTGGATGCGACGATTCCCACCATGGCGGCAACGGAATGGTAGCTGATTGAAAATGTCTTGTTGAGGGCTTCATAGATTTCGGCGATGGTGAGTGATTTAAGGCGGAGAAAGAGCTGCAGCAGGGCACGCCGTATCCCGGTCCTGTCCCGGGAGATGTAGTTCCTGAGGCGGTTCTCAACAACCGTCCTGATCTCGTGCGGAGATCTCATGGTGAGGTACTCACCACCCTCTTTATTTAAATATTTCTTTTTTCAGCGCCCATCAACTCCCACGTTCCACCCTCAGGCTGCCGTCGGATTGAACCTGCCCTGTACCCGAAGGATTTTACCTCTGGATCACGAACCTAGTGGGTATGGGATTCGTCACCTTTGATGTGAACCGGTACACCCCCAGGCAGATGGTGGTGCTTCCCATGGTTCTCCTTATCGTATCACTGATCATCCTTTGTTATGGCGTGGTCACAACCGGGATGCCCGCCAAACCGGGTATGGATTTTTCAGGGGGCACAGCTATCACCATTTATACGGAAGATAGTCCTGATGTTCTTAAAACGATCTTTTCAGATTATCCGGTTATCGCTATAGATAGCGGTATCGCAAACGGGAAATTCATAAAATTCGGTATCATGGACGAAGCCACGTTCGATTCCCTTACCACGATCCTTGATGCGCGATATCCGGATGCCTGGCAGCTTGCCCAGATCGATGCAACCTTTGGACAAACGCTCCAGGGACTTGCAAAATATGCCCTTGTCTTTTCCTTTATCGGTATGGCAATTGTGGTGTTCCTCGCATTCCGGTCATTTGTTCTGGCAGGGGCAATAATTCTCGCAGCGATCGCTGATATTGCCATGACTGCTGCGACCATGTTCGTTATTGGTATCGAACTTACTCTTCCGACCTTTGCAGGACTCCTGATGCTGATAGGATATTCGGTGGATAGTGATATTCTACTCACGATGCGGGTATTCAAACGGCCGGGGAAACTGGACGAGAAGCTTGCCAGCGCATTCCATACCGGAATCATCATGACTACTACCACGCTTGCTGCTATTGCGGCGATGGGAATTGTCGCCTACCTGGGTAATGTTCCAGTCATCCCGGCCATCGCGAGCGTGCTTTTCATCGGACTTGTATTCGACTTAATGAATACCTGGCTCACCAACGCCGGTATCATCAAGTGGTATGTGGAGAGGCAGGAAGCCGGGCAGCGGAAAGAGTCCGGTAAGAAGAGGGGTGTAAGATGAACAGGAAAGGGCTGATCGAGCTGGTAAAGACCTGGCAGGTTGCGCTTCTTGTCATCCTCCTGGCGGTATCTGTGGTAGCGATATACCCGCATATCGATGACGGGGTAACCACCAATCTCCAGTACGGCCTCGATCTTCGCGGGGGTACATGGCTCCAGATGAGGTTCCAGGCCGAAGTTGTGGGATTTGCAACGGACCGCCCGGTCTCCGATTTCCTGGCCGACCTCCAGAAAACACTCGATGCTGAGATCTATCTTATTGGGGACAACAAAATTGAAATCCGAAAATACTTCGCTGAGAATGAACTGAAACCCGCGTTTACAGCAGCGCGGGGAACGCTCACCAGTTACGAGCAGGGAGTCTCCAGGAAGACTGGTGAACAGGTGAAACAAATCCTCGAGCAGAAACTCAATGCACTCGGTACCCGGGATGCCAAGGTCAACCTCCTCACCGGGTTTTCCGGTGTTACCCAGTATGTTCGGGTTGAGCTCGCTGGAGTAAGTAGGAGCCAGGCTGAAGATATCGTTGGAAAGCAGGGGAAATTCGAAATACGGATCCATACTACGGGGAATGAAACGGAACACGTCCTCTATGGCGACACCATTTCAACGGTCGGGATACCAAGCCAGGAACCAGGGAAAAACACATGGGGCGTTTCCTTCACCATTTCTGAAGAAGGCGCAAAACAGCTCCGTGACGCAGCCATCAAGTACGGGGGAACAACCGATCCCGATAACCACTGGCTGGACATGATCCTTGATGGAAAGACCGTCTACAGTGCACCGCTGAGTAAAGACCTTGCTACCAAGCTCCAGGCCGGCCCAGTTCAACAACTTCTGGCATCAACCGGTCCAGGTCAGGAAGGCCTGGCGCAGGCCAAGAACCTTGAGATCCACCTGCGGGCGGGGGCACTCCCCGTTGAGGTCTCTCTTGCCGGCACGAACACCATCCCGGCGCCCCTGGGTGAGCATTTCACCAGGATGTGCATGTATGCCTTCATCGCCGCAGCTGTTGCCGTCGGAATCGTCATATTCTACCGTTACCGCGAACCTTCCATCGTCCTCCCCATGATGGGGGTCAACCTTTCCGAGATTGTCATCCTGCTCGGCATCGCAGCCGTTATCCGGCAGCAGCTCGACCTGGCAGCGATTGCCGGCCTTATCGCCGTCCTTGGGACGGGCATTGACCAGCTGGTCATTATTACAGATGAGGTTCTCCACGAAGGAAAAGTCCCGTCACGCCAACTCTATGAAAAGAGGCTTACCAGGGCGGTAGGAATCATCATGGTATCTGCGGCAACGGTGGTCATCGCGATGCTCCCGCTTGCCATCCTGCCTCTCCAATCCCTCCGCGGCTTTGCCGTCATCACCATCTTAGGCGTTCTCATAGGAGTCCTTATCACCCGTCCTGCGTACGGAAAAATAATTGCGGCGATCCTTTCCAAATAAACCGGATAAAAATCTTTATCACCTTTTTTCACCGATTTCTCTGAAAGGTAGTACACATGGGAAAACCGGTTTTGATTGACTTTTTTGCCGAATGGTGCGGTCCGTGCAGGCTCCAGGGGCCCCAACTCGACGAGCTCAAGCGGAATATGGGTGACAAGATAGAGATCCGGAAGATCGATGTCGATCAGAACATGGAGCTCGCCAACAGGTATGCGATCCGTGTCGTGCCGACCCTCATCATCGAAAAAGACGGCAAGGTGATGGAGACCCTCGAAGGGGTCACCAGTGCCGAGGCCCTCAAGCGTATGCTTATGCCGCTGGTGGAATAGATGAAGATTGGCATCGTTGGCGGGACCGGGGATATCGGAGAGGGGATTGCAATGCGGCTCTCCCCAAACCACGATGTGGTGATCGGATCCCGCGAAGAAGACAAGGCAGAAAGTTCCTGCACCGCCTGTATTGAGGCCCTGGGCCATCTCGGAATACGGTGCAGGCTCGCTGGCCATTCTAACCAGGAAGCCATTGACCGGTCTGATATTGTGATCCTTGCGATACCGTTTCGGCACCTGGTCCAGACCATGTCATCCTTGAGCGGATTTGAGGGTAAAATCGTGGTTTCGCCCATCAACCCCATGGAAAAAAGGGAATTCTTTGTTTATGCTCCTCCCGTGGAGGGTTCCGCGGCTCAGCTGGTCCAAAAAATGTTACCCGAAGAAACCCGGGTATGTTCGGCCTTCAACACGGTGGCGGCAAATAAATGGAAGGCACTCAGCGAAGTGCTTGACCTGGCAGTGCCGGTCTGTGGTGACGATGCTCATGCCAAGGCGGCGGTGATGCATCTCGTTGGGAGTATCCCGGGAGTGAAACCCTACGATGCCGGGCCGCTCGCCGTCTCCTCCATGGTGGAGTGCCTCACCCCCCTGCTGCTCAACATCGCGCGGTATAATAAGATGAGGGATGTCGGTATCCAGTTCAGGTGACGGTTTTTTCTCGAGCCTGATGCCTCGCCAGGTGTACCAGCGTGCAGGATGAGTTCGAACGGATCGGAAAGCGGCTCTTTGCCGAGCGTTTGGTTGGTGCCAGTTTTGGCAATATGAGTGCCAGGACCGGAAGCGGGTTCTTTATCACCAGGAATGGCTCCTATCTTGATTGCCCCGGAAGCCTGGTCTTCGTCCCACTGGGCGGGAAGGTCCCCCTTGATGCCTCGAGTGAATACCGGGTCCACCGTGCGGTCTACCGTGCCACCGATTGCCAGGCCATCATACATGCCCACCCCCCTTTCGCGATCGCCCGTTCGCTCCGTTGTGACCAGATCGTCCCGGTTGATTCCCAAGGGCTGATGTTTGCCCCTCTTATCCCGGTTATTGAAGGCCCATGCGGCAGTGATGACCTTGCTTCCCAGGTCGCGTGTGGCCTGGCAGCATACAGCATCGTGGTTGCCAGGGGACACGGGACGTTTGCAGCGGGTAAAAGCCTTGAAGAGGCATACCTCCTTACCTCGCTTGCCGAGCACAGCTGCCGGGTTCTCTTCCTGGCCGAGTCCGCGAAGGGCAGGTAGACCGGACAGTCGTGAGGTGCATTTAATGTCTTCGAAAACAGAACATTGTGGCAGAAAATCGTAAGGAGAGAGTTAGCATGGCTTCACTCGATGAGAAGATCACCCGGCTTTCTCCTGACCAGCGGCGCGAAGTCGAGACATTTATTGATTTCCTCCTGCAGCGGGGGTCGGGTAAGGGCTTTCTCACTGAAAACGGTACACTTTTTCAGGAAAGTCTGAAGGTCGCCCCGCAGCATCCAATCATCATGGCCGAGGAACTACGTCCGCTCACGCCCGAGCCTCCCCGGGACCCGCTGCCCGTTCTACCGGACATCAGCCCGAAAGAATCCAGGCACGAACAGAAAGGGGGCGGGGTTCAGCAGGGCCGCTCCGCCAGGAAAGATCCCGGGCTGCTTCTTGACTGGATTGATTGAACCCAGCGCCATGCAAACCCGCGCCCCTCCACTTTTACGGATCGAAAAGGGGGCTTGCCCCTTGACCTTCTCCTGGTGACCCCCGGTCGCCTCGGATCCCCAGAACCTCTGCCCATGGACTCGACGGGATTCGAACCCGTGGCCTTCACGTTGCAAACGTGACGATCTACCCCTGATCTACGAGCCCTCCCTCTCCTAAAGATTCAGTTTATATTGCTTATAGGCATTGCGAACCTGCATGTCACCGCAGCGATATCAGCCCGGTTCGCAGGCTCTTTAAAAACCGGGATAGACCTGGCGTGATTCAAACCCGCGTGCCTTGACTTTACCGGACCGAGTGCTTTGCCCCTCCCGGGCCCACGCGACCTACGGTCACCACAGATGCTCCCAGAAGTAGATTAAACATGGACTTGGCGGGATTCGAACCCGCGGCCTTTACGTTGCGAACGTAACGATCTACCCCTGATCTACAAGCCCCAGACTGCAGTAATCCAGGTATCTTTCTCTTCAATATAGTTGTTTTTCTTCGGTTCCGCACCCGCCCCGCTGACTGCATACTGCCACGGGCCAGGATACGACCGGAAAAGTATGGGGGATATCAGAGAATTATTTCGATATCCAGCTTTTCTGCAAGTTCCTTGTACCGGTTCCGGATGGTAACCTCGGTCACCCCGGCAACCTCGGCGACCTCGCGCTGGGTGCGCCGCTCTCCACCAAGGATGGACGAGATGTAAATTGCTGCTGCAGCAACTCCGGTCGGCCCCCGGCCGCTGGTCAGCTCTCGCTCGCCTGCCTGGCGGAGGATCTCCACCGCCCTGCTCTGGACCTCTCCCTTCAGGTTCAGGCCCGAGCAGAACCTTGGCACATAATCGATTGGCGATGTGGGCAGGAGCTTGAGCCCCAGCTCGCGGGAGATGAAACGGTAGGTCCGTCCGATTTCTTTGCGTGAGACCCGGGAAACCTCTGCAATCTCATCGAGGGTCCGGGGAACGCTGCACTGCCTGCAGGCTGCATAGAGGGCTGCCGCTGCAACTCCCTCTATGCTCCTCCCCCTGATCAGGTTCTTGTCCACGGCATCACGGTATACTACAGCGGCCGTCTCCCGGACATTGCGCGGGAGGCCGAGGGCGGAGGCCATACGGTCGAGCTCCGAGAGGGCAAAGGCGAGGTTCCGCTCGGTTGCGTTGCTGACCCGGATCCTCCGCTGCCACTTGCGCAGCCGATACAGCTGGGCACGGTTCTTGCTCGAGATGGCCCGCCCATATGAGTCCCGGTTCCTCCAGTCAATCATCGTAGAGAGACCCTTGTCGTGAATGGTAAAGGTCATCGGAGCCCCGACACGGGAACGCTTCATCCGCTGATCGTGGTCGAATGCCCGCCACTCAGGGCCACGGTCGATAAAGTCCTCATCGATCACCAGGCCACAGTTCTGGCAGACCAGTTCTGCACGCTCGTAGTCATGGACCAGCTGGCGGCTCCCGCATTCGGGACAGACCGTCTCGGTGTGGTTCTCTGCCTTCTTCTCATGCTCCTTGACCCGTTCTTTCAGACGGTGCTTGAGAGCTTCCCGCTCATTTTGGAGGACCTTTAACTTCTCTACTTCCTGCATGCTCTGTGCCTACCTTGATACGAATAATTTCTCCCCGGCGGCAACCCTGCATTCTGCCCTGCAGAGCACTGCCGCATACGGAGTAGCCACGTTCCCAAACACATCCACCACCTTTCCTACGGGTCTCATTCTCCGGTCAACGATCTCGGAATACATCCTGGGAAGCTGTGCAGGATTGCAGCGGATGACAAGAAGTCGCTTCCCTACCGTATGCACCACATTCCCAATCGCTTTCAAGGTACAACCCCGTTACTCCGCCCCGGAAAAACGGCAGATGGAATCGCTTAGTAATCTATATATATTCTTGTTGATAGTATAAAAACCTATTGTAAAGGTATAAATATCAAATTCCGCATAAATGGAGGAATTTGGTATTTAAAGCCAACACGCGGTCGCATTCTTCCGTTTTAAGCCCTGCTCCCCTCGCAACAAGAAATCTCGCGCGCTCGTCGAGGAGATCCTGTGGGCCATGCGCGTCGGAATTTACGACGATTGTACATCCAGTCTCCCGCGCCACCATGGCTACATGCCCGTTTGTACGGTTATGACCCCCCCGCGAAGTTATCTCGAGGGCGACCCCATGTTCCCTCGCGGCCTCGGCATCATCCAGAGATATGAGCCCGGGATGGGCGAGGATGTCCACATCATGGCATGTGCACGCCGCGGTGTTGGTCCCCACTGCTACCGGTTCAACAATGGTTTCACCATGCACCACCACAATGTCAGCCCCGCACTCCCGAGCCTCCCGCGCACATGAGGGGATTAAGGGCGGGGGAACATGGGTGAGTTCGACTCCGCATAACAGATTTACTCCATAATGACTGGCTGCAGGCTTCACCTTCTGGATCGCGCCTATTAGAAAATGCAGATTCGAAGGATCGGCATGGTCAGTTATGGCCACCGTGGTATATCCGAGGACGGCCATTCGTCTGACAAGCTCGATCGGGATCAGCTCTCCATCGGTCAGGTTACTATGGGTGTGGAGATCGTACATCTTTTTACCGCCTCCCATCCAGCGCACCGGCCACCATGGCGAGGAGCTTCTCCTTCCCCTGGTCCCAGTCCGCTACGATACGCCCTTCGTTTTTCCACCAGTAGGCCGGATGGCTTTTCTGCTCGGCATGGTATCTTACCCGGCAGCGTTTCAGGGCTTTCTCGATATCCGTGAGAGTCGGATCCCTGATGGCGCGCGATCGGGGAACCCGCCGCCCACCCTTCCTGGTAAGCCCGGCATCGAAGTAGCAGGGATAGAGGATGCGCTGCCCTTTCATCTCATCCTTCATCATACTAAGGTGGGTGAATGGAACCTATAAACACTGCAGCAGCATACATTTTTACATGCACCATATCGACGTCAGGCTCGAGAAGGATATATTCGACGTCAATAACCGTATCGCCCGGGAAAACGCTTCCCGTTTCAGGGCGCATGGTGTCCGGGCCATCGATCTCCTGGGTGCGATCGGCTCAGGGAAGACCGCGCTCATAGAACGGATCGTCCCGGTCCTGAAAGAACGGGGTATCCGATCAGGAGCGATCGCTGGAGACTGCTACGGAGATGATGACTTCCAGAGAATACGGGCCCTGGGCATCCCGGTTGTGAATGCCAATACCGGGAAGGAATGCCATCTCGACGCACACCTTGTCGAGCATTCAGCAGAGCACCTGCCGCTCGATGATATCGATCTCCTCTTCATCGAGAATGTCGGCAATATGGTCTGCCCGACCGATTTCCTGCTCGGAGCCGAGAAGAGAGTGGTTATTGTGAGCGCAACCGAGGGAGACGACGTGGTGAACAAGCACCCGATGATGTTCCGCGGCTGCGACATCGGTATTATCAACAAGGTGGACCTGGCACCACTGGTGGGAGTCAGGCTAGATCGCATGGAACAGGATATGCGCCGCTATAACCCGGAGATGAGGATATGCCGGACCAACTTAAAAACAGGAGAAGGCCTCGGACCGGTCATCGACGCGCTGCTGGCTGAACGGAGTTCTTAAATACGTTGCAGGAGCTATTTATAGAACACTCTGTTCGATTCATTCGGATAAGGCAGACATTAAAAAAGGGGATATAAGATGCTCTGGCAGGGAAGATCAGTCCGGAGGGTAACCGGAGGAAGGTACCGTCCCTCAAAGGGGAAGCTGAGGAGTGAGATCGGTTCGGCACCGGCAGAAACTCATATCGGCAACGACCGCAGAAAGATAGCCCGCTCGTTCGGGGGAAACCCGAAAATCCGCGCAATGCGGGCGCTGTATGCGAATGTTGCAGACCGTTCAACCGGCCGGACCAGGAAAATGGTCATCGAAAAGGTCGAAGAGAACGGAGCAAATCCAAACTATGTCCGGCGTAACCTCCTCACCAGGGGTGCAGTCATCAGGACTGAAGCAGGACGTGCACGGATCATAAGCAGGCCGGGGCAGGACGGCGTCATTAATGCTGTCCTTATCGAATAATTCTTTTTTTCAAGAAACGCAAAAAAAGGGATGCCGTCGTTCCGGCACCGTGTATAGGTACCAGGACATTACCAAAAGTCGTATCCTGTCCTGATGATGTAGGAGGAATGCGGGGGATACGACCTTTGTCGATGTATCTTCGAACTACATCCTCATAAAAGTATTCATCAGGGTTTGCATCGCCGGATAAGAAAAGAGATCAGCGATTTTTCATCTGTTTCTTTGCTCGGGCAAGCGCGGCATTCATTTCGTTGATTGCCGCATCTATCCCGAAGCATATCTCCTCAGCCGCACTCCCGCTGGCATCCAGCAGGGAAGAGACTTTCGCCTCGGCATCGTAGCGCATCTGGCGAAGTGAACGGAATTCCCGGTCGTATTCGGTAGTAAGAGCACGGATTCTGCGCTCGTACTCGCTCCGGAGGTCAGCAACAGCCTGGTCTGCTCTCTCCTGCAGCTTCTCGATCTCGGTGGCGATCTGATCTATCTGCTGCTTTGCTATCTCTGCGTACTCCCGGGTTTTTTTCATACTCCATCATCGACTCCATGGCCATAAGAGTTTTTGTATTTCCAGGCGCTCAACCGGTGCCTTCCAATCGATTCCTTGATAAAAACAGGGGATATATGCTTATCACTGCATGCAACGGGCGCATCTGCCTCCATAGCGTGCGCACCTCCGGGAAATGGTATGAGTCTCACCACGACCATCGCCGCACCGTTCAGGCATACGCGAAAAGAGCGTCTGAAAAAGAACGAGATTGTGTATTATCTCGCCTTTGAGCGGGGATGGATGAACATCGAACAGGCGACCCTGCTCCTCTCAAGGGCTGAGGAGGAGGGGTTGATCGCATATGACGGCGACATGATCCGGCCGCTCTTCGATGTCGGCGGAGTCGAGATCCCGCTCGGGTTCAAACCGTCGGCAGCAGTGTTCCGGACATCGGATCCGCAGAGAGAGCTCATGGACCGGATTGCCCGCCAGGGTGAGATCCCTCTCACCACCGTGACTTCCGAGATGAACGCGCTCATCAACCAGGCCTTTGATGGAAAGATAAGACCTGAGGCGGCACTGGTCATCCTGGCCCGGCGCCGAGGAGTGCCTTTTGAGGATCTGCTCCCTGCGCTGAGAGAATCGGTTTTAAAAAAGTGAATTGTTATTCTTTATTCTCTTCGGGAGCGGGCTTGGCAAAGTATTCTTCAAGCGGTTTTTCACCGTAAGCAGTGATTCGGGCGTTGATCTGGACGAAATCGGCAGTGATCTCATTTCCCCGGATCGATTTTCTCCGGCGCTGTCCTTCCCGGACCGGTCTGAACCCGGCACCTCCGGAGAGCAGCAGCCGCTTTCGCCCTGCAATCGGAAGGTTTCTCCGCGCCGGAGTCCCATCCCGGTCAGATCCCCCGGTGATTTCCATGCGGTATCCGGGCAGACCGAGCGGCCCTGCATCCAGCTCGTCTCCGATCCGTTTCCCGATGATGGCTCCTGCCTGACCTCCACTCACGTTGACATTATATGATCGCCCTGTCTTTTGGTCAGACACTACAACCTTGAACTCTACCATATTCACGACTCCTTATACTCTGCATATCCCGAGGGGAGGGGATCCGCGATCCAAGACCTCACTACACCGGCACGTGCCGGTAGCAGGTGCCCATACGCAGATCGCCCCGAATTGCCAATAACTTTGGATGGCCGATCTATTAAATACTACTTACCCCAGAAAGGGTCGGCCTTGCGCTTCATCGTGGTAAACTCAGCAAATATTTCCTGGGTAGTAATCGGGAGGGTGGCCATCATCTCACGCTCGAGTACTTTGACATGCCGTTCGGGGATGTCCACAAAGAGATCGTCTCCCTCGTTTACCTGCCGTCCAACCGTTGCACCTTCGATGGAGATTGCCACCTCGGCTCCTGCCTTCGCTTCCCGGATGTTCTCCTGGTTCAGCTGCATCGATTTGAGATGCCCGACCTTTTTTCCATCGGTCTGGATGAGATTGATATCGGTGCGCAGCGTTCCCCCGAGCACCCTGACCCCGACAACAGCAGGATTGCTCTGCCGGAAGATACAGTGGGGCAATACCCGTATCTTTGCCGGCAAAATGATCTGTTCGAACCGCTGCTGCTCCGCTTTCCTCTTCATCTCCTCACTCCAGGCGATGTAGTCGTCCACGATCTTGTAGATAACCCGCCCCTCGAAAACCTTCACCTGGGTGTACCCGGGATCCCTGAGCATCTCCGCGGCATCGGGAAGGATCGGTGTGCTGAATGCAAGCAGGGCCCGGTAGTAAGGGTTCTTGATAGTCTCCACCTCGATGAGGTCATGGCGGCTGACCGGGCCGACTTCGGCTCGCATAACCCCGATCTCCTTGGCATCGAGCTCGTTGCAGAGCGCTTCCAGGGCTCCAATGGTGTCCGCCTTTATAATCAGCCCTTCCGGCGAGATCTTGACCGAAATCTCTTCCATCTCCTTCCTGATCCGTTCTTTTGTGACCTCTGCATCTCCCTCAACCGCCTGGATGGGAGACCCGGCAATGGTTCCATCGAGATTCGGGGCACTCACCTTGATGCCTGCTGCTGCCGTGACTTTCCTGACCCGTTCAAACCGGTCCTCGACCAAGATCTCTTTCAAGGGGCGTGGTTTTAACAATGCCCGTACCTTCGTGACTGCCACGCCGTCGTTCCGGGCAATCGCTATCTCATCTCCAACCGAGAGTGTCCCGTCGTAAAGGATGACATCCAGGGTGGTGCCCAAGCCGCGTTCTTCTTTTACTTCAAGGACGGTCCCGGTGCCGGCACCATCAACCGAATATGCCAGATCCTGCTCCATGTAACGTTGGGCAAGCCCGATCATGACCATCAGGAGTTCAGGGATACCCTCACCGGTATGGGCACTTACCGGAACAATGGCCAGGTTGCGCTGGAAATCTGAGACGCGGTCAAAACGTTCCGCGGAGAAGCCCGATTCTGAAAGCTCCGCCACCAGTTCGTAAATCCGCGTCTCGACGATCTCTTTCACCCGATCATTCTGGCGGGCAAATGTCGTGAGAAAAGGTTCATTCCTGCCGGGTCTCCATCCGTGAATACGATCTATCTTTGTCGCCGCAACAACGAACGGAGTACGATAGGTTCGCAGTATCTGGATTGCCTCGGTCGTCTGGGGCTGGAACCCCTGGTTGATGTCCACCACCAGGATAGCCATATCTGCGAGCGCTCCGCCCCGTGCACGGAGGGTGGTGAATGCGTGGTGACCAGGAGTATCGATGAAGAGGAGCCCAGGCACCCTGATCGGCATCTTTTCCATCGTGCCGCTCATCTTCCTGATGGCATCGATAGGAACGATGGTGGCCCCGATATGCTGGGTGATTGCGCCGTTTTCGGTGCTCACCACCGATGATCCCCGTATCCGGTCGAGGAGCGAGGTCTTGCCATGATCGACGTGGCCGAGCACGGCGACAATAGGGGTGCGGATATCTGATTTCTGCGTCACGGGAAACCACCTTTTTGTTTGGCCGCAAACCGGGGGGATGGTGCCGGTCGCAGGCGGGACAGTCCATCCTGGTACAGCCTGGCGGGAATGGCACCGGGTTCTGTAATTATACTGGCGCACATGAGGTATTAATGCACCCTTCGGAAGCACATGGCCCGGCGCATTTCCAGGGTTATCTATTATATAATGCGAAATCCAATGTATTCGGGTATATTGCCAGGGTGGGGTAGCTGGTCATCCTAGGGGACTGTGGATCCCCCGACCCGGGTTCGAGTCTCGGCCCTGGCCTTTCTTGTCTTTTTTCTGGCATCTCTTCCGGACTGAAGGTTCCCGGTCAATCATCAGAGATCCGCCATAGGGGCACCGCAGCGGGGACACTTCAGGGCATAGCAGGGGATCTCAGGGGGTCGGGCCCGTTCGTACCTGCAGTTTGGGCAGAAACAGCGCCGGGGCCCTCCTTCGCCATCCCATTGGTCTCTCCCATGTCCCCTTCCAGGTCGGGGTAACACTTGTTCTTCACCAATTTGAGGGTACTGACACTAACCGCTCATCAATGAATCGGTTGTTCAAGGTGATCGCTCGTGTCAGCCCGGTCCAGATCTCCCAGGTTCTTAGAGGTCTCTTTTTTGTCAGAGAGTATTGATAGGTTTAAATACCGTCAAAAAAATCCTACAGTATACCGGATTTGATCAACCATGCAACGGCTATCTCTTTTCGCAGTAGCGATCCTGGTTACTCTGGCTCTCGGAGGCGCTGGTGTGCAATCAGAAGAGGTTATCGGGGGAGAAATGGGCACATACCGCATCCACTGCAACGTTGAGAGGGCAAAGGTTCATTTCGATGGAGATTATCAAGGAGAGATCGCTCAGGGTATTCTGGAAGTTCCGGTTTATGTGACCGGAACGCCATACCAGACCTTCACCATCGAAAAAGAAGGATACAGGTCCTACACCGGACCAATAACTTCTGTCCCGGTGAAAGGACGGGTCATCGACATCTATGCACAGCTCACAGCCCTCCCACTCACCGAGTACGCCACCCTCCACCTGCTTGTTTCCCCCACGCTTGCCACCGTGTATTATGACGGGAACGATGCCGGAGCAGTCCCACCCAACGGCATCCTCATCATCCGCGATGTTGTCCCGGGCAATCACCTTATCCAGGTCTCAAAAGAGGGATATGTCACCCAGGATCTCGATCTTCACGTCGAGAGAAATGAGATCAAGAAGGTGCCGGTCAATCTTGAAAAGGTGGTTACCGGGCCTCTGACCGTATCTTCGGACCCCCCGGGAGCCACGATATACCTTGACGGGCAGATGGTAGGGACCACACCCCTGACCCTCACCGATACCGCATCAGGGGAACACACCCTCACATTAACGATGGAGGGTTATTCCGATTTCAGCCAGACCATAACCGTCACACGCGACGGGAGTGCGGTATCAGCAACGCTTGTTCCTTCGACAATACAGGGCAGGGTCGGCCTCTCCCCGCTTGCACTGCTGGGAGCACTCATGGTTTGCGCCTTCCTGGCATGCAGGAAGGGATAACCCACTCCCCATTCCAGAGAAGCTGGTGGTGTAGGGAGCGGAGTAATCGGGACGAATCGTGAAAGATGGTCCTCATCTTCAGGGTGCAGACGGGGACACTCGAAGAGTGCGAGAAGGTGGTGAAGAGCGATGCCGAATGGAGGGAGCAACTCAGCGCGGAGGAGTTCCGGGTCGCAAGAAAGGGTGCGACCGAACCAGCTTTCACAGGGAAGTTCATGGACTTTCACGACAGGGGGTTTTACCGGTGTGTCTGCTGCGGTACCGATCTTTTTTCATCTGGATCAAAATTCGATTCCGGGACGGGATGGGCAAGCTTCTCCGCACCAGTAGATGCGCATAACATCAGGACAAGGACTGATCGGAGCTTTGGGATGGCCCGGACTGAAGTGCTCTGCGCCAGGTGCGATGCGCACCTCGGTCACGTATTCGATGATGGCCCGCCCCCGACCGGGAAGCGTTACTGTATTAACTCCGCCTCGTTGAAATTTTCCCCGCTCTGAATCTCTAGGGGGGATGCTTTTCCGCACCAGGTGCCGATGGTGATCCGACATGCAGAGCTGCGTCAGGGCCGCCATCACCAATATCAAAGGGGGTGTTGCAGGGGTGCTCATCTACCTTTC
Source organism: Methanolinea sp. (assembly GCA_016699325.1). Classification (NCBI taxonomy): domain Archaea; kingdom Methanobacteriati; phylum Methanobacteriota; class Methanomicrobia; order Methanomicrobiales; family Methanoregulaceae; genus Methanolinea; species Methanolinea sp. Next base: position 842,866 of record CP064971.1, on the reverse strand, counting down.
AGTCACCGCCCTGGTGTATGGTGTCGCATTCATGGCCGCGTTAGGCAACGATACTCCCGGTGCCCGGCTCGTTCTGGAGTGGGCCGGGGCGTACTTCCTGGTGGCATACCCCCTCTGGACCATTCCCATCGCATATTTTCTCGGGGGCTGCTTCCTGTTTAGAGACACTCTGAGCTGACTGTGGCGCGGCTCACTTTGAAAACCGGGGACCATGACCCTTGAACCGGCACCATCCACCCAATTTTTAACGATACGTGTTGTCTCTTTCCTGTAAAACGGAGGAACACTGTGAAGGAACACACCATGATGGTAGCGGCGATCCTGCTCTTCTCGTGCGTCCCGGTCGTCCAGCTCATTGTCGCCGGCTAAAAGACGACCGGTGCCATAAATCATGAGATAACTATATTCTTTTTCTTTTCCCATGTTCTGGCATCCATGATCGATAAAAAAGCCTATCTTTTCGCAAAATGGAGAGAGAGCCCGGGACTGAGGGGAATATTTGCCCGTGCCTGGCGATCATGGCAAACCGCGATCTCCCGCAACAGCTGGAAGAGCCGGTGAGAGGAGAAGGCACTATATGACTGACAGGTTATGCCCATTTGATAAAAAGCCCTGTATGGGGAGTGCCTGCATGGCATTTCTTGATGATTCAGGAACTTGTGCGTTTCGTTCCATTGGTTTATCGGCAAAAGGAAACCTGCAGGCGGCACGGAAAAACGAGGATCGTTCATCGTCAAAGCGCTTCAGCGCCCACCTCTTTGACTGATGAGGGGCGGGCACCCCATCCTGCAAACCTATCGGTTCCTGCAACATGAGGCGGTCATCGCGGTCCTGGGGGGGGCATGCCGGATCATCGGATCGATGTAAAACCGGTTGCCCGGTGCATAGCCTTATCAGGGTTCTTGCCGATGGATGCTACTGAGGTGACCATCGATGTGCACTGTCGGAGGACCCGTGGATATGGAGGTACCGCCTGACCGGGTCAAGGGAAAAGACTACAAATGCAGAGAATGTGGAGAAAAATTCACCAGTGTAAGCAAACGGCCGATGTGCCCCTCATGCCAGTCCGAAGATGTTGAAGAGGCATAACAGCCATTTCTGATATACCCAATGTTTTTTTCTTCGATCCATCCAGTGAAAACCTCGATCAGGGTTCTATTATCGCAACGGTTTTCGGGCGGCAGAGAACGCTAATCCTCTCTTACGAGGACGATCCCCTTTCCGCGGTTGGCAACATCCCCGCGGAATGCGGCCATCCGGTACCGTTTCCCCTTATACTCCACTTCCTCAGTTCCATTCCGCACGAACGTCGGGAGGAACTGCCGTGCCTCCCCAAAGACCATGCACGTCCCACCAGTCATGTTCCCGCAGGGCCGTGTGCAATCCCCCCCGATGACAAGCTTCCCCCCCCTCATTTCCACGCCGGGCAGGTCCCCGCAGTTGCCATGGATGATGACCTCGCCGCCCGAGAGGTACTCGGCTGTAAAATCCCCGGCATTCCCCATCACCTCGACCGTGCCGCCCCTCATGCCCCTCTTCTCACCGCGATAACCCGCCCCGCAGTAATGACCGGCGTTCCCCTCGCAAAGGATGTGACCGCCCCTCATCTCGCGACCCAGCCACGCATCGGCGTTCCCCCGGACGATGATCTCTCCAGCGCTCATGAAGTTCCCGCAGTGCATTCCGATATCCCCCTCGATGATGATCCTGCCGGCGTTCATGTACTCACCCACCCTCTTTATGACCCCGGTCTCTCCGGTGAGGATCACCTCCACCTGGTCGGGCGAGACCGCCGGGCCCTCGCTGGTGACGAAGAAGAGGTCACCAAGCGAACGCTCCTTGTTCCCTTCGAAGACCTTCACGTCGTTCCTGCGCAGAAAGTTCTGGGGGATGATCTCCTCAGCCTCGATGGGGATCCTCGGTTTCGCACGCTGCTTGGTCTTCAGGACGACCCTCATAACGACGCCTCCGTATCGATCCGGAGGCCTCTTGGCAGGTAGACGTCCTGGACCGGGTAATTTCGCATCCTGACCGTATAGTATTGCTCGAACTTCTTCGTGAACTCAGGGTCGTTACCCATGTCATACTCTTCCGGTACCTTCACCCTGGACCATATGGTGCTGTTTGCCCCCTCCACCACCACTTCGCCGTCGCGTGCCACCACCCGCCCGCGCTTGATGGTGTAGCGGGTGCGGGAGAAAGCGGCCATCACCTGCTGGTAATCAACGGAAGGGTCGACCTGGTCCGGCCTGATCGGGTAGATGGCGATGTCAGCCTCGGCCCCGGGTGCCAGGTGCCCCTTCCCGATATGGGTGATTCCAAGGGCCTTTGCCTGCCCGGCGCGGGTCATCACCGCGATCTCGTACCAGTCGAGTTCCCTGTCGATAGAGAACAGTGGGACGTAGTGCTCGGTCCTCCGGTCTATCATCTTCCTCTCGTTTTCACGAAGCTTCCTGCTCATCAGGAGCGCAATGATCTCGGGGTATTTCACGAACGGCGCTCCGTTCGGGCTGTCTGTGGAGAGCAGGCACTGCCAGGGGTTCTTCGTCAAGAGTGCAAGCTCGAGGCCGATGGACCACATGACGCAGTTAACGAGGCTCTTTCTCCCGTAGTAGACCGGGATGATCCCCGACCCGGTCTCGAGCTCCACGTCGTGGTTGCTCCACTTGTTGTGGTGAAGCAGGTAGAGCTTGAACTCCATGGGCCCATCGGCGGTCATGGTGGTCGTCCTCCCAAACATGATCTGCCCCATGTCCATGACCACCTGGGGCCTGGCATTCACTGCACGGGCGATGTCCTCGGACCGTGAACTGATGTCCCTCCAGGTCGACCCGCCGTAGGAATGGAACTGGACATGGGTGAGATACAGGCTCTGGCGTTCCCTGTTGAGGTCAGGGACAAGGTCGATGGTGTCAAGGGTTGTCCGGTAGTTCCCCGGGACACCGAGGTTGTTGCAGTGGAGGTGGACCGAGTGGGGCAGGTTAAGGATTTCGTTTGCCCGGATCATCGTCCCGATGATCTCGGCTGGCGTCACCTCGAAGTTCTGGACCGGGTCATGGATGCTGTTCACGTCCTCGCCCCAGCCCCACGCCTCGGTGCCCCCCGGGTTGGTCAGCTTGATGGCAAACCCCCTGACTGCCTCAAGAGTCCATGCAACGATGGCGGCCGCCCTCTTATCATCTTTTTCCCTCACCGCCTCCATGACGGACCAGTTGCCGTCAAAGAGGGTGTTGGCGAGCATGTCCTGGTGGGGAGTCGCGGTGAACTCCTCGTGGGTGTGCCGGGCCTCGAGGGGGGCCATCGCCCCTTCGAGGACCGTTGTGTATCCCATGGTGCAGTAGCGGTAGGAATTGCCAAACGTTGTGGGCACGCTGTAGCCGGAGGTCACGCGCATGACGCCCTTGCGTGCGGTCCTCCCGGCCCGCATGTCCTCAGGGCTCATGTATCGCCCGAAGTTCACCTTGGTCCCGCAGACATGGGAGTGGGAGTCGATCCCACCGGGGAGTGTCAGGCACCCGGCGGCATCGATGACTTCTGCACCCGGCGGCGTCTCTTCCACGATCCTGCCGTTGACGATCGCGATATCCATGATCTCGCCCCTGATCCCCGAGAGGGGGTCGATCACGAACGCGTTTTTGACCAGGAGCCCTGGCGTCATCCCTTCGCCTCCTTAACGATTGCGTAAATCTTCTCGAGTATCTCGAGGTCGTCGGGATAGCTCCCCTGGAAGAGCTTCCGGGTCCGGATAGGGACGCCGTCCATCCGGTAGGCAGTCCCCTCGGAGTCGATCCCCGCAACCGCAACCGGGATCTGGATTTGCGATAGGTGGGTAGTCACGTTGACATGTGGGTCAATCTGGACGGTTGGGATGTGTGCGAGGTGCTCTGCGCATGCCCGCGGGAAGTGTGCACCGGGGTCACTTGCCACGATGAGGCAGGCATCGCATTCTCCCCGCCGGAGGATGTCCACGCTCGTGGTCTCTCCCGGGTTATAGAAGGCGATCCCCCTTGCAAAATCGATCGCATAGGGATAGCCGGTGAGCCAGGTGAACACCTCGTTTGAGCCGTACACGTTCCAGTGCCCCCTCATCGGGGAGATGGTGAACTTTGTGTGCCGGTTCAGCTCCTGGGTGAGCTCGATGGCGTTCCGGATATTCTTGTACTTCCCGGGAGCCATGGTGAGCCCGACACCGAAGAAGAAGGCTCCGAATTTTGCCGCCTTGCACATCTCCGCGACCCTGAAGAGCTGCTCGCGGGAGACGCCCTCCACGTATTGCGGGATGATGCCGCCTTTCCCGCGGACAATCGCCCGGAGCGCCGAGAGAACCGCGTAGTCGCCCCCGGGGTTCACCTTCACGAACTCGTCTGCGACCTGTGAGGACTCGGTCTCGCGGACGTCCACGACCACCACTTTCCTCTCCCTGAACGCATTCTTCACGAAGAACCCGTCGCAGTAGGTGGTGTACCTGCTCATGTGCCGGGGATGGGCATCGATCGGGTTTGCCCCCCAATACACCACGACGTCGGCCCTGTTCTTGACCTGCCCGAGCGTGCAGCCGGGGTGGCCGACCTCCTGGATCGCCATGATGGAAGGACCGTGGCAGACCGTCGAAGTGTTATCGATGACTCCCCCGAGCACCTCTGCCAGGTGGACCCCGATGGTCTGGGCTTCTCCATACGTCCCGCTCCATCCATAGAGGAGCGGGCGGTCTGCGTCGAGGAGGATGCCCGCGGTCTCCTCGATCGCCCTCTCGTATGAGACCTTCTCCCACCCTTCTTTGTGCCTCCGGATAGGAGCTTCCAGCCGGTGGTCGCCCATGAACTTCTCGTTTGCAAGCGTGCAGCCGTTCTCTACGTTAACAACGCGTGTCCCCTCCACCTCTACGACGAGATCGTCGCAGAGGCACCCGCAGAACGAGCAGACAACATCCTCAATCTTCATACGGGACACCCCCGCACCGGCCCATCAGCGCTCCAGGGGACGGAACCGGGTCCTCTGTAATCTCGATCTCCACCTCGGTGACCTTGAAGTCTGGCATCCCGGTGCCATGGGTTTCCGGGCTGACGAGGTGGTTTGCATATGGCCCGAGGCAGCAAAAGACCCTCCCCCGGACGAGACCCGGGTCAGGCCGGACCCACATCACCACTTCGCCGGTTTTGCTTCGGACCCTCACGCGATCGCCCTCCTCTGCCATCAGCTCGAACATGTCGATTGGGTTCATGCGGATCGAAGAGGTCTCCTCCCGGTATGAGGGGGCATTCTTCCGCTCCACATACGAGCCCTGCCGGATCGTCCGTCCGGTGTTCAGGAGGAACTTCATATCTCCTCCTCGGGTCCATGGACAGCTTCGAGAAGACGGGCGACGTGGATAGCTTCGTTCGGGCAGTTGTCCTCGCAGGTCTTGCACCCCGTGCACTTCTCAACATGGAGCACCTGACATTTCCCTTCGTTCACCCGGAGCAGAAGTTCGTCCGTGGAGGCCCGGCCTCCGTGCGCCATCTGCGCATCGATCAGCTTATTCACAGGGCAGGCGACTGAACAGTTCCCACAACCCATGCACCTGTCCAGGTCCACGTCAATCTGGAACGAGAACGAGAGCCTGGTGTTGTCGTAGAACATCGACTCGAGTATCCGCCCGCTCGTCAGCACGCCGTTTGGGCACGCCTCCACGCAGAGGCCGCACCTTATGCAGTGGCCGATGTGGATGCGGGGCATCCACCCCTCCTGCGTCATGACCACTTCGATTGCACCGGGTGCCGGGCAGGCCATCATGCAGAAGAGCTGGTGGGTGCAGGTCTTGCCTGTCAGTTCAGGGTAATCCCGGAAGTATGGTGGGGTGGCTAGCGGGGCGGTCTTTGCGGTGAGGAACTTCTTAAACCATTCACCACGGAGGAACTCTTTTGCGTAGTATAAGATCGAGAGGGCCATATCACCGCTCCGTGCAGGCGATGCAGGGGTCCGACGAGACAAAGGTCGACGGGATGTCCGCAAGCGATGCAACTCCCTTGAGCATGTAGTGACAGCATGCCTCGATGTTCATGATGGACGGGGTCTGGATGGTGATATCGATGATCCTGCCCGCAGCATCGGTCCTGATGAAATAGGAGAGTTCCCCGCGCGGGGCTTCGCCGGAGTATGCTATCTCGCCCGCACCGGGGATTCCACCGCCACGGATGGGTCCTTCCGGTAACGTGTCGAGGCATATGCGAATCAGGGCGATGCTCTGGAGGACTTCCTGGAACCTCATCATGATCCGGGCGAAATTGTCTCCCTCCTCCCTGGAGATCGGGGTAAACCCGAGCTTCTGATATGTCGGATGGTGCAACCTCCGGTCAGATTCAGGTATCCCGCTGGCCCGCGCGGTTGGTCCCACGGCACAAGCCTCACGGGCGGCCTCCCTGGTGAGAATTCCGATCCCTCTGCTCCGCAATGCGATCATCGGACCGTTCTCAAACATCCCCATATACCGGGTAACCTCTTCTTCGATAGCGGCAAGGTTCGCCCGCAGGTGCAGTTCGTCCTCCTGCCTGAGATCGAACCTGACCCCCCCCGGTACGATGTATGCGCAGGTCACCCGGGCCCCGGTGATCCGCTCCAGCTCGTCCATCACCTTCTCACGGACATCCAGCAGGTACATGGCAAGCGTCTCGTGCTCGATGGTGTAACAGTACGAGAAATTGGCAAGGATGTGGCTCTGCATCCGGTCAAGCTCGTTGACAACGACCCGGAGCAAAGCAGCGCGTTCGGGGACCGGAATGTTGCTGATACCCTCGAGCGACTCGATAAAGACCATGTTGTGGATGACCGAGCAGATCCCGCATACCCGTTCGGCAAGGAACATCACTTCCTGCCAGGGTCGTCCCCGCATGATCCGTTCGATCCCCTTCTTCATGTAGCCAAGTTCCACCTCGGCCGAGATGACGTACTCGCCTTTCGTCTCGCATTTGACCCGGGCCGGTTCTTTCCAGCAGGGGTGTATCGGCCCGACGGGTATCGAAACATCCACGGTCCGTTTCATCGCTTCTTCACCTCGTAGTCCTTGAACACGACCGGAGCGACAGCCAGCACCGCGGAGAGGATCTCCGTTGGCCGCGGGGGGCATCCTGGGACCTGGGCGGCGATGGGGATGTGCTTGGCCACCGGCGGATCGATGAGCGTGTGCGGGCGGTTATACAGGCACCCCGATATCGGGCAGTTCCCGATGGCAATCGCTGCTTTGGGTTCGGGAATCTTGTCCCATACGCTGCGGAGCTTCTCCTCCCAGCCTGGTGTGAAAGCACCGATTACCAGGAGTATGTCGGCCTCACGGGGATTGTTGTGGACGTAAATCCCGTACTGTTCGATGTCGTACCGGGGGGAGAGACAGGCGAGCACCTCGATATCGCAACCGTTGCACGAACCCACGTCGACATAGGCGACATGAATTGATTTTGAACGGACGAAGTTCTTGACCTTCTGGAGCAGGCTCATCTCAGGATCGCCTCCCTGATCAGGTCCCTGCCGGCTGAGACGGCTTCCTCCCGTGGCGTATCATGTTCCATCAACTCTTTTATGCGGGAGAGGATACGGCCCATCTCGTCCTCGTCAAGAAGCGGGACGGCCCGCGAGTACAGGTGGGTCCGCAGGCTGCGTTCCGGCTCGGGCGCATGTGCTGTCTGCCGTTTTCCCTCTTCATACCGTGCCGGAAGGTTCTCCATCAGCAGCATGTCGAACCGCTCCATGATGTATCGCCTGAGCCTGATATGCGGGATACGGAGATCGGATGCAATCTCACGCACCATCCGGTCATGGCGGGTGCTGACGAGGATATTGTACTTCATGGCGGTAAGATCCTTTTCGTACAGATATTCGCTCATAGCACACCCGGGTATGTGAATATCCCATAGATTAAGAAGAGGAGGACGGCTACCCAGAGAGCAAACCTCTCCCACTTGTGGATATGGTGTTCATTGTCATACCAGTAAAGACCCGTTGCAAGCCCAAGGACACTGCCTGCGATGATAGCACCCAGGGCGGTTGATGGCCGCTGGACGAGCTGGAGGAACAAAACTGCAAGGTAGATAGCCCCCGCCCCAAGAATAACCTCCCGGATCATGCAACCACCCACAGGATCCCGGCATACACAACCATGAACGCGGTGATCAGTACCTGGACGGTCACGGTATCGAACGGTGAAAGCATCGGGCACAACGCGCAGACGAACGAGAGAGAGATGATGAGGAGAACCATCCCGATGACAATCCACCAGAGGGGAAGACCGCCAATGAAAACGGTGAGGAACGTGAGGAGCAGTACATAGGTCTTCAAACCGTTGGTCACCTCCAGGCCTGCACGCCACACCCCGAAATGTTCGGTCTTGTAGCCGGACACGATCTCTTTGCTTTCGACGATGGAAAACGGACTGGATGGCATTTTTGAGAGGATAACAATGTACATTGCAAGGGCGGGCAGGGGGACCAGGAACAGGAGAGGGCCATGCACCTCCTGGTAGGCCGTTATGTCAGCCAGGGAAAAGGACTCCGTGAAAAGGGCAATGACTGCGACCGTAACAAAGAGCGGTATTTCCGAGGCTGCTGAAATGACCGACCTGACACCTCCAAACTTACCATAGGGCGAGCCTGACGAGAGCCCGAATCCATGCTCAACGATCTTATGGAGCATATAGATACCAAAGATGATCAGGAGACTCCCCCCCGAAAGGACCACAAAGAGGGCGGCGGTCCAGATGCCAATGGCCAGCATGACAATACCCACAAAGAGGGCAGCGCTTGCCGTTGCAGGGATCCAGGTACTCTTGAAGGAGAACTTCAGCATGTGGAGGATTTCCTGCCAGACCGGTGGACCGGGACGTCGCTGGATACGGGCTATTGTTTTTCTATGAATGCCGATGAGGAGCAGGCCGAAGAATACTGCAAACAGGACATATTCGATCATGTCAGTACCCCATGAATGGAATGTCACCCTCGTGTTCCCGGGCCATCCACCAGAGACCTAGGGAAAGGGTAAAGATGGGGAAACACCCGACCAGCAATGCTGCGTATGCCCAGAAGGGAAGGTATTCTCCCCGCTCAAGGAAGAAACCCATCACCATCAGAAACCCCGATGCAAGTGCCAATACACCGAAATGGCTTTTCGACAGCATGTCATATCACCAGGACTACCTCGATCACCCTCAGGAAAATGAGGAGGGACGAGAGCGAACACATTATCACGTACGGTGCACCAGGCGCCCTGAACATTTCAGCCTTCGCGGCATAGAATGGAGCCATCCCCTCCCCCATGACGCCGAGTACCAGCAATGCTTTGATGACCGGATAGACCTCAACAGCAGTCGCTTTCCCCAGTTCGATCATCGAAAGGGTCCCGGTGGTTGCCGCGATCAATGCTGCTGCCCCGAACAGGGGGACAGTTGCCGATAATGCTACAATCCCGTACTGGTACGCCGCTTCCTGTACATGCCGTATCTTCACTGCTGCGACAATTCCGACATTGCAGACGCCGATTAGGGAGACGAAGAGTGTGAAATTGAAAATATCGCCGGTCACCACAGCACCCATCGATGCGAGCCCGCACGCGATCGCCATGAATCGCCGAAACCTCATTTCGGACAGAGATGTCTTCTTTGCATAGTACGCATCACCCCCGAAAACGATGTCCACCTGCCGCTCCGGGCGGCTGATGATGGCAAAGATGGTGAATGCCAGGGCGAACAGGAGCAGGGTGGTGGTATAAGGAGTGAGATATACCAGTTCATCCCCGAATTCAAAAACCAGGAATGGGTTGCCTGCAATGGTCATAGGGGGGTATCACCCCACATGGTCCCCACCAGGGACATTTTTGCGGCTACCTTCAGCAGGATCCCTACCGCGGCCATGAATACCGCGGTGAGCCAGTATTCCGGTAAGAACATGAAGATGAAAAATGCGAAGATCCAGACCGCCCATGAGATACCTGCGGCTATCTCCAGCAGTTCGAACTTTTCACGGTGTCCGCGGGACATGACGTAGAAAATTACACTGAGGCCGACGATCCCTCCACCGGTAAAACCCGAGAGGACGATCCCGTAGACGATGAGGAAGATGGAAATAATAAGAGGGGCGTCGGCCTGTATCACCTCGATGTTCAGTCCTTTCACCACGCGGTCCCTGATCCCCTCCTTCATGATGTAAATCTGGGATAGGGCGAGGAGTTCTGCGATGCCGACCACCAGTCCGGGGAGGATAAGCGCTTCGGCAAGATCGGTCCCGAGAAGGGCGATGATGCTCAGGGATGGGATTTCCACAAGATCGAGGAGGAGAAGGCGATGGAGATCGTCCCTTTCAAGGACCAGGGCAAAGAATGCAATGACCGCGGCCACCATCACCAGGAGAAGCCCGAGCGAGTACTGCTGCCACACCCTTCATCCCTTCCTGAAAAGATACGACGCAATCGCAAAAGCGATGAATAGAATCGTAGGCTCTACAACCGTGTCCAATCCGCGGGTATTGTAAAGGATTTCATCGAGAATCCCACCCGGGTGGGCAACGATGGTGGTCCCGGCATGTAGCGTGCTGTTGGCAATGAACCATGAGAGCGGTGTAAGGTAGGTGGTGACATACCCTGCGGTAGGAGAATTCTCGGGATACTGGCTTTCGATAACCACCTGGGTGAACGGAAGTCCTCCCCGATCATATGGGTCGAGTGGGCTCGAACGGTTAATCGTCTTTGGATATAGCTGGTCTTCATGGTAAGTGAGGGGGAGGGAGAGGATGGCGATGATGAAGAGGACGGTAACCGCTCCGGCAAAAAGCGGCATGATTACTTCGTAGTTGGAAATGATCCGGGATATCTTCTGGATCACGCTGCCGCCTCCTTCTTCTGGATGACCCTGACATAGATAAAGGTGGACAGCGCAGTGACCCCGCCGAAGGTTAAGAGCGCGAGGGCTTCGTTGTAGGATAGCATCACCAGCAGCAGTCCCCAGGCAGGTATTTCAAGGTTGATCAGCTGCACGAGATAGCGCTTTGGACGGGGGAATGCCGAGGCTATCGTGCCAGAGAGAAGGATAACAAGGCCGATGATGAATTCAGGACTCATCGGCATTCCTCCTCAATGCCATCAGGATGAAAATGGTGGACAGGGGGGCAATAAGTGCAGTTGCGGTGAGGATATCGAGCATACCACGGTCCGAGAGGAAGGGCATAACCCCCGCAACGAGGAGGCCAAGTGAAATCAATTTGTTAAAAGGATCCCGGGAGAACATGGTGGCAAGAGCCCCAAGGACGATCAAAACCCCATACAGTACCGCGAGAACCTCATTCATGCTTTGGTCCTCCCGCCCAGGTACTTGCTATGGCATTCGATTCAAAGGTCGAGCCAACAAAATACGCCGCGGCAGCAAGAACTGCCAGGGGGTGGTGGGTGATGAGGACGATAGACCCGGATATGGCGAAGGAAACGACGTTCAGGAAAGGCAATTTTCGCATCGTGTTTCTCTCAAAGATCAGCCGGATCGCCGCATAGATCGCAATAATCCCGCAGATGAGAAGTGCCGTTTCCTGCCCGTTCATCTCGACCTCACCTCCCAGATGCTTGCAAGTAACCGGCTTGCATGGACGTATGATATCCCCTGGATGGTGAGGATGGCGATAACCATGCCGGCAATGAAATCGGATGCAGCAAACCCGATCTGCGTAAACCCGTAGACGATAAAGGTGGCCGTGATGCACCCTGTGGTTCCCGCATAACCCGGATCATAGCAGATACGGTTCCCGACATACACGAGCACCGCTGCAAAGAGGCCCCCGGGAATCCCGGCAGCGTACACTCCGCAGGATGCCAGGAGCGTCCCTGCTGAAGCATCGGGCGATGAGACGATATTTCCCATCATATATCCGCCATGAAGCGATCCATTCCCCCGTTCGATCTCCCGCGCGATGGCCGATGCTCCACTCACGCCTCCCTTCTCCGGCAGCTTGAAAATTTGATCAATGGTGACGAAATTGATCCAGCATACGATGGCGGCCACACCGATTCGCGATAGCGTCACCAGGTCGATGATCATTTCTTAAAACATGCTAGAGGTATAAGCTGAATAAGATTGTGATAGTGCCAAAAGACCTCGTAATGAGGTTTAATTTAACGATTCGAAAGTAATCAATGGTTTTCTAATAAGATCACCTCCTGGTTTTAATTTTCTTCTTAATACCCGGTGGCAGGGTAACCATCAGTGGGAAAACAGGAGAGGATGAAGAACGAGTCCTGTTATTACGGATCAAAGCCCCGGACCAGTCCCACCACCAGTATGAGTACCGGGATGATCTCAAGCCTGCCGATCCACATCACGAAAATGAAGAGCCATTTGACTGAAACCGGGCTTGCTGCATTGAGGTACCCATATCCCATACCGTTGTTCGAGACTGCAGAAATGATCTCAAAAGTCACCTGTATCACATCGTACGTTGTCGGTGCGAGGTGGAGCGCCAGTATGATTCCCACAAAGACCACGAGGAGGTACAGGATAATGATCAGCATATTCTTCGAGAGCTCGACTTCAGAAATACGGGTGGGTATGTTACGTCCTTCATGCTTGAACGGTACGATGACGCTTCCCCGGACAAAGAGCCTCTTGAACCACCATACCATCCCTTCATACCCGAGAATGATGCGGTTGATCTTGATGCCCCCCGCTGTGCTGCCTGATGAACCCCCAATCAGCATCAGTAGCATGATGACCATGACCGGGAGTGGGAGCCACAAGAGGGAGGAGTTCTGGAATCCGGTGCTGGTAATACCTGAAACGGTATTGAATGAGCCCCACCTGATGGCCTCGGCAATGTGGTACTGGTTGAAGAGGTACAGGTTCAGGATGACGATTGCCGACCCGGCAAAAGAGAGGGCAAGCAGCAGACGCACGACCGGGTTTTTAAAAAATACTCCGAACTTCCCCCGGTAAAAAAGAAAATACAACTTGAAGGGGAGCGCCCCTGCGATCATGACCGGTATCAGTAGAAATTCGAGGTGGAAGTTATCATAATGGAGCATCCCGGCATCGTGTGGTGTGAATCCTCCGGTCGAGATTGCCGCCATGGCCAGATTAACCGCATCCCAGAGCGATATGCCGGAGAACAGGATGAGGCCTGTTGCCACGAGGGTAAGGACGAAATAAATGACCCATATCCGTCTCCCCGTCGAGACTACATTGGGCATGAGGGCTTCGGACCGGCCTTCCGACCGGTAGAGTTGCGATTGGGATAGGCCAGAGCGGGAGAGCATGGCGATTCCGAAGGCGATCACTCCGATCCCGCCCAGCCACTGCGTGAATGACCGCCAGAATATTAGCGTCCGGGGCATCGTGTCAAGAGAGGTCATCACGGTGATCCCTGTATCTGTCCAGCCTGACATGGACTCGAATACCCCGTCGGTCCAGGGGATCTCGAGGGCGAGAACGAAGGGGACAGCCCCGACAAGGGCAACGATTAACCAGGTGAGGGCCACCGCGACGAGGGCAACGGAAAGTGAGGGTTGATATGTTGTTTTTGGTACCTTTGAAATGAGAAACCCAAGGGAGAAAAAGATCACCGGAACAGATCCCATGGGGATCATCATAGTCCATTCCTGGAATACCAGGAGGACGATGAGTGGAACGAGGGTGATCAGCGCGAGGAACCCAAAGATGACCCCCATGTCATGGGCGATAATCGCCAGGTGCCCGAGGCGCTTCATGCACTGGAAGGATTAACCTGCAATAAATATCAGTATTCGCTCCCTGCGGGGGAAGGTCTGGATAATTACAGTTAGTTAGGCTCAAAGCCCCGGATAATCCCCATCGCCAGGATGAGGACAGGGATGATCTCAAGCCTGCCAATCCACATCACGAAGATGAAGAGCCACTTGATGACGTCCGGGCTTGCCGGAGTGAGGTACCCGATGCCAAGACCTACGTTGCTTGCTGCAGAGACCAGCTCGAATACAACCTGGTGAACTTCGAATGGGGTTGGAGCAAGGTGGAGAGCGAGGAGCAGTGCGATAAAGATCATGATCACGTAGAGGAAAATGACGAGCATGTTTTTTGAAAGTTCGACTTCTGAGATCCGCGTGGGTATGTTACGCCCTTCGTGCTTGAACGGTACGATGACGCTTCCCCGGACAAAGAGCCTTTTGAACCACCAGACGAGCCCTTCGTAACCAAGAATGACCCTGTTCGTTTTAATCCCTCCCGATGTGCTTCCGGCTGCACCTCCGATCATCATCAGCAGGGTGATGACGATGAGGGGAAGGGCGGTCCACTGAAGGGGCGAGTCCTGGAGCCCTGTACAGGTATATCCGGATATGGTGCAGAAAAATCCCTGCCGAAATGCATCATCAAGAGCGACATTATTGAAAAAATACAGGTTGATGGCCACCACCACTGAACCCAGTATGGAGAGGGCGATTATGAGCCGGACCACCGGGTCGCGGAAGAATGCCCTGAACTTACCCCTGTAGATAAGGAAGTACACCTTGAACGGCAGGGCTCCGGCCATCATGACCGGAATCAGGAGGATTTCCAGCAGTTCGTTGTTATAGTAGGACATGCCTGCATCATGGAGCGAGAAACCTCCGGTGGCAATCGAGACCATGACCAGGTTCACGGCATCCCAGAGGGGAATCTCGGAAAAGAGAACCAGGCCGGTGAACATCACCGTGAGGAAAAAGTAGATTACCCACATTCTTCTCCCGGTTGATACAACGCTTGGCATCAGCGCCTCCGAACGACCCTCCGATCGGTAGAGCCGGCTCTGGGAAAGTCCCGAATGGGAGAGCATGGCAACCCCGAATGCGATGACTCCTATGCCCCCAACCCACTGCATGAATGAGCGCCAGAATACCAGTGTCCGGGGTATGGTATCGAGGGAATTCATGACCGTAAACCCGGTCCCTGTCCACCCTGACATTGCTTCAAAAACAGCATCGGTCCATGAGACCTTTAACGCAAGGACAAACGGGAGAGCCCCGACCGCGGCAATCACAAGCCAGGTGAGGGCAACGGCAACCAGTGCCACGGAGAGGGATGGGTCGTATGGTTTTTTGGGGACTTTGGAGATGAGAAAACCAAGGATGATAAAGACGAAGGGAACCGATCCCATGGGGATGATCAGGTCCCATTCCTGGAAGACCAGGAGGACACCAAAGGGGACGATGGTAATGAGGGCAAGGAACTCAAAGATGAGCCCCATATCATGAGCGATGATCGCCAGGTGTCCAAGGCGCTTCATGCACAGAAACCTGTACATGCATAGGATATCAGTATTCTCCCGGGTTTTCCGACACCCATGCTGCCGGTTTCAACGAGGATACCGGGTTGAGATTGGAATTCCCATACCTCTTATATCCCGGTATGGAACCGAAAAGTGAAGGGGTTTAGGAGGTTAATATGCCATTGAATGGTACGACGCCCTGCAGATCCGGCGTCGCATTCATCCCTTCACCCTTCCGCTTCTTCAATTAAAAAAGCAGAAAAGTGTTTACCATATATGATCCAATAACGGCCTGTTACCGGGTATTTTCAAGGTATCACGGACATCTCCGTAACGTAACCAAGCAAGCAGGTTCACTCGTAGGAGGGAATCATCACCGTTGAATAACCGCCAGCTGTAAGGTGGCGACCAGCCGCGATCGTTCGTTTGCCCAGTGTGGCCCGTGATCATCCTGCTTACCTTATCTATCCAAGTATTCCGGGACATGCGGATACCATACCTTGCTGGTGCTGGAGACAAGGTTGGAAACCCGGTAATGCACAGCTCCCAGACCATCATATATGGCAAGTTTCTGTTATATCTTCATGTTTATAATCTTTGCGCAAAATAATAATTTTGCGTTATATAAACCAGTTCATTCACTCAGATTCGTATATTCGCTGATCGAGGCGCTGATTGATGAGAATAAACCCCGCAAAATAGTAAGGTAATGCAAAAACAACGCAATTCTTATTAACACAGTGTTTTATCCGATTCGATGAAATTTCGGGTTTTAATTTCATTTGAAAACTATTCCGGCATTTTCATCCTGCATGACCGTGTCCCCCAAGGGGCCCGTGCCATATTTTTTAATGTGAAAAAACCCTGGATCTCAACTTCCGGAACCTGGATACCGGGAATGGAAAAGCAGAAATTTTCTGAAATGAAAGTTCTTACCCATCGCGAGGGTTGCCGAGCCAGGTCAAAGGCGCTGGATTTAGGGTCCAGTCTCGCAGGAGTTCGGGGGTTCGAATCCCCTCCCTCGCATAACATATGAAAAAGGATCCCTGTCCCATTTCCAGCTATAGAGAAAATATGGAAAGGGTAACAGTCTCTTCAGGGAGGTTTCACACCGGTTAGCTAATAAAGTCCGAGAGCCGGGACTGCTTCATGCGCAGGCAGTCCGTAAGCAGGGTGCTCTCATCGATAAAACGGGATACCGGCAGCTGGAATCCCGATCCCACCGAATCCAAGGCGCTGGCCAGGCTCTCGAAATGTTCAGGGGGCTGCAGCAGGGCATTCCGGACATTCTCACGGACATTGAAGACTCCCATCGGGATATATCCCTTCCGTGCTTCGCGAAGGACGATCGCCCCCGCCTGCTTTTGTTCACGTGAGAGAGCTTCGAGGAGGGCCATCCTGCACGAGTAGAAACATCCTCCAACCGATGAGTACCCCTGTTTGCCCCTGTTCCGTTCGAAATCGGAAAATACCAGTTCTTCTTTGCCCGCAACATGTAAAAAGGCCTCTGTCCATTCATATTGCCAGGGAGTTGGGAGAAGGATCACCGCATAGTGGTTGTTGAGACTTGAGAAGCGGTGCACCCTGACGGTCTCGATAACCTGGTGCTGCCTGATGTCCTTGAGGAGATGATCCCCGAGCATCGTGTCGCAGGCCGTGATTGCCCACCTGGTCGGGACCATTTTCCGTGACGCTCCCCTGCCGAGCGCCCCCACCGAGAGCGCTTTCTGGATTGAGGTAAACGGAACACCCTGGGCATGGAGTGATGTGATCGCCTGGGCGGCCGGAAGATCGGTATCGTTGTAAAGCTTCTCCAGCTTCGGGTCCCATGACCGGAACTCTATCTCCAGCCGCTCGATACCAGCGCTCGGACCAAACGGGGTCTGTTCCTCGGAAAGGGAAAACCCTCTCGGGACATGCTCGAAGCTGGCTTCACTCTCAATCGATCCTGCCGAGAGGGCGATCTCCCGGAGCTGTTCGGCGAACCTGCAGTCGAGATCCCGGACATCCTGCAGGAGCTTGCCCCGGACCAGTTTCATCCGGTAGGATATGATCTCCTCCTGGGATCGACGTTCCGGTATCCAGGACTCGGGCATGTCCAGTATCCTAGTGTCTCCGTGTAGCGGCGCGATCATCGGACCGGCATACACCTTTGGATAGTTCCAGGATCCAATGAAAACGGAGGGGGGAGAGCTTCCCTCGAGCTCTGTGCCCACCTGGATGGACGGGAGCCGGTACGACGAGGTGATGCTTCGTAAATATGCTCCCTTCCCGACAGTCATGCTTATGAGGCACTATGGTGTTTGATGATAAAAAAACAGGTGACTGCAGAGAGAATGTGATCTCCTTCCTGCTTGCATATTATATCCCGGGAGGAACTTGTTCATCGCTGTTCCTGCAGATGACTGAAGAAATACTGATATTCTCAAATGCTATCTCATGTTCATGGATCTATATATTCTTCGGCACGGTAAAGCCGGAACGTCTTTTTCAGGAAAACCTGATGCGGATCGCCATCTTACCCGGCAGGGCCGGGATGAAATACAGCAGGAAGCATACTGGATGCTCCGGAACCGGTGCCGCTTTGACCTGATCGCTACAAGCCCCCTGGAACGTGCTGTTGAAACCGCGGAGATCGTTGCCGGCGTCCACCGTCACTCCGGGAGACCCGCCATCTGGAAGGAACTTTCACCGGGTATGGACTTCTCCGACCTGATGGCCCGGATAGCATCCTGCACCGGCCTCTCATCTCTCCTCATCGTCGGCCACGAACCCTCGCTTTCAGAGTGCATCGGAAGAATTATCACCAGGGGAGGTGGTGCGGATATCCAGCTGAAAAAAGGGGGCCTGGCCCGGATCAGGCAGTTTTCCCCCTCCCCGGTCTCAGGCTCACTGTCATGGCTCCTTTCTCCACGCCATATGCGCTAAGGACCTGCAATTACGGGTCAGGAAATCTCAGGAGAGGCCTGCTCGAGCACTACAAAACGGCACAGGTTGCTTCCCATCGCATAGCAATGGGTCTCGATGGCAGTCATCCTGTTCGAGTAAAACGATGAGAAGAATGATGTGAGGATCCCTGACTCGAACGCACAGGCAGGTTTTCCCGAGATAGGAAGGTCGATGCACTCAAAGCAGTCGGTGATGCAAAGCGTAAGGGGATCGGTGCGTTCCAGTTCAACATCCCCGAGACAATTTTCTTTCCATATCCGGGCGATATTCTGTACCACCGTCTCGATCTCCGGTGCATCGATGCAGGGATAAAGGGCTTTTCCCGCCCTGAGGCCTGCCAGCTTCAGTACCGGGTCTATCATGATTCCCTGGTTCAGGAGCGTGAGGCGGATGGTGGAGAGGAGGAACCTGAACATCGCTCCCGGGTCGCCGTTGCAGGAGAATGAACCGGGTATATACATATCGAGATCGAACACCCCTCTCCACGAGGAATCCGCCCCGGCAAGGTACAGGGCATTTAAAAAGAAAATCTTCTTTCGTCCATCAGTGGGATCAGATTTCGCACCCACGATTCCCGATTCTGCCAGGTCTTTGAGATGGATCGAGACTGTCGACTTCGCCCGCTTCGATCCCTCCACCAGGTCCTCGAATGCCATGTCCTGCCGGGCCAGCATGTCGAGTATCCTGATCTTGACAGGGCTATCGATAGCACGGATACCCAGGTCGGAGGCATAGAGGCCGATGTATGACAGGTTATCCGTATCCTCAAAGCGAGAGTCCGGCAGGGACGGCTCTTTCACGTACTATTCTTGGTAATCAAAATCTATATATACATTTGGTTCGCATACAATAGATTGTTCGTATACCATAGAACTTATATACGATGCGCGGGTGCGGCTTGCTTCCTCCCAACACAAACCCTGCCTTTCAGCATCGCCCGTGCCAGCAGGTGAAAACGAAATGACCAAGACAGTTACGGATGTTCTCTGTCCCTTCTGCGGGACTCTTTGCGACGACCTTGAGGTAGTGGTCACGGACGACGGCAAGACCATCGTGGACGTGTACAACGCCTGTGCGATCGGGGCGGAGAAGTTCATGCACGCCCAGGCCAAGGACCGGGTGAAGCGTCCGCGGATGCAACAGGCGGACGGCACCTACAAGGAAGTCTCGTATGATGAGGCCGTAGAGTATACGGCGCAGATGCTGGCCAACGCCAGGAAGCCGCTGATGTATGGGTGGAGTTCAACGAGTTGCGAGGCTCAGAGCGTCGGGCACGAGATTGCCGAGAAGGTCGGTGCGATTGTAGACAACACGGCAACGGTGTGCCACGGCACGACATTGATTGCCGTCCAGGACGTTGGCATCCCGAGTTGCACGCTTGGGGAGATCAAGAACCGGGCCGACCGGATCCTGTTCTGGGGTTGCAACCCGGCTCACGCGCACCCTCGGCACCAGTCGCGCTACTCGATCTTTCCCCGTGGATTCTTCACCAACAAGGGTCACAAGAACCGGAAGGTGGTAGTAGTAGATCCACGGAGGACCGACACTGCCAAGATGGCCGACTACCACTTCCAGATCGAGCAGGGCCGGGACTACGAGTTACTCTCGGCGTTCCGGGTAGCGATTCGCGGTGAATGGCTACCGGACACCGTGGCCGGGATTCCCAAGGAGAGGATCTACGAGGCCGCCGAAATGCTCAAGAGCGGCCGGTTCGGGATCATCTTCTTCGGCATGGGTGTGACCCAGTCTCTCTCGAAGAACCATAACATCGACAACGCCATCATGCTGACCAAGGATCTCAACGACTACACCAAGTTCAGCATCATGGCCATGCGGGGCCACTACAACGTGACCGGCTCCGGCCAGGTCATGGGCTGGCAGTTCGGCTTCCCGTATGCTACCGACCTCTCCCGTGGGTTTGCGCGGTATAACCCCGGCGAGACCACGTCCAACGACCTGCTGGTCCGCGGCGAGGTCGATGCGGTGTTCGTGATCGGCAGCGACCCTGGCGCCCACTTCCCGATCAGCTCGGTGAAGAAGATCTCCCAGTTGCCTTCAGTCTGCGTCGACCCCCACATCACACCCACCAGCGAGGTCTCCAAACTCCACGTCCCGGTCGCCTTCGTGGGTGTTGAGGTCGGCGGCAACTGCTATCGCATGGACAACGTCCCGATCGATGCCCGCAAGGTTGTCGACCCGCCGGAAGGCATGCTCACCGACGAAGAGTTCCTGACCCGGGTCAACCAGCGTCTCGATCAGCTGATGGAGGTGGAGTAATGTCCGAGTATCTGATAAAGAACGGGTTTGTCTTTGACCCGGTGCAGGGGATCAGGGGGGACAAGGCGGACGTTGCGGTCAGGGACGGCACGATCGTGGACAACGTGTCGTCCGGCGCAAAAGTGATCGATGCTGCCGGCAAGACGGTGATGGCCGGTGCCGTGGAGATCCACGCCCACATTGCCGGGCCCAAGGTGAACGAGGGGCGGAACTACCGGCCCGAGGACAAGTTGTTCACCTACAGGCCGAAGGGGAAGGGGAGCCGGATGGCCGGCGGGTTCTCGATCCCGACCACCTTCAAGACCGGGTATGAGTATGCCCGGATGGGGTATACCACGGCCATGGAAGCGGCGATGCCCCCCTCTTTGCCCGGCACGTGCACGAAGAGATCCGTGACACGCCCATCATCGACGAGGGGGCTTACCCGGTGTTCGGGAACAACTGGTTCGTGATGGAGTATCTCAAGAACGGCGAGATCGAGAACACCGCCGCGTATATCGCCTGGCTGCTCAGGGCGTCCAAGGGCTACGCGATCAAGGTGGTCAACCCCGGCGGCACGGAAGCATGGAGCTGGGGGCTGAACTGCCTGACCGTGAACGACCCGGTGCCCTACTTCGACATCACGCCGGCCGAGATCATGACCGGCCTGATGCAGGCCAACGAGTACCTGGGCCTGCCTCACTCCATGCACGTGCACCAGAACAGCCTGGGCAACCCCGGCAACTATACCGTGACTCTCGACTCCCTGAAACTGGCCGAGAAGATCAGGCCCAACAACAAGTTCGGGCGGGACACGGTACTGCACTCCACCCACCTGCAGTTCCACTCCTACGGCGGGGACAACTGGGGCAACTTCGAGTCCAAGTCAAAGGAGGTGATGGACTACGTCAACAAGCAGAAGAACATCACCATCGATACCGGTTGTGTGACCCTCGATGAGACCACCACCATGACCGCAGACGGGCCGTTCGAGCACCACCTGACCGAACTCAACCACCTCAAGTGGGCCAACATCGATGTCGAACTCGAGACCGGGTCCGGCGTGGTGCCCTACGTGTACAGCCCGGACATCAAGGTCTGCGAGATCCAGTGGGCCATCGGGCTCGAGATCGCTCTCATGACCAGGGACCACATGCGGACGTTCATCACCACCGACCACCCTAACGCCGGGCCATTCACCCGCTACCCCCGGATTATCAAGTGGCTGATGAGTGCCGAGGCCAGGAAAGAGAGGATCGAATCGTTCAAGCATGGCGCAAAGATGGTCGATGCTACCTACATCGCCGGTATGGACAGGGAACTCTCGCTCTACGAACTCGCCCAGATGACCCGGGCCGGGCCGGCAAAGGCGCTCGGGCTCGCGAACATCTACGGCGGGCTCGCACCAGGTATGGACGCCGATGTCGCGGTCTACAACTTCAACCCCGAGAGATCATACAAGCCCGATGAGATCGAGAAGGCGTTCTCCGCAGCGGCGTTCGTAATGAAGGCCGGAACACCGGTGGTCATCGATGGCGAGATCGTCTCAAACGGCAACAAGCGGACGCTCTGGGTCGACGCAAAGACCAGCGAGAACCCCCAGGTCATGCGAGATATCCGTGACAAGTTCCTCAAGTACTACAGCGTGAACATGAACAACTATGACGTGGCCGGCCACTTCCTGACCAACCCCAGGGTCATCGAGGTCGATGCCGCCCGGTGAGGTACAGCCTGCAGATCACCAGCACAATCTAGGTGAGAATCATGACAGAATTAACCAGGATCAAGAAAGAAGGAACCGTTGAACAACTCCCGTCCTCTGCGAAAGCCGTATTCTCCCTGCTCGAGGACGGCAAACCGAGGACCCTGAACGAGATGGTGGGGAGCGTTTCTTTCTCACCACGTACCATCAGGAACGCCCTGAACCGCCTGAAGGAGTGCGGTCTCATCGTGGCCAAGTTCAACTTCAGGGACGCACGAAAACCCCTCTACCAGCTGAAGAGTACCTGAGGCTGGAAAAAACCGGCGGGGCTGCCAACCCCCCCCCATTCCTCCCAGTTCGTGAGGGGCTCTCTGAAAAAGATGGCATGTGCGATTTGCGAAAATATCTCCGGCCCGGAAAATGATATACCGGATTTAATCACGGCATCCCCTTTGAAAGCGCCCGCAGGCAGGCCGGATCTGCCTGGTCTGCGCCACCAAAGTCCCGGTTTGGCCCTCGCACTGGAGGGATGCCGGGCCAAATCTTTATCTTCTTTTTTCGGAGTACTCTTCGATAGCCTGCTATCAGTGGGGCTGGAGAATGGTGATGAAGCACCAGTATTTTGGAGATACCCGGGATCTCTTCAAATACGATCTCATCACCAGGCTCGTTCTTGATATACCGGATCTCTCCCGTCTCATCATCATCCCCATGCTCACCGCGGATGATGGTTCACCTGGTGGAGGAAGAACGATGTTCCGGGAGTCCCATGCTGGATATCTGAATAAAGTGTTGACAAGCTTTCTTGCTGCCAATCGTGGCTCCCGGGATATAACCAGGATTGTTCAATATTTTAGGGATTGTGGCATCTGCATGGATATGTTCGGGCCGCCGTTTTTATCACACGGCAGGGAAGGCTATTTTTCTTCCGCGGCAACGTTCTGCAGGGGAGTGCAGGGGGCACTGATCTTTATCGATCCCGATAACGGGCTCGAGGTGAAACGGTCGGGGGAGAAGCACCTGCTCTTCTCCGAACTTCTGGCGGTCTGCACTGCGGCAGCCGCTCCCTCCCTCACCGTGGTATACCAGCATTTCCCCAGGGTCTGCAGGGAGGTGTACGTCCAGGAGCGCCTGGTACAACTCCGGGAGCGCTGCAGACAGACAATCCTGGCAGTGGCTGACAACCAGGTGGTCTTCTTCCTTCTTCCATCAGGAGATATTGAGGATAAGGTTGCTTCGGTTCTTCTCCGCTATGCAGGGGAGTATCGGGTACTCCGGAGCTGGACAAAAACCTTTTTTAGATATCGACGTTCAGGAAGATCCTCACCAGGATGCCGATGCCAAACGATATCGCAGCTATGCCAAGGCTGATGGCCGCCATCTCGATGAACCGGCGCCAGAAAGGAAGGTCCTGGGCAACAGCCGTATAGAATGTGAATAATACGATGATGGCGATGGCTGCTGCCAGGGTTATGGCATATGCCTCCATTGCCCCGGTCATCACGAGGAAGGGGAGGATGAGGATGATGACCGTTGCAATGTAGGCGCTGCCGGTATAGAGAGCGGCGGTAACCGGGTTGTTTCCGGATCTTTCCGACTTCTGGGAGAGGTATTCCGAAGCCCCCATGGAGAGTGCGGCGGCAATCCCCATTATCAGCCCGGCGGCAGCAACGATCCGCGTCTCCTGAAGGGCAAGGGTGAATCCCGCCAGGCTTCCGGTGAACTCGACCAGGGCATCGTTGATGCCGAGCACCACGGAGCCGACATACTTGAGACTCTTTTCATCGAGCATCCCGATAATGGCCATCTCATGCTCCTCCTCCTGGGAGAGCACCCCTTCTGCTTCGGGAATAACCCGGGCAATTTCCCGGTAGGTATCTATGGCCTTGTTCTCCCGCTTCTCCATCAGCTTAACCCCGAACGTGAGACCAAAGAATCTTGCTATGAATGAATAGAACAGGACGCGGATCCATTGCGGGGCGGGGTCTTTCCCGGTATAGCGTTTGAGAATTTTGTAGTGGGAAAGCTCCTCACCTGCCATTTTGAGGAGGACATCGCGGTTATGGTCATCCTTCTGTAGGCCTGCAAGGCGCCGGTAGATATGGTATTCGGTGATCTCCCCCTGCTGGAGTTCCAGGAGCCAGGCCACGAGTTCCGGGCTGATATTCCGGCCTTCCACCTCTTGCGATGGCATGTGCGGAAGAGTAGCCCCTGGAACTCATTTAATCTTTCCACACTTAAGAGGGGATCTTCCATTCCGGATTGAGGAGGATATCGTTCGGGAGTCCGGCAAGAGCGACTGCGGCAAGCGCCCCCGTTACTCCTCTCCCGCCGTAGAGATCGGTACTGAAACGCTTCGCAACAGATCCCGCTTCACCGGCATCGATCCGGCCCTCCCTTGCCTTTATCCCGTATGCACGAAATTCGGGATCGATCCGGAACCCCTGTTTCACGGCAACCCCCCATTCCGGTGAGAGTGCTTCATCCTCAACGAAGAGAATTGCCCTCTCCGATACCTTGTCGACACGATGGGGAGGGATTGCAAGCTCGATGAATGAACAGGAATTTCCTGCGGTCTTTTCAGGGATCTCGGGATTGAGCATGGCAACATGGTGATCGATGGGAATGACCCCCTTGATCCCTCCCAGAAACTGGAGGAGGGCAAGGGAGAGAGCGAATGTTGCTCCTCCTTCAATGCTGTCGGTATCGTCAATGCCGATGATCAGGTGGGTGAGGGCCCGGGTCCTGATTGCCCCTTCCACCACCCCTCCGCTCCGCCTGACCTGGACATCACAGACACCGTCAGCCCGCGACATCATATCGGTCAAGGAAAACGCCGGACCCCCGATGCAACGGATATGCTGGATGATGTCATCCCCGTTCCGTTCAACCCCGACCACCCCCACGGCCGGAAACGGGTGAAGCCCGATAGTGATCTCACACTTCCCCATGCGTGCGCTCTCCATCAGCAGGGTTCCTTCACGTCGGATTTCCTGAACAACATCCCCGGCGAGTGCGTGATGGTACTCGCAATATGCTGCGCATGCACTGCTCAGACACTCATGGTAAATCCGGACCTGATCTCCATCCACGGTGGTGAAGATTTTCTGACACGTGCTCTGGGGGAGTGCTGACAGCGATGCGTACCTGGCCGGGGACCTGCCCTGTTTCTTTTCCCGCTGGATCACACAGCCTTCATCGACCAGGCGCATGATCCAGTCCTGGGCGGTGCTCCGCGGGACCCCTGCCGCGTTCTGGATATCAGTGACCGTGAAGTATCCATGTTCAAGCGTGAACGACCGCATCATCTGGAGAAACTCTCTTCTCCGCTTAATGACCCCGGGCATGCATCTCCCTGATAAAGAGCACGTCCCCGATGATGGCACTCGCGGTTTCCCGGGACCCGGCCCCCTTCCCGATAAGGGTTATCTCTCCTGCCATATCCGTCTCGAGGGTGATCGCATTGAGGCTCCCGTCAACCACGAGAGGATGATTTTTGGGAAGAACCCGGGGTGCCACCTTGAGGATACCCCGGTCAGGGACCGCTTCGGCAATGAGGCGGATGGTGCAGTGCTGATCTTCTGCAAGGCGGAGGGCGTCCGTGGTCAGCATGTCAATACCGGTTATCTCGACATCCTCGAGCTTTACGTTCCGCTTCCAGATGGTGTTGGAGAGGATGACCAGCTTGATGGCCGCATCGGTGCCTTTCACATCGTAGGTCGGATCTGCCTCGGCATATCCCATCTCACGCGCTTCAAGGAGGGCCTGGTCGTAGGTTAGGTTTTCTGCTGCCATCCTGGTGAGGATGAAGTTGCAGGTTCCGTTCAGGATACCGTGGACGGCGAGCACCCGGTTCCCGGCCAGGCCATGCTGCAGGGTGTGCATGATCGGGATTGCCCCACCTACGGTGGCCTCGTACCTGAACGCAACTCCGTGTTCGTGGGCCATGCCCTGGAGTGCGGCATAGTGGAGTGCGACAGGACCCTTATTCGAAGTCACCACGTGTTTCCCTCGTGCGATTGCCTTTTTTATGAACCCGGTGGCAGGCTCCCCGGTTCGGGCATCGGTCGGGGTAACTTCAATCAGCACGTCGTAGTCTGCCCGCTCAACGATATCGGTCGCAGAAAGGGACTTATCACCACAGAATCCCCGTTCCCGCTTGGCTGCAAGGACTTCTTCGATATGGATCCCGTCCTTGTCCACGAGAGCGCTCTTTGAATCGGCAAGCCCGGTGACGGTGAGACCCAGGTCCTTTTCATCGATCAGTTCAAGGATCCCACGACCAACGGATCCCATCCCGAGGATTGCCATCCTCATCCGGTTTCCTCCAGAGGTTCGATGATGAGGAGCTGCTTTTCTTTGGCGATACCCCGCAGGATCCCGAGGGCCTGCTCCATATCCTCCTTGTTCACCGACCGGATGACCAGGCGTGCTGACGATGGCTCGCTGATGGCAGGCATCACCATGGTAAGTTCGGTTACTTCTGCGTATCCCGTGCAGTCAATCCTGTCAACAGTATCCCCGAGATCAGTATGCATGATATGCCCGATCATGATGACGGTCTGCTTGTAGAGGAGCCGTTCTTCACCGATCCGGACCACATTCACCCCCTGCCCCTTGATCAGGGAGAGGAGTTCCCCGAGCCTCTGCTCCTGCAGCTCGAGCACGATCTGAACCGCAAGGACATCCCCATTGGTCTTTTCATCACGCTGGTGGATGACAGCAATAATGTTTCCACCGACTTCTGATATCGGTTTCAAGGCCGCGACCAGCTGGCCCGGGGTGTCCTTCATCTCCAGTTTCATGGATACCTGCAAAAGAAACCACCTGTAGTTATATGCGAACCAGGGAATGATAAGCCCTTGTACCCGGAGATGCTCCGGGTTTCCTGGTACGGCCGTTTCTTCCCCCTGGGCCAGGCCCGGTCCGGCCAGCCACGAGAAGGGCCGGGACGATCTCCCGTGGGCGACCCGGGTCTTGAATAGCCGCCATCACATCGCCATCCAGTTTTTTTGGTGGGGAGGTTATGGCCCCTTCATGGCCCCCTTACCGCGGGATTGTTCATCGTCTCCGATGCTGCCGGGGTATCTCGTCTTCGCTTGGGCTGTTCTTCATGTACCCTTCCGGAAGCGTCTCTGCACCTGCGGTCATTTCTTCCCGGGCCACTGGTTTCTCCCGCCCTCTCACGGGATCCGTATACGACAGGGTCCTGAACCGGGAGCAGAAGTACCTGAAGGACCGGTTCTTCTCCTTCGCGGTTGTGACGGAGAAATGGGCAAGAACCTCGATCATGAAAGCAATCCGCGATGTATAAAACGATGGGATCATCCTGTTGAAAACCTCCTTGGTGATATGGTTTGTCGTCTTGTACGGACGCAGCGCAAGCCGTTTCTGGGATGCATCGTCGAGGCCGGCAAGGTACCAGCTCTCAATCTCCTGGATGATGACCACTATCCGGTCATCGGAAAGGACACAGAACCGGGATTTGAGAACCGCTTTCTTGGCTTTCACGGTCCGTTCCTGATCGATATCCCCGCACAGGATGAAATCATGGTCCATTTCAGTGATGCTCCGGACAAAGCGGCAGACCTTGACACTCTTCATGCAGGCATAGGTGATGATCTCTACTGATGCGTAATCGCTTTTGAGGAGTGGCACGATGACCTGTGCGAAGAAACGCTGGTCATCGCCTCCTTCAACAAAGATAAAAAGCCGGTGTGGGGTCATTCCATCCCAAGGAGGTTCTGGATGAAGAGATCCTCGATCCCGATCTCATGTTCAAGAAAAGTGCGAATCTCCTTCTTTGTCCCGGGGCGGATGACCTGCGAGAAACCGCTGCGGTCCCTTGATATCAGGAGGATGTCTTCCAGATCGGCATGCTTGACCATCTCGGGGTTGTGGGTGGTGACAATGATCTGCTTGGTCCGTGCCGCATCCTTCAGCATCTCGACGAGCTGAGAGATAAGGAATGGGTGGATGTTTCGCTCCGGCTCCTCGATGACCGTGACCGGCCGTTTCTCGAAATACAGGGCAATGATCAAGGCAAGGATATTGATGGTGCCGTCAGATATCATCGATGCCGGGATGTACTTACCGCTGCTGTAGGTCTCCTTCAGTTTCAGAAACAGGGACATGTCCATGAACTTTTCGATGGCAACCTCCTCGATGAACGGCAACATCTCGCGGATCAGGCGCAGGAACTCGGTTTTCTTGTGCGGGTCTTCAAGGATGTTCTTAATCACGATGGCAAGGTTGCCGCCGTCTTTCTCAAGCTCGGTCTTTCCGACGATAGGGACCGCCCGCTTCAGGAGGAGCGGGTCGAAGTCAAAGACTTTCATCCCACGAAATAGCCACTCGAGCGGGGGGATGCCCGGGACCGCGATGGGGAGATTCATGATCAGCCAGCGGGACGGGATCTCATGTTTCTGGAAATATTGTGGGAAGAGCTCCTGGTCGCGGAGTTCGATGGTGTCCGGCGGAACAATCGCGTAGGCAACCGAGTGATCGGCTTTGGCCAGCGTGATCCTCCCCATCCCGAGCTCGCACCGCTCATGGGTCCCCGGGCGGGAAAAGGTTCCGGTTATCACCAGCAGGTCGCGGGAAATTTCATAATTATCACCGCTATCCGAGAACGAGAGCGAGAATTCGTACAGGATTTCGTATGGCTCAAAATAGATAGGGAGACCCTCTTTCACAGCGATGACATCCCGCCTTTTCTCTTCGAGCAAGTACAGGATTCTGAAAGAGAACGGCATCGCTGGTCCGATCGTGGTATTCCTGAGATACTCCACTCCACCCTGGAGTGAAATTGCGTTATTCAGGCCATACTTTGCGATATCCCTGATGAATTTAAAGATCTGGATGAGGTTCGATTTTCCCGATGCGTTCGACCCGATGATGATGTTGAAGCAATCAGGCTCGATCCTTATCTCTCTGAAGCTCTTGAAATTTACCACCGAGATCTCCCTTATGGGCATGCATGAGCATTCTTTGGCAATGAACAAAAGATCTTCGATGCGGCAGGAGCTGTGGTGCCGATCGAAAGCCTGTTTTAGGAAAGGTTCTGTACAGGTTACCGGGATCGGGGATGGAGGGGAACCCTGTAATCGAAGCCGAAAACCTTACCAAGCTTTTTGGCGCCCTCGTCGCCGTTGATGGTATCAGTTTCTCGGTCTTTGCAGGCGATGTGTTCGGTTTTCTCGGGCCAAACGGAGCAGGAAAAACCACCACCATGAAGATGATCCAGTGCGTTTCGCCGAGGACTGCCGGCACTCTTACCGTCCTTGGAATGGACCCGGCAACCCATCCCCGGACTATCAAGGCAGAGCTCGGTGTCCTGCCCCAGGAATCGAACCTCGATACGGATTTCACCTGCTTGGAAAACCTCATCGCGTATGCCCACTACTTCGATATCCCTGGTGTCGAGGCCGAAAAACGTGCCAGGGAACTCCTCTCCTTTGTCCAGCTCACCGAGAAACGCGATGTCCAGATCGACAAACTCTCCGGGGGTATGAAACGGCGTCTCCTCCTCGCCCGCGCTCTCATCAACCACCCAAAGGTCCTCGTCCTCGACGAGCCCACCATCGGTCTCGACCCTCAGGGCCGCCACCTCATCTGGGAGAAGCTCAAGGCCCTCCAGGCTGCGGGAAACACCATCGTGCTCACCACCCACTACCTCGAAGAGGCGGAACGGCTCTGTAACCGCCTGGTGATTATGGACGGCGGAAAAATCCTCGTGGAGGGGAGCCCCGGTGAACTGATCTCGCGGTACGTGGGAAGCGACATCGTTGAGGCCGATCATACCCCCGAGGTTATCTCCTGTCTCGAGGAACTGGGAGAAACGTTCGATATACACGGGGACATTGTCCAGGTCTTTACCAGCCAGCCCCGCGAGGTGGCAAAACGGCTCTTTGAGACGTGCAGTCCCGGCCGGGTCTTTGTTCGCAGAGGTTCTCTTGAGGATGTCTTTCTCAAGCTCACCGGGAGGGTGCTTCGTGACTAACCGGCGGGGGCCTTCCCCGGAGAACACCTACATCTTTCCCCGACTCTCACGGTCCTGCCTCAAGGTATGGCGGCGGAACTGGGATGTCTTTTTCAAGACCTACCAGGTGAACTTCCTGCCGCCGTTAATCGAGCCCTTGCTCTACCTCCTGGCCATCGGTTTCGGCCTTGGGATTTTTATCGGTGAGATTGACGGTATCCCGTACGTGAAGTTCATCGCGCCGGCCCTCCTTTCCATCTCCATGATGAACACGGCATTCTTCGAATGCACCTATTCCTCGTTTGTCAGGATGTACTACCAAAAAACGTTCGATGCCATGGTGGCAACCCCCCTTTCCATCGACGATGTGATTTCCGGAGAACTCATCTGGGGGGCTACACGAAGCCTCATCTACTCTTCGGGAATGCTCCTCGTCCTCACGTTGTTTGGAGTGGTCAACCTCCCTTCATCGCTCCTGGTTATACCCTTTTCATTCCTGGCCGGCCTCCTCTTCGCCAGCATCGCGATGTGCTTTACAGCGATCACCCCGAGCATCGATGCTCTCAACTACCCTTCCTTCCTCTTTATCACCCCGATGTTCCTCTTTTCAGGCACATTCTTCCCGCTCTCCATTCTTCCCGCGCTGGTCCAGCTGCTGGCCATCGCCTTCCTCCCGCTCACCCAGCTGGTAATTGTAACTCGTTCGCTCACCCTGGCCGACCTATCTCCACTTGTACCCTACAGCCTTGCGTGGATTGGAATCGTGACCCTGGTCTTTTTTATCCTCTCCACCTGGCTGATGCGGAGACGGCTGGTGGTCTGAAGGCCGGGACCTGTATAGTACGACATCGCGATCCAAAGGCAAGGCAGACCTGGACACGAGGTTTCCTCACGACCGCTTACACCTGGGCCAAGACCAACGTGCTCAACGTGAAACCTGGCGCCACCCTTCGTTTCGTCTCCGGACTGATGAGAGAAAGATATCGGGTGCATTGTGATCACAAAAAAACCATAAACCAGTGGGTATCGTGACCGATCGCGATATTGCGCCCCAAGGGAGTTGGCCGACGGGGATCCCGAATCGCCCCTTATCGAGAGCATCATGACCAGAGATACAGTCACCACCAGGAAAGACACCGGCATTTTTTGAGGCCATTGAAACCGGCAGGTGCCTATCGCCAATGCCACGGGACGGCGACTTTGCCCTCCTGACTGATCCGGCTACCCGCCAGGGAGCTGGGAGACATCGCCAGGATCGCCGGGAAGGAGAGCCCGGGATTTGGCAATCGTGCCCCTTTTTCCCTGACGGGCGATTCAGACGAAAACATTAATGGAGTGGTATCTGAAAGCTCTTGAGAGGCACCTTTCCGCTGCCGCCCCCCCATGATCACCACCATGACGGATCCGCATCCTTCTCCCCATGTAGAGTTATCCCGGTCCCTGATCCTCGTGATGGTGACGATCGGAACCTTCCTAAACCCCTTCACCGGTTCCAGCATCAACCTCGCCCTTCCCATTATCGGGGAAGAGTTTGGCGTCAATGCCGTCACCCTCTCCTGGGTCCCTACCGCCTACCTCCTCTCCACCGCAATTTTTCTCCTGCCGGCAGGCATGCTGGGGGATATTGCGGGAAGGGGCCGGGTGTTTGGGTGGGGTACCCTGCTCTACACGGTCGCATCGGCGATCACTATCGTCGCCCCGTCAGCTCCCGCCCTTCTTGCGTTCCGGTTTCTCCAGGGTATTGGCAGTGCAATGCTCTTTGGCAATGCGGTCGCCATCATCGCCGAGCTCTATCCTCCAGGAGAGCGGGGACGGGCATTCGGGATCAACGTGACATCCGTGTATGCCGGACTTATGCTCGGCCCGTTCATCGGAGGCCTCCTGACACAGTTCTTCGGGTGGCGGAGTATCTTTTTTGTTACAGTCATGCTGGGCGGTACAGTCCTCCTCAATGTGTCCCGGTTTCCGCCGGTGCTGAACGAACCCCGGCGGGATGTCTTTGACTGGCAGGGTGCGTCCCTTTCCGCCCTGGTCCTGATCCTCTTCTCGGCAGGGATTTCCAGGGTTCCTGAACCGGCATCTGTCGCCCTGATCGGCGCATCAGCAATTGCCATGGTCATCTTTCTCGCGGTGGAAGAGCGTCGGCCCCATCCGCTCTTCCCCATCGTGCTCCTGCGGGAGAATCGCGTTTTCTCCCGCTCGAATCTCGCCGCTTTCATCAACTACAGCGCCACTTTTGCCGTGACATTCCTGATGAGCCTCTACCTCCAGGTGGTCAGGGGCATGTCTCCGGCTGCTGCAGGATCGATCCTGCTCATCCAGCCCTTCTTCCAGATGATCTGTTCGCCGGTTGCAGGAAGGCTCTCGGACCGGACCGATCCTTCCCTTCTCGCCACTTCGGGGATGGTGCTCACGTCCTCAGGCCTCCTGGCTCTCTCCTTTGTAGGAGAGATGACATCAACAGGGTTCATTATTCTCATTTTGGCCGGCATCGGAACAGGTCTTGGGCTCTTCTCCGCCCCCAATATGACAGTAATCATGGGAAGTGTGGAACGATACCACTATACCCTCGCATCATCGATGGTTGCAACCATGCGGAACTCTGGTATGATGGTGAGCATGGCTGTCGTGATGGTCGCTTTTTCCCTCCTTATCGGGGACTCGCCCCTCACTCCCGGCAATTCAGGGGCATTCCTGGCAAGCATGCAGCTGGTCTTCCTTGTTTTCTTCATGATTACCCTGATCGGGGCATTCATTTCCCGGGACCGACAAACCACTTCCGCGAGGGTAAAAAGGAGTTGAACAGGACCTGTGATGCGGGTATTTCAGCACCAGGCGGAAGCCAACCGGAAATCTTTCGGTCTACCCGGGGAGCAAAGAAACCATGATCATCGCTGAATGGAGCCTGATCCCCATCGGCACAAGTACAACGTCCGTCAGCCGTTACGTGAAGGATGCGGTCAAGGAACTGGAAAAGCAGGAGGGCATCCGTGTCAAACCGGAAGCAATGGGGACTCTCATAGAGGCAGAAAGCCTTGCGGAGTTATTCACCGCAATTGAAAGAGCACACAATTCCGTTTTCGAATCGGGAGTAAGAAGAATCGTTTCTGAGATACGGATAGATGACAGGCGGGATAAAGAAGCCACCATCGAGTCGAAAGCAAAGGCCCTGGATAAATAATGTTGTTTCCCGACTCTTTGCCCCCGGATTCCCGGTCAGGTCGTTTCAGGCGTTCCATCCAGGGGGCCCTGCCTGGTGATTAAGCCATTTCCCTGGTTTTTTCCGGCACGGGGCATGCTTTTTTTATGCACGTCTCCTTCTCTCCCGTGTGAAACGCGGTTTTCCGGATCATGAAGGATATTGTTTTCCCTTGAAAGATCCCCATACTACGGTAACCTTCTGAAACACCGTTCATGACTCCCTGGGTTCTCGTTGGAATCGTTGCTGCGCTCCTCACCATGTTTGGGTTCGTCCCCCAGATGGTGAAGATGTACCGGACGAGATCGGTGGCCGATGTCAGCCTGGCAACGCTCTGCCAGTTTACGGCAGGTGTATCGCTCTGGGCCTTCTACGGGTTCTTCATCGGGGACAGCATCATCATCATGGCCAATATCGTCAGCCTCGTAACGCTCCTTGTTTCGGTGGGAATCTACCTCAAATACCGGTGGGAAAGACCTGTTATGGCGGTGACTGCTGCTGATGGCATGGAGGGACGGTGATGACTTCTCTTTCCGGGGAGGAACTCCTCCGGGCCCTCGCGTCCCGGGCCGGGACCGCCCCGAGCCCTCTCAATACCCAGCCATGGCTGGTCCGTTTCCACGGCCCTGCACGGATCGAGCTTTTTACCGACCCGGCCCGGGTCCTTCCGGCACTTGACCCGGACTTCCGCCAGGTTATCATAGCGCAGGGAGCCTTCATCGAAAACCTGGACATCGCCGCCGGTGCCCTGGGTTTTTCAACCGATATCACCTTCTTTCCCGCAGGATGGCCCGGAACCGGCCTGGATCTCTCCGCCCCGGTGGCCCGGATCGACCTTGACAGAAGTCCTGGGAAGGAAAGTGATCCACTTGCCGCGGCACTTCCCCTTCGCCAGACCAACAGGAGGCCGTATGAACACTCTCCAATCAGCACCGCGATGCTCACCCGCCTCGCGGAATCCTACGACCAGTTCGCGATCCCTCTGGGGATGATAACCGATACCGGCTCACTACCGGTGCTGGCTGGTTTTGTAGAACAGGCAACCGCTCTTGCCCTCGACGATAAACGGCGGTTCCGGGAAATCCGGTCGTTCCTGGATATCCCCGGCACTACGTACCGCCAGGACGGATACGGGCTTTCCCACCTGGGCCTCGGCTCCCTCTCACAAGCGGGATTCCGGTTAAAATGCGCTTTTCTTTCCGGCGAAAGGAAAGAGCTCCTGTTAAAGGAAACCCTGATCAGGCTTTCCCGCCTGCAGGCGTCATCCGCTGCGGGGTTTGGCTGGATTACCACAACCGGGAACCTCCGGGTCGAGCAACTGAACGCGGGGAGGGCTTTTGAGCGGGTAGCGCTCACGGCGCAATCGATCGGGCTCTCTCTCCAGCCTATGACGCAGCTGCTTGCCGATTATCCCGGCATGAAGGATCTCAATTCCGCGTTGCACGAGTTCCTCGGTATTCCCGCGAGCCGGACCATCCAGGTGTTCTTCCGGATGGGATACGCCCGCCCGGCCCCGCATGCTCCCCGCCGTCCGGTCAATGCCTTCACGCGGGGCTCATGTTCTACAGGAGCAGGCCCTGGAGAATAAGGGCAGCACAGAAGATGACAAGCCCGCATGCTGCAACCGGAAGGGTATAACCGGTGATCATCTCCCGATACCCATCGCCGGTGGCATGTTTCACAATCCAGAAGAACGGGTCGGTCACGTAGCTGAAGACGAAGGTCCCGGCAATAACCATCAGGACCAGGGCGATGGGGTGCAGGGCTGCCGCCACAGCCGTCCCGCGGAGGACTTCGGCGGAAATCACGGCTGTTACCACCCGCGAGCCCTGGGCGGTCTGGAGGAGCGCTGCTAAAATGAATGGTGCCGCGAGAAGGGGGGCAATCATGGATATTTCCCCCAGTACAGCCCCGGCAAACCCCGACTCGAGGATGACGGCGGCCAGCGCCCCGGCACCGCAGATGTCAAAGATGATGAGCCCGGCATGTTTCGCTCCCCGGTGGAGCCCGGATACCCGGACAGGTGGGGGGGCAAGGATCAGGGCGGTCACCGCGCCGGCAAGCATGATCACCTGTATGAGGGAGCCGGTGGAGAGGCCGAGTGCTGCTCCAAGTGGAATGGCGAGGATTATGGCAGCGAAGGGAGCCCAGGCCCGGTAGTGGAATGACGAAGATCCCTCCCCAGGCGGTTCAGCCCCGCCACGGGGCGCGGCCTCTCCGGGCAGTGCACTGGCTGCACCCGGTCTGAACACGATGATCCCGGCAAGCAGGATCAGGGAAAGGGTGACTGCTACCACTTCATAGATGAAGGGGGATTGCCCTGCCATGAGCGATTTGATGAGCGGGATGGTGACCGGTGTCGGGTAGACAAGCCCGAACGAGATGAGGCTCCCGATGGCCGCCAGTGCCAGCCATGCCCGGCGCGACTCGCCACTTCCGAGGCTCCCGACAATCGGTTCAAGGATAATGAATGCCGTGATGCTGCAGGCTACCGGGAGTGCCAGCAGGTATCCGGAAAATCCGGAGATAGCTGCCGGGGTTTTCAACCAGTTCCTGAGGTCTGACACAATCTCTGCAACCTGCCCCTGTTCTTCGAGTATCTTCGCGATCACTGCTCCTGAAAAGATGATGATGGCGAAGAGCCCGAACACCTGCCCGATACCCGCTGTCATGACCGCCACGATCCGATCCGGTGGAAGGCCGGTGAGGATGCCATAGAAGAGGGCCCCGCCTACCAGCGTGAAGAACGGGGAAATCCGGAACCGGATACCGACAACAGAGATGGCAACGAGGGTCAGGCCGAATGCAGGGAGGGGATCCATGATATAGATCATGATCAGTTCGCCGGCGATAAAAAAGAGCCTTACGACATCGCGTGTAATCATTCCGGAAATACGCTTATCATGCACCGGGTCGACCCAATCGGTATGGAGGATCCCGGGGAAGTCCTCGAACAACGGGAGGTGAGGGGTCGTGAAGGATCCTACACCATGGTCCTGACCCGCCGCGACCTCTCCGCCCTTTACCCGGGAATGCGCCTGTACACGCTCCGGCTCCTCCTCGGTGACCGGACCCTCGCCCTCTTCCGGACCAATACCTACGAATATTCTCCAACGGATCCCCTCGATGCCGAATCGGTTGCCCGCAGGGAGGCAGACAAGTGGGAAGACCTGCTCTCCCGCGATCCGGAGGCGTTTTTTGCTGTCCACCTTGAGCAGGTGAGAGAGCCGATTGACTCCCGGAAAAACGATGTGCTCATCATCCAGGGGAGCCCGCGGGCAGATGGCAACTGCAGCATCATGGCAGGCTGGGTTGCTGCCGCGGCAGAGGAGGCGGGAAGCTCTGTGGAAGTGGTATTCCCCCACGATCTCTGGATAAGGGGCTGCACCGGGTGCTACCAGTGCTACAATACCGGTTTTTGCACTTTTCACGATGACATGGAAGGGATCATCGCCTCCCTCCGCCACGCCCGTCTCCTCGTGATCTGCACGCCGGTATATACCAGCACGGTCCCTGGAGAGCTGAAGCTCATGATAGACCGGTTCCAGGCCTTCCATGCCGAGATGTTCCTGGCAGGCAGGTTTGTCCAGAGAACGGGTTTGGTGTGTGCAGTTGCCGGGCGGACCGGGAAAGATAATTTCACCTGCGTCACCCGCGTGATCCATGATTTCATGAAAAACCTGCATATCACCCCGAGAGCCCCTGTCCTGGCCGACGGGATCGACCGCCTGCGGGATGTCCGGAAGGTGCCGGGGCTGGAAGGGCAGATCCGTGCAGCGGTCGCTGAAGAACTCGTGGGTGGAGGCTCCAGACGGCATGGCTGCTGAACCGCTCACCGGACTGCTCGTCATCGGCATACTCATCGGACTGAATGCCTTCTTCTCCCTGGCACACTCGGTGTTCATCGCTTCAAAACGGATGCGGCTGGAGCTGCTCGCCGGTAAAGGAAATCAGGGAGCGGCAACCGCCCTCGAGCTCCTTGACGACCCGAATATGTTCCTTTCCACTATCCAGGTTGCAACCACCTTTATCTGGATTCTTACCGGGGCATACAGCGGGATTGCCCTGGGAGGTTACCTCGCTCCCTCCATCGGAGCGGTTCCTGCGCTGGCGCCGTATGCAACCGTCATCAGTGTTGCCTTAGTTATCGTCGCGACAACCTTCCTCTCCCTGCTATTCGGGGAGCTGGTTCCGAAGAGAATCGGTCTTGACAATCCCGAGTATATCGCATCGCGGGTGGCCCGTCCTCTCCGGGCGATATCGGTTGCTGTACTGCCGTTTGTCCGGATACTTACCGCTACCACCGAGGGGATCCTAAAGGCGTCTGGGAGGAAGAGACCTGAGCCGGCAGGGATCTCTGAAGAAGAGATATGGCAGATACTGTCCGAAGGGGCCAGGGCAGGGGTAATCGAGAAAGAGGAGGAGGCCATGGTCAATGCCATCTTCCGGCTCGGTGACCGGAAGGTCCTGTCCCTGATGACACCCCGGCCGGATATCATCGGCATCGATCTCGATTTACCGGTGAATTCATCGATAAAGACCATCCTTTCCAGCAATCACTCGTTCCTTCCCGTGTACCGGGGCGAGCTTGATACGCTTTCCGGGGTCATATGGGTCAGGGATCTCTGGGCCCAGATGATAGAAGGAGGAAGCGCTGATATAGCCCTGATCCTGAGGGAACCGATATTCATAGCCGAGACAGCCCCGGCCCTGCAGCTGATGGAGCTCCTCAAGACCTCGCCGACTCCCATAGCGCTTGCAATCGATGAATTTGGGGTGATAACCGGGATAATCACCGTGCACGATATCATGAAAGCGATCATAGGTGACATCGGAATTTCGGGGATTTCTCATGACCGGGAGCTGATCAGGCGGGAGAACGGATCGTTTCTCATCGACGGTCTATACCCCCTCGATGAGGTGAAGGACTTCATCGGCATATCCATGCTCCCCGGCGAACAGGAAGGGCTCTATCATACGCTCGCAGGATTCGTGATGACGGAGCTTGGGAGGATTCCTGATACCGGGGACGTAGTCGAATG
This sequence comes from Methanolinea sp., assembly GCA_016699325.1. Lineage (NCBI taxonomy): Archaea > Methanobacteriati > Methanobacteriota > Methanomicrobia > Methanomicrobiales > Methanoregulaceae > Methanolinea > Methanolinea sp. The sequence goes on along the minus strand of CP064971.1, from coordinate 804,519 downwards.
GAATAATTACCGGTTCGAAGTGGTTGACATGGATGGGAACAGGGTTGATAAAATCCTGGTCACACCCCGTTCATCCGTCAAGCAGCCGGAGGCAGGGTCCACGGACGGTGTGTAACCGGCGGGTGCCTGGCAGGATGTACCATATCAAAAATGAGGGGCGATGTCCCTGACTGGAGAGGAAGCCCGCGTCCTGGAACAGGAGATCCTCGCCTGCACCCGTTGCCGGCTCGCTTCAGGACGGAAACATGCTGTTCCCGGGGAAGGACCGGCAACTTCCTGCATCCTCCTGGTTGGAGAAGCCCCGGGAGAGCAGGAGGATCGAACCGGGCGACCGTTTGCCGGCCGGGCCGGAACGGTCCTGGACAGTCTCCTGGCCTCAGCCGGTCTTTCCCGGAACGATCTGTTCATAACAAACGTCCTCAAGTGCCGCCCTCCGAAAAACCGTGATCCGAGAAAGGACGAGATAAAGGCATGTAAACCATACCTCGACCGGCAGATTGGCCTTGTGTGCCCGTCCGTTATCGTTCCCCTGGGCAGGTTTTCAGCTGCGGTTGTCATGGGGCAGTTTGGGATCCCTGGAAAAAAGATCAGCGAGATCCATGGCATGGCATTCCCGGTCGATGCTCCACACGGGCCGGTTACCATCTTTCCGGTCTATCATCCGGCAGCAGTCACCCATAATCCTGCCTTGCGGGAGCAGCTTGCAGCAGATTTCAGGCACCTCAAAGAGATCCTAACGGACAGTCCTCCGGAGTGAACCCCTGGCAGGACGGATGCTCTCAACCCACCCTGGTGCAGAGTTCAGGGAATGGGCAGGTGGGAAGACAATATGCCTCCCTCTCCTCGGCTTTTTACCGGGCAGGGCGGATCAGTTCCTCCACATCTGCTGCCTTCAGCATCCCGACCCCGATGGCCGCCATATCCCGGCAGTTCGACCGGTGTATCTCCTCGTTCTGGGCAGCTACGGCATCTTCAACGAGAAACGCCCGGTAATTTAGGGCAAGAGCGTCAAAGACCGTTGTCCTTATGCAGTTCGGGGTCTGGATACCTGCGACAAAAACCGTGTCGACCGAGAGGGTCCGGAGCATTAGGTCAAGCTCGGTCTGCATGAAGGCGCTCATCCTCGTCTTTTTGATGATGTATTCACCCGGCGCCGGTTCTAGCTCGCTGATTACCTGTGCACCCTTCGTTCCACTGACGGCAAAAGGCGTCTTCCTGAAAAGCTCTTTCCGAAATAACTCCACGTCGGACCCGTCGCTGCGATGGACGCGGAGGACATGGAATACCGGGAGGCGGTTGCGCCGGAAAATTTCGAGCACCTCCCGAACGTTGCCTATGGTGGCCTCTGCCTCCCTGACACGGAATGGAGCCCCTTCCCGTACAAAATCGTTCTGCATATCAATAATGAGCAGTGCGGACCTCGTCATCGTACAGCATGTGGATGCGGATCGGAAAAAAAGGGTGCGGTTGAAACCAGTCCTCAAAAACAGGTTGTTCAGGATCACGATTTGTGAAAAATGCGGGGGATGCTACCCCCACCCCACTCTTTTTCAGCTTTCTGACCGGATGAATAAGTATGGAGATCCACTATACTTTTATCGGAGTCATTCATTCTCCGTTTACCATGCAGAGGGACACTCCCATCCAGAGTGTCTATAGCTCTGCAGAAGGCACGATCGAGGTTTTCCCGGAATATGCCGATGGCCTCCAGGAGCTCGAGGGATTCTCCCACCTAATCCTCCTCTACCATTTCCATCACGAAGGGCCGATGCGGCTCCGGATTGCCCCCTATCTTGATCATGAAACCGAACGCGGGATTTTTTCGACCCGTCACCATGACCGTCCGAACAGGATAGGGCTTTCCATTGTCGAGCTACTCTCCATCTCCGGGACTACGATATCGGTACGCGGGATCGATGTCCTCGACGGCACACCCCTGCTTGATATCAAACCGTATGTGTTCCATTTTGACCACCGCGAAAATGTCCGCTCAGGCTGGATCGACCGCGCAGACCGTGAACGCCAGGTGCCATTTACACCAGAGCAGCTCACCCGGAAACATCCTCCCGGAAAGGACAGTGGGTGATGCTGTCCGCCAACAGTAGAAGGTATGCACCGGGAACCGATTCTCAATCCGGACGGCCGGGGTCATCCCTTCCCCCTCCAGGGCCCGGGGGAGAGGCCAGGCCCGGGTCGCCGGAATACCGCCACATCGGTAAAATACGTCGTGTCGCTCGCGACCCCTGCCGGCATAACCCATCTCCGGGCCTGTGCCCGGGCGGACCATGCCCGGGCGAAACCTCCCTGTAGCTCGGCGCCCTGAACCCCGCCCTCTCTTCATGACCCCGGTCCCCAGTACAACCCAGGACCCATTGCCCTTTCGTCCGGAACGATCGCCCGCGTTGATGGTCTCAGCCATTACGGTTACCGGGCCCGGAGTGTTCCGACGGACCACCGGTCATCGATATCAAACTCCATGGGCGGGACTTCGATTATATCGACGACTCCGGCGGGTGACCCCGGGGGGTCGCGTCTTTGGCCGTTCCGGCCGTGTTTCATTTCAGACAAAGCGGCGCGGATCGGTCTCTACGTCAACGACGACCGGCACGTTCAACCCCATCGCCTGTTCGATGGCTGTTTTCAGCTCATCCGGTCTCCCGACACGTATCCCTGCTCCTCCACAGGCTTCTGCATAGGCAGCGAAGTCAGGGTTCAGGAGCCCGGTTCCATAGTTGGGGTAGTGCTCCATCAGTTGTTCGACCTGTATCATGCCAAGCTGGTGGTTGTTCAGGACAACCACGGTCATCGGGAGCTCGTACTTGACGGCAGTTACGAGATCGGACATGGATTGGGAGAATCCCCCATCTCCGGTAATGCAGAATACCTGCTTTACCGGGTAAGCAAGTTTCGCAGCGATCGCCGCCGGGAACCCGAACCCCATGGTGGCAAGGTACCCGGACATGGCGAACCGCTGTCGTTTCATCCGGAAGTTACGCCCAAACCACCACTGGTTTTCGCCCACGTCAACGGTGATGACCGCATCCTCCGGTATCACTTCCGAGAGCACCTTCATGATGAAGGGTGGTCGGAGAGGGATTGCGGTCGCGTCAGCCTCCCGGTCGAGCTGCTCCAGCCACTCACGCTTCATCCCCGCGATCTCCTTGAGGACATGTTCGGGGTCCCGCTCCCTGACCAGGCCTGCCAGCCGGGGCACCGTGAGCGAGCAGTTCCCCCAGAGAGAAAGGGTTGCCGGACCCTTCCCAAGTTTCACCGGGTTGGTATCCACCTGCACGAGCAGTTTGTCGGTCGGGATATTGGTGAACTTCGAGAATCCCACGCCAAGGGTGATAAGGAGATCGGCATCGGTAACCGCCCTCCGCGCCTGCGGAGAGCCCGAATGGCCCAGGACCCCGATGACCCACTCGTTATCCTCCGGGACAAAACCTTTTGCCCGGTATGTGGTGAGGACGGGAGCGCTGATCCTCCGGGCGAGGTCAATGACGGCATCCCCATCTCCGTATGCTCCCCATCCGGCGATGATGACCGGCCGTTCGGCTGCATCGATCGCTGCTGCCGCCTTCAGGAGCTCGGGCTCTGCCGGGACGATGTGAGGGCTCTCGAGCAGGGTCTCTCTCCTGCAGAACAGGGATTCGAGGGGCTGTTTCTGGATATCGTTGGGGACAGAGAGCTGGGCCACGCCGTGGTGGAGAATGGCATACTTCAGGGCCCTGTTCACCAGCAGGCAGGTCATTTTTCGGTCATAGATGGTATTGTTATACACTGCAATGGGCCGGAAGAACGCGTCCTGGTCGATCTCCTGGATACCGTAGGGACCGGTGTACTGCGTCTCCACCTGGCCATTGATCGACAGTACTGCTGCTCCATCCTCCCGTGCGTCATAGAGCCCGGTGGTGAGGTTCGTTGCCCCGGGGCCTGCTATCGTCAGGCAGAGCGCAATCTTCCCGGTGAGCTTGTTGTAGGCTGATGCGGCCATGGCCGCGTTCGCCTCATGCCTGAAGACGATGTACCGCAACCCGGGGTTTTTGCGCACCGCGTCAACAAGGCCGAGCGATGAGGTCCCGGGAAGCCCGAAAACTAACGTTATTCCCCGGGCAGCGACTTCGGCCATGAGCACATCAGAGACCGTTGTCTCCGCCGCCTCGTGGGCAAGGTCAACCTCCCGCACCAGGAAAAATGCTTTTTTTTCCGCCCCGCAGACGGGGCAGCGCCAGTCACCGGGAAGCGAGGAGAATGGAGTGCCCGGAGGTGTGCCGGTCGCCGGCTCTCCCTGTTCTTCGTCGTATACATACCCACAAACCGAACATTTCCAGAGGACCGGACCCGCCGGGCCGGAAGCGGTTCCTTCCGGGACCTGGTAAAAAGCGCTCTTCTCTGCCCCGCAGACCGGGCAGCGCCAGTCACCGGGAAGCGAGGAGAATGGAGTGCCCGGAGGTGTGCCGGTCGCCGGCTCTCCCTTCTCTTCGTCGTATACATACCCACAAACCGAACATTTCCACTTAGCCATCGTTCACCAGCCCCTGCTCTCTCTGGTGAACAGGGATGACGTGATTATCCTATTAATAGTTGGGCTCCTGAAGCCGAAAGCCCCGGACCTGATCCTGTTCGGGCAACCCGGACCAGCGCGATCTCTTCTCTTTCAGCGCCGGGCAGCGGGGAAAATAGGTCTCGCCATAGATCCAGGGCATGTAATTACAGCACATATCCGGTTTGACAGTGTGAATAGAACAGGTATACTTCGTCTTGCCGATTCGTCGGAGAAATGGGCAGACCGGCAGGTAACCGCCGGTCTTTGGGTCACGCAGTTCCACGGTTACAATCTCTCCGAGATCTCCATTCTCAAGATCGGCACCATTGACCCGGACACCATTCTGGAGGAGAGCCGAGAAATAAACGAGGATATCCTTCCTGCCCTGCTCCATCCATGAGTAGAGGTTCATCGTTGTGGGCGAGATGCGATCCCCAAAGACCTTGCAGCAGAGCCCGCATTGCTGACACTTCCCTTGGCCAGGATCCTCCGTCCTTCATCACCCCTGCCGGTTCCCGATCAGGTATGGGCACCAGGGCATTTTAAGCTCTCGGGCTGGTATCCCGGGCTCAACCAGAGACAATCCGGGACAGCTTCTCCATGGCCCAACGGGCGGCTGGTTCACTGTTTTCCTCCACCGGGACGATGAATTCTGATTGCTCCGGGAGTGGCTTTCCACGCTCTATTCTCCGTGCCGGCGAGATTGTGTGCCACGTCCCCGGCCTGGAAGGGTCCGGGAGCGAGGGTATACGCCCTTTGTAGGGGGAGCTTGTTGGGCAGACAGGGCCCTGGTCATTGCAAGGATCAACAGCCCATCTGTCTTCCAGGTACTGACCATGATCTTTCCCGATCTCGGCTCAGCGGTGATACTCCTCTATATTCATGCCTGAGGAGACCGACCAAAGTCTTGTTATGTGTGCAGGCGAACCTGATCGGGAGAACCGGGCCATGGTAGAAGATGGTGATCAGTTCCAGGGCTTTTTCCTCCGCCCTTTTTTCCTTTCGAGCACCATCGGGATACCATTCTGCATCTTCAAGCTTATCCTTGGGACTGTTGCTGTCCGGGAGCTGGCACCGCCGGTCCTTACCCTTGCCGGGTGGGGAATTATTCTCTGGGCAGGGACCGATCTCCTGATGAACCTGGGACGTGCCTTTCTCGATCTCCTCCACCGGGACAGCCCCTTTGAATACTGCACGATCGCCCAGCTCGGGCGGCTGTTCGGCATCCCGGCCGTTTTCCTTGCCCTTGATACCCTCCTGGCATTCCTGATCATCTGTGGAATGCTCTGGTCAGGTTGGATAACCCGCCTGACCACGCTTGAGTCCTGGCTCTGGTATGCAGCGACAACCCTGAACCTGGTCAGCCTCTCGGCGGTCATGCTCTACACGGAAATCCTGCGAGAAAGGTGACCGTCACCGGCCCGATGTCAAATCCGTACCTGGTATCCTGCCCTGGTCAGGATGCTGATGACCGAGCGGTCCCATTCCGCCCCGCCGGGATCGTCGATGGGGCGTATCCGTTCCTCCCACAGCCGTGCGAGGTCGGAGTCATCGGGACAGAAATGGCTCTGGCACATGACACGCCCGGCCCGGCGACCATCGGGTCTCAGGATGAGGAGGCGCCAGCATCCAAAATCGCGGCACATGTCAGGGCGGGTGAGGTGAACGGTGCAGTACGCTCTCCCGTCTTCCCGGTTGAACCGGAGAAACGGGCATGCTTCGGGAAACCGCTCGATTGTGCTCCTGTCCTCGTAGAGGTCAACCTTGTCGGGATCGATCTCGACAGTGGTCTTTTCTCCGGTATACTGGTTGGAGAGAACATACTTCTTTGTACCGGGATCCTCACATACAACGAGCACCTGGCCCATGATGCTGCAGCACTCCCCGCACTGCTGGCATTCAAAGACCACAGCTACCCACACCCTCCCTGGTCATCGCCTTCCCTGGTTCGCCTGTTACCTTCATCTCGGTTGGAAATGACCCCACTTCTCGAGGGCTGCGGCAAGTTCCGGGGCAGTACGTGCTTTTTCTTCGAGGGTTATGCCCTCTTCCCATGCTTCCATGGCCTGGACGGTCGCCAGTGCTCCCTTCCTCGTTCCCCCAGGGTGACCATGGATTCCGCCGCTCACCAGCAGTACCTGGTCCCGGCCGTAAATATCGAGCACGGCGGGTACCAGGCCGGGGTGAAGCCCTCCCGACGCCACTGGGAACGCGTTCCTGATGCTCCCCCAGTCCTGGTCTAGAGAACGTTTATCAACACCGCGGACCTGCTTCTCGCGGAGGATATCGGCAAGGATGGCAGATTCTTGCCGGCTCCCGGCAAGCTTGCCTACCGCGGTCCCGGTGTGGATCTGGCTCACTCCGATGAGCCGCATTATCTTGGCCAGGAACTGCATTGAAATCCCATGCAGGGGGTTACGGGAGAATGCGGCATGCATGGCCCGGTGGGCATGGATGGCAAGATCGAGGTCAGAGCAGAAATCGCGCAGGGTCATCACGGCAGCAGTCCCGGCCGCTACGACATCGATCATGGCATAGTTCCAGTTGTATTCGGAAAGCAGCGCGGCCCGCTTCTCCATTGTTTCCGTGTCCCCCGTGATATTGATGAATGCGGACTTGATCATCCCGGTCTCCTGCTCCGCCCGGTCCCGGAACCTGCTCATCCGTTCCACCCGTTCTTCGAACCGGTTGAACGAGGTGGAGGTCAGGTTCTCGTCGTCCTTGACAAAGTCGAACCCTCCCATCCAGGTTTCATAGCCGATTTCTGCGTGCTCCTGTGCGGTGAACCCGACCTTCGGCTTGGGTACCGCTCCGGTGAGCGGCCGCCCGTGGACCTTCATCATCTTCCTGATACCGTCGTTTCCGAAGTGCGGTCCCCTGAAGTGATCTATGTATGCTGCCGGAAGGGTTGCATCGATGAGCCGGAGGTTCGAAAGCGCCTTCATTCCGAAGATATTTCCGGCGATCCCGCTCAACAGCTGCACAGCATTGCCTTCGTCCCAGAGGGCGATCGGGTACGATATTTTCACAAAATTTCCGTCGATCTCAAAGACCGTTGCCTGGAGGTCCCGCATGCGGGGCGGGAGGGTGTGGAGGGTTGTCCAGGTCCCTGTCGAGCTCTCGGATGCGATCCTCCCAGCCGCCTCCTCGTGGCTGATGCCTTCTGCCGGCTCAAAATAGTAAAGAACTATTATCTCATCGCGCCCCGGTTCATACCCGGGATCAACAAAATCCATGTACCAGTCTATTGCCATGGGGCATCCCTGTACATGCGAGGGAGATGAACGGTAAAAAATTGTTGCACCATGGTGAATGTTTTTTACCCCGGTTCACCATGAAAACTATCCTCCGGTCTGATCCCGGATCATCGTTCTCTCAGGATGAGCTTCTTGGAATCCCACGTTGCCTCTTTCCTCTCCCTTATCATACCTGTCTGCCTTCCTTTGAACTGTGGTGAGATCAGATGCCAAACGGTGGACCCGGAATGGGTATGCAGCGGGGAGGCATGCCGCCTGATGCATGTATCTGTCCGAAATGCAAGAAAGAGTATCCGAAAACCCGGGGCGTTCCCTGTCGGAGCCAGACCTGCCCCAACTGCGAAATCCCCCTCATGGGAAAATACTAACTCTCTTTTTTTCCCCTCGCAAGGTGCCAGCGCCCCCTAGCGTAGGATCCCTGGCCCTGCCCGGTAAAGATAACCATTCTCCCCACGGCGTATCAACAGGGTGGCCGGGTTTGATGCGCTCCACGCAGGGCAGCACTCCGGGAAAGACCGATGCCTCACAGACCCGATGCATCGATCAGGCTTGCCGGGGCGAGGGAATACCTGGTGGCCCCCACCATGGCGAGGCCGGGTTTCCACATCTCCCTGGACTTCATTGATCATTGGTACACCAGTTTCGCCAGAATGGATGCCTTGGGAAACAAGGTCACCCATCCCGGTACCCGGGATCAGTCCATGCAGCGGATGGGCCTCTCACCCATCTCCAGATGCCTTGCCGCCAGGTGGAAGGATTCGGCAAGGAAGCCATCCCTTTTTCATTTCAGGGGTGGGCGGGAGGAGGAGGCCCAGGGCCGGGATAAAGCGGACAAGAGAATAGTTCCCTGGTATCCGGCCTTATCCAGGGGGCCGTGAAACACAGGTGCGTGGGTTTTATGGGGTACCTGCACCATGCTCCCTGGTATGGTTCAGATGACTCCAGAAATCATGGATGCATTCCGGGTGGGCAGGATCTTCCCGCTTGCAACGGCATCCCGGGATGGTGAACCAAATGTTGCCCCAATGGGGGCGGTCTTTCCCCGCGATCCGGAAACCATCTGGATCGGCAACCAGTTCATGAAGACTACCCTCCAAAATGTCCTTGAAAACCCCCGGGCCTGCCTCTACCTCTGGGGCCAGGGGATTACAGGGTGCTACAAGATCAAAGGGGATATCGAGATACAATCCGAGGGTCCGGAATACGAGGCCATGAAGGACGAGGTCTATAAAGTAAAGCCCGGGCTCCACTGCCGGTCGCTCCTGGTCATGAAGGTCACCGAAGTTTTTGATTGCATGCCGGGCGAGCATGCCGGGGACCGGTTGCTCTGAACGGGTATTTCCTGATAAGGGGGTTTCAACCCGTCTTTCCCTTGCTGGAGCTCTGAAAAATCCGGGTTGAAATCCTTTCCCGGCCCTGATCTTTTTTCGAAACTTAATTATGCGGTGAATTTTGATGGTTACCATAGTGCGTGCATGAAGAAAACAACGCTCCTGCAGAAGATGATACGCGATCCCGAAATCCTCGTTATCCCGGTGGTACACGACCCGTTGTGTGCGAGGATTGCTGAGCAGGCCGGGATAAAAGCTGTTTTCTCAGCAGGGTATTCGAACTCTGCAGCATACCTGGGAAGACCTGATGTATCCCTCATGACGCTCAGCGAGATGGTGGATTGCGCATCGCGGATTGTCGATGCAGTACAAATCCCGGTATTTGCCGATGGCGAAACCGGGTACGGGAATGTGACAAACATCATCCGGACCGTTGAGCTTTATGAAAAGGCAGGCGTTGCCGGGCTTTTTATCGAAGACCAGTCCTTTCCCAAGCGCTGCGGGCACATGGACGAGAAGCAGGTTATCCCTGCCGAAGAAATGGTGGCGAAGATCCATGCCGCCGTGGATGCCAGGAAGGACCCTGACCTGGTCATCATGGCGCGGACCGATGCCATCGCCATCCATGGGATCGATGAAGCAATCTCCCGCGCGAATCTCTACCGCGAAGCCGGTGCCGATCTCCTGTTCGTTGAGGCGCCCCGCTCAATCGACCAGATGCGGCGTATATGCTCGGAAGTGAAGGGGCCGGTGTTTGCCAACAACCTGCCGGGCGGGAGGTCGCCGTACCTGTCCGCACAGGAGCTGCAAGACCTGGGTTACGCGGTGGTCGCCGATGCAACATCCTGCACTTATGTTATCGCCCACGCTGTCCGGGAACTGTTTGCGGAACTGGCCAGGACCGGGTCATCTGCACAAATGGCCGACAGGATGATCCTCTTTGATGAATTCAACCGGCTGGTTGGGCTTGATGATATCAGGGAGCGGGAGCGAAAATACCTTTCAATCTGTGGATGAATGGCGCGGGAGTACTGGCTTTCGGTTTTTTCAGACATACCCGAATTTGGAACGCCGCAAGCCCTGGCCGGCCTGGAAATACCTGTGAAGGAACCCCGGTAAATAGTGTGGCCAGGTGTCCGGAAGAGGCATTTCACCAATCTTTTCCGCAAACGCACAGGAATGCGGAAAAGAGGTGTTAAGCGTGCGATGGGACTCAAATGACCTTGAACCAACCTCTCAAAGCCTTTGTGCGGCGATCACACAGAAGCCAGCCCTTGGATCTGCCGCCTTCACCGCAAAGCCGGTTTTATCGAGTAATCCACGCACCTCATCCTGGGAATAGAACCGCGCCCGGGAGAGAAATCTCCCTTTTCCCCCCTCCCGGAGATACCTCTGGTGGATCTTTCCTTCCCTCTCGATAAATGCGAGGATGAGGGTCCCCTGGTCAACGAGGATGCGGTGGAGCTCACCGAACACGGGGACCGGGTCGTCCAGGAAACAGATGACCGTTACCATAAGAATCGAGGAACAGGAGCTGTCCTTTACCGGGAGCGCCTCGGCCGTGCCCCGGATAACCTCAATTCCCCGCCGGTGTGCCATCCGGCAGAGGGCACGAGACGGCTCGACCCCCATCCTGATTCCCAGGGGGGCTGCAAACCGCCCGGAACCGACCCCCACTTCGATGGCGCGGGAGTCTGGTGCCGGGAGCACCTGGCGGATACGGGAGAGTTCTGCGAGGTACTCGTCCCGGTGCTCATCAAACCACCGGTCGTAATCATCGGCATATTCCTCAAATACGTCCTGCGGCACCCTTTTCGCCTTCTTTCATGCCCCGTAGATTCGTTTCCGGACCCGTTCTCCGATAGCCTGCTCCCTCCGTTTCAGGCTGGAGAGATCAACCTCCCCCTCCCGGTACGAGGAAAAAAGGAAATAGACAAAGTCAATCGTCAGGTCCATCACTTCCTTTTTGAACCGGACCTCGACCGTCGTATCCCCTGAAAATCCCTTGATGGAGAACCAGTCCGGCTTCTCGAACTTGTAGAATCCCTCACCGACGCCGGGGAGGGACTCGACCTGCCCGAAGTTGCCCAGGTAGGTAAAGAATTCCGGAGATACCGGGGTGTCGAGGAGGAACTCCTTCATGAATGAGCCGTCCGCACAGGCCTTATGCCTGACCGACCGTAGAATCCGCATTCCGGGCAATCCTCCGTATGGCATCCGCTGCAATCCGGCACTCTTCATCGGTCGTGAACCAGGAGTGGCTGAGCCTAACAGACCCCTCCCCGCCGTCAATGGCCTTATGGACCAGCGGTGCACAGTGCAGTCCTGTCCGGCCAATGATGCGATATCCCCGGGCCAGCATGAATCCCACGTCATCGTTCTGGAAGCCCTTGATATTGAAGGCAATGATCGGCAGATCCGGGTGGCCGTTGTAGATCGTCATGTTCTCCTCCTGTTTCAGTTCACGGATGAGAAACGCGGTTTGTCGTTCCGCCTTTTCCCTGACAGAGGCCAGGCCAGTCTTGCTGATGAACTCCACCCCGGCCGCAAGCGCTGCCAGGCCCGGGTAGTTGTGGGTTCCGATCTCGAACCGCTCCGGCATTTCGCGGGGGTGGAGGAGTGAGAACGAGTCCGTCCCGGTCCCGCCGAACCGGACGGGTGCGACTGCATCCGGATCCTTGATGTAAAATCCTCCCGTTCCCGGGACTCCGAGCAGGCCCTTATGGCCGGTGAAGACGAAGGCATCAACCGGCAGGTTCTTCAGGTCGACAGGAACATGGCCGGCAGTCTGGGCACCGTCCACGATAAAGTAGATCCCGTGGTCGTGCAGGATCTCCCCGATTGTCCTGATGTCCTGGACTGAGCCGAGAACGTTGCTTCCATGGGTCATGACCATGAGCCTGGTATCGGGCCGGATGGAGGCTTCGATTGATTCCGGCGGAACATAACAGTCTTCGAAGGGAACGATGTCCAGCCGTATCCGGTGCTGCTGCTGGTATTCGTGGAGTGGACGGAGCACGGAGTTGTGATCCAGTGCCGTGGTGAGGACATGGCATTCTTCATTTATTCCGGCCAGGAACCCGGATACGAGGATGTTCAGTGAATCCGTTGCGTTATGGGTGAAAACAAGGTGTTCGGGAAGTTCTCCTCCCAGGAAAGCGGAGAGGCCCTCCCGGGCCCGGGTGATGTAATCCTCCCCCTGGGTCCCGGTTGTCCTCCCTGAACCAAAAACCGGGAGGGAGAGGGATTGTGCAATCGCTGCCAGCACCCCGGGGGGTTTTGGCCAGCTGGTCGCAGCGTTGTTGAGATAAATGAGTGGTCTTTTATCGATGGTCATCTGTCTTGAGAAGATCTGCAACAACCATCAGCAAAAAGGGATCGTTTGCACCACGAACTATTATCGCTGGATGAACGATACAGATCGTATATGGCCGATGTCACCCCTGCGGTCCTCAGAGAGGCGGCTGATGTGCTGGGAATCCCGGAACAGGCCTCCCTGAACGAAATCCGGCAGAAATACCACGAACAGATCAGGACCTGGCATCCCGATGTATCCCGGAAGGATCCGGCGGCTGCGCACGAGATGACGATCCGCGTCAAGAAGGCCTACGATCTCCTGCTCGATTACTGCACGAACCATGTTTTCTCGTTCCGGATCGAGGATCTCGCACAGGACCTCGAGCAGAGCCCCGCGGATTTCTGGATGGAACGGTTCGGTGAAGATCCTATCTGGGGGTAGGGTGGGAGTCTCCCCGAATTGGATGGTTTGAAGGGATTTCAAGCAATTATTAAAAGACTCCACCGCTCCGACAGGGGCCGGGATTTACGGTTACCATGAAAGGAATTATCGCCATGCCGGGAGATTTCACCGTATGAAAATAGGTATCATCCGTTGCATGATGACCGAGGATATGTGCCCGGCGACCATGGATTTCACCGTGACCAGGGAGGGAAAAGGCGCATTCCGGGAAACCGGGCCTGTTGACATAGTCGGGTTCGTGACCTGTGGCGGGTGCCCGGGGAAGAGGGCCATCCCCCGGGCAAAAATGATGGTCGAACGGGGAGCAGAGGCGATCGTGTTTGCATCGTGCATCACCAGGGGAAACCCTATCGGTTATCCCTGCCCCCATTATGCCGACATGAGGGACTGCATCATCAAGGCAATCGGTCCTGATATCAAGATCATCGAGTGGACTCATTAACGCGGAAGATACACATCGTGTCTCGTCATACCGGTGCCATACTCAGGAGGATGCAAAGACCCGGGAAAACAAACCCGGGAGAGCGGACGGCGCGGGTTCCTGCAACGGATCGGGTATAACCAGTTGAGAAAAGAGCTTCTGGACCTTCTCCCGCTGCATTCCGATCTATAATGCCATGGAAAAAGGAGGGTCTTAAGCCTTCATTATGATTCCAATGTACCTGACCCCTGCATCTCAATTCCGGGATAGGTCTCCCTTCCCGGTTGAGATCTCCTGTATCCTGGGCGATTCACGCCGGGTTAACCGTATTTTCTTTTACGCGTAATCAAGATAATAGCTCACGCTTGATTCGCCTCAGTTTGAATATGGAGATAATAAGGAACGGGTTTATTTCACTCCGTCCAACCGACTGTCTGCCCGGAGACTCCAGATCACTTGAAAATTGTTCCTGGCGAATTGGGTTAAGCCGTCTAAAATTTTATGGAACCTACGAAAAAAGTGGCGAAGTTAGTTCTTTTCCCGGAATAATTTCAGGAACCTCTCTTGATCCTTGGATCGCCCCACCATGCCCAGTCATATGACATATCGTTATCCGGTCCAGGTGATGTCGAAAGCATAAAGGAGACCGTCTCTCCACCATATTCCGATAGATCGACGATAAAATTATTCCATTTCCGTTCTTCAGGGTTGTGTTGGGGACTTATGTGTTCCGTGAAAATTTTATCCCGGGAAACGTTTGTACTAATCCAGATTTCAAATACAACCCCGTTTCCTTTGTCAGGTGACCAGGTCTTGGGATCCATCGCAACATCAAACAGCAGTGAATCATTCTGGCCGAGATGAACATTTTCGACAAGGATTTGAGAGCCGCCTTCCATCGAATGTTCGAAGAGGATTGGTTTGGTGACGGTACCAATTGTGCCAAAAGACGTAAAAAACGTCTGTTCTGGCAGGGTTTTTACAAAATTCAATGGCAGGTAAACCAGGTGGATGTCGGGTGAAAGGAAGTACGGTTTTCCGGTATACGTTATTACAAAATCTTCCTTATAATACTCCGGATGATCTGTTTGGATGGTAATGGTATCAACATTGTTGATCAGATTTCCCTGAAAAATCCATGCCAATGTATCTATATCGGGAACATATTGTGTTAAAAACAGTCCATCCTTTGCATTTCCGGGAATGAAACGATATTCTGGCGAAGTTTCACCGTTCTTCATCCTGAATTTGATAAACAGGGGTTTTGGTTTGTACAGGGTAGCCATGATATTTCCGAACATGCTGTGCTGTATATCGATATGTCCATACAGCTGCCCGTAATATTCAGGGATTCTGACGGCTTCTCCCAATTTTCCCGTCTCTGTCAATAAAACCTGTTCCGGCTGTTCATCATCGGGTCTGCCCGAATGGTTTAAAAGAATAAACCCGCCCGACCGGTCCTCGAATGAATAGTTATTAAAAACTGCCTGAAATGTGGCAGGTTCATCAAAGAGAAGGTATCGCCCATCTATTGATGCGTACGGTCCGTACAGAATTTTTTGAGGCGCCAGGTCGCGGTCTGAAAAATGGAGGCCGTTGATTCCATCAAGGTATTCTGTATATGCAGAGTATGACTGGATTACCGGCCGCGGAGACCAGTTAAGGTCATATGCCCAGCACAATGCGATATCTGAAGGAATAATATCGAGAGGGGTTTGATCGATATTTTCAAGCATGGATTGCTTTACTGCATAACTCTCACGGATTATCGTTTTATACATTTCAACATGCTGGTCAAAATATGTCTCGTTTCCGTACAGTTCAATAGAGGTTTTTATCGACGGCGCTTCTGAAACAATATTATGATTGAAGACCAAGGGTGTTAGAAATACCCCGGAGAGTAATAATAATACAACGATAACACTGTTGAGAGCAGTTAATATGCTTACAATCTCATTGTCTTGACATTTTCGGAATTCACTTGTTAATAATACCAGGGTTATTGCTCCGAATACTAAAAAGACCATTAAAAAACCCAGGACATGCATGTCATGACGGACAAATCCGGATTTAAACGCAATAAACAGTGTAAATGCGTTAAAAATAAAAAAGAGTATCGCTTCTCGTTCATTACGGATGATAAAATAGAGTATACTTGCCAGGAGGACGAGGATGGTTATAAGTCCAATGACTTCCTGCCAGAATGGTCCTGAAATCGCCATTGCGCTGGAATATCCTTTCGTGAATTCAATGCCGCCGATGATATACCCGGGAATATTGGTAATGAACTGCCCGGAAATGAACCACATGAAAACAAAAGAGAGACAGTAAGAACTGGAAAGTGCTATCCCATTCAGAATGTCTCTTTTAATGATACAGCTGAGAAGGACGAATACGAGGATGAGGTAGAGTGAACTTAAAAACATATCGAATTTTATCAGGGAGATGAGTGCGAGGAAAAAACCAATAGTCGCCGGTAAGATGAATGGCAGATTTGACGATCGTTTGATGTACAGAAGAAAGAGCAGGATTGGACTTATTATGAAAAGTTTCACAAACGGAGGTGAATTATATGGAGGCGGATTGGGTAGGACCAGTATAAAGACCGGGATAAAGATTAAATAATGAAACCATCTCGCTGAAAGATGCTCCAGGAGAAAATAGATGGAAATTATAAAGAGAAAATGGATGAACAATAAAAAAATTACTTCAATCTTCCATAGACAATGGTTGTGGATAACCGGCATGATTAGAAAGCCGAGCGGTCCATAGGTCCATACAATTTCAGACCCGAACTGGAATTTCTGAATGAATGCTTCTGTGATTCCGATTACCCACGAGCTGTCTAACCCGGTATTAGGGCCGAAAGGGCCCATTTTGGGCAGGAAAAAAATCCCCACCATCACGAATAAAAGTAAATATTTATAGCGATAAATGAGAAATCTGGCTCCAGCAGCTGACTTTTCCATAAATGAATACTCAACTGTAAATTGTTTTCCTACAGATACCTTTCGATCCTGGTTCTGGTGTATTCCTTCATCGTTTCCTCCCCCGGCAGGTCATACCAGACCCTAAATCACGATATCCACCGACAAATAATACCCGGGAGTATGGTTTTTATTTTCCATGAAGAATTAAAAAAAAGCCTTCTCCAGGCAGGAAAGTGTTTGTTACATCCTGCTGCGTGTACGGTCACAGTTTGAGAGCTCAGCCAAAATTTTCCGGTCGAACCTGATAAGTCCCCGGGGATCAACTCTTGCAGATCCTGTATTTCAAGATGACATTTTCTCCATATCATAGAGGTAGGTCTCAATAACATGATCGGAAGGTCCAATTTTGGCAACCTGCCCGTTGTAAAGCAGGATGCAGTTCCTGCATAACTTTTTGACCTCTGCGAGGCTGTGGGACACGAACAGGATGGTCTTTCCGGATTGCCGGATCTCTTCAATTTTCTCGATGCATTTCTTCTGAAACGTCTCATCGCCAACCGCCAGCACTTCATCGAGAAGGAATATATCCGGATTGGTCTGGATGGCTATCGAAAAGGCAAGCCGGGCATACATTCCTGACGAGAAGTTCCGCAACTTCATGAATTCAAACCGGTGAAGCTCGGCGAAGTCCAGGATATCCCAGTATCTCCGGTCAATTTCCTTCCGGGGAATCCCCATGATCGCACCATAAAGGTAGATATTCTCTCGTGCCGAAAGTTCCGGTTCGAAACCAGCGCCAAGTTCCAGGAACGGGGCAACCTTTCCCCGGACGAACACACAACCCCTGTCCGGAGCAAGGACTCCTGCGACAATCTTGAGAAGGGTACTCTTCCCGGACCCGTTCGGCCCGATGATGCCGAGGGTCTCCCCCTTCTCTACGTGGAAATTCACATCCCGGAGTGCAAAAAATTCTTCATACAAGGGTGGTTGTCGTTTTATGAAAGCAGCAAGGCGATCAAAGGCGGTCAGGCTCCTCTGATGGGGCAGTTTGAACTTCTTGGAGAGACGGGTGACCTGGACCATACTCTCGTCAGAGCCCGTGCCCGACTGCGGATGATCCGATGGACCGCACCGAACATAGTTCATTTCAGATCTCCTCGGCAAATCGCCATTGCAGCCTCCTGAATACCGCCAATCCGATACCCAGTAATACGATTGCGATGAAAATGGAGTACCCGTATAACCAGGCCGAGGGTGTCGTCCCATACAGCAGCGAGTCCCGGTACATCACCATGATGGTGGTCACCGGGTTCAGCATGTAGTATTTCAGCATGTGCTCAGGTATCCGGGTAACGGGATAGAGGATAGGCGAGAGAAAGAACCCGATTGACAAAACAACCTCCCAGATCTGATTCAGGTCACGGTAGAAAACATACAGGGCTCCCAGGGTAAGGCCGACACCATAAATGATAACAAAATAGATGAGTGTGATAATAGGGAAGAGGAGAATATTCCATGTAAACGGATTTTTAAAGACTATAAGAAGGGCGAAAAGGATAATAAACTCCAGGAATGCACTTATCAGGCTTGAGAGGACACTTGAGAAAACAAGGACTTCCCGCGGGATATAGACCTTCATCACGAGGCTTGTCTTCGCCACGATAGAGCTCACAGATGCCGTTGTCCCGTTGGAGAAGAACCGGTAGCTTGTAATCCCAACAAAGAGAAAAAGGATAAAGTCCGGGCCTGAGGTGGTGAACAACCTGCTGAATACCACGTAGAGCACCATCAGCATTAAAAACGGGTTGAGGAGCGACCATAAAAATCCCAGTACCGAGCTCTGGTATTTGACCCGGAGGTCGCTGATGGCGAGGATCCTGATGAGATCGTAATATTCAATGATCCACATTCTTTCCCGCCATCATGTCGCTCCATGGTTCGATAAATTTCATGATTTCATGATCAGGACAAACCTGGATGATCTCGCGCCGCTTTCCAATTATTTTACCGAGTCCTCTCAGGGCGTCCACCTTTGCTTTAACAGCCACCTTTCCCTGTTGTTTCATTGCATAATAAAAAATAACCACCAGGTTCCTTCCAAGGATCCAGGGGAGGAAAGCAACCAACATCTTCACCGGAAAATCCTTGAAACAGTACCAGATGATATTCCGGTTCCCGTAATATACGCAGAGATCTGAACCGCGTCCCGCTGTTCCCCCGTGATGATGGACTACAACAGCACCAGGGACGTAGAGACATCTCCACCCGGCAAGCCTCCCCCTGAATGCTACGTCAACATCTTCCATGTACATGAAGAAGTCTTCATCAAAAAACCCTATCTCCTCCAGCATCTCTTTCCGGTAAAGGGCGGCACCAGCGCAGGGACCAAAAACCTCCCCCGGAACATCGAATTGGCCTTCATCTTTCTGGAACATACCCCTGTCCCATGCCGCCCCGGACATTGAGAGCACTATGCCCGTCGAGTCGATCATCCCATCAGGAAGGATCATCTTCGAGGCGCACATGCCAACCAACGGGTCGCTCTGTATTGCAGACTGCATTTTTTCAAGGAAGGTGTCCGAGATTATGGTATCATTGTTAAGCGTGAGAATGTACTCACCCGACGCCGCCTTGATGCCGGCATTCAAGGCAGCCGGGTAACCGCGGTTGGTGCTGAATTTTATCAGGCGTGTTTGGAATGAAAAATCATGAACCTTCTCTTCGCTCCCGTCCGTTGATCCATTATCAACGACGATGACCTCAAAATCGCGATACGTCTGCAAAGAGATGGAAGAAAGGCAGGCCCCCAGGAACCGGTCCCCGTTATAGTTGACGACAACAATGCTGATCATGCAATCCACAAAGGAAATATCAGTTCCTGCGTGCTTCTATTCCCAGAATTCATCCCCGGGGCCCGTCCCATTATATTTTGCTCCACTAATTTTATCTTTCATCCATTATAACGCCATTGGTAACATCCCACCGGGCGAAAATACCCGTTATCACCCGGATTCCGGGGGAAGCATCCTGCCGCACACTGCCAGCAGAATAGGGAGAAAATGCGGGGCAGCATGCGTCCTACCCCCGGGGGTTGATCCACAGGCCGATTTATTTAACCGCAGGTTTTTGTGGTTTACCATGTGTTCGCACGGTAACCCAGGAAGGAGACGAGGTTTCCTGTCGCATGGGTGAGACCCCTTGGTTCATGGCATCGTAGATGCCGTTTCTCTTTCGCCGAGGACGGCGATGTTATTGCGGAACTTGCGTATGATATCCAATGTACCGACGGTTGAGTTTTTCCGTCGATGATTATGTACCCGATACGCGGATAGTCCCGGCTGGCGACGCTCCGGGTTGTCCGCCCGATCAGGACCTCACTCACGGTGATGATGGATAGTATCATCTCTCCCGAATTATCCTAAGGCAAAACCTCCCTAAAATTGCATATTATTTCTTCCCGGCCAGTAGATATCCAGTCCTGAAAAGTGGGTGTTTGTTGTTAGTTATAATTTTAAAAAGACTGGAAAAAAGATTTCAATTTATATATAAAATCTTTAAGAAGCTCTCATTTTATGTTTGAAAGAATCGATAAAACGGGGATGTCTGGTTAATGAAAGAATAGTCTTTGGATTTCAATCGTTCAGATCAGGACTCGGTGATAAAATACCCCTTGATCCGGTGTACGATGTAGCGAAGGCCGTCACCCGGGTAATGGAGCACATAGGACGCCATCCGACCAGGTGATGCGTGTTTCCTGACGATCTCCCTCCTCTCCGGAAGGTATTTTTTCCAGACCCGGTCGCTCTTCCCTGCCTTCAGGTAACAGGCAAGCAGGACTCCGGTATAGGTTACCCGGACACCGTTGTCAAGGACGGCCCGCAACTGCCAGTCGTAGTCCGCATAGATGCGGTAGCGGGTGTCGAACCCCCCGTATCTGTCGAACACCTCCTTTCGTGCGATGATTGCCTGGTGGCAGATGACCCGTGCCATGAGATCGGTGGGGGTCTTCCGTTCTCCTGACCACCGTTCCGCACTCACCTCGTCATAGTACATCACGTCGCCGGTGAAGATGCCGGACTGCGGACACCGTTCGATCTCCCGGATAACGTCGCGTATAGCCTGTCCTGATGCCAGGTAGTCCCCGCTGTTCAGGAAGTAGACGAGGTCTCCTGTCGCATGGGTGAGACCCTTGTTCATGGCGTCGTAGATGCCGTTGTCTTTCTCTGAAACGAGGACGGCGATGTTATTGCGGAACTTGCGTATGATATCCAATGTACCGTCGGTTGAGTTTCCGTCGATGATTATATACTCGATATGCGGATAGTCCTGGCTGACAACGCTCCGGACTGTCCGCTCGATCAGGGCCTCGCCGTTGCGACAGACGGTGATTATGGATAGTCTCATTTTCCCCGAATTATCCTTGCCGTATATGAGTTATCCGGGTTTGTCTTTAAGGGCTTGTTTTTTTTTAGGAATTGTTCAAAAAAAGGTAAATGAAAGAGGATACAAATCTCATGAGAAAAGAACCAGAAGAACCATGAAAATACTATACGATCACCAGACGTTTGCAATGCAGGAGTATGGTGGAATTTCACGATATTTTATCGAATTGATGAACCAGTTCAGAATAAATAAGGAAATGGGGGTATCGTTCGAACTCGCTCTCCATTACTCCAACAATGAATACCTTCCACAATATCCCTCTTTCAAATATCATCGCCTTTTCCCGGATTGTAACTGCCGGGGAAAGGGGCCGTTCTTAAATTTTGTAAACAAGCCATATTCCCGCACAGCGCTTCTTAAGGGAAATCACGATCTTGTTCATCCGACATATTATGATCCATATTACCTGAAATATTTGAGAGGAAAATCGTTCGTAATCACCGTTCACGACATGATCCATGAGCTGTATCCACAATCTTTTCCAAAGTATGACAGAACTCGGGCATATAAACGGTTAGTTATTGGAAGGGCGAGTGCAATTATCGCTGTTTCACAGAATACAAAAGAGGACGTACTCACATTCTACGATGTTGACCCGGCCAAGATAGAGGTCATTTATCATGGAAGCTCTTTTCAAATAGAGCGTGTATCCTTTGCTCAAAAAGATCGTCAGTTGGATGAGAAGTACTTGTTATTTGTTGGAAATCGTCGTCAATATAAAAATTTTAATTTTTTTATCACTTCGGTAGCGAGCATTTTACAGAATAACCCCGATCTTAAGGTCATCTGTGCAGGAGGAGGAGCATTTTCCGAAGATGAACAAAAACTGCTCGAAAGGTTATCAATCCAGAACCAGGTTGTGCAGGTCCGGACCGATGATGACGGTTTGAAGAGATTGTATTCAAAGGCGATTGCTTTCATATTTCCCTCCCTGTATGAAGGATTCGGTATCCCTGTTCTTGAGGCATTTGCCTGCAGATGTCCTGCGCTACTCAGTAATACCGGTTCATTACCGGAAGTGGGAGGTGACGCGGCATTGTATTTCGATCCCACTGATTCCGAGTCTCTTCGTTCGGCAATCACGGATGTTCTGGAAGATGAGAAGTTGCGGGATAAACTGATTCATGCAGGTTTGAAGCAACTTGGGAAGTTCAGCTGGGAAAGGACCGCGTGGGAAACGAAGATAGTGTATGAAAAGAGTTTACCATAAATGGAGGTTAAGAAACGTTTTCATTAGATTTTGAACAAAAATTTGTCGTTAATTTGAAATAATTATATTATTAAGATTTGAGTACATGAGTGGTCATGGATGGGAATTAACAACTCCCGTTGTATTTATCATTTTTAATCGTCCTCAAACGACAAAGCTCGTACTCGATGAAATACTGAAAGCAAAGCCCCCCAAGATCTATGTCATTGCAGACGGTCCGAGAGATAATGCCCCTGCTGATAAAACAAGATGTGATGAAACAAGGGCATTGATAGAAAATTCCGAAATTGATTCCCCCATAAAAAAAATTTACTCTGATACCAACATGGGATGTCCGGAACGTGTAATCAGCGGGTTAAACTGGGTTTTTACACAAGAAGATCAGGCAATTATCCTTGAAGACGATTGCGTCCCCGATGCCTCTTTTTTCAGGTATTGCGATGAATTGCTATTAAAATATGACGATGACAATCGTGTGATGACAATATCGGGTGATAACTTCCAGTTTGGTAAGAAACGAACGAAATATAGCTATTATTTTTCAATATATCCCCATATATGGGGCTGGGCGACATGGAAGAGAGCCTGGAAACAGTATGATAAGAATATCCTGATGTGGCCTGAAGTTAAAGAAAATAGATTTTTAAATGGGTTCCTTCACGATAGATTGAGCGTCATGTATTGGAATCGGATTTTTGATAGGGTTTATGACGGAACATTAAAAACATGGGATTACCAATGGGTGTTTTCATCGTGGATGAACAATGCTTTTTCAATTATACCTCATGTCAATTTAATATCAAATGTCGGATTCGGCCAGGAAGCGACCCTGACGA
This sequence comes from Methanolinea sp., assembly GCA_016699325.1. Taxonomy (NCBI): domain Archaea; kingdom Methanobacteriati; phylum Methanobacteriota; class Methanomicrobia; order Methanomicrobiales; family Methanoregulaceae; genus Methanolinea; species Methanolinea sp. The sequence continues at coordinate 781,785 of CP064971.1, read as the reverse complement.
AAAAGAAGGATAAATTTTCAAATATCCCATCTTCTGCTCTCGAATTTCCACTCCACCATCCTCCATATGTAATGCGGAATTGGAAAGCTGATCGATTTACACAAAAGGATCATTTTAGTAATATCCCACGGATGTGCTTCAACAAGATATCCTCTCTATGCAATAAATAAAGCCTCGGGACTGAATACTGCATCCATGTGTTAATAGTCAGATTTTATTGAATAATTTTATATTCACTTCCATATCTTCATGAGTCTTACTGTTTAATGCGCATTTTACGATGCTATCCAGACCCCAATGTGATAAATACCATAGAATTTTAAAAAGGGAACTATTAATTTTATTTTCCGAGAAGAAGTGAATGTTGTTCTGGGAATAAAAATTCAAATCGAATTTCCTTGCCATATGTTCCAATGTCTGATGTGAATAGAATGAAATGTGTTGACCATGTTCAAAACCATAGTATAACCAGGTTTCAGGATTTGGAATTTTCTCAGGAAGTAATTCAGTTGAAAAGAGGATATTTCCTGAAATGGATACCATTTTTTTTAGATCTTCCATTGGTTCCACGAAATGTTCGAAGCACTCCCATGCGGTTATCGCAGTTATTTTATTCATTTTGGGATTGAATTCAAATCCTCTTGCAAAGAGGTTTGGACACTGCGGGTCGAATAAATAAAAATCAAATCCAATATCCCGCATCAATCTCGTGAATATGCCATATCCTCCTCCATAATCTAAAAACTGTGACTTTCTTCCAAATTGGTAAAATAAGAAATTTGTGGTAAATTTTGAAAATGATATATTCCGGGCTAATATCCCAGTGTCGTAAGCATTAATCACATCGCAATATGCCTCTTTGAGCCAGAAGGGTGCCTCTGTTTGAATAAATCCGCAATTTTGACAGTGAAAATATTTAACAGGATATTTTTTTAATATCTCTCTTTGGAAGATAAATTTTACACCAGAAGAACATATTTTACATCGGGTACCCAAGGAGTTATCCATTCTGGACATAATAACCATTTAACAATCTAATGTTAAAATGCAACGATTTTAAGTATTAAAATACTACCGAAACGCAAAAACCTTTTTCGATATTTAATTTTATCAGAAATTTTCAATTCTTTGAGTCATCAATCCGAATTCCAAGATTTATATTCACCGGATTTTGTACCGTGTAAAAAAATTGAAGGGTCAGAATGAACACAAAAAAATGTATTCCTGTCCGGGTTAATATTAATAAACAATTTGTTAATCATCCAATCGATTCCAATTAACCTAAGATGTGGTTTTCTCAAAATATTATCAAGAAAAATATTTATCAAAGGTTTATTGATCAAATATGCACATGCTGTATTTGTTACAGGCTTTGTATAATATCTGAAATAATCATCATGCCTAATTTCTAAGTTACTAATTTTTAAATCTTCAAGATTACAGCCTCCCGCCAAATCAATATAAATAAGGCGGTCCTTTTGATTTTTTACAAATTCAAGGATATTTTCAAGTTTTTGAATACTGTTATCCTTAAAAACAATATCATCTTCAAAGCAAATTAAATACTCGCAATTAGTCTCTGAAAAGGCGTTCCATGAGCGTATATGTTTATCCGTGACAACGGTCTCAATATAACTCTTTTTATTCCATAACAGGCCAGACTGCCTTCTAAATGTATAGCTGTTAAAGACATCCCACATCAATAAGGGTAAAGAAATTGCCAATGACTTTGGTCGTAAATTCCGATATTTACACCATTCACGATCTAATTTCAAATATTGAAGTTTTCTGTATATAGCTTGTGAGGAGGTATGAGGTCTAATTTCTGGCTGGTTGGATATGAAAATTATTTTAACATCGAATTTCTTGGAGAAAGAATCTTTTATCTCAAATATTTTTGGTAAAACATAATTATTTCTTTGAAAATCGTTATTATGAATCAGGGCTATACAAAGACTCTCGACTTTATTACGAGGAACTAATACTGCCACCATAAGTATAAATTAGGAACCAATAATCTTTCTTCCTCCTAACATAATAAATGACACCACCCATGAAAATTCTAACTGTTGTATTAAACTTAGAAAAGGGAGGCACCCAGAGAGTAGCGCAAAATTTTGCAGAGGGTTATCATGATCTTGGACATGATTCCAGAATATTAGCTATTGAAGGTCTTGGTGTTCGCGCAAAAGAGATTTTATCGAAGGGTGTTCCTATATGGCAAATGGGTGATATCACTGAAATTAAGATTTGGTCGCCTGATGTTATCCATATACATAGTGTCTTTATTTCCGGATTTGATTCCGTAGTCAATCTATTGAAAGTTTTCGAAGAATCAAAGAAAGAACCCATTATTATTGAAACGAATGTTTTTTCACACCCATCAATTTGGGAAACCAGGGTCGATATAAGTTTTCAATTATCTTCATGGTGCGAATGGGTATATAGAGGTAACGGCGGAAAAGTAAAATCCTTTATTGTTCCAAATCCGATTAATATTTCAAAATTCTTTAGAGCTCCTCCTGATGAAATCATTTCATTTAAAAAGAAATACAATATAAGCTCTGACGAAGTTGTCTTATTGAGAGTAGGACAGGATAGTCCCATTAAATGGTCGCCCTTACTCATTAGCATATTTGTTGAGCTTTGCCATCGCAGGGATAATCTTCGCCTAATTGTGGTAAATCCCCCACAATCTATTGTTTTTGATATAGATCATCTACCCAATGAAATCAAACAAAAAATTGTTCATCTTAAGAATTTAAAGAGTGACCATGACCTTTGCATTTGCTATTCAGCAGCGGATATTTTTTTTCATATAGCGGAACAGGGAGAAAGCTTTGGCTTGGTTCTTGCAGAATCTCTTCTTTGCGAAACGGCTGTTGTAAGTTATAGTACACCTTGGACTGATAACAGCCAGTGTGAAGTTGTTCCAAACAACCTATGCGGTTATATATCTACAAACGCGCGTGATATGGTTTCTGCAATTGAAGAATTGATTGACAATCCTTCATTGCGAAAAGAATTTGGGGTGAACGGCAGAAGACATATAATTAATAGCTTTGAGTCAATGAAAATAGCGCAATACGTTCTCGATTTGGTTCAAAAAACTGAAATGACAACAAAGGTTCCAATCCATAAGGTATCTGATATTTATATGAATAATTATGGTAATAGAGGGGGCATCACTCCTATATTGCTAAAATTTATTGCAATAAATCCGTATATTTTTAAAATAGGAAGATTGTTAATCCAAGGTATTGCCGGACATACAAAATATTCAAGATTTCTTAATCCAATCAAGTAATTGTTGATTCAGGAAGGGATACGGAATAATGAGTAATGAATCCTGCTTTATTGTATAACGAAATGTCGAATAACATGACCCTCAAAAAGAAACGAAAAGAATCATCATTTTTTAGAAAACTGAAATATTGGGTTTATAATAATTTAAAGGATCCAGATAATTTCTCGATTAATTCAAAGATTTTTCCGTATGTGATGATGGAAAATGGAGCGATTTTCCGCACTTCAGATGATTTATCAACACTTTTTGATGTACTTCAAGACTACAGCTTTTCAGATATTAGGAAAGAAGATTATGTTATTGATATTGGTGCGAATATCGGAGGTTTCACAATTTTAGCGGCAAAATTATCTGATAATATTATTGCAGTTGAACCAATTACAATTCGTGAATTAAAAAATAATATTAAACTCAATAACATGAATATACGCATAATTGAAGGGGCATTGGGAGATGGGCAATGGCATATAATTACGTGGATTAGAAATTCGAAGAAAATTAAAACATTTTCATTCACTCAATTGAAGCAAATATCTGGAGGATGTGATTTTCTCAAGTGCGACTGTGAGGGCTTTGAGTGGTTTATTCATCCTGAGGAAATAGAGGGGATAAGAAGAATTGAAATGGAAATACATAATTTTAATCCTTCAAAAAATAATCCTGAGGAGCTTCTAGACTATATTTTTAAAAATTATAACGTAAATATTGAGCCGGAGGATAAAACCATTGAAGAATTTCTTGATTCTTTCGATGATGAAGTGTCCGAAGTAATTATAATTCATGCGAATAAAAAGCAACTTAAAGAATAAAGGATATGGTGCCAATTTATCCACCTAGCTTTTCCATTTTTCAGTAGGGCCATCAACCTTAAAACCTAACTTCGCCACTTTTCAGTACTTCCATCAAATTTAAACGACTTAACCCAATTCGCCAGAAGCAATTTACCAGTGATTTGGCGCCTCCAGGCTACCATATCTCTTGATAAAATCTCCAAGAATTGGGCGTATTTCTGGGGAGAAGTTGGAAATGATCTTGACAGGATACCCAAAAGAAGGGTATATGATCGTAAGTGTCAAATTCGTGAGATAATTTTTGAGGACTTTCAGATTTTTCACGACGGGATCTTTACAGAAAAGTTGTGTCAAACTCACCAGGACTTTGGTGAGGAAAACGATCAACACGTACCCGATCACCGCGTGTTTGGACCAGTGCCGGATCGGCCGGAGCTCGGCTCCTTCTTTGAGGTCCCGGATGAACTTCTCTGCACGGTCACGATTCTTGTAGGCATTCAGGATGTTTTCGGGATCATCATCGATGGTTGATTCAAGCACGAAGAAACCTTCAAGACCGGTTACATAGGGGTTGGGGATATCGCCAATGATCTTCTGGAGATGACCACGGGCGATGATCCAACCCTCAGGAGCGATATACTGGCCGAGATCTTTTCCGCGTTCAACCTTCTTTGTGAGAACCTTCCCCTTCTCCAGGTCTTTCTCAAGTTTCCTTGCTTTCTTCGTCAACTGGTCACAGGCCAGGTCGTCACAGAAAAATATATGCGGACTTCTTCGCCATCCCGATATTTGACACATGAATAGACCCGGTTGCCAGAAACGAATGAAACCTGGCTTTCTTTCCTGGCATGGTAGATCGTTATCTCGTTCCGGTATGGTCCTTTCTTCTTTGCTTTCAGGGTCAAATAATGGAACTTCAGATCGCGGATCCTTCGTTTGTTATCCTGGGTATTCCCTCCACAGTCAAACACCAGAAGACTGCCTTCAGGAAGAACGCTCGAGCATAACCGGATCAGCATCTGCATATGCTTTTTATCCTGAACATTTCCTTTCTGGATGGTCAGCATCGTCGGTATGTTATTGAGGCCGACACTGATCCCAAATGCGATCTGGAGTTTCCCTGGCTGATTGTCCCGGGAATACCCTAACTCCCCAGCGGACATTTTGTCCCCTCAAAGTAACTCGAACTGAAGTCCACGAACTGGGTTGGATCCACGAGGCTCTGCTGGGAGATCCAGCGTTGAAACTGGTCAAGAACAATCGACTTTCTTTCTCCCAGTCGTTCCAGAGTCCGATACAAACTCCGGTCTGAAATTGTATCTTCAAACCCCAGTGTCTTGAGAAGTTCGTCGGGGGTAAAGTCCAGAATCTTATTGATCGATACCGATTGATTGAGTTTGTTGCTGATGAGAAGCTTTACGGATGGTATGAATGACTTGCTTCGACCACCAACTCCGCCAAGAACTGATGCGAAAAAGTTGGTCTCCGAATCAATTTTATCGATTAATGCTATATTACCTAATGAGAAGGCTGTGTTTTTTTGCATGAAATTATATAAACACTACCTTCTCATCCTTCTTCTGGCGAAGTCAGGTTAAAAATAATGGATGAAGGGTTCGCCCTCGGAAGACCTCCAGCAGAGACCCGGACACAGGCATCCCATTCTTTTTTTTCACTGTTGAGATATGGCCTCTGACCCTGCAGAACCAGTCAGCTCCTTCCTGGCTCCTGAACGTCCCAGAAATCTTATTTTGGCAGTTTCATCATCCGGATATCCCGTTCAGCCAGAATATTTGAGAGCAGAATCGGGAAGTCATACATGAACGAGAGGCTATCCTTCTCGTGTTTCTGGCAACAGTCGAGGAGGTTTTTCGCTTTTGACGGCCTCTTGCACCCACGTTTAATACCAGTACCAGAAGCATGAGAGACAGGGTTTTCCTGCATGCCGGATTCAACGATTTGGTGGTCGATGCTTGGGTAGACCATGAGTGCTTTCCCTTCGAGCTCTGCGATGCGGGCTTTCAGCTGGGCGTTTTCTGCTCGCAACTCTGATATGATGCGATTTTGTTCTTCGATGACGGCTGGAAGCGATTAAATATAAGATGCAGAGGTCACTTCATTGATGTCGTTATTCTGCTGATCTTCTACCACTAATTGTTACTATTACGTCGTTGCACAAGGATCTTAGCGGCTGACCATGAACAGTTACAAAAAAAAAGTTAATGCGGAATGCGGTATTATAAAAACTTCCCCATGGCCTGCTCTTTTGATTTGAACCTGGTGCTGACTGAAATTTTGTCGTATCCCTCCAATAACATGTCCTTTTCCGGGAAGATGATATTTGCATTCGAATAGCTGAACGAAGAAGTCGTGGAGAAACCCCCACACGAGGTGCATGACGATCTTCCACTCTGGGTCTCAATGACCCACTCCCAATAAGATACAGGGATATCCTTCCAAATCGACCTGTTCAGGGCATCATCCAGGAAAGGACAGGAGCAATAGACGGGGAACATGTAGTAAGGGTCTACCGGGTAGTAGTAATACGGGTAATCCCGATAGTTGGGGCAGCAGGGAGGGTAATCGAATACAGCACTCGCAGTGGGTATCACTGACCCGAGAAGCACCCCGATAATAATTATCTGCATAGCTCTTCGTATACGGTGCATAGGTACATTCCCAATGCATAGTGTGCTGCATTAATAAAAGAGACTTTCCTCAGGTACTTGGTGGAAGAGTTGGGTTCACCGGGTATACGGTAACCTGTTCACCGGATCAATAGCCCGATGTCACCGGCGGGATAATTTTCCCCAAATGTGGCAGGATAATTTTCCCCGCCTGCTCACATAACATACACGGAAAACGTCCCGGGAGAGAGTGCGTGGAACACCCCCTGTTTCATGCACTCCCTGGGTGGTTACTGTCACCTTTTGTTATCAACATTTTAATCCTCATAAAACCCAACGCAGTATTCATACATGCGGATTTCGATATTCGGCACCGGCTATGTCGGTTCGGTCACAGGCATCTGCCTCGCTCATTGGGGCCACCAGGTAATTTTCAATGACATCGATACACGCAAACTCGATATGATTGAAAAAGGCCGCCCCCCGGTATACGAACCCGGCCTGGACGACCTGCTCCGGAAAAATAAGGGACACATTGCCACTACGGATAACCCGGTTCAGGCCGTTCAGCAGAGTGAGATCTCCTTTATCTGTGTCGGAACACCCTCAAACGGGGATGGCTCGATCAACCTTCAATACGTAGAGCAGGTCTGCAGCGACATTGGACAGGCCGTAGCCCGGAAAGAAGGCATCCATACGGTTGTCGTGAAAAGCACGGTGATACCCGGAACGACCGAGGGTGTCGTTATTCCAGCGCTGGAAAAACAATCAGGAAAAAAAGCCGGCAAGGGATTCTCCGTTGTTTCAAACCCGGAATTTCTCAGGGAGGGGAATGCGGTCCATGATTTCTTCAATCCTGACCGGGTCATCATCGGTGCGCAGGACGAAACAAGCGGAGAACTCGTGAAACAACTGTATTCCCCGGTTGACTGCCCGAAGATGATAACGTCCCTGAAAACTTCGGAGATGATAAAATATGTCAGCAATGCCTTCCTGGCAACCAAGATCAGCTTTGCAAACGAGATCGGGAACCTGTGCAAAGTCCATGGAATCGACAGCTACGAAGTCTTCCAGGGGGTAGGAATGGATGCCAGGATCAACCCGGCCTTTTTCAGATCGGGGATAGGGTTTGGCGGGTCCTGTTTCCCAAAGGATGTCCGGGCCCTCATCGAGTTTGCAAAAACGTCGGGAACGGAGAGGAATATCCTCCAGGCGGTCATAACAACGAATGAAGATCAGCCCAAGAAGCTCGTCCAGCTCCTGAAAAGGCACCTTGACATCCCTGGAAAGACCATCGGTATCCTGGGCCTTGCATTCAAACCGGGTACCGATGACATCCGGGAAACACGTGCTATCCCGGTAGTCCGGGCACTATTGGATGAGAAGGCACACATCATTGCATACGATCCCCTGGCCATGGATAATTTCAGACGGGAATTCCCCGGCATTTCCTACGCCAGGACAGCAGAAGAAGTATTGGCGGCCGATGCAATCCTGATCGTCACCGAATGGCCCGAATTCGACAGGATCGACTATACCGGCAAAACAGTCATAGATGGCCGCAGGGTCGAGCGGGCAAAAAAGACAGCAGGTATGTACGAAGGGGTGTGCTGGTGAAGACGGTTACAAAGGCGGTCATCCCGGCAGCAGGATTGGGAACACGCTTTCTTCCCATCACCAAATCGATGCCGAAAGAGATGATCCCGGTTGTGCATAAACCGGTCATCCATTACGTCGTTGAAGAGGCCTACCTGTCCGGGATAAAGGATATCCTGATCATCACGGGTAAGGGAAAGCGGGCAATCGAGGACTACTTCGATCTCGATAAAAACGCGTCAGGCAACGAAATGATCCACAGCCTTGACGAAATTCTCGGCAGGATCAATATCTATTATACCCGGCAGAAAGGTGTGCGGGGCCTTGGCGATGCGATCGGTCATGCCGAGGCATTTGCCGGGGGTGACCCGTTTGCGGTACTTTTGGGGGATACGATAACCATTCCGCCGTGTACAATGGCATTGGGTTCGATATACGAAAAGCACGGGAAAAGTGTCATCGCCGTTGAAAAAGTCCCGCGGGACATGATCCAGAACTACGGGATTGTGGCGACATCTGATGACACCCGGAAAGATGCCTTTGTCATCGACGACCTGATCGAAAAACCAGTACCTGAACACGCTCCATCCGATCTTGCGATACTGGGGTCGTATCTCCTCACCCCTGAGATATTTGATTGCCTCAGGGAAGTGACACCTGATCGCAAGGGGGAGATACAGCTGACAGACGCATTGAGAATCCTGGCCCGGAAAGAAACCGTACTTGGGCATGTTTTCAACGGGAGAAGGCTTGACATCGGGAACAAGATTGACTGGCTCAAGGCAAACATCGAGCTCGCATTAGCCGATCCCGAGCTTGGGCCTCACGTTGAAGAATTTATCAGGAGGCTATGCCCTTGATAGAGCAGGATGTCGGGGATATTGTAAAAAATCTGGACGGCCTGTCGTTTGAAGATACCACGGTCCTGGTAACGGGCGGTTCAGGATTTCTCGGGTCCTGGATATGTGACGTTGTGCACCGGCAGAATGGCAGGGTGCTCTGCCTCGACAATTTCTCATCGGGGAGAAAAGAAAATGTCGAGCATCTCGTGAATGATGATACCTTCATGCTGATCCGGCATGACATCAGCAACCCCTACCAGCCATCAGAAAAGATCGACGTTGTTTTCCATCTCGCATCACGGGCATCCCCCCTTGAATTCGATCAGTTCCCCATCCAGATCATCAAGGCAAACAGTCTTGGAACCCTGAATGCTCTGGGTATCGCGAAGAAACACGGCGCACGGTTCCTGTTCACGTCAACGAGTGAAGTGTATGGAGATGCAACCGTAATTCCCACTCCCGAGTCGTATAACGGCAACGTGAACACCCTAGGCGTCCGTGGGTGCTATGATGAATCAAAACGGGTCGGAGAGGCGTGTTGCATGGCATACCTCCGCCAGCACAAGGTTGACGTGAGAATTGCCCGGATTTTCAATACCTATGGCCCCCGCATGCGGGCAGACGGGTACTACGGGCGGGTCGTTCCCCGGTTCATCGAGCAGGCAAATAATGGGCGGCCTATCACCATATTCGGCAGCGGAGAGCAGACGAGGAGTTTTTGTTATGTCACGGACCAGGTTGCCGCCCTCCTGAAGCTTGCCGGAAGAGACGGGTTGACCGGGGAAGTCATCAATATCGGCATGCCCATGGAAATCACGATCCTCGACCTGGCCGGAAGAATAAAAAAATTCCTGTCATCTGATTCCCCGTTCGTTTTCCAGCCGCTTCCTGCGGACGACCCGAAGAGACGGTGCCCGGATATCGGGAAGGCGGGAATCATGCTGGACTGGGAACCTCGCGTGGCCCTTGAAGAAGGTCTTCGTCGCATGATCGAGGCTGGACAGCACTGAGGAATGGTGTACTTGTTCAATCTGTATTCTGAGAGAAATTCACTCACCGAACAGCACCATCCGCTCTTGTTTCCATTCTGGGGGTCCCTGGAAACCTGGAACATGATGAAGTCTCTTTGAATTATGCAAGGTTTACCCCTTCATATTTTCGACTTTCATCTATAGAAGATGCAGATTATGCTCTCTTTCCAACATATTACCAATTCATTTGTGATAACCCCGAAAGGTTACAAGATTTTGAGTCAAAGAGATTCATGACCCCGTTCTCCTTGTTTCAATTCATTAGGATACGGCGTCTCGGAATTTACAGAACTTTCCTTACACTATCCCTTGTAACGAGTTGTTGTGTGAAAAAATTCAATTTTCAAATCATCCAAACAGAATCTTATCAATAGGACGCACAATTGAGTCGTAGATGGAATCAAAAACCGAATAAGAGAAATTGGTTGCTATCCCAGATTGAGAAAATCTTTGGGTCGCATAGAAATGAGAGCCCCGTCGAACAACACCAATACCGATAATATCATTGGTAGTATTCAGGATGTTACTCCTATGACCCGAGCTCTTCATCCATTGACGATGAAATTGTGATGCAATTTGTTGATCAGAAGATCCAGGATTGAAAATATAGGCAACATTTTCAAATCCCGCATTGGAATCATGAAAGATATCTCGTGCATTAGCCATCCGTTTACTATGATCCCTCGCATAATTCGACAAATTTTTACTATAACGATATTTTCTAATTCCTTGCTTATTTCTTGATTTATTCGTTAAGGAATAGATGATGCTCTCAATTCGTTGACAATTATTTCTTGGCATATTTTCACCCAATCTCCGATTGAAAACAGTAAAGGAAAGACGAGGGGCTAGAACAGCCAACCCCAATCATCATCCCTTCTTCTCCTCCTCGAAGTTCGTTCCCCTCGGCCAATTAACCAATCACCGTATTTCTCTCCGGACGGACGGGAACGCCCATCCCCGCCCATTAGGTGATTATAATCCCCTCTTACTGTTTTTCTTCGATACGCCATTGCTCACACACCTCCATCGTAGTATTTCCGATTCGGGAGATAACTGTCATAAATTTTGTAGGAATTACCGGATAGATAAACGACAAAAACCTCAACTCTATCAGAGCTTTCTGTTCCTTGAATTTGAACTTCTGCCAATTTTACTGGCTCTAATTGCTTTGAAATAATCCGGCCGTCTGATCGAGTAACCCTCACAATACAATAATCCGTAACAACCTGCCCTTTTCCTCCCGAAAATAATGCGTTTATCGTATGATACACAGGGTCCTTCTCTATTTGAACAGTTACTGCAATATTTGAAGGAGGTGATTGAGAGAGCCCGGGGGGTTGCAGGAAAAGCCCGCTCCCGTGATAAATAAAAATGAACGCTCCAACTAATATTACACCCAAAATCATTGCAATGCGAAGATTTCCTTCATGATGTTGGTTATTTCTATACGTTCTCCGCGTATCCCAATGCCGATAATACCGCGACATAGGGATCACGCATCCTCGATAATCACATCAGGGAAAGCCACTGAAAACTCTACTTCTTTTTTTGGAAGATGTTCGAAGAGTTCGATAGCTTCCCCTTGAGACAATGGCTTCAGATAGTCCTGTTCGCCTCGCCGTTTGGTCTGATATTGGGCGAAATAATTTCCTTTCATTGTTTTAAACAGGAAAATATTCCGCCCTTTTCGTTCCCAGTTTCTACCATCCCAATACGCATCTGATGCGAGGAGGAATGCGGCATCGGTCCTATATCGTTTGCCGTTAACTACTACGCTCATCAATTTAGGAAACATTCTCTGCCTCCATCACCGGTTTTACCGGAGTGGTCGGGCACGGTCTATGCCGTGGTACTGGTCTCTGCCAGCCGACAATGTGGTGTAGAGTGTTACACTAAATAAATATTTCCAATTCCTATCATATAATTTATAGAGAGGGTGATCTACCGCCATAATTCTTATATGGTCTTGAGTCTTTTGTCCGCGAAGCAAAGAAGTACCAAACGTGAATGAGAGACGGGGGATTAGGAGAAGTCAAAGTCCTATGGGCTCAAATGCCAAATAACTATATTGCTGTGCCGATATCTTTTGCATAGAGGAATTCACCTGTGAACATCGCTCCCGAACTGGAAAAACTCACCACCCTCGCCACCTCAAAAGGCGCTCAGGCCAGGCCCATCCCTGCATCCGAGGTCGTCGTCTCCAACTGGGTCCGGTTCAAGTGCCGGTTCGGGTGCAAGGGATACGCCAAGCACTTCGGATGCCCCCCGTATGCCCCGACACCGGCCGAGACCCGGGCCATGGTAGGGGAATACGAGACCGGCCTCCTCCTCCGCTTCGACGGCGTCCCCGGTCACCCCTCCTTCGGGCCGGACGACATCCCCGAGGACTTCCACCATTTTTACACAGACCTGATCCTCTGGGTGAACACCACCGTCCACTTCATCGAGAAGACCGCCTTCTACGACGGGTTCTACAAGGCGTTCGGGTTCGGCGGCTACCCGTGTATCTTCTGCGAGGAGTGCGTGGCCGAGCAGTGCGAAGGGGTCGTCGACGAGAGCCTGCGGAGGAAGTGCCGGCACATGGACCTGGTGCGCCCGAGCATGGAAGCATCGGGGATCGATGTCTTTGCTACCGCAAAAAAGGTAGGATGGGAGCTCTCGACCATCCCCTGCAGGGACATGGAGTACGGCAAGGTCATCCACAGCAATATCGTGTCGATCGGGCTTGTCCTCGTTTTATAGGAAACCCAGGTGAGCGGTCTTCCGGTTTCCTGCAGCATTGCAGCAGTCCTTCAGCAGGATCACGATTTTCCGGGGGATTGATCCGGGCACAATTTCGGGATGGATTATGAAACAAAAGCCTTTCCACGGTTTCCCGGATCGTGTCCCCCAGCATTTCAGCAAATTTGGGTTCACACAGTCAGTGCGCACCAGGACATTCTGCTGATCCAGTGTTCTGTGTATGCTGGGATTTGCTGGGGATTGATCTGAACTAAGAATTATTTTTTATTATAGGTATTATTTTCCGGATCAGAGCCCGCAGGCTGGTTTTCGAATTGTGCAGCAGGTTGCTGGGGATTGCTGAAGGATTGCTGTGATTGCTGAAGGATAGGGTTGTCATCCAGCCATACCACTGCGCCATGGGATAAAGACCCGAAGGGGTCGGCCAAAGGTGGAGACAATGGCCCGCCTCAACACCAGGGCCCCCCTCTTGGTTCACCACGGGCCAGGGGGATTAGCCGGGCACTTTGCAACAGGTCCGGGGCCCACGTGGGATCCCCGGGGTATCGTTGGCGGGAGCCTGCGGTGCCCGGCACATGGAACCGGTGCAGCCGGGTATGGAGGCCCCAGGGACCGATTCCTGGCAAAGGCAGAGAAGGTGGGATGGGGAAGCGCCAAATCATCGCCTGCCGGTGATGGGACCCGCAACCACATATATAAATAGACAGAAAGGGAGAATTATCGCTGGAAGGGTTCTCCCCTGGAAACCCTTGGGAGAGTGTTACAATGGCTGAATTCGCTCATGCATTTTATGGAAACGCCAGCCCCCGGAAGCTCACGCACAGCGAGCTTATCAGGGCCATCCGGCTCATGATCGTTGACGAGTACGAGGCTATCTCGATCTATACCCAGCTCGCCGAGTCGATCGACAACCAGCTGGCAAAGGAAGTGCTGCTCGACATCGCCGATGAAGAACGCGTCCATGCCGGGGAATTCCTCAGGCTGCTGAAGGAGCTGGCACCGGACGAAGAACACTGGTACGCCGAGGGCGCAGCCGAAGTCGAGGCCGAGATCGCAAAGATGGCCGGCGCCCAGGCTGCCGGGGACACCCCTGCAGCGGCAGACAAGCCAAAGACCATCGGGTCGCTGAAGGGGTGAGGAAACCATGGAGACGAAATACCTGGGGCGGGAGGATGCCCCGATCACGCCGGAGACCTGGGACTACCTGGACACCACCATGGTGCAGGCCGCAAAGACCGTGCTTACCGGCCGGCGCCTCCTTCACATCGAAGGCCCGTACGGGCTCGGGCTCAAGGCCGTACCCCTCGAGGACTGTTCGGTATCGGAGTGCATGCTGGTCAGTCAGTTCGTGCCCGTGCACCTGATCAGCACCACCTTCTCGCTTGGGGTGCGCGACCTGCTCGCCTTCGAGCAGAACGGGCTTCCGTTCCCGGCCTCACCGGTCGCTGACGCAGCGGTCGGTGTCGCCCAGATGGAAGACTCCATCATCTTCGAGGGAGCCCCCGGAACACCCGGCCTCCTCACCGTGGCGGGGGCAAACAGCCAGAAGCTCGCCTCGTGGAGCACGGTCGGGAAAGCCGCCGACGATATCATCCAGGCCATGATCACCCTCGACGAGGCCGGTTACCACGGACCCTATGCCCTCGCCCTCGCCCCGGCCCGGTTCAACCTCCTGTACCGGAGGCACATGCAGGGGATGGGAACCGAGCTCGAGCACCTGCGGACCATCGCTACCGACGGGATCTTCAAGGCCCCGGCCCTGAAGACCGGCGGCGTCCTGATCGCCACCGGGAAGCAGTATGCATCCATCGTGATCGGCCAGGACATGACCACCGGGTTCATCGGCCCGGCCGGGGACGCCCTCGAGTTCTCGATCACCGAGAGCCTCGCCCTGCTGGTCAGGGAACCGGCCTCGATCTGCGTGCTGAAAGAGAAGGCGTGAACTTCTCCCGGGTCCACCCTTTAAAAAGACAGGATCTATTCAAATCTCTTTTATTTCAGGAAAGTACTCATTTTAAACGCTCTTTACAAAGACCTTCACAGGAGCCGCCCAGCCGGTAAAAGCCACCGCCGCCAGGGCTGCATAAGCCTGTTTTACCCCCTCCATGGGGCGAGGGTAAAGAGCATATTTTTTGAGCAGGAAAAAGAGGCATCATCCAAAAACAACGGAGATTAACGCATTTTTCCGGACGCGTGAACACTGTTTCCGGTGGAACCAACACTCCCGTTCAAACGGAGGCTGGATCAGGGGTATTTCAGATACCCCCCGGTTCCGGAATACCCGGGGAGGCCTGGTCCCCCTCTCCAAATGCCCTGCACAGCGCACCGAGGATGAGGACCGTCCCCTCCTTGTCGAGCGGCTGGTTGTCGTTCCCGCACCTGGGAGAGTAGATGCACGCCGGGCAACCCTCCCTGCAGGGACACTCGCTCACCAGGGCGAAGGTGTGCCGGGCCAGGTCCCCGAAGATGCGGTAGGCCTTCTCGGAAAGCCCGATCCCGCCTTCGTGGCCGTCATACACGAAGACCGCTGGACCCCCGGTCGCCGGGTGGGCAGGGACCGAGAGCCCGCCGAGGTCCCACCGGTCGCACAGCACGTGGAACGGCATCATGGCGATCAGGGCATGCTCGGTACCATGCAGCCCTCCGTCAGGGTCGGCACCGGTGGCCCGGACCTCGTCCTCCAGGCCTTCCGGCGGCGTGAACCAGACGGCCTTCGTTGAAAACCGGAGCAGGGGCAGGTCGAGCGGCTCGATGCCGAGGAGGGCATCGTTGCGGATGATTCGATAGGCATAGTAATGCTCGCTCACCTCGACATCGCCGAACGAGAGGGTGAAGCCGCCAGCCAGGCGCGACTCCCGGACCTGTTGCACGGCAATATCAACGGACTTCAGCGGTCGCGTATAATAATCGACGTCCGATGGATGGACCCGGACGATCCCATGGGCGAGGTCCATGGAATCCACCAGGTACTGCTCGCCCTGGTGGAGGAGGACCGCTCCCTGGTGGGCTTCCCGGAAGGCCTGGCCGCGGTCCATGGTCTCAAGCGTCCGCCCGTCCAGGACGACCCGGAACGAGTCGCGGGAGATCCCAAAAAACCCCACAAGCTCGTGCGGCCGCCGGCTCCCGGAGTACACGAGCCCCCGCGGAGTCCCGCTAACAAGGTGTTCGGCAAAGAGCGCATCGGCAAATTCCGAAAACCGGGGTCCAAAGTAAACCGAGTCAGAACCAACTAGGGGAAGTTCCGCGGCAGCACATAGGAGCTGGCCGGAGAAGATGTACGGATTTTCGAGATCCACAATGGCGCTCTCGTGTGGGGAGCCAAAGAACAGGTCCGGGTGGCGCATGAAGTACTGGTCAAGGGGATTCGGGCTGGCGACCAGGACGGCCACCGACTCCTCCCCCCTCCTCCCTGCCCTCCCGGCCTGCTGCCAGGTGGCCATCATCGTCCCCGGGTAACCGGCAAGGATAACTCCGTCGAGCGAGCCTATGTCGATCCCAAGCTCGAGGGCATTCGTCGAGACAACCCCGGCAAGGGAGCCGGACTTGAACCGCTGTTCGATCTCCCGGCGTTCTTCCGGGAGGTACCCCGCCCGGTACGCGGCGACCTGGCCGGCCTCCCCAACCCGCTCCCGGACCACACCTTCCCGTGCCCACAGGGCGACGAGCTCGGTCATCTTCCGCGACCCGGTGAAGGTCAGGGTCTGGAGCCGGTGGCGGATGCACTCCACCAGGATGCCGGCCGCATCGCGGTGGAACGACCCCGCCCTGACCCCGCCGGAGAACGGGTTGTAGAGGACGAACCGGCGCGGTCCCTGCGGGGCGCCATCCCCTGCAACGGTCCGGAACGGCACTCCGCAGAGGTTCCCGGCGAACTCGGCGGGGTTGGCGAGGGTTGCGCTCGCGACGATGAACCGTGGGTCCGACCCGTACCGGGCGCAGATACGGCGCAACCTCCGGATGAGGAATGCCACGTGGGACCCAGTGACTCCCCGGTAGCGGTGCGCCTCGTCGATTACCACGCAGGAAAGGCCGGAGAAGAACCGCGACCACTGGTGGTGCCAGGGGAGGACCTGGTGGAGCTCGTGGGGGTTCGAGAGTACGATCCTGGACACCTGCCGGATCCGCGGGCGCCGGTCACGGGGAGTGTCGCCGTCGTAGATGGCCGGGGAGGCGGAAATGCCGGTCTTTCTGCAGATCTGGTCAAACGTGGCGAGCTGGTCGTTGGCAAGCGCCTTTGTGGGGTAGAGAACGAGGGCGGTCGCGGCGGGATCGCGCCACAGCCGGTCGAGTACCGGGAGGAGGAAGGCCAGGGTCTTCCCCGAGGCTGTCCGGGTGGTCAGCACCAGGTGTTCACCGTTCCGGAAGGCAGTATACGCATCTGCCTGGTGCGAGTAGGGCCGTATCCCCCGGTGGTCAAGATAGTCCCGGAGCGGGGGCGGGAGTTCCACCTCCCCGTAGACACCTGCCCGCCCCGGGAAGGAACGGATCTCCGCAATAGCGCGGGCCTGTTGCTCGAGCGCGGCAAGAAACGTGGCGACGGTCATGGCTCACCATTCCTGAACAGGGCGAAGAGCCGGGCAAGCGATACGATATCCTGGCGGTTGTGGGAAACGATGGGAACAAGGGGCCCCGGGTTGCCGGTGGCCAGGTAGGCCTCGTAGAACTCGGGGACCATGGCCCCCGGGACATCACACTCCCGGCAGACCCCGAACAGGTGGCGCTCGAGCGTCCCCAGGCGGCAGTCCGGGAGCCGGTCCCGCCACCGGCTCCGGGCCACGTGCAGGAGATCGTAGTGCGGGTTTTTTATCCCGGCCGGCCGGCCGTAGAAAGCGGAACGCTCCAGAAGGCAGGGCACATCGAACGCCTTGCCATTGAAGGAGACGATGACCCGGTCCTCTGCCAGCACCTCGCGGACAACGGAAAGGGAGGGAAGCTCCTCCTCGATTCCCCGGAGCAGGTACTGGGCGATATGCAGGGTATCGCCCTGCACCCCGGCCAGCCCGAAGAGGATGATAGGGCGCGAGAAGAGCCCCATGGTCTCGAGGTCGATGAACAGCAGGTCGGAGGGGTGGTAGAGCCCCGAGGTCAAAAACGCGTTCTGGTGCGACGGGGAATGCCACCGCGTTACCAGGCCCTCGATCTCCGGTATCCCGTCCCCGGAGAGGATCCGGAGGCTCCGGGCTGCCGCCTTGCCGAACCGCTGGTGACGGACCAGGTCGGCAATGGTCCGGTAGCCCCTGGCCTTCAGCCGCTGCTCGGTTCTGGCCCCGATGCCGCGGACCAGCTGGAGATCGGAGAGCAGGAGGTCCCGCAGCGCCCGGCGGTCCTGGCAGCCGAGGGCGAGGTGCTCTTCGGAACGGATACAGTAGCAGGCCCCTTCGGTGGTCTCCTGCTCCTCTCCCCTGAAGATATCATCGAGACCCTGCCCTTCGTGGGATGAGAGGAGGGATGCCAGGTGTTCCCGGGCAGCCTCGTGCTGCGATTCATAGACCCAGGAAGCATGGAGACTGGTCCGGAACACCGTATCGTTCCGGATGATGGAATAGTCGTGTGCCTCGTCGATTCGGGAACGCCACATCCTGCCTGCGGAAGAAAGAGCGGGGCCAGACTCCATGCGCGGATAACCTGCTCTCGCTTCCCTGGATATTAGTCCCGGGGTGTGCGTTGCGAAAGTGAGCGGCACGAAAGAGCCAATTGGTCGCGCACCCGATCATCCCTGGGTTACGATGATCGGCATCTTCAGGCATGGGAGCGATGAACCGCCCGGCTTCCTCGAGGAGGTGCTGGAAGCATCCGGGAGACCGTTCCGGGTATTTGACCTCTGGGAGGACGGCGCGGTACCCTACCGGCAGCTCTCCCACCTCATCGTCCTTGGCGGCGAGATGAGCGTGAACGATGAAGCCGGCTACCCGTTCCTGGCAGAGGAGAAACGAATCATCCGGGAGATGATCGCCGCTTCCCGCCCGGTCCTTGGTATCTGCCTCGGTGCGCAGATGATCGCCTCGGCATGCGGTGCCCGGGTGTTCCGGTGTGAAAAGGAAGTTGGCTGGAGACCGGTCCGCTGGACCGAAACCCTCCCCGGTGTCCCGCGTGAAACGGTCGTCTTCCAGTGGCACGACGAATCCTTCGACCTCCCTCCCGGGGCACGGCTCATCTGCCGCGGAGAGCGGGTGGAGAACCAGGGCTTCATCATGGGCTCGGCGCTGGGTGTCCAGTTCCATATCGAAGTGACCCGGGCCATGGTCAGGGCATGGACCACCGGCCGGGACGGGATTGCCGCCGACACAGGACGGTATATCCGGGAGAGCAACCGGCTCTGCCGCTGCATTGCAGAACACTTCATCGGGGGAGGTAAATGGCCATCGAAGCCCTCCTGATCGATCTGGACGGCGTCCTTTACATCGGTGAGGCCGCAGTCCCCGGCGCCCGAAACGCCATCCGCTATCTCGAAGACCAGGGATACCCGTTCCGGTTCGTCTCGAACACCACCCGCAGATCGCGCCGCTCGATCGTCTCCCGGCTGGCATCCATGGGGTTTTCCATCCCCGAAGAGCATATCTTCACCCCGGCCGCTGCAGCCGCCGCGTACCTGGCCGGGGACCGGCCGCAGTCGGCACTGTTCCTTACCACCATGGAAGTGGCCGATGAGATTGCCGGCCTTGCCGGCATCGCCAGCGACCCGGTCACCGCTGGAACGGTTGTCGTCGGTGATGCGGGCGACCGGTTCACGTACCGATCGCTGAACGAAGCGTTCCGCCTCCTGCTGGGCGGGGCCGGGCTCGTTGCCCTCGAAAAAGACCGTTCCTGGATGGGAGCGGATGGCATGACGCTCTCGGCAGGCCCGTTCGTTGCCGCGCTCGAGTTTGCAAGCGGGAAGGAGGCACGGGTCATGGGCAAACCCTCGCCGCACTTCTTCATGGAGGCGCTCGCGTCAATGGGGGCAGGACCCACGGAGGCGGCCATGATCGGGGACGACGTGGTGACCGACATCTGCGGTGCCATGGCCTGCGGGCTCTCCGGCATCCTGGTGAGGACCGGGAAGTTCCGGGAAGAGGCGCTGGCCCGTGCTCCATGCCAGCCATCGGCCATCCTCGACTCCATCGCGGACCTCCCCGGCTACCTGCGACGGTGATCTGCGGAAGGGCCCGGCTCAGTCCCCGGGAACGATTAGTCCCGGTTCCCGCATGGTCCCTGCAGGAACACCGGACTGCCGGATCCGCGACAGGGCTTCCCGGCAGTACCCGGAATCGACATCGATCCCGATGAACCGCCGGCCGTTTTTCCAGGCGGCGAGGGTGGTGGTGCCCACCCCGTTGAACGGGTCGAGGACGAGGTCGTTTCGGTAGGAGAACAGCCTGAGGAGCCGGCGGGGGATCTCCTCGGGAAACATCGCGGGATGGCCGAAGTCCCGCATCCGGGTCTCGGGAGGAACCGTCCAGCGCCCGATCACCCACTCCTTGAACTCCTCGTCGGTAATATCGATATCCTCCCGCCTCCCTGCCTTCTTATGAGTCTCCTTGTCAAAGACCTCGATGAACTCCCAGGTGTACTTGAGGTAGGGCATGGACGGTGATTTCCAGCTCCCCCAGGCCGTGTACTTGGCATTGTAGTTGTTCTTCTCCCACAGGATCTCCGCCTTCCAGAGCAGGCCAAGGGCCAGGAGCTGGTTCGAGACCAGGTGGTGGGTGGGGATGTAGTCGGAGAAGAGGGGCTGGATGTTGACCGCCATCCTCCCCCCCGGCTTGAGGACCCGCACGCACTCCTTCCAGATGCCCTGCAGCGTGGAGAAGTAGGTGTTCCAGTCCTGGGTATCGTCGTGCGGGTCGCTCGCGTAGGAATGGCCGAAGTTGTAGGGCGGGGAGGTCACGATGATATCGATGCAGTTGTCAGGGAAACGGTGCAGGACCTCCCCGGCATCGCCGCAGATGACCCGGTTGACATACTCCTGTATCCCGTCAGGCTCGGACAGGGAGACTGCAGAACGTGCACCCTGTGTCCCGCCCCGGATGCGGGCCTTCCCGGCTTTGTCCGGGATCTTCTCAATCCGTGCCTTCCTGGGCATTTCATGAGGTATTAACCCACCGCCATCATTAATACTTCCCCGGGACGGTATGGGAAGGTGAAAACCGTTTAATCCCGCGGGCGGATATATTGTATGGTGAACCGGGATGCTGGATATTGAAGATCTCAGTGTGAAGATAGGAGACCGGGAGGTGCTCCACGACATCAACCTCCACATCGGGGTGGGAGAGACCCACGTGCTGATGGGACCGAACGGTTCAGGGAAGACCACCCTGCTTCGCACCATCATGGGGTTTGCCGGGCTCGAGGTGACCGAGGGAAGCATCACCTTCAAGGGACAGGACATCACCCACCTGCCCATCCATGAGCGGGCACACCTCGGGATGGGAATGCAGTTCCAGCGCCCCCCAACCATAGCCGGGCTGAAGCTGGGAAAACTCCTACAGGTCACTTCCGGCGGCAATACTCAAATGGTGGGCGAATCGGCAGCCTACCTCCGCATGGATGCCCTCCTTGACCGTGCCATCAACCAGGGGTTCTCGGGCGGCGAGATCAAGCGAAGCGAAGTCCTACAGCTGATGGTCCAGAAACCGGACTTCGTCATGCTGGATGAACCGGAGAGCGGGGTCGACCTTGAGAACATCTCCCTGATAGGAAACGCCATCGCCAGGCTCCTTGACAAGGACGTCCATATCGTGAACCGGAAGAGGAGCGGTCTTGTGATCACCCACACCGGCTACATCCTGGACTACCTTGATGCCGATTTCGGGCACGTGATGTGCGACGGGGTGTTCCGGTGCCATGGCAACCCGCGGGAGATCCTGAAGGTGATCAAGACCTCGGGATACAAGGAGTGCCTCGTATGTCAGAAGATATAGACCGGATGGCAGACCTCTCGGAGCAGGACCAGGAACGGCTGGCCCAGACCGGGCTTGAAGTCGACCTGAAGAACCGGTCCGGGAGCTTCTTCCAGGTAGACCAGGACATCAAGCAGGCGGCATCGCTCGAGAAAGGGATCGAAGTCCTGGCCATCGCCGACGCCCTGGAGAAGTACGACTGGCTCCAGGAGTACTCCTGGAAGCTCGTCCCCCGGGACAAGGACCAGTACACCCGGTATGTCGCCGGCCAGCCCGAGCCGAACGGGTTCGTGGTCATCGCCCGCAAGGGGAGCAGGACCGTGTACCCGCTCCAGGCCTGCCTTTTCCTGGCACGAAGCAACGTCCAGCATGTCCACAACATCGTGATCGCTGAAGAAGGTGCCGAGCTCCACATCATCTCAGGGTGTGCCAGCGCCTCCTATGCAAAGACCGGCTCCCACCTCGGCGTGACGGAGTTTTACATCGGCAGGAACGCTCACGTCACGTCCACCATGATCCATAACTGGGGTGATGAGATCAGCGTCTTTCCCAGGTCGGCCTCGGTGGTCGAGGAGAACGGGGCATTCCTCTCAAACTACGTCTGCATGCAGCCGGTGAAGAGGATCCAGATGTCCCCGGTCGCGTACCTGAAAGGGAAAAACTCGGTCGGCCGGTTCAGCAGCATCGTGGTATCAACGTCCGGGTCGTACATGGATCTGGGTTCGGTCGCCCACCTCCTTGCCGAAGGGGCGAGCGCCGAGCTCCTCACCCGGGCGATAACCACGGGAGGGTACATAGTCTCGCGGGGCATGATCGAGGGCCAGGTGCGCAACACCCGGGGGCATATCGAGTGCAAGGGCCTGATCCTCAGGGACGGGGTGATCCATGCCATCCCGGAGATCAAGGGGGACGTGGTCGACACCGAGCTCTCCCACGAAGCGGCCGTGGGAAAGATCGCCCGGGACGAGATCGAGTACCTGATGTCCCGCGGGCTCTCCGAGGATGAAGCTACGGCGACCATCATCCGCGGGTTCCTGGACGTGAAGATCACCGGCCTGCCGGACGTCCTCCAGAAACAGATCGATGCGGCAATCG
Organism: Methanolinea sp.; assembly: GCA_016699325.1. NCBI lineage: Archaea > Methanobacteriati > Methanobacteriota > Methanomicrobia > Methanomicrobiales > Methanoregulaceae > Methanolinea > Methanolinea sp. The sequence goes on along the minus strand of CP064971.1, from coordinate 758,872 downwards.
ATGCAGCGGAGCATAGCGGTTTTTAGGAGTGCCATGCCCGGCGAAGATCGCTTCGAGCAGGAACGGCAGAGGATGGTCGACCTGCAGATCGCCGCCCGGGGCGTGAAGGACAGCCGCGTCCTCGCCGCCATGCGATCGGTCCGCCGCCACCTCTTTGTCCCCCTTTCCTTCAGGGATTCCGCATACAACGACAGTCCGCTTCCCATCGGGAGCGGGCAGACCATCTCCCAGCCCTACATCGTCGCCGTCATGACCGAGCTCCTCCGGCTGCAGCCGGGTGACCGGGTACTGGAGATCGGGTGCGGGAGCGGGTACCAGGCCGCCATACTCGGGACCCTGGCACGGGAAGTGATATCCATCGAACGCCTCCCAGAAATCGCCAGGATGGCACGGGAGAACCTATCCCGGGAAGGCATCGGAAATGTCACAGTAGTGGTCGGCGACGGGACACTGGGGTATCCCGAACGGGCCCCCTACGATGCGATCCTCGTCACCGCTGCTGCCCCCCGGGTCCCTCCGCCGCTCCTTGAACAGCTGGCCGAGGGGGGACGCCTGGTGGCCCCTGTGGGCTCGCGCGACCTGCAGGAACTGGTCCGGTGCACGAAACGGGATAACACGATCGACAGGGAGCATTTCGGAGGGGTGGTCTTTGTCCCGCTCCTGGGACAGCAGGGATGGCCGGAATGACCAGGATCTACGATATCACCCGGCCCCTTGCTCCGGGAATCATCGTGTACCCGGGCGATACCGTCCCCCGGTTCCGCCAGGAGGATAACGGGCAGTACCGAACCACGGAGATGGTGATGAGTTCCCACTCCGGGACCCACATCGATGCCCCTGCACACTACCTTGCATCCGGCCGGACCGTCGATGCGATCCCGTTTGCAGCGCTCATGGGGAGGTGCCGGGTCATCGATTGCCCGGGGTCTGGTGGTATGATAACCGCCCGGGAGCTCGGAAAGAAAACAGGGGGAGCCGACAAGATCCTGATCAAAACCTCGTTCTCGGGAAAGCAGGAGTTTGACGAACAGTTCCCGGCCCTCTCTCCGGATGCGGCACACTACCTGGCCAGGGAGGGAGTTGCCTGTGTAGGGACGGACGCTCCCTCTATCGAAAGGCACGGCGGGAGCGGCGAGGTTCACCGAATCCTCCTTTCACAGGGCATCGTTATAATCGAGCTCCTCGATCTATCGGACGTGGAAGAAGGGGTGTACCGGATGGTGGCCCTCCCGCTCCGGCTCCGGGGTGGAGACGGCGCACCGTGCCGGGTAATCCTGTTTGAAGAGGGGACAAACCCGTTAGGAGACTGAATGGACCTTATTACGCGGGCTGTGAGCCAGCTGGAACACCGGATCCAGGGGTCCGGATCGGAAGAAGGGATTGTCACCATAGAGACCGATCCCGACACGATCGTCTGCCAGTACGAGAAGGGAGCATGCCTCAAGGCAACCTACGGCGGCCGTTCCGCACATTTTGTGACCATGGAGCCGATCACCGCCAGGACCAGGATTGGGTTCATGTTCGGCGCAGTGCTCGGGAAGCTTCCGCAGCGGGCCGCTGCCTGCGCTATAATCAATGTTGCCGCCGGGTTCTTCTGCCTTTCACGGAGACTAAAGGCCTGCGATCCCGCGGCTCACCGGGAGTGCCACGAGGGGCTCATGAGAGAGATCGGCGGGCAGAGGATCTACCCGGTCGGCATGGCCCAGAATGTCCGGGCCCGGTTCGTAGACATGGTGACCGACCCTGACCAGGCCGATGTCATCCTTGTGGTGGGAGACGGCCTGATCGAGCCCGGGACGGGGGATCTCCTTGCACGCTACAGCGGGAAGAAGCGGATCATTCTCCTCTCTCCTTCGACGGCAGGTGTGGGGGTCCTGCTGGGCTGTTACCACTGGTGCCCGTTCGGGAAGGCATAATACTTTTACATCACCGCGGGATAACTATTCTCCATTGTTCACGGCTCTCTACCCGGTTGCCGTGAGGAAATACCAGCCCGGAGCCCACGTCCCCAAGACAGGGACGGTCCCTGGCAATGGTTATACATCTCGGAGCGGCTTGACGTGAATGAGAACGTCCCCGATCACCATGGTACCACACCACCTGGAAAGGAAGTGTGCATCGTTATCATGGGTCCATCGACTCGCTTCCTCTCCGGGATCACCTATTTTACTATTCGCCTTGCCAATGCCCTGGCAGGCATTGGACAGATAGACGCGCTGCTCTTCCGGCATATGCTTCCCCTGAAGCTCTTCCCGGGATGGAAACGGGTAGGGAGGATCAGGACCGATGAAAAGTTTCTGCCGGCGGTTGGAGTTGCTGAAATTCTGGATTGGTACAACCCGTTGACCTGGATGCGGGCATATGCCATTGCCAGGAAGGCAGAGGTTCTCATCATTCCCTGGTGGACATCGAGCGTCGCCCACATGTACCTTTTTCTCCAGGTTCTCACCAGGAAAAGGGTGTTTACCGTGATTGATTTTCATGAACCGGTAGATCCACTGGAGGATGCCACCCTCCCCCTGCGTATGTATGCTAGGATAACCGGGAGGATGGTACGCGAACTCGCTGATGGTTACGTTGCACACACCCTCTATGACCGCGATCTCATCGTAAAACGGTATGGCATTCTGCCTGAAGAAGTCGCGATCATCCCCCATGGGCTGTATGACCAGTACGCATCGATAAAGACAGATGAAGCACGTAGAAGGTTAGGGATACGGGAGGAATATGTCATCCTCTTTTTCGGGCTCCTGAGAAAATTCAAGGGAGTCCGCTACCTCATCGAAGGATTCGAGCAATTGCCGGACGATGTGAGGACGAACTCACGCCTTTGTATCGTCGGAGAAGCCTGGGAGGATCAGGAATCTGTTGCAATGGCACGGTCCTCTCCGGACTCCGGCCGGATCACGGTGGTTGACCGGTACATATCTGATGAAGAAGTCGCCCTCTTCTATTCAGCATCAGATGTTTTCGTCGGGCCGTACACAAAAGAAGCACACGATCCCTGCGCAGTCTGCCACATTGCCATGTCATACGGCATCCCCGTCGTCGCTTCCCATACGGGAGGTATGATCGAAAGCCTTGGTTCGTATCCCGGGGTGTTTTTCGTGCCTCCGGAAGATCCGGCAGCAATAGCAAATGCTCTCGTCCAGGTCTTTCAGGACCTGGGTAAACGGTATGAAGCCCCTGAAGAGCTCAGATGGGACCAGGTTGCAAGAAAATGGAAATCCCTGCTCTCCAGTGCCGGCATAGGGTGACTCACGAAGCCAAACAAGGGTTTACTCTTCATGCAGGCTGGATGGTTCTACCTGGCAGGGCAGATGCAGCCGGCCAGGGGCCTTTACCCTTCATACGGGTGGATGATTCATACAGCGTGAAACAAGAACTATGGAAGAGATCACTGCAGACCAAATATCTGTAAAAAACCAACCAGTTCCTGCTTGAGATGGCTGTCGAGTCGCAATAATATTAAGAAATACAAGGCAGCTCCAATGAGAATAACCCCAGCAAGTGACACCACTGAGGTCAGGTCAAATACGAGCCGGTATACTCCAACGCAAACCCCCATGCAGAGGGCTGAAAACAAAATATTCCGCAATGGACCACGTTCAACCAGGATCGGGATTGTCTGCGAGAGATATAGGTAAGAAAGCAGGGCGTTCAACGACACTGATATCAGTGTTGCCAGCGCCGCTCCGGTGATTCCAAGCAGAGGAATAAAGAATAAATTGAGAATGATATTGATGATCGCCGCACATGAAGTGGCCACGAACGATTTCCGGGGATAATCCAGGGCATTCAGGCAGGTAATCTGGAGGGTTACAAATATTCCAAAAATCTGCATGATGAGGAGGATGATCAAAGCAAGAGAACCCTGCTCAAAATCAGCCCCGTACAGGAAGAAAAGAAGCCGGTCCGAAAGAACGAGTCCTCCGATAAGAACCGGTAGGGCGAAAAGCAAGGAGAACGAAAACGCTCTGGACAATGCATTCTTGATACCGGCAAGATCCCCTTCAACACCCCAGCGACTCATTCTTGGGAAGAGGACTACATTGAGCGCCATGCATGTGAAAAGAGCGACACCTGATAACTGGTATGCAATCCGGTAAATGCCCACGTCAGCATTTGTCAGGAAGTGGCCGATGAGAATGGTATCTGCGGTGGAAAAGACAAGAAACCCGCTGGAGGTGAGAAAAATCCAGAATGAGAATGAAAATAAACTTTTTAAATGGTCCTTTCCGAACCTGGCCAGTTTTAACGGGAGATAGCGAAAATTAATCACGAGCCCGACGAACATGCCGATAATAAAACCTCCTGCAAGGCCATATGCGGCATATCCAAGATAGGTGGCAATAATCTGGACGATGGTTTTCACACTGTTGTTCAGGAAATCGCTTGTCTGGACCACACCCACTTTTCCGGCACCGTATACTCCGGTAGAGGAGAACCCGGCAATAGTGCCGGTGATGAGGGCAAGGATCAGGAGCGGCAGCAAACCGGATGTGACAAAATCGGTAAGCTGTGAGGAGATTGCCAGCAGGGAAATCACGGAGACGGCCAGCAGGATAACCCGAAGAACAATGTAGGCCGAGAAAAACTGGTTCGGTTCATGTCCCTCGCTGATACGCTTGGTTGCCGCACCGCCAAAACCACCATCACCTATCAATGAAAAGACTCCGTAATAGGCAAGAAAAAGGTAATATGAGCCAAGCACTCCCGGCCCGAGCACATGGGCGAAGTACATGGTTGCAATATATCCAAGGAGCGTGAGGATGATGAGTTTGGCAAAAGAGATGAGTGCCTGCCGCCGTATTGGTTCAATGGACATTAAGCGGGCGAAATATTGTATTAAAACGGGCACAGTACTGCATGGAGGGGAATTGAATTAATCATTTCTTTTCCGGAGTGTAAACCTGGTGTGAACAGGAATCGCATTCCACTAAAAAACAGGGAAATTCTACAATACCGGGACTTGTGTTCCCGGATTCTCCTGCGAGGACAACAGTTACCAAATCATTATTGCAGTTCATTTCGATATCCTGTTATCTGGTTGATACAATGGATATTCTGGGAAAGATCAAGGAAAAAAACACCCTTATTACCATCGGCATTCTGCTCGTCCTGTTCCTCGTGGTTCTCTATATCAGGGGACTTCCTGTCGTGAACCTCGGGACAACCGATATCCTCAACATCGTTGGTAGCGATGATCCCATGTATAATCTCCGGCAGACGGAGCAGGTGCTGGCCAATTTCCCGTCATATGCATGGTATGAAGCAATGACGCTTTTTCCCACGGGCCAGACCGTGCCCTGGGGCCCCCTCTTTATCTGGATGACCGCCACAGTGAGTTTGATTACCGGAGCTTCGACAAGGACCGAGATTATCGAGGCAGCACTGTGGGTGCCCCCCCTGCTTGCAGCACTCATGGTCCCGGTCACGTTTGCACTTTCACGAAAAATATGGAACTGGAAGGCCGGAATTTTCGGGGCGGTCTTCATAGCATTCATCGGGGGCCAGTTCTTTTTCAGATCTCTTGCCGGCTACCTGGACCACCACGTGGCCGAAGTCCTGTTCAGCACCATCTTTATTCTTGCTTATACCTGTGCGCTGGTTACTATCCGGAAACATCCGGTTGATTTCAGCAACAGGAGCACCCTGAAGATGCCATTGATATCGGCATCCATCGCCGGATTTGCCTACATCCTCGGGATCCTCGTGATGCCGACCATCATACTCTATGGCGTTATCGTTTCAGTATTCACGATTGTCATATTCATCATCGATACATGGTACGATATATCCGGAGCCGGAATACTGCTCCTGAATTCCGTGGTGTTCGGATTAGCCGCCCTTGCCATAGGTGCTTTAAGGATTCCGGGAACGGGGCTGGAGCTGTTTCTCTATTCTCCCGGACAGATACTTGCCTACATCGCTGTTATAGCAGGAACAGGTGTTCTCTATCTCCTCTCAGAATATTGCAGGAAAAAAAGTCGTGCCCTCTTCCCTGTCGCGGTTATCGTGTTGTTGACGCTCACGTTTGCAGCCGCGATGGTCATCCTTCCTGACCTTTTTGCCTCGTTCATTGATGGCCTGAAAGCCTTCTTTGGATTTCACCCCTATGCCATCACCATCCAGGAGGCCCGCCCCTGGACTCTTGCCGAGGCATGGCAGGTCTTCAACCTAGGTCTTCTCCTGATGATCGGGGGAATCCTCATCCTCCTCTATAAGAACTGGAAGCAATACCGTCCGGAACACATCTTTGTCCTGGTCTGGACAGTATTCATCATCATCGCTGCCTTCCGGGAGGTCCGTTACGAGTACTACCTTGCTGCGAACGTGGCGGTGCTGGGAGGGATCTGTGTCGGAGCCGCCCTCGAATACGCCTGGCCGGACATCAAGGCAATGGGAAAACGTGCCGCAGTAAAAGGGCCAAAAGAAGAGCCGAAGGAAGAGAAGGGATCGGTGAAGAAGAAGAAAGCTGATGCTGCTGCCAAAAAGTCCAGGCAAAAAACCTCTCCGAAGCCGAAAGTCAACTATGCAACCATTCTTGTCACCGGGATCATCTGTGCCTGTGCGGTCATCTTTGTGGTGACATCATCTGCCACGCAGTACGCGGTCGCATCTTCGGGGGCCATCAGGATGAACCAGGACTGGCGTGAATCCCTGGAGTGGATGAACACATCGACACCGGATACTGGAGTCGACTACTTCGCCATCTACGACCGGGAGACCTTCACCTATCCCGACACCGCATACGGCGTCATGTCCTGGTGGGACTATGGCCACCTGATCACCTACGTTGCCAGGCGTATCCCTAACGCCAACCCGTTCCAGTCAGGTATTACGCCGAATGGATCGGCAGACTTTTTCATGTCCCAGTCGGAAGAAGAGACCAACCGTATCGCGGATCTCAAGGGCACCCGCTACGTCATGACCGACATCGAGATGGACACCGGCAAGTTCTGGGCGATGGCCACCTGGTACAATGCATCGGTCGGACAGCGGCCCTACCAGCCCGTCTATCTCGTCCCCGTGGACCCGGCAAACCCGCGGAACTTCCAGCCGATGACGATGTACACCGGCGAGTACTTCCGCACCACCATCTCCAGGCTCCACAACTTTGACGGGTCGTTCACCCTGCCCGGGCAGGTCTACTACATCGAGTACACCACGTCCCAGGGCACATCGTACCCCATCGTCACGAACGCCCAGGTGATGGAAGCCTCGCAGGCCCATGCTGCAGCTGACCAGTATAATGCCCACCCACCGGAAGGACACCATGCAGCGGTCGTAAGCCCGGTCATTGTCCAGCCGACCGTAACCCTGCCGGCCCTCCAGCATTACCGGCTGGTCCATGAATCTCCATCCAACGTGTTCGGCGGGAAGGCCCCGGTGGATCTCAAGTACGTCAAGGTCTTCGAGTACGTGCCCGGTGCCCGGATCAAAGGGGAGGGCATCATCGAGCTGCCGCTGGTTACCAACACCGGCAGGCAGTTCACCTGGCAGGCGGAGAGCGTGAACGGCGAATTCGTGGTGCCCTACTCTACCGAGGGCAACCCCTACGATGTCAGGGCTGCCGGAAAGTACCGCATCACCGGGACCGGCCGGGAGGTCGCCGTCAGCGAAGCGGCAGTTATGGGCGGGGCAGCGGTCCCGTAAGGACATGACCTCCCGGTGCTCGGCAATTTTTGGCGAGGAATTCACCGTCCACGAACTCGACATCCACCGGGAAAACCCGGAGCGTATCCGCAGGGTGATCTCCTGCCTCCCGGACTACATCAGTCACATAAGGCCGGTCACGGCCTCGTTTGCCGACCTCGAGCGGGTGCACCACCGGGGCCACATCAGGATGATCGAGTACTTCAGCTCTTTTGACGGCATCCACTACATCGACATGGACACCTACGTCAACAAGGGATCCTTTGAGACCGCGCTGCTGGCAGCGGGCTCATCGATCCTGGCCGCCGAGCGGGCTTTAGACGGAGAGCACTGCTTTGCCCTTGTCCGCCCCCCCGGCCACCACGCCGAGCCGGACCGGGCCATGGGTTTTTGCCTCTTCAACAACGCCGCGGTGGCCGCGGCATGGGCCCTGGAACAGGTCGACCGGGTCGCCATCCTCGACTGGGACCTCCACCACGGCAACGGGACCCAGAAGATATTCTACAAGAGCGACCGGGTATTGTTCTGCTCGGTCCATATGAGGAATGCATTCCCCGGCACCGGCTGGATCGACGAGATAGGGGAGGGGAGGGGCATGGGGTTCACCCTGAATGCCCCCCTCCAGCAGGGCTGCGGGATCGATGACTATGCCTGCCTGTTCACCCGTGTTTTTGCCGAAGCGCTGGGCCATTTCAAGCCCGATCTCCTGATCATCTCCGCCGGGCAGGACACGCTCGGTGACGATCCCATGAACGGGATGAGGCTTGCCCCCCAGGACTTCAGGGTGCTGACGAGGATCCTGATGGAGGCGGTCGACCAGCCCCTGGCACTGGTCCTGGAAGGCGGGTACGGCCCATCGCTCGGTGAGGCCGTGGCCGAGATCTTCGGGGCCCTCCATGACGAGCCGGTAAAGATGCCCTCCGGGACACCCCGCGAAAGCACACTGCGGACCGTTGCCCAGCTCGAAAAAGTGATGATTTGAGGTGCCCGGACAGGGTCCGCGGGAACCACCGGGTCGTTACCGGGTCCGGTCGTGCATACCGGCCCCCCTCCTCCGCACCCGCTCCCGGTTCACGTGGGAGACCTCGAGGCCGGGAACGATTACCCGCACCACCGGGATCTCGGTCCGGGACAGGTCACAGATGCAGACCCGCTCCACGTGCGGCCGGAGCTCCTCGAGCACCACCCGTATATCCTCGTCGATGAACGGGGTCGAACGGTTCCCGATCGATGAAAGCGGGACCGGGACACCATCGGCAAACCACTCCCGGTTGATCCGCCTGAAACGTTCGTACCCTGCCTTCTCGAGCAGTTGCGTGCGGCCCGGGTTCTCGCGGCCCCCGTGCAGGTGAGAAGCCCGGCTCTGGGCAAGTTCGGTCAGGGCCCGCAGGGCGGCGATGGCCGGGTCCGGGTGGGTACCCGATCCCATCACCAGGAGCCCCGGGTCCCGGGCCACCGTGTCGTCACCGGCTGCAGCGATGGTGGGGATGCCTGTCCTCCCCTCCACCAGCCAGAGGTAAACCGCGATCCCGCAGGACTCGAACCGGTCCCTCACCTCCCGTGCCGGGCAGTCGATATCGATCTCCACCCGGGTCCCCATACAGCGGGCCTGCTCGGCCATGCTCATGGCATCCCGCTCCATCACTTCGAGGATGGCGTGCAGGATCGCCTCTTCGATGACATTCCCGCTGGCAAGGCCGTTGGTATCGCTCGCAAAGAGGGGCATGGTCATGCCCAGGGTATCGTAGGGGTGAAAGACCGCATTGCTCGGGACGAAGACCTCCTCGTCATTGAGCAGGTCGTAGGCCGGGCTCCAGTGAAGTCTCTCGCCCTGTCCCAGGGGTCGCGGGAGCACCAGGTCTTCGGGATCGATGGCCCGGTGCACACCGATCTCCTCGTAGGACGCAAACTCCATGGCATCCCCGTGGTACTCGCCGCTGTACCGCTCAACGGCCTCCATAAGGGAGGATACCCTGGCCTGGACCGGGTCCTTTCCCTTCCCGGCGTGGTACCGCACACCGCCCCGTGCGGCACGGGGACGGAATGCGGTGAAACAGGGAATGCCCACCCGGTCAACGCCGGTGATGTCCCGGACCTCCTCGACCCCGACCCTGCCCATGAGCGGTTCGACGATTGAGAGCGTTTCCTCGGGAGACTTCACCCGGTGGGTCCCGTCAAAATAGTGTTTCTGTACGCGTTGGAGCGTATACCTCATCAGATGGGATATGGGCGGGAGAATACCTTTATAGTATCTTTACCATCCATTGGTAACTATGAACGCCGATGAGATCGCGGTCGGCATGCAGGTCCGCTACCCGAGGACCGGCACCGCGGGCACGGTGACCAGGATCGAACAGATGAAGGGTGGCCTGTTTGCCGAGATCGATACAACCGGGCTCCTGTACCGGGCAGACCAGCTGATCGCAGTGGCCTCCCCGATGAGGGAGCCTCAGAAAAGGGACCGGGAACTGGATTACAAACAGGTGAAAAAGGAGATGGAGTTCCTCTCGGGGGTCGGGTTCCAGGAGGCGATCGCCAACATCGACCAGAGCTGTGAAGGCGGCGGCTAATCGCTGAGCGGGATGGTGGTAAGCTTCACCGTTTCGACCCCTTTTTGCGACATCAGGCGCTCCGCCAGGGTCTTCAGGTCCGAGCCCTCCCCGCGCACCAGGATGATCTCCAGGCAGCGATCATGGGTGACGTGGGAATGGAGCATGGCCTGGATGATCTCCATGAACTCGTGCTGGATATCGGTGAGCGTGGAGAGCAGCCCGCGCTGCCCGTGGTCATAGATCATGGTGATGACCCCCTGTCGCTCTCCGGTCACGTCCGACATCCACTTGTAGTAGGTGATGTAGCTGCGGATGGCATCCCGGATCCCCTCCGACCGGGACGAGTATCCCCGGTAGGTTATGATCTCGTCGAATTTGTCAAGCAGGTTCTTTGGAAGCGATATTCCTATCCGGGATAATTCAGTATCAACGGTCATGTAGTCAACCTCGGATATGGAGATCTTCTCATACTGTCGTTTTAACCTTTGCGCAGGATGCAGCATACGGAGTGTTACCGGACGGCCTGGGAAGCATGATGACCCGGAAGGGGAGCGCACAGACGGCCCGGGTTCCCGGCCCATGACCGGTTTGTATAAGTATAGTCATTTATAATCGTATAAGGAGGTTCGATCGCATTTGCGGGATGCTACCATTCCAAGCGTCAACATCGGGGTCGTCGGCCACGTTGACCACGGCAAGACGACGCTCGTCTACGGGATGACCGAAGCGTGGACGGATCGCCACAGCGAGGAGATAAAACGGGGCATCTCGATCCGCCTCGGGTACGCCGATGCGACGTTCTACCGGTGTGAGCAGTGCAGCGGCCCGGATGCCTATACCACGAAGCCCGAATGCCCGGCCTGCGGCGGAAAACCGGTCCCCTTCCGGTCGATCTCCTTTGTCGACGCTCCCGGGCACGAGACGCTGATGGCCACCATGCTCTCGGGTTCGGCGCTCATGGACGGGGCGATGCTGGTGATCGCCGCCAACGAGCCCTGCCCGCAGCCGCAGACCAAGGAGCACCTGATGGCGCTCGAGCTCGTCGGGATAAAAAACATCGTCATCGTCCAGAACAAGATCGACGTGGTCTCCCAGAAGGACGCCCTGAAGCACTACCAGCAGATCAAAGCATTCGTGAAAGGAACGATCGCAGAACATGCGCCGGTCATCCCGGTATCGGCCCAGAAACAGGTCAACATCGGAGCCCTCATCGAGGCCCTCGATGCCACGATCCCCGAACCGGCCCGGGACCCGGACGCCGCCCCGGTCATGCTGGTCGCCCGGTCCTTTGACATCAACAAGCCGGGAACGAGCTGGCGGGAGGTCAAGGGCGGGGTCATCGGAGGGTCCCTGGTACGGGGGGTTCTCAGGGAAGGCGATGATATCGAGATCCGTCCCGGACGACAGGTCCAGGCCGAGAACAAGATCCGGTGGGAACCGATCACCACCAGGATCACCACCATAAACGTGGGGCTCAAGAAAGTCGCCGAAGCATCTCCCGGAGGACTGCTCGGCATCGGCACGAAACTCGACCCGGCCCTGACCAAGAGCGATGCCCTGGCCGGCCAGGTCGTCGGACATGTCGGAGCACTTCCGCCGGTCTGGGACCGCCTGAAGTTCCATGTCACCCTCATGGAACGGGTGGTTGGCGCCACCAGCGAGCTCTCCATCGAACCACTGAAGCACAATGAACCGCTGATGCTCTCGGTCGGCACCGCAGTGACGGTAGGCGTGGTCACCACTGCAAAAAAAGACCTGGTCGAGGTTACCCTGAAACGACCGGTCTGCGTGGAGATCGGGTCACGGATCGCCATAAGCCGTCAGCTGGGGGCCAGATGGCGACTGATCGGAATGGGCACCCTCGCCGAATAGGGGTCCTCCTGGATGCCAACGCCCTGATGGCCCAGGTGCAGTTCAGGATCGATATCTTCGAAGGGCTGGGAAATCTTATCGGATCCTACGAACCATTGATCCTCCCTGAAGTGCTCGAAGAACTCCGCGGACTTGCATGCTCCCATGGAAAGGAAGGGGCCGCGGCCCGTTCCGCGCTCATCCTTGCCGGGCGGTGCGCCGTGGTGGAGAGCCCGGGTGATCACGGGTCGGTTGATGAGAAGATCCTATATTATGCAAACACGCATGGGTGCATGGTAGTGACCAATGACCGGGGTCTCCGGAACGCGCTGCTCGGGAAGGGCATCCCGGTGATATCGCTTTCGGGCAGACAGCGGCTTGAATTGTTCAGGAACTAGGTGGGTCATGTATTACCGGATGAAACTGGCAGACAAGGTGAGGGTGCCTCCTCGCCGGCTTGGAGAAGAGCTTGAGAAGGTTATCCTCGATGTCCTCCAGGAGCAGCTTGAAGGAAGCATTGACAAGGAGATCGGCATCTTCATCGCCGTCACCCGGGTGCTCGACATCGGCGATGGAGAGATCGTTCCCGGGGACGGGGCGGTCTACTACGATGTAGAGTTCGAGGCCGTCGTTCTCCGGCTCATCCTGCAGGAGGTCGTGGAGGGGCTGGTCGTGGAGACGACGAGCTTTGGGGCGTTCGTGAGCCTCGGGCCGATCGATGCCATGCTCCACGTGAGCCAGATCTCTGATGAGTATATCAACTACGACGAGAAGAACTCCCGGCTGATCTGCCAGGAGTCGAAGCGGTTCATCGCCGTCGGTGAGGGGATACGTGCCCGGGTGGTCACCCTCTCCCTGAACGAGCGCGAGCCCCGGGACAGCAAGATCGGCCTGACCATGCGACAGTCCGGGCTCGGCACCAGCCGCTGGCTCGAAGAAGACATGGCAAAGGAGAAGGAAAAGGGTGGTGAGCGTGGCGGCCGTTAAAAGGAAACTGGTAAAGGTGTGCAGGGATTGCCACCGGGTGGTGGAGGGAGAGAGCTGTGCGGTCTGCGGAAGCGGCAACCTCTCCACCGACTGGACAGGATACCTGGTGATCATCGATCCCCGGAGGTCCGAGATCGCACACAAAATGAATATCACGCTCCCCGGGAGATATGCGCTGAAGGTCCGCTGAATGTTCAGGCTCCCCCCGGGAAAACGCCATTTTTTCAAGATCCCGTTTGGCACGCTCTACGCCGACTGCGAGGACGTCCTTCCCCTCATTGAGAAAAAAACCGTGTACACGGTGGGGGATGTCGTCACCTGGCACCTGGTCCGGCGGGGAGTGGTCCCCAGGATCGCCATCATCGACGGCCACACGATGCGCTCGCCGTTCAACCGGTCACCGGCGGTCTTTCAAAAAAAGCTCCATGCACGCAACCCGCCCGGGACGATCACCAGGGAGCTCATGGACGTGCTCGATCAGGCAGTACGGGGCCCCGGGGTGCTGGTCCTCGTTGACGGGGAGGAAGACCTTGCCGTCATCCCGCTGGTCATCGCCGCCCCGGACGGTGCCCTGATCCTGTACGGACAGCCGGGCGAGGGGGTCGTCCTCTGCGAGGTGACCCCTGCCGCAAAGGAGAAGGCGAGGACAATGCTCTCGCATTTCGTTGATGAGGGCGGTGACGTTTTTGAATGAGAGGGAGCAGTGGCCAGAGTATAAATAATCCGAACACGAATTATGAGAGGATACCGATGGAATTTGAGGTTACCAGGGATTCGAGGAATGAACTCCTCTCCAGGCGGGAAGTGGACTTTTCCCTCCGCTTTGATGGTGCGACACCGTCAAGAAAACAGGTTGCCGGGAAACTTGCCGCATCGCTGAACGTAAACGAGAAACTGCTGGTGCTCGACTCGCTGAAGACCATGTTTGGAAAGACCGAGCTCTCTGGCAGGGCCCGGGTGTATGACACCGAAGAGCAGAAGAAAAAGACCGAACGGGCATTCCTGATGACCAGGGGTGTGCCCAAGCCAAGGGAGGAAAGTGCCTGATGGCGGCAAAGAAGGCCAGGAGCGCAGCTCCCCGGCGGGCATCCTGCTACAGGGTCGAGGGCGGAAAGGCGACGCTGGCAAGGAAGTACTGTCCCCGCTGCGGACCCGGCGTGATCATGGCCGAGCACAAGGACCGGACCGCGTGCGGGAAGTGCGGGTATACCGAGTTCAGGAAATAGAATCACTCTGATGCCTGGTTTTGGGCAGATTCTTGGTATTGAGGGGACAGCATGGAACCTCAGCGCTGCTGTTTTTGATACCGATCTCGTCTCGCTCTTTTCAAAACCCTACTCCCCACCCGCCGGTGGCATCCATCCCCGGGAGGCCGCCCAGCACCATGCCCAGGAGATGAAAGGAGTCATCTCCCGGGTGCTCACCGATCCCGGCAGCATCACCGGCGTGGCCTTCTCGCAGGGACCCGGGCTCGGCCCCTGCCTGAGAACGGTGGCGACCGCCGCCCGGTCCCTGTCCATTGCCCTGGGTGTCCCCCTGGTGGGGGTCAACCACTGTGTCGCCCACATCGAGATCGGGAGATTCGCCACCGGGTGCCACGACCCCATCGTCCTCTACGCGAGCGGGGCCAATACCCAGGTGATAGGCTACCTGAACCGGCGCTACCGCATCTTCGGGGAGACGCTTGATATCGGCATCGGGAATGCGCTTGACAAGTATGCCCGGAGCATGGGCCTCCCGCACCCCGGGGGACCGGCAATAGAGGAGCTTGCCCGCGGCGGGGCATATATCCACCTCCCCTACACGGTGAAAGGGATGGATCTGGCCTTCTCAGGGCTGGTGAGTGCCGCCCGGGAGAGCGCGGCCGCGATTGCTGATGTCTGCTACAGCCTCCAGGAAACAGCGTTTGCCATGTGCGTGGAGGTGACGGAGCGGGCACTGGCCCATACCGGCAAGGACGAGGTGCTGCTCGTAGGCGGGGTCGGAGCGAACCGGCGTATCCAGGAGATGCTGGCCACGATGTGCGAAGACCGGGGGGCCACCCTCTTCGTCCCCGAGAACCGGTATCTTGGCGACAATGGGGCGATGATCGCCTACACCGGAAAGATCATGCTGGAGAGCGGCAGCCCGCTCCCCCTTGAACGGTCACAGGTAAACCCATCGTTCCGGCCAGACCAGGTGGAGGTTACCTGGCGGGATGACGACCCGTCCCTGAAGACCGGGCGGGAGTCGCTATACGAGATGACCCGCGCAATGGGGGCCGAAGCCGTGGTCACCCTTGGCCCGGAAACGGTCAGGAAACATCGCGTCAGCAAGAGATACCGGAAGAAAGAGCTCGATTCACGCCTGATCGCCGAACGCACGCGGGCGGAAGCACGGCTCATTGCCATGGCCCGGAAGTCCGGGGTCCCGACCCCTGTCATCCGCGATGTCACCGCAGACACCCTGGTGATGGAGCGGATTTACGGGAACCTGCTCCGCGATGACCTCTCCGCAGGATCTCTCAGGGAGGCCGGACGAACGGTCGGACGGCTCCACGCAGCAGGGATCGTGCACGGGGATCTCACCACCAGCAACATGGTCCTGCGTGACGGAGCGGTCGTCCTGATCGATTTCGGTCTGGCCATGGTCTCCTCAGAACTGGAATCCCGCGGTGTGGATATCCACGTCCTGTTCCAGACCCTCGAAAGCACGACCGATCGGTCCCCGGTGTTGAAGGAGGCCTTCAGCGAGGGGTACGAGGCGGTCTTCAATGGCGCCCGTGAGGTACTTTCCCGGGAGCAGGAGATCGAGCGACGGGGGCGATATCTGTGAAGATCGCCGTGGTGACTTCAAACCCCCACAAAGCGGCGGAGGTAGCGGCATTCTTCGGCCCTGCAGCAACCGTGGAACACATCAGGATGGAGATCCCCGAGTACCGCCACGATGATGTGGGAGAGATTGCACGCCGGAAAGCGGAATACGCATTCAGCATCCTCCAGCGGCCCCTGGTTGTTGACGACACGGCGTTCTGCATCCGTGCGCTGCGGGGGTTTCCCGGGCCGCATGCGGCATATGTCCTTGACACCATCGGAAACCAGGGTATCCTCAAGCTCATGGAAGGAGTCCCTGACCGCCACGCCTGGTTTGAGACGGCAATCGCCTGCGCGACCCGGGAAGGAACAACCATATTCAGGGGGAGGATTGACGGGGTCATAGTTGCACCCCGGGGGAGGGGCGGGTTTGGCTACGACCCCATCTTCGAGTGCAGCAACGGCAGGACCCTCGCCGAGCTCACCCTGGCGGAGAAGAGCCGGGTCTCCCACCGGGCCCGGGCGCTCGCCGGCATGAAAACCTGGCTGGAAGAGGAAAGGTCCGGGTTTCATGCATAACCGTTAAGAGGCAGGATGACCTTTTTTATAAGGCAATAAGTGGTGTCCGAAAATGGCAAGGTTTCCTGAAGCCGAATCACGGCTCCTGAACGTGAAGATCTGCATGCGCTGCAACGCGCGGAATGCGATTCGCGCGACCAGCTGCCGCAAGTGCGGCTACAAGAATCTCCGGCCCAAGAACAGAGAGAAGAAGGCCTGACCGGATCAGGCACTGTAAAAGGTCACTCTTTTTCCCTTCTGGCTGTATTCGCCTTTGAAGGTCTCGATATTCCGCTTGTAGCCGAGGCGATCGGTAAACCCAAGTTCCCGCAGGCGCTCCCGTACCCGCATGACATCTGCCTCGTCACGCCAATCCGGGGTATACACGTAGATGACCTTGATGTTGTCGCGGGAATCGGGGTTGGGTTTTGCGGTGCTCACCTTGGCCGAGATCCCAAGCTCGTTTCTGCAGGTGGCGTCCCGGACTTTGATCCAGGCAGCGTCGACCTCTTCGGGAGGGAGGAATATCAACCATTTTCCGGCCAGTTCGTCTTCGATAGCCTCTGGCCTGACTCCAGGCGCATCCTGCACGATCCAGTACATCCTGGTGGTCCTGCTCGGGACCACGCCCTCCCCCTCGCAGATCGAATGGTATATCACCGTTGCAGAACCAAACCGCCGGATCAGAACATCCCCAAGCTGGGGATACTCGCCTGAAAATTTCGCAAATACCGATGAGAAGAGAGGTTCGAAGTCGCTGTTTGCCTCTACAAGCGAAAAGAGATACAATCCGCGGGCCTGGAGATCGGCATTGAGCATAACCCCAAGGAGCCCGTAGGCCACATCGGCAAGCTCGTCCGGACTGACCTCTTTCATGGGTTAGGGTTTACCCTAAAAAACAATAAAATTCTTCTGTCTCCCAAAAAAAATCAGTGACCAAGTTCCCGGATGACCAGGGAGGCGGCGTGTTCGCCGGAAAGGAGCATTCCGCCAAACACCGGGCCCATGCGGTGTTCGCCGGACACGGCATTGGCCGCCATGCCGGTGACGATGAGTCCCGGGAAGATCTCCCGGGTGTGGCCAAGGATACCAGATTCGGCGCGGTCTGCCCACATGAACCCCTCCCCATGTACCCGCACCGCGCCAGATTTCTTCTCCACAAGGCGGGCGACCACCGCATCATGCCCGGTTGCATCGATTGCAAACCGGCACCCGATGGTCAGGGGGTCCACGTGGAACCCGGCCATCCCCACCGGGGTCCAGTTGATCACCAGGCCCGAGAGACGGCCTCCCCCCCGGATCATGACGTCCTCGACGCTCACCAGGTTGAAGAACTCCGCCCCGGCGCTGCAGGCTGCGGCAGTCAGCCGGGCAACCGATTCCACGGACGATGCAACCCAGTAGCCCTCTCCGTAGGGAACGGATCGGATGGAGAAATGATCGAGCAGCCGCTTGGCCCCGTCCTGTACCACGATCCGGGGAAACATCATGCCTCCCCCCCACATCCCGCCGCCGACCGAGAGCTTCTTCTCGATGACCGCCACCTTCAACCCGCATTCTCCGATGAATGCCGCTGCTACGAGGCCCGATGGTCCGGCTCCCACCACCGCGACATCGACATCGGTATAATCAAGGAGCACCCGCATCTGGGATTCAAGGATCGCCCGGGTGATTATCCGTTCGTCAAGCTCCATCCCGTTCACTCATCCGTAGTATGCCTCCTCTTCAGTATTAAGAAAGACCTTTTGTGACGAACGTGTGGGACCCGTTCCCGGAGCCCGGGGCCACGGGGCGCTGCGCTGGCCTGCCAGAAATGGGTGCAATTTCTCTCTGTTTTTTAATTCCGGCCCTGCATTTTAGGGCACGGAGAGAATGTTTATGAGCCACCCCTGCCGTATATTGATGCATGAAGGTATGGAAACGTGATTGGGGTCTGACCTGGAGGATCTGGCTGACCATGTTCCTCCTGTTCCTGGTCTACCTCGTGTTCATTGCAGTACTCTCCATGCTCGGTATCGGCCTTCCATTCCTGGTGTTGCTGGTGTTCGTCATGGCGTTCATCCAGTATTTCTTCTCGGACAGGCTCGTCCTCTGGAGTACGAGGGCCCGGGTGATTGCCCCCGAGGAGTATCCCGAGCTGCACCGGATTGTCGAGAGGTGTGCCACCGAAGCCGGCATCCCCATGCCCCGGGTGGCGATCATGCAGTCCCAGGTGCCGAACGCCTTTGCCACCGGGAGGAGCCCGAAGCATGCCGTGGTTGCGGTTACCGATTCGATCCTGCGGCTGCTCTCTCTCCGCGAGCTCGAAGCGGTGCTCGCCCACGAGATATCGCATATCAAGAACCGCGATGTCCTGACCCTTACGATCGCAAGCTTCGTGGCCATGATCGCCGCGCTGGTGATGAACAACTTCCTCTTCGCAGCGATGTTCAACCGGAGGGACAGCGGGAGTGCATGGATCCTGGCAGGGATCGTGGCCGTTGTGGTCTACTTTGTCGCCCAGCTCCTGATCATGGCCCTTTCGCGGTACCGCGAGTTCGCGGCCGATCGCGGGAGTGCCTATATCACCGGTCATCCCCGTGACCTGATCTCGGCGTTGCAGAAGATCAGCGGGAGGATGGACTATGTTCCAGCCAGAGAAAAGCAGGCAGTGGAGACGGCGAATGCCTTCTTCATCATCCCGGCCCTCTCAGGATCGACCCTCATAGAGCTCTTCTCCACCCACCCCCCGCTCGAAAAAAGGATCGCGGCCCTCGAAAAAGTCGAGCTCGAACAAAAAGGGCTCGCATAACCGAATTTCACCTTTTTCCCCCCCCACTGTCGCCAGGACCGGGAGGTTTTTTTTGGAAAAATGGCTTCATTTGACGGAGCGGATACGGGAAAACAAAAGTAATAATATTTCCCAAAATCCATATACACAGGCGCAAACCTGCATCGATGGTCTAGTGGCATGACTTAGGCCTTCCAAGCCTATAGCCCGGGTTCAATTCCCGGTCGATGCACTGCGGGCTCGTGGTCTAGCTGGTTATGACGTCGCCTTCACACGGCGGAGGTCAGGAGTTCGAATCTCCTCGAGCCCACTGGAAATCTCCTATTAAAATTCTTAATTGCTTCGATTCGTTAAGCGCATCCAATATGAGTCTGTCTACGACTTTGGAGGCATTTTGCCCGTATTTTTGAGAAGATTTATGGTGTCTTTGGATAAGGTGAGATGAATTGGTTGACGGATCCGGGTGATCTGTTTTTCTTTTTCTATTATATCCCTTATTCCTGTTTCCTTTTCTCCTGTGGCCGCATATGGCGGAGTGTAGGCACACTGTTATCGGCGGGCGGGAGTTAAAGGGATAGCAACAAAGGGATGCGCGGGAAGGATTGGTTTTACCGGTTATTCCAAATCCTCTCAGGTAACAGGTGTCGGTTTCCATTCCCTGAATTGATGACAAAAGATACTCAAGTGATGACTAATGGTAATCAATAGGCTCGTTGATAAGAACCGGACGCTTGCCAAACTCCCGACATTATCTTTGATATCGAGCCGGTATTGACTGTGGACCAGACTATCACCGGAATAAAATGGCAATGCTGGTAAAAAGGTAGATGTGTTCTTGACCAGACCCTTCTCTATCGTGGCGAGAATGTTCCAGTCCCGCTATGGGGAGGGAATACGAAATCCCTGTTTGGAAAGATATGTACTGACGAGTTGGTGCATCGATTCCGCATCGCGGACCGTTCCCTCTGCGGAATCTTTCCCGTAGGTCAGGCCATAATCGGCCGATTCCCGGGCTGTTTTTGCATTTCGGAAATCGGTTACCGTTGATGGAGGCAGGAGACCTTTATTTGCAAATAGTTCCTCCACGGCTATGATCAGGCAATCATGGCTCTTCTCCATGTATCCCGCACTTAGGATGAGCGATTTGCCGGCATGAAACATGGAATAATACGCCTTGATGATCGTCCATTTATAATCCTGTTCGTGCAGGGATTTCCTTGCCGACTCGAGATCCTTTCGTGATTCCTGCAGCTCTTTTTTGATGTTCAACCGATCGATAGGAACTGTTCGTAATCCATGTATGTTCAGGCAGTTCGTGAATCTATACGACATGCTCTCTCCCTTTCAGTATCAATCCCTGGTGGATCTGATCGTAGAGGCTTCTATCGTCTCTCTTCAGGGCATACATCTCATCCAGAGTCAGGACAATCGGTGAGATCTCCCGGACGATCTTTTTCTGATGGGTGTTGAGAATCGTCATCACTGCCTCCTTGTCCTGTGTTTCAATATAGAGATCAATATCACTCCGATGGGTATCCTCGCCCTTGGCGCAACTCCCGTATAAAATGACGGTTGTTGTGATGGGATGGAGGTTCTGGATCAGCCTGTGTATCTCTAGCAGGGTAAAACAGATTTTCATCTGTCTGGTCAGCACATTGTTCATGTTGGATTGATAAAAAACGAGGTTTCCCACTTCCTCATGGGAGACCATCCCCAGCTTCTCCAATTGTTTCAGATTTTTGCTGATAAGGGAGACATCGTACTGGAGAGATCGGGCCAGATCCCGCACGTGGTATTTGGTCGGATAGTTCCTCCCCAGGAAGAGGAGTATGATCAATGACGATTTCCGGAACATGCTTCCATACGAAAGAAGAAAATCCCACGGATACAGTATCCCATCTTTCCCTGGATTCCCCATTCCCTCCTTATTCATGACGGACTCCGAATCACTGGAGATGATTTTGGATATCGATGGATATTCAACATATGTTGACTTATTCTCATCAACCGTAGGGTATAAATCAACATGATATATACATTTTCTGTCGCGTTGTTCATCCCATTGTCACGATAGTATAAATCTCAGATCAGGGAAAAAATAGGAGGTATGGACGGCCACGCGCTCCCTAGGGATTCTGTCTTCTTTGAACACCCTCTGGAAACGCTTATTCTGGGCTCGGTTCTGGAAACGCTGTCCTTTACATCGCCTTCACACGGCGGAGGTCAGGAGTTCGAATCTCCTCGAGCCCATCCTTTTTTTTTCTCTCTCTCCACGAACATCCAAAACCCTGTAGTGCAGCATAAATGTTGCAAGTCCCGCGAAATCAAAAAAATGCGGGAAATATACGGTCCAACGGGTGGAAGGCGTCATACCTTGGAGAAGGGCCGGCTTCAGAGTGCCACCCTCGTTCGCTGACAAGGAAAATGCTTCCACCGGGTCCCAATGGGAAAGCAGGGTTATGGTTACGCCAAGGCAAGTCCTGCTTTCAGCACCATCCCTGCGATCGAGACGCCATGCAGCTGGCAATGGCAGTCATCCCACCCGTTCGGTCCGCTGCAGTGGCGCGACAGGCGAAGCGCTGCAGGGCGACAGAGGTTGAACCCGGTATTGACAGATGTAAGCCCTCCACGAACATTTTTTTCATGTTTCCCGTTCGGTAGGATATTAAACACCCACAATGAGATCTTACCTAACCATATGGATAGAGAGAATCCTGCAGCATCGATCCGCTTTTTCCTGGCCCTCCTGGTCGTGGTGGCAGCAGTAGCCCTGCCTGTTCCGGGAACTGCGGACGCCTCTTCAGACCCGGCGATGCATCTCCGGAAGGGAGACGACCTCCTGCTCCGGAAGCTGTATCACGAAGCGCTGGTCGAGTATGAGACTGCGGTGGCAGGTGACCCCTACAACAGCATCGCCTGGAACAAGCTGGGGATAGCGCACATGCGCACGGGACGGTACGGGGATGCGGAGCTGGCGTTTGAAAAAGCGATTGCGCTTGATCCCCACTACACCGAAGCATGGACGAATATGGGCGATTCCCGTGCCGCGCTCGGGGATCACCAAAAAGCAATCGAGGCCTATGACCGTGCGCTTGGAATCAACCAGCGGGACATGTACGCACTCCTTCGTAAAGGGATTAGCCTCCAGGAGACAGGAGACTCAACCCAGGCCATGGCCGTCTACCAGGAAGTCATCAGGCTTGCGGACTGGGAGATGAGAAAACACCCGAACTACGCCTCCTTTGATGCAGAGATCTGGACAAATAAAGGGGAAGCACTCTCCCGGCTCGGACGGTACGAAGAAGCGGTGGATTCCTTCAATACGGCGCTCGAGATAAACCCAAAGCTCGAGCGTGCGAAGAGCGGAAAGGTAAGAGCACTGGACACCATACTGCTCGCACGCAGCAATCCCGACCTGGTGGTACCAGCGACTGTTGAGAACACCAGCCAGTCCATCCCGACAATCGTCCCCGTCCCGGCGTACTCTGTTATCGGGGCACTCCTCGGCGCCGGCGCTCTGATGGTTGGAAGGCGGCTGCAGCAAAAACCATAAGCCACTCCAGGGAAAAACCGGAACTTCCCATGTTCTATCACCTGATCCTGACCGACGAGTGCAACCTCTGTTGCACGTACTGCCGGGGAAAAGCCTTTGACGCGTTGGCCGGGGGCGAAAAGGACATGGAAATCGACATGTCGCTCCCGCCCGACTTCTCCTGCGACCTCTGTGACCTCTACCGGTTCCTCCAGAAGGACCCGTGTCCCTGCATCACGTTCTACGGGGGAGAGCCGCTGATGAGGATGGATCTCATCCGGACCATCATGGACACCGCCCCGGTCCGGCGTTTCATGATCCAGACCAATGGAACGATGCTTGGTCAGCTTGGCCCTTCGTATGTCAACAGGATGGAGAACATCCTCGTATCCATTGACGGTCCACGGAAAATAACCGATGCGAACCGTGGACCGGGGACCTTTGACCGGGTGATCCGGAACGTCAGGGAGATCGTATGCGGTGGATACACCGGCGAACTGGTTGCCAGGATGACGGTTGCGGAAGGGACCGATATCAGGGAAGCGGTCCGGTTTCTTGCCAAAAACGAGCACCACTCATTTGACTCCATCCACTGGCAGATCGATGCCGATTTTTCGGGAGATTCGTCGATGCGGGACTTTGCACGATGGCTTGACTCATGCTATATCCCCGGGGTCAGGAACCTTGTACGGGACTGGGTGGGCGTTATGGAAACCGAAGGCCGGGTCCTCCGCTGGTACCCCTTTCTCCAGACAACGCTCGACCTCCTCCAGGACCGGCCGTCCCGTCTCCGCTGTGGCTGCGGGTACGCAAATTACACCATACTGACCGATGGGCATATCGCTCCCTGCCCGGTGATGGTCGGGATGAAAGATACATACGTGGGACATATCAGGACCGCGGACCCGGCAAACCTCCCGGTATGCGAGATGACCGGGCCGTGTCGACAGTGCGATATCTTCTCCTTCTGCGGGGGCCGGTGCCTGTACGCGGACATCGCACGCCCCTGGCCTCCTGGAGAAAAGGCAGTCATCTGCCGATCGATCCGCGATCTCAAGGATTCGCTCTCCTCTGCACTTCCAGGAATCCGCGAATTGATCCGGTCAGGGACGATTGGGATCGAGGACTTTTCCCACACCCGGTATAACGGATGCGAGATCATACCCTGATCTACTTGTGGTATGGGATGTTCCGGTTGATGCACGCTGCCCGGTAGAGCTGCTCGACCAGGATGAGCCGGACCAGCTGGTGTGGGAAGGTCATCGGCGAGAGGGAGAGCACTGAATCGGCCTTCGTGCGGACCGCGTCGGGCAGTCCGAGCGGACCGCCGATGAGAAAGGCAAGGGATCCCTTCCCTTCCAGTTCGTATCCCTTCAGCCGTGAAGCAAGTTCCTCACTCGAGAGGAGGTCTCCTCCCTGATCGAGGGCGATGGTTACCGCAGGCCGGGGACCGTGGAGCAGGAACCGTTCCCACGTGGCATGCATGATCCCGGCCTTCTCTCTGCCGGATGCCCGGTCCGGTATACGCTCTTCGGGAAGATCGATGAACGTCAGCTTGTGGCAGGGTGCGAGGCGGGATGCATAGACCTGCAGCCCGGTCCTGATGAACTGTTCCCTGACTTTCCCCACGGCGACTATGGCGATCTGCATGGTTCTTGGGTCAGCCCCCTTGAGCCGGCTCTTTCACTTTCACGGCGCACGGCCGGTGTTCTTCATCCCGTTCACCAGACATGAGGAGTGGAGAGGTCTGCGGGAGGACCTTCGCGGAACAGGCCCCCGCACCCCCCTCTGCAGAAGACCACCTTGAAGAGAAACCTCACAGACTCCCCCTTTTCCCGGGGTTTCTCTCTTTTCATGGTATATCGGATCCGATCATTTTACAATCGCCCCTGCGGTCAACCCACCCAGGAAGGCGAAGATCCCGAAATAGAGGGTAAGGACCACGACATACAACCCGATTGCCATTGCCGGAATAAATTCCGGAGTCCCGAAGGGGAGTCCTCCTCCAATGGCGTTGAGAAAAGAAAAGATGATTGCCGATATGAGACCCGAAAAAAACCCTGCGGCGGCCCCGCCCCAGGCGCCTCCCCGTGCTATTATGCCGGCGATGAATCCCCCGATGGCCGGGCCGAGGACCGGGAGGGAGCCGAGGAGCACCATCACCAAAAAGCCGATAGTGATCCCCGGCCAGAACGATCGCTTCGCAGCCATGCCCGATCTGTTACCTGCGGAACGAATAAAGGTTCGGCCAGGACCCCGGGAGGCAGGGCGCTCCGCTCTAATCGGTCTCCGCTGCAGTCATACCCGTATCATTCACCAGAGCTGCCGGGGACATGGTTCTTTGCCGTTGGGACCAAGCGAACCCGTCTCTGCTACCTAGGGCGTGATCTCATCCATGGGCCCCGTCACCCAGATCGCCGGAACGCTGGTGGAAAAGTACAGCGGGACGACCGGCGCATAATTACAGTCACCGGCACCGGCCGGAGAGAGAACCGCTGAAAACAGGGGCGGCCGGCCGGGTATTACCCGACGATTTCCGAGCGCACGGTGAGGAATACCGGACCCCTCACATCGATCTTCCGGTTGTTGTCGGTGATAAACCGCATGGCGTAGTCCCTGATGCGGATATTGATATCGCCCGGATGTTTTGCCATCTTCACCTGAACGGTGATCCCCTCCCCGCACCGGGCGCCGGATTCGATCCGGGCCGCCGCCAGTGCTGCGACCGCCGAGAGATAGGTCAGGCCGGTAGAGACCCCCTGTTCCCGCACATCCTTCCATTTTTCAGTATCGGGAACTCCGAGGACCGAACCCTGGTGGACAACGATCTCGTTTCCACAGGCCGGGCCGAGGAGCCGCGATCCCGTTTCCGGCTCCTCGACATGGACCGTCACCTCGTGCCCGGCCAGGGAGCCCTGGTATGCAACAAACGAGCAGGGGCCCGGCTCGTCCCCATGGGCAAGGGCGGCAGCATGGATCGCCGATGCCAGGTCCCTCCCCTCCCGGGTTTCCGGTTCTTCGCGTAGACCTACGGCCCCTGCAATCTCGAAATCGGAGAAGGTCACCGGGAAGAACTGGGGAAATGTCAGTTTCCGGACATCATCGGCATGGTACGCGATCATCGCCAACCGTTCCACCCCAAGCCCCAGGTTCATGACCGGGATACCGATCCCGTATTCCCCGAGCGCCGATGGCGAGTAGAGCCCGAACGTGGCAACCTCCACCCAGTCGTGGACCGGGTGGCGTGCGTACACCTCGGTCTGGGTGCCGGGCATGTAGTACTTGGAGCGTTTCTCATCAGGGACGAACCGGAAGTCGGTATACCCGAACGCGGAGAGCAGCGCCCTGCTGACCGCTTTTCCTTCGTCGATGGTAACATCCTCGCCGGCAACCACGCACGAAGCTGAATGGTAGCTCATGAGCCGGGTCGGCCCCTCCTCCTGTTCCCTTCGGAAACAGCGGTCGATCGAGAAGAGGCGGAGCGGGAGGGGCTGCCTCTCCCATATCTCCCCCAGCGTTATGAACCACCCGCTGGTCATGTGGCTGCGAAGCGTGCTCCGGGAGGAACGGGGGGTGAGATCCTTGAAGGCAGAGAAGACCCGGTCATAGATCTCAACGGTCATCCCGTCATCGATCCCGAGCACCTGGGACGTGGCACGGATGAGATCATCGCCATCGATGGCCGATTTCTTGTAGGACTGGAGGAGCTCCCGGAGTCGCTCCTCCTCATCCCGACCGGCCTGCTTGCCGGTTATCGCGGCAATCCCTTCGAGTTCGGCCCTGCCGATCCCCTGGTTCGGCCGCTCTAGACCGCCGAGGTAGAAGACCCGGTCAAGGACGGCCCGGGCTTCGGGGCCGAACTGCCGGTACACTTCCTGCTCCTCGACGATGATGGGATTGCAGGCCTCGTCGAACCCGAGAGAGAGGTAGGTCTCTCTCAGCCGCTGGACCATGGAATACACGGGATGCGGCCTGGCCTGCCCGTACCTGAGCCGGGGATACCTGTCACCCGACCGCGGCGGCGTAATGACCCGGGCCCCTGCATACCAGGCCTCTTCAAAATGGTCGCGGGCCTTCTTCCGGAACTCTTCGGGGTCAAACCTCATGGGTCCTGCTCCAGGAGCACCACCCTGCTTGCAGGGTTCTCATCCGTGATCCGGTAATCGCAATGGCTGGCAATGCTACCGGCAAATGCCCGCACATCCGCATGTCGCGGCATATTCTCTCTCCCCAATCGTTTTCTACTGTATCCAAGATACATATATCCCTTCACCTCAACGAAGGTTGCTCCCGAGTCCTGGACCAGTTTGGCATATTTCCCGGGTGCAGAGGAATTGATGCCCTGTACCAGGGTGATCCGGACCGCCGATCGGCGGGTTCCCAGGAGCGCGATGCTCTCCCCGATCAGGTCCCAGCAGTCTTCCAGGGGCCGGCAGATACGGAGATAGGATTCGCGGTCAGGTGCTGGGAGCGAGATGTAGGTCTGGAACGGGCGGCAGGCATCGATTACCCATGGCCTTGTCCCGTTGGAGACCAGGAACGTAGTGTAACCCTGGTGCGTGAACAGGTCGATCAGTTCCGGCAGGTACGGGTAGAGCGTTGGTTCGCCGGAAAGGGAAATGGCAACGTGCCGGGGGGAGAGCGCCTCTGAAAACCGCTCCGCGGTCACGTACGGGGAGACCTTGTATCCCGAGAGGGCTCTCTTCTGGAGATCCGGGATCCTGGCGACGATCTCTTCGGGGCTGCACTCGCGTTCGCCCGGGTACTCGTGTTCGAACGACCGCCAGCAGAAGAGACAGCGGTGGTTGCACCGGAGCGTCGGGGTCATCTGGACACACCGGTGACTCTCCACCCCGTAGAACTGGTGCTTGTAACACTTTTCACCCCCCTTGAGCGCCTTCTTGCACCAGAGGCAGGGCTTGACCGCTGCAGAGGAGTCCGGCGCAACGAACTGGTATCCCTGGCTCCGGAGCGCCTTACATGGTTGCGAGTGCTTCGATGCCAAGGGTCTCAAGTGCCTCCCGAAGGGTGTTTTTTGTTGCCAGCACCAGGGTGAGGCGACTGTCTCTTGTCTCACCCTGGCTCTTTAGGACCGGTTCGAACTGGTAGAAGACGTTGAAGAGGTCGGCCAGTTCCCTGGCATAGGTGGCAATCAGGTGGGGCCGCAGGTCCCTGACAGCAGATTTGAGCACCCAGGGGAACTTTGCGATGTGCTTGGCAAGTGCGATCTCACTTTCCATGGCAAGGGTAAATGCCGGTTCAAAGTCCCCGGCCTTTTCGAGGATACTGCATGCCCGTGCATGGGCGTACTGGATGTAGGGCCCGCTCTGCCGCTCAAAGTCGAGGGCCTCGTCCCAGTCGAAAACCGTGCTCTTCTCCGGGGAGATCCTGACGATGTCGTAGCGGATGGCGGCCAGGGCAACGGCCCGGGCGATTGCCTGCCTGGCCTGGTAATCGAGGTCATCGCGCCGTGCGGTGACTTCTTCGTACGCCCTCCTGGTGACTTCTTCGATCAGCTCATCGGCAGAAATGAAGGTCCCTGCCCTGGTGCTCATCGCACCTTCCGGTAGCGAGACAAACTCGAAATGGATGATCTCCGGAGCATTTTCTCCGAGCAGCCGCAGGGTGGCGATGAGCTGGGACCCGATCAGCTTGTGATCCGCTCCCAGGACATCGATCACGCGGTCGAAGTTCCGTCCTTTCCATACATGGTAGGCAAGGTCGCGGGCAGCATACACCGTTGTCCCATCGCTCCTCCGCAGCACGTACTCCTTCTCGAACCCGGCAGAAGAAAGGTCGATCCAGAGCCTCCCGTCGTCATGGCACTCGGGGAGATGGATGAGACGGGCGATGACCCGGGAGGTATCCCCGTTCCGGATGAAATCGCTCTCCCACACGAACCGGTCGTGGCGGGCGTTCAGAGCGTCCAGGGTCTCCCTGAAACCATCGAGGCATTCGTTCACCGCGTCCCTGAAGAGCGATACCGTCTTTGCATCCCCCCGCTCAACCTCCTGCATTAAGCGGTCAACATCGAAAACGATCCCGGGATCCTGCCCGATCTCGCGGTTTGCTGCGATGTATACCCGTGCAACATGGTGATCACCCTTTTCACCTTCGCGCCGGGCGCTGTCAAGGTGGGTGAATCCCCAGACAACAATAGCGATCTGGCGCCCCATGTCATTGACGTAGTACTGCACTTCGACGGTATGGCCCGCCTTGCGGAACGCCCTGGCCAGAGTGTCCCCGATGATGGTGTTCCTGATATGACCAACATGGAGGGGTCCGTTCGGGTTTGCACTGGTATGCTCCAGCACGATCCGCACCGGCTGCCGCGGAAGGCTCCCGTATCCTGGAAGGATGGCCCGGGCCAGGGTCTCCCTGGTGTAACCACTCCCGGTATGGAAGTTGATATACGGCCCCCGGGTCTCTATCCGGACGATGTGCAGGTCTGGATCGGTCCGCAGGCCTTCTGCAAGCTCCGCGGCGATCTTCGCGGGAGGCGTTTTCCGTTCTTTTGCCAGGTCAAAGGCGACCGTGGAGGCAAAATCGGCGTGCGCACCACCATCGGTAAGAGGCGGATGTGGGATTCCGGTCGCCGATGCGAGCGCCCTGCTGATGGTCTCGAAGGTCTCCAGGTACATCAGAACCCCGTCCTGTACCTGAGCATTGCAGCAATACCGCCAAACGCGGTATACAGAATGGCTCCCTCTTCGAAATCGTCAGAGATGATCTCCACCTTCGTGCTGGTCTGGTCGGCAAGGGTAGTCAGTTCCTCAACGATATCCACTTCCGAATCGACCACCATCGGGGCAGTGCACTGCCGGCAGGTGGTGGCGAGAATATCCTCGACGGTCTTGCCCGGTTCAAGCGAGATGGTCCGCTCTTCGGAACGACCGCAGTTCTGGCACGTGATGGTGACCCGTGACTTCCGCAGCCTGCTTGAGAGGATGAGGGTGTCAACGGCTCCGAGATCGAGGTTCTTCCTGACACTCTCCTCGCCGTAGGCCGCAAGGCCGTCCTCTCTTACGAGTTCTTTGAGGAACCGGTTCATGATCTCTTTCTCCTTGACCACCGCCATGCCCTTGAGGGCATCCTTGGCAGCGTCCACCAGCTCGGCAAGTCCGCTCTCGTTGGTATAGGCGACATCGAAGAGCCCGATGATCCGCTTCTGGATTTCGTGGTGCAGGTACTGGCCGGCCTCGAACTCTTCCTTGGTCGGGCTCGGGCCACCGATCAGGACGCCCCTGAACCGCTCGAAAAAGTCCTTCTCGGAGAGGAATATGTCGCTTGCCCGCTCTCCAATCTTGGTGTAGAACTCGTTGATGGCGATTTCACGGAGGCGCTGGAACCGGACGCTGGACTGCCCCCCTTTCCTCTGCTTGCCGGGGACAGTCGATGTGACACCACCGATCGGCTCGATCCGGTTTCCCCGCAGGAAACCCCAGTACGCCTCTCTCCTGTCGAGCACCAGCAGGCCATACACGTTCTTTTCCTCGAGCATCTCCCTGAGGGGCTCGAGCTCGAAGTTCGAACTGCACCGGTACAGGTAGAGGTTAAGGGGTTCGGGCGGCTCAATGATGGTGCATTCCAGGTCGGACCGGTCTCCTCCAAGCTGTATGGTGCCGCAGAAGACCGCCATGCCGTTTTCAGGAGGGTTTTTGTAATATTTCAGGCGGGAGAGGATCGATGATATCGCGCTTTGGACGTTTGTCCTGGTCTGTTTGCTCTTGATATTGGCGCACTGCCCGAACTCATCGCGGAGCTGGCCGACCACGTCATGGATCTGTTTGTCAGGAGGGACGTAGAGCGAGATGAGCTCGGTTCCGCTCCCCTGTTTTGCCTGCAGCTTCTCGAGGGTCTTTCTGAACTCGTACCGCCGCCGCGCGTCATCCATCTGGGCTGGTTCGGCCATACCTCTGCACCACCACTCGTGGAAAATCTTACTACTATTCGACACAGGGCGCTATAAATTTGCGCCACGCCCCCTCCGGGGAAGGTTATTTTCCGGAGACCAGGCACCGGTACACTAGGGCGATGGTCTTAGCATCGGATATCGCGCCGTCCCGTATCATGGCCGGAAGGTCGGCAAGGGGTACCTTGAGAAGCTCGATCTCCTCATCATCGTCCTTCTGGTGCAGGCATGAGGGGGAGAGCCCATATCCCTCATAGAGAAAGATACGCTCGTCGCTAAAACCCGGGGTGGTGAAGATGAACCCCCGGTCGATCAGCGTCTCTGCCTGCAGGCCGGTCTCCTCGATCAGTTCCCGGTGCGCGGCATCTTCCGGCCGCTCTCCGGCACGCAGCGTTCCGGCCGGCACCTCGAGTATGCTCTCTCCTATCGCAGCACGGAACTGGCGGATGAGATAGCAGCAGCCGTCTGCCCTGACCGGCAGGACCGCTGCAGCATCTCCCGGGTGGACCACGATTCGTTCCACCTCCCGCCCGCTGGCAAGCCGGACCTGCTTCTTCTCGATGCTCATTCGTTTTCCACGGTAGAGTTCCATTCAGTCATCTCCCTTGTAGGGTATGGGGTCCTTCATGCCGAGCGCCTCGAACGCGGCCTTCCTGAAATAGCAGGCCCCGCATAACCCGCAGGCTTTCTCTTCGTCCTGGTAGCAGGACCAGGTATGCTCGTACGGTACCCCGAGCGTACGCCCGAGCGACAGTATCTCCTGCTTGGTCATGTCCAGGAACGGGGCCATGATGCTGATCCGGGTCCCGTCACGGGTACCGGTGTCCACCACCCGTTGGAAGGCCTCGATAAACCGAGGCTGGCAGTCAGGGTACCCGCTGTAGTCCCGGGACTGGACTCCGATAAAGACCGCACCCGCACCCTTCGCCTCGGCACAGCTTGTGGCAATGGAGAGGAGGTTGGCGTTCCGGAACGGGACATAGGTGGCGGGCACCCCCTCACCGCCCTCCCTGAACCTCTCGATGGCAATCCGGTGATCGGTCAGGCTGCTTCCGCCGAACCGGGCCAGGTAGGCGAGGTCGATCTCGATGAACTCCTCCGCCCCGAGAAGGCCGGCGATGGTCCGTGCCGCCAACCGCTCTTTTCTCTCGGTCCTCTGCCCGTAATTGAGATGGAGGCAGATGAGATCGTAGCCTTCATGACGGGCATGGTATGCCAGCGTGGCAGAGTCCATACCGCCGGAGAGGAGACAGACCGCCCGCATCATGGCACCCCGACAACCTTGTGCAGCTGGACCTGGAGCCGGACCGGGAGGTCACGGGCGACGATGAAATCGGCAACCTGCCGGTAATCCGATCCGAACACCGGGGAGAAGAAGACTTCGCACCGGACCGGATGCTCTTCCAGGATCCGGGCCGCGAACTCGCAGTCCTCCCTCCCTGCCACCACGAACCTGAGGCTGTCGCGGGGGGAAAGGAAGGCGAGAAGCCCGGTATCAGACCGCATGCCCGATGAGGGACACTTCACGTCCATGCAGATCGAGGCATAGGGCTGGAACGGGCGAAAATCGATCGTGCCGTTTGTTTCGATCTCGATCTCAACCCCCCTGCCGCTGTAAAAACGCACCAGGGGGAGCAACCCCTCAGCCTGCATGAGCGGTTCGCCCCCTGTAATGCAGAGGCGGTGCCCGGTGACTGCCGCGATCCGCTGCATGACCTCGTCGCAGGTCATGTCCACCCCCCCGCTCCTGGCAGAGGGGGTGTCGCACCAGGCACAGGCGAGGTTGCACCCGGCAAGCCGCAGGAAGGTGCAGGGAGCCCCCTGGCATTTTCCTTCCCCCTGGACCGATCGGAAGATCTCAGCGATTCTCATGACCCGATCTCGGCAAAACAGGTCTCCGACTCCCAGACCCTGATCCGTTCCACCTGTGCTGCGGCCCCTGCCTCCCGGCATTCCGCTTCGATGGTATCCCGGATGATTTCAGCGAGGAGTTCGCTTGTCGGGTCTCCGGGCGTGGTGACAACTGGCTGGAACTGCCCGATGCATGCTGCCATCGGGTCGTCGCGGTTGAGGATGATCTGGTGATCGAAGCGCTCGACAATCGATTTGATGGCATTGTAATCGACAAGTATTCCGGTGGCCGGGTCCACCTCTCCGGTGATCCAGACCTCTACTTTCCAGCGGTGGCCATGGAGGTTTGCGCATTTCCCGCGATAGTGCATGAGCCTGTGGCTGGCATCGAAATGCACCCGCTTATAGATACGGGAATTCATCAGTACAGGTACGCCGGATAGACGTATAATATTATTAGCAATGCGGGATAACCTTACCAGGCACAAAAAGGGACTCCACAATATATAAAACCGTTCCGCGCGATTATATATATCACAGTGGGGTCTATCCACATCGTCGACACGTGTAAAATAACTGAGGGATTTCATGGGACAGGGAAAATTTGCTGCAAGGAAACTCACCCGCGATGCCAAAAAGTTCCGGTGGAGTGATCCCAAGTACGTACGGAGCCATTCGGGTGTGAACCTGAAGTCCGATCCCCTTGAGGGGGCACCCCAGGCACGGGGTATCGTGCTGGAAAAGATCGGCGTGGAAGCAAAGCAGCCGAACTCGGCCATCCGCAAATGCGTCCGCGTCCAGCTGATCAAGAACGGGCGCCAGGTCACTGCGTTTGCGGTGGGTGACGGGGCAATCAACTTCATCGATGAACACGATGAAGTCGAGATAGAGGGAATCGGTGGCAGGCTTGGCCGTTCCATGGGGGATATCCCCGGCGTACGGTATGTCGTGACCAAGGTGAACAACGTTTCACTCCACGAGATGGTCATCGGCCGCAAGGAGAAACCGCGCAGGTGATGAAGATGGCAGAGACAGAGACCCGGGCAGCAAACCTGCTGCTCTTCAACCGGTGGGACCTCTCCGAGGTACAGGTGGCCGATCCCGGCCTTGTCAGGTATGTCGGGCTGGACCCGGTTATCGTGCCCCACACCACCGGTAAGTTCACCCGGCAGGAGTTCAACAAGGCCCACATGCTCATCGTCGAGCGCCTTATCAACCGGCTCATGCAATCGGAAGCCAATACCGGCAACAAGCAGCTTGCCATGCGCATCGTCCGCGATGCCTTCGAGATCGTCCACCAGAAGACCAAGAAGAACCCTGTCCAGGTCCTCATTGAGGCGATTGCCAACACCGGCCAGCGCGAGGAGACGGTCAGGCTCAAGTACGGCGGGATCAACGTCCCGAAATCTGTCGATACCGCACCCATCCGGCGTGTCAACACGGCCCTCTTCTTCATTTCGGAGGCCGTGGAAAAAGCAGCACACAAGAGCAAGAGGCCGGTCGCTGCATGTCTTGCAGACGAGCTGATAGCGGCTTCAAAAGGCGATGTGAAGGCATATTCGGTGAATAAGAAAGAAGAGCGGGAACGCATCGCGAAATCCGCCAGATGAGATCCCTTTTTTTATGGTGTTGTTATGGCCAGAGGCAGGAAATCGATAGATCGGGTAAAGGAACTGATGAACGAGCCGGTTCACATCCGGAACATCGGCATTGTAGCGCATATCGACCATGGAAAGACCACCCTTTCAGACAACCTCCTGGCCGGTGCCGGGATAATCAGCGAGGAACTGGCCGGAAAGCAACTCTTCATGGACTCTGACGAAGAGGAGCAGTCGCGGGGTATTACCATCGATGCAAGCAACGTATCGATGATCCACGAGTACGACAGGCAGGAATACCTCATCAACATGATCGATACCCCCGGCCACGTTGACTTCGGTGGTGACGTGACACGTGCCATGCGCGCGGTTGATGGCGCGGTGGTGCTGGTCGATGCCGTTGAAGGCACCATGCCCCAGACCGAGACCGTGCTCCGCCAGGCCCTGAAGGAGGGCGTCCGCCCGGTCCTCTTCATCAACAAGGTGGACCGGCTGATCAACGAGCTCAAGGTGGACGAGATGGAGATGCAGATCCGTCTTGGCAAGGTGATCGACAAGGTCAACAAGCTCATCAAGGGCATGAAGGAGGATGCCTACAACAAGGGCTGGAAGCTTGACGCGGCCCAGGGGACGGTTGCGTTTGGGTCTGCTCTCTATAACTGGGGGGTCTCGGTCCCCTACATGAAGAAGAGCGGTGTCTCGTTCAAGGAAGTCTACGACAAGTGCCGGTCCGGCGATATGAAGAGCCTTGCAAAACGCAGCCCGCTCTGCGATGTGGTGCTCGACATGGTGGTCCGCCACCTGCCAAACCCGGTAGACGCGCAGAAACGCCGTATCAAGGTCATCTGGCACGGCGATACAGAGTCGCCGGAAGGAAAGGCCATGATGAACTGCGACCCGAACGGACCGGTTACCCTGATGGTCACCGATATATCCTTTGACCCCCACGCCGGAGAAGTAGCCACCGGGCGGCTCTTCTCGGGAAGACTCAGGCGCGGGACCGAGATGTACGTGATGGGGACCGCCAGGAAGGTAAACCGCCTCCAGCAGGTAGGCATCTTCATGGGACCAACCCGGGTCGAGGTCGACGAACTGGTCGGAGGAAACATTGCTGCGGTAACCGGGCTTAAGGACGCCATTGTCGGTTCGACCGTGACCACCCTCCAGGAGATGACCCCCTTCGAGTCGCTCAAGCACTACAGCGAACCGGTCATGACCGTCGCCGTCGAAGCAAAGAACATGAAGGACCTGCCCAAGCTTGTCGAGGTGCTCCGGCAGGTGGCAAAGGAGGACCCCACCCTGGTGGTCACCATCAACGAAGAGACCGGGGAGCACCTCATCTCGGGGATGGGGGAGCTGCACCTCGAGATCATCACCGGGAGGATCAAGCGCGATAAGGGGGTCGAGATCGTGACTTCACCCCCCATCGTGGTGTACCGGGAGACCGTCACCCAGAAGGCCGGGCCGGTCGAAGGAAAATCACCGAACCGCCACAACCGGTTCTACCTCGAGATCGAGCCGCTTGCCGAGGAGATCGTCAACCTCATCAAGGCCGGTGAAGTCTCCATGACCCAGACCGCGCTCGAGCGAAGGGATGCCCTTATCGCTGCAGGGATGGACAAGGAAGAGGCCAAGAACATCAAGGACATCCACGGCACCAACATCTTCATCGACATGACCAAGGGTATCCAGTACCTGAACGAGACCATGGAGCTGATCCTTGAAGGCGTTCACGAGGCGCTGGCAGGAGGGCCGCTCGCCGATGAACCGGTCCAGAACCTCAAGATCCGCCTGGTCGATGTCAAGCTCCATGAAGATGCCATCCACCGGGGCCCGGCCCAGGTCATCCCCGCGGTCCGGTCAGCGCTGAAGGGCGGCATGCTGATTGCAGGCGATTCCCTCCTTGAACCGATTCAGAAGATCCAGATCACCG
The DNA here is from genome assembly GCA_016699325.1 of Methanolinea sp. Taxonomy (NCBI): domain Archaea; kingdom Methanobacteriati; phylum Methanobacteriota; class Methanomicrobia; order Methanomicrobiales; family Methanoregulaceae; genus Methanolinea; species Methanolinea sp. The sequence goes on along the minus strand of CP064971.1, from coordinate 722,877 downwards.
TGCCTGCCGACCAGATGGGAGCTGCGACCTCCCAGATCCAGGGGCGGCGCGGCCAGGTCTTTGACATGCAAAGCGAGGGCGACACCATGACCGTGGTAGGCAAGGCACCGGTGGCAGAGCTCTTCGGGTTTGCCGGGGATATCCGGTCCGCAACCGAGGGCCGCGCCATGTGGAGCACCGAGTTTGCCGGGTTTGAGATCGTGCCGTCAGGCATGGCCAGGGACGTGGTGACGGCGATCAGGAAGCGGAAGGGTCTGAAGGAACAGATGCCAACTCCTTCGGATTACCTGGCATAATTTTTTTTCCGGCAGTTGCAAACCAACCGCCGAGCAGTTTTCAATCTAATTTCTCAAGGACGTCCGGATGTCATATCCCGGGCAGGCCCGGCGCCGCCCGAACCTATGTTCTGCACAGGTGCAATCGGGAGAGTGATGCAGAGAACCTGACTTCGCCAGAAGAAGGATGAGAAGGTAGTGTTTATATAATTTCATGCAAAAAAACACAGCCTTCTCATTAGGTAATATAGCATTAATCGATAAAATTGATTCGGAGACCAACTTTTTCGCATCAGTTCTTGGCGGAGTTGGTGGTCGAAGCAAGTCATTCATACCATCCGTAAACTCTCATCAGCAACAAACTCAATCAATCGGTATCGATCAATAAGATTCTGGACTTTACCCCCGACGAACTTCTCAAGACACTGGGGTTTGAAGATACAATTTCAGACCGGAGTTTGTATCGGACTCTGGAACGACTGGGAGAAAGAAAGTCGATTGTTCTTGACCAGTTTCAACGCTGGATCTCCCAGCAGAGCCTCGTGGATCCAACCCAGTTCGTGGACTTCAGTTCGAGTTACTTTGAGGGGACAAAATGTCCGCTGGGGAGTTAGGGTATTCCCGGGACAATCAGCCAGGGAAACTCCAGATCGCATTTGGGATCAGTGTCGGCCTCAATAACATACCGACGATGCTGACCATCCAGAAAGGAAATGTTCAGGATAAAAAGCATATGCAGATGCTGATCCGGTTATGCTCGAGCGTTCTTCCTGAAGGCAGTCTTCTGGTGTTTGACTGTGGAGGGAATACCCAGGATAACAAACGAAGGATCCGCGATCTGAAGTTCCATTATTTGACCCTGAAAGCAAAGAAGAAAGGACCATACCGGAACGAGATAACGATCTACCATGCCAGGAAAGAAAGCCAGGTTTCATTCGTTTCTGGCAACCGGGTCTATTCATGTGTCAAATATCGGGATGGCGAAGAAGTCCGGGACATATTTTTCTGTGACGACCTGGCCTGTGACCAGTTGACGAAGAAAGCAAGGAAACTTGAGAAAGACCTGGAGAAGGGGAAGGTTCTCACAAAGAAGGTTGAACGCGGAAAAGATCTCGGCCAGTATATCGCTCCTGAGGGGTTGGATCATCGCCCGTGGTCATCTCCAGAAGATCATTGGCGATATCCCCAACCCCTATGTAACCGGTCTTGAAGGTTTCTTCGTGCTTGAATCAACCATCGATGATGATCCCGAAAACATCCTGAATGCCTACAAGAATCGTGACCGTGCAGAGAAGTTCATCCGGGACCTCAAAGAAGGAGCCGGCCCGGCCGATCCGGCACTGGTCCAAACACGCGGTGATCGGGTGCGTGTTGATCGTTTTCCTCACCAAAGTCCTGGTGAGTTTGACACAACTTTTCTGTAAAGATCCCGTCGTGAAAAATCTGAAAGTCCTCAAAAATTATCTCACGAATTTGACACTTACGATCATATACCCTTCTTTTGGGTATCCTGTCAAGATCATTTCCAACTTCTCCCCAGAAATACGCCCAATTCTTGGAGATTTTATCAAGAGATATGGTAGCCTGGAGGCGCCAAATCACTGGTAAATTGCTTCTGGCGAATTGGGTTAAGTCGTTTAAATTTGATGGAAGTACTGAAAAGTGGCGAAGTTAGGCAGAGAAGACAGATTCTTCCCCAAAAAAGAGAAACAGGTAAAATCAGACCACGGATGCCACGACAATCTTTACCGGTGTCAGCGGGCGGTCCCCCTTTCCCGTCCTGACCTTCCCGATGGAATCGACGACATCCATCCCACCGACCACCCTGCCGAAGACGGGGTGGTTGCGGTCGAGGTAATTGTTGTCCACCAGGTTGATGAAGAACTGGCTTCCCCCGGTGTTCGGACCTGCGTTGGCCATGGAGATGGTCCCCCGGTTGTTGCGATTTGCCGGGGTAAACTCATCCCTGATCACGTAGCCGGGTCCGCCTGTCCCGGTACCGGTCGGGTCGCCGCCCTGGATCATGAATCCATCGATGACCCTGTGAAAGATGACGCCGTCATAAAACCCTTTCTTCACCAGCGATTCGAAGTTGCCGGCAGTGACCGGCATATCCGCGTAAAGTTCGATCTCGATCGTGCCCAGGGTGGTCTCCAGCCGTACACGGTTTCCGGCAGGATGGTGTGCTTCAGACATACCAACAGGGTGTACGTGCGTGAGAATAAAACCGATGAATGGCCCGCAGGGAGCGGGTGTCCCGGTACCTGGCGGCTGAAAACGGAACCATTAAAAAAGTTCGGGGGAAAATTCTGGCAATGGATCCCACGCGATTGAAGATCGTGGTCTTCGGGTCGTTCCATGCCGGGAAATCAACGTTCGTCCAGGCCATCGATCCCGGCAGCCGCCACGTGGAAGCGAATTGTTCTGACGGGACCACCACGGTTGCCCTCGATTTCGGAAAGATTGAAATTGACGGCAGGGTGGTATACCTCTACGGTACACCCGGACAGGAACGGTTCGAGTTCGTCCGGGAGATAATCGCCCATGGGATGGATGCGGCAGTGCTGATGGTTGACTGTACCTGCGGCCCCGATACATTCACAAAACACCTCTACCAGCATTTGAAAGAGAGGGGTGTTCCGCTCTCGGTCATGCTCAACAAGTGCGATCTCGCGGATGCCTGTCCTGCCAGGGTACGGCAGGAGCTTGACGGCGCGGTAACCTACGAAATATCGGCCAGGAACCCTGGGAGCTCGCGGGAGGCGCTGGGACAGTTCGTGGCAACGATCGGCAGGAAACGGTGAAACGGGATCGCCCCTCACCCGCGCACCCGCCGCGGGTCAGCAGAACAGGAGTGTAGGAAGGGTTCCGGCCCACTTTTTTATCTCATCGGCATCGCGGAAATCTCCGGGAACCGTTCCGGTAAGCCTGATAATCGCCCGGTCTGCAACTGTCATATGGTCCGGGTCAAGCTTCCCGGCAAAGTAGCCTGCGGATACGGGAGAAAGAAAGGGCTTCACCGAGGAGGCGAGTGCGCCATCGGCTGCACCGAGGTGGCCGGCGGTCCGGTCCCGAAGCGTAAAGCCGGCTGAAAAGACGGCCACCGGGCGCGATCGGAGGGAGTACCTGAACCGGCTAACGAACTCCCGCGCTTCAACAAGCCACTTTCCCATGTAGAGCGGGCTCCCGATGACCACGGCATCGTACCCGGCAGGGTCGCCCGCATCCGTTACAGGCGAGAGGGTCACTTCGTACCCTGCTTCCCGAAGCACATCGGCGATAATTGTGGCAATGTCCCGGGTTGAACCGTACCGGGTGGCATAACAGACGAGGATTCGTTCCATGAAAAGATCAAATTAACCTTGTAGGCGCTGGTATCTTAATATTTGAGAACCTCCTTATTCTCATTCCCGGTATTCCGGCCTGCTGCCGGAACGCGGGGATGGTTGTTACCGGTGTCTGTTATGAAACAAAAAGAGGTATTCCAGGGTGTTCCCGGCATGCTCCGGCCGTTCAAAGAGTACCTGGAGAAGAAGGGGTTGAAAGCCGGAGACCAGGTTGTGTACTACGGCTGCCCGGGCACCTGCACCCCGTTCGTCGAACTTCTCGGGTTTGCCACGCGTGGCATGAACCTTGAACAGGTATTCGTGCCCTACGTAGATGAATCAAAAGCGCAGAAACTGAAACTGGTTTCCGATATCGGCATGCAGGCTGCGGGTGCGGTGGAGATATCATCTCCGAAAGCAGTCGTGGTCATGGGCGGCCTTGCCATGCCGAATGTCCCGGTGACCCTGGAGCAGGTGAAAGCGGCGGTTGAAAAATACCATGATGCGGCCCTCGTCGGCATCTGTTTCATGAAGATGTTTGAGAAGGGAGGGTGGCTGAAAGCCATGGAATTTGACCTGCTGATCGATGCCACGATCGATCCGGTTGATGTCTGGAAATGAATTAAAAATCCTCAATTACCCTTTTTCTTTTCCAGTAGAAGGCCATACGCCATTTCTCTCTATGCAGGAAATTGTTCCGTTCGTGTCAGAGCGCTCCCGGTGCCATGCGAGCGCCTCCTGTCGTTTCCGTGGATGACAGGAGGGCAGAGTGGAGGAATGCAAAGACCACTCCCCGGTGAGCCTGGCATATCTGATCAAGGTGGCCCGGAATGCGGGATCTGCCGGGATTATAAAAAAAAGAGGGTCAGGGTATTTTTCAGGGCTTGATATACGGGTTGCGCAGCGCCTTGTTCACGCCGAACCTGGCCCGCTCCTCGACGGTCTTTTGGTTCTTGGTGATCTTCTCGTTGGCGAGCTTGGAGACGAGCTCGAGCCCGGGCTTGACCTGCTCGATGGGCTTGGTCTCGAAGCAGCCGGCAGCGATGGCCTTTGACCAGATATCATCGCCCTTCCTGGTCCGTACAAATACCGTGCTCCAGCCGTCCGGGCTCCCGACCGACCCGGTGGAGACATCGGCCAGGTTTGCCACGTAGTCAAGGCAGACATGGCATCCCGGCTGCTCGTACTTGTGGGTGACCTTGAGCGGCAGCTGGACGACCTGTCCCCGTGCACCGTATACCCAGAACTTGCCCTTGCCGATATCTATCTTCTTGACCGACTCGAGCTTCATGCCGGCATGGTCCTCGACGAGCTGCTTGATGCTCTGGTACGGGAAGTTCTCCATGCAGAAGATCCCGATCGCAAGTGCGATCTTGTCATCGACATCGCGGAGGCCTACAGGATAAAGCTGTCCCTTCCGCACGGCCTGCATCTGGCAGGGGGTCCCGACGATACCGATCCTGTCGAGGCCGAAGCTCCTGGTTGCCTCCTTGATCCAGGACACCTGCGGGCTGATGTTGTACCGCGTCCCGGGGGTCGCCATGAGTTCTTCGACCGAAGTGGCGATGAACGGCCGGGGTCTCCACGGTTCATCACTTGGTCCGGCAACAATCGCCCCGTCAATGATACCCTCTTCGAGGGCATACTTGAAGAGCTGGGTGACGATTCCGCCATCCTGAGCTTTCTTCAGGATATCCTTGTCGGTGGAGCGTGCGGACACGCAGAGTTTGTACTTACCGAGTTCAGTTCCCATTTCTGTCACCTCACTTGAGCGCTCCGGCAATGAGCTCCGTGATGCCCTCGAATTCTGTGATGACATCGAAGTTGAAGAAGCTCCTCGGGCACTGGGCGTAACAGGCGCCGCACTTGATGCACATCTCGCGGTTCACGTTCGGCTTGCCGTACTCGTGGGTAATGGCCCGGACCGGGCATGCCGCAGCGCAGCTTCCGCACCCAATGCAGAGGCCCTGGTTAACGACGTCGTACATCAGGTCGCAGCCGCAGGCTTCGGTGCCGCGCTCGGCAAGCTGCATCAGCGGGGCAAGGTATTTCTTGGCCAGCTCCTGCTGCTCCTTGTTACCTTTGAGGAGCAGGTAGGCCATCACGCAGACGTTCCGAATGAGCTGCGGGCAGGGTGCGCACCCCGGGATATAGACATCGACCTTGATGAGGTCCCCGATCGGCAGGTACGATTCGTGCTGCGGCTGGTTTTGCACACCTCCGCGCCCGAACCTGGTGATATTGCCGTAACAGGCGCATCCGCCAACAGCTACTACAACGGCAGCCTTCTCCCTGGTCTCCCTGATCTCCTGTACCGATATTTTATCCTGAATACAGACCGATCCCTCGACAAGCGCCACGTCCATCTTGGGTATATGCCTGACGTCCGCGAGGGTCAGGCCATAGACGAGGTCGGCATATTTGTCAAGAATGGTGAGTAATCCCTCGGCGTTGTCAGCCAGGGATACGAGACAGCCCGTACACCCGCTCATGTGCACGTGGCCAACTGTGATCTTTTCTGCCACAGGCTTTTCCTCCTTTTTTGTAATTTCAGCCTTTTTTTCAACCTCAGCTTTCGCCGGCGCATCTTTCTTCGTCGGCTCCGTGCTGATACTCTTCTTTCCGAAGATTCGTGATAGCAGTCCCATAGTCCACCCCAATCAGTTCCAGTACGAACCGTACCGTTGTGGGTATCGCCTTTTGGACCTCTTCCGAGAGTCCTATTTCATACTCAGGGGCAGTAACTCGCTTCGGCTGGCACCCGATAACCGTGATATCGATATCATCCTTGATACGCTGCAGCGGTTCGGTTAAATCCCAGGAATGGGCGTCGCGATAGCTGCCAGGAGGCAGGTCTTCGACCCTGAATGTCGCCAGTTCACCCGGATTTGCGCCGAAATCGGCGATATCGATGATGATCAGCCGTCTCGTCACTTCCGGGTTGAGCAGGGTGAAGATGAAATGGGGGCCGCCAAGACCCGCATCCACTACCTTGACATTATCCGGAAGGTTGAGGGAAGAGAGCTCTTCTACCACGGCAGGACCAAACCCGTCATCGGCGAACAGGGGATTTCCGCACCCTGTGATTACGATCTCGCTGAATGCCATCCGGTTACGCTCACTGAATCAGCTTCTGGGCGACTATCCTCTTGTCGTCATCGACCACGATCATGTGGGTGGCACAGGAGACGCACGGGTCGTATCCACGGACGATGACTTCCGCAAGCTGCCAGGGGGCGCCAGTGAGCGCGCGGCTGCAGGTCGGGAAGTTCCAGGTGGTCGGCACCAGCATCTCGTACCAGAGCACACGTCCGTCCTTGACCTTCGCCAGGTGGACGTCACAGCCACGGGGGGCCTCATTTGCCGCCCAGCCCAGTGAACCGTCACCCTGGGGGATGTAGTCTGCCAGTACTTTCCCGGATGGGTTGTATTCATCGAGGGCGTTGATGATGGTGTAAAGACAATCGGGGAGTTCCATCGATCGGGCAATCTGCTGGCCGATAGTCCCTTTCTCGTCGTAGTTCTTGAACTGGACCATGCGTGCCCGGGGTCCTACCTCCACGGGTGCCCCGTCATACAGCGGGACACCGGTACATGCCTCCATCTGGGGGTTGGCCTTGGTTCCCACGGGGGATGTCCCACCAATCGGGTAGCTTGGGTCTGCCAGGCTTACTTCAACCTCGCCCATGTACCAGTCCCAGGGCCGGACATCGGTCCAGCGCTGGGGGTCCCAGCCCGGATTTTCATCGAGGTTGGTACTGCCATACATCGGGTGGGCAGCCATGTATCCCTGGTTGTGGTACCCGAGGTCTTTCGGGATCGGGATCTGTTTTCCACCGACATCGGTCCAGTCACGCCTCTGGAAGTTGCGGAGGACAGCAATCATGAACTCCATCTGTTCAATGGCCAGTGGCAGGCCTTCCTTTGCAAGGTCGTACATCTTCTGGACAGCACGGGGGGTGCATGCCTTGTACAATCCGCCGACACGGGGGTTGCTGGGATGGACTGCTTCCCCTCCCGCGATCTCGCCGATGGTCTGGCCGATCTCGCGCAGCCTGACTATCCGCTTTGCATGGCTCCTGACCGGCTCTTCAGCGGAGAACGGGTTGATCTTCTTGTCGGTTCCCGGTATGTACATGTCAGGGAGGGTCAGGATGTTGTGCAGGGCATGACTGTGCAGACGGTTTGCACACTGCAGCACAATGCGGAGGAGCTTAGCATCGCGGGGGATCTCACAGCGGATGGAGCCCTCCATGCTCTCGATCCCTGCAAGGGTATGGGCGATGGGGCAGATACCACAGACGCGGGATGCGATCTTTGGCACCTGGTCCATCGTCTTGTTGATGGCGAGCTTCTCCACACCCCTGACCGGAGTGATGGAAAGCCAGTCACCCCGTTCGATGATGCCCGCATCATCGACCTTTAATACGAGCTTGGAGTGTCCTTCATGTCTCGTGGTTGGGGAAATCTCTACAACTTTCGACAATATTATCGCCTCATTTTATTGAGTTGTTCATTTGACGGTACCGGTGTTAATCCACACAACTCATCTCGAAAGATGATTGACCGTACAGAGTACGTTCATCCTACTTTTTACCACATACTATATATGGACTGCGTAGTAACCTGACTTCGCCAGAAGAAGGATGAGAAGGTAGTGTTTATATAATTTCATGCAAAAAAACACAGCCTTCTCATTAGGTAATATAGCATTAATCGATAAAATTGATTCGGAGACCAACTTTTTCGCATCAGTTCTTGGCGGAGTTGGTGGTCGAAGCAAGTCATTCATACCATCCGTAAACTCTCATCAGCAACAAACTCAATCAATCGGTATCGATCAATAAGATTCTGGACTTTACCCCCGACGAACTTCTCAAGACACTGGGGTTTGAAGATACAATTTCAGACCGGAGTTTGTATCGGACTCTGGAACGACTGGGAGAAAGAAAGTCGATTGTTCTTGACCAGTTTCAACGCTGGATCTCCCAGCAGAGCCTCGTGGATCCAACCCAGTTCGTGGACTTCAGTTCGAGTTACTTTGAGGGGACAAAATGTCCGCTGGGGAGTTAGGGTATTCCCGGGACAATCAGCCAGGGAAACTCCAGATCGCATTTGGGATCAGTGTCGGCCTCAATAACATACCGACGATGCTGACCATCCAGAAAGGAAATGTTCAGGATAAAAAGCATATGCAGATGCTGATCCGGTTATGCTCGAGCGTTCTTCCTGAAGGCAGTCTTCTGGTGTTTGACTGTGGAGGGAATACCCAGGATAACAAACGAAGGATCCGCGATCTGAAGTTCCATTATTTGACCCTGAAAGCAAAGAAGAAAGGACCATACCGGAACGAGATAACGATCTACCATGCCAGGAAAGAAAGCCAGGTTTCATTCGTTTCTGGCAACCGGGTCTATTCATGTGTCAAATATCGGGATGGCGAAGAAGTCCGGTACATATTTTTCTGTGACGACCTGGCCTGTGACCAGTTGACGAAGAAAGCAAGGAAACTTGAGAAAGACCTGGAGAAGGGGAAGGTTCTCACAAAGAAGGTTGAACGCGGAAAAGATCTCGGCCAGTATATCGCTCCTGAGGGTTGGATCATCGCCCGTGGTCATCTCCAGAAGATCATTGGCGATATCCCCAACCCCTATGTAACCGGTCTTGAAGGTTTCTTCGTGCTTGAATCAACCATCGATGATGATCCCGAAAACATCCTGAATGCCTACAAGAATCGTGACCGTGCAGAGAAGTTCATCCGGGACCTCAAAGAAGGAGCCGAGCCCGGCCGATCCGGCACTGGTCCAAACACGCGGTGATCGGGTGCGTGTTGATCGTTTTCCTCACCAAAGTCCTGGTGAGTTTGACACAACTTTTCTGTAAAGATCCCGTCGTGAAAAATCTGAAAGTCCTCAAAAATTATCTCACGAATTTGACACTTACGATCATATACCCTTCTTTTGGGTATCCTGTCAAGATCATTTCCAACTTCTCCCCAGAAATACGCCCAATTCTTGGAGATTTTATCAAGAGATATGGTAGCCTGGAGGCGCCAAATCACTGGTAAATTGCTTCTGGCGAATTGGGTTAAGTCGTTTAAATTTGATGGAAGTACTGAAAAGTGGCGAAGTTAGGTAGTAATCCGGCCCAATTTGACGCCAAATGCCGGAATAAATATTATTATATGGCAAAAAGGGTGGGAAAAGGGGAATTATCCCCTACCATTCGTGCAAAATGCGGGGAGAATGAATAGGTCCTGAAAAAAAAGAGCGGTTAACCTTCGACTGCTGTTAAGTTCAATTCGTCCTGCTCGCTCCTGAGTTCGACGAAGAGTTCTGCCATCGTTGCCTGCCGCTCTGCATAGGCATCGTGCTGGTGGATACTCTCTTCGTTGGTCTGCTTGATGGTGATGAGGGAATCGCCCGGGAGTTCCTTGAACTCGGTGATTACTTTCTTGGCAATCTCCCTGACGCAGTCTTCAACAAACCGGGGGTTCTTATGGGCGGACAACACCACGTAGCTCTCATCACCGCGCTTGAGCAGTTCGTAGATGCTCGCGCTCATGGACTCCTTGAGGATACGGATGATCTTTTCCAGCTTGACATGCTGGTCGTCGTCGATTTCTATGGAAAGGAACCCCCTGCCCCGCTGGTTGTGGGTTGCCATCGGCACATCCTTCAGGAACGCGGTGATTTTGTCGTTCTCGACCCCGAGGTTCTGCAGGACGTAGACTGCCCGTTCCTTCATGATATCCTGGGCACACGGGCAGGCGGTCATGCCGATGACTTCCGCACCTATGCTCTTTCTCACGATGGGTTCGCGGAACGTCCGGCGCGCCACCGCGCTGGCGTGGACCTTGACGACCTCATGGCAGCTGGTCAGGGATACCGGCGTCTCCCGCTTTACCATGAACTGGCTGTCCATCACCACTTCGGTCCGATCGGCATACTCGTGCCGGTCAAGGAGTTTGCGTGCCACGACGCTGCAGAGGTTCTCAATCTCTTTTACATCGCCATCTATGGCCTGCTGCAACACCTCATCGATGACCTCAAAGTTCCGGGAAAGGTTTGCTCCCTTGAGGGAGCCGGGAAGGTCAACATAGACATCAAAGTTAGAGATGAAAATGACCGGCCTCTTCTCGGGTCGGGACACCTCAACCAGTTTCTTGACGTTCTTGACACCTACGCGGGTGAGGTTGATCCGTACAGCGGGGGTTGTTGACTGTATATCGGGCAGTTCGCGTCCAGTCTTCCTGTTTATCTGAGGGGAAATATTGCATCGCTCCCGTGCGGTTTATACCGGGTGTGTCATGAATTTTTTCTATAAAATATTTAAGTGCTCTGTTAGCTATAGCTGATGGAAGCGACATGATAAAAAAATACTACGAATCAGACGCCGATCTCTCTGTTTTCGATGGTAAGAGGATAGCGGTGATCGGGTACGGCTCGCAGGGACGGGGACAGGCCCTCAACCTGAAGGAGAGCGGGCTTGACGTGGTCATCGGTGTCCGGCCCGGGAAGAGCTGGTCTGCTGCCAGTGCCGACGGATTCAAGGTCTACCCGGTTGCAGAAGCGGTCAAGATGGCTCAGGTGGTTCAGATCCTCCTCCCGGATGAGACCCAGGCCGGCGTCTACCGGACCGAGATCCGGCCCCATATGACCGAGAACAAGTGCCTCATGTTCTCCCACGGGTTCAACATCCACTTTGGCCAGATCGTCCCTCCACCCGATATCGATGTGGTCATGGTTGCCCCGAAGGGCCCCGGAGCGCTCGTGCGCCGCATGTACGAGGAAGGCAGAGGAGTCCCGGCCCTCATCGCCGTTCACCAGAATTATTCCGGGAATGCCCATGCCCTGGCCCTCGGGTACGCAAAGGGGATCGGAGCGACGAGGGCGGTGGTCCTCGAGACAAGCTTCCGGGAAGAGACCGAGACCGACCTGTTCGGGGAGCAGGCGGTCCTCTGTGGAGGGATAACCTCCCTGATCAAAGCCGGTTTTGAGATCCTGGTAGAGGCCGGGTATGCACCGGAGATGGCATACCTCGAAGTGCTCCACGAGACCAAGTTGATCGTTGATCTCATATACGAAGGCGGATTCACAAAAATGCGGAGCGCGGTCTCCAACACCGCCCAGTACGGAGACCTCACCCGCGGCCCCCGGGTCATTGGCCCTGAGGTTTACCTCGCCATGCAGGAGATCCTCGGGGAGATCCAGAGCGGCGAGTTTGCGCGGGAATGGATGCTCGAGAACCTGGTGAACCGGCCGGTATTCACCGCGCTGACCCGTGCGGATGAAGAGCACCTCATCGAGAATGTCGGCAGGGAAGTCCGGGACCTTATGCCCCAGTTCCAGAAAAAATAACCGGGCTGGATCCCGGGTAAAACGACTTTTTTAAATGGAAATGGCTCTGCCATTTTCATGCCTTACGCCCGACCGCACGGCGGTCACCGTGGCCGGTATGTAAACCGCATCCGCGGTTTTTACCCCCCGGGGCATGGTTACCCGACCGTCCCATATGCGTGTTTCATCCTGTATGCACCTGCCTTAACCAGGGGTCCATGGTGGTTTTCTTATGGTACAATGAAACCCGGTATTGTGGTCAGGACATGGGGGGGAGTCCTGCGGGGAACGGTTTTTTCAAACGGCCTTCATATACCCCTCATGTTCCGCGGCGTGCCAGGGCCCGGGGGGAGCTTCAGCCCCGCATGATCCGGGTCAGCGATGAGCATGCGAGCTCAATTTCATCCCGGTCGATCATGATGCGGCACCCTGCACCGCTGATGTCGAAGCCCCCCGGAGTGACCTCGCCGATCTTCCGGAAAGGGATGCCCAAGAGATCCTTTTCGTCATGGTATGCGATGAGGAATCTCCCGTAGGTCTCGGAAAAGAGCTCCTGGAGCGGCAAGCCTCCAATCTCTACCCGGGCACCGGGGCAGAACGTGGCCAGTGCGGCCGCAAGGCCACCCTGCGAAAGGTCTGTTACCGCAAGGTCGGAACGGGCATTGACGAGTGCCCTGATCTGCACGGCAAGGCCCGGGTCTGCCCGGGGCGGCGGAGACCCACAGCAGCCGGTGAGGACATCGAGGACCGATCCTCCAAAGTGCTCACCAGCGGTTCCGGCCAGGGCAAGCAACATCCCCTCATGCGGCACCGTCCGGGGCCGGGGCCGTGCGCGGCCGACCATCCCGATTGAGGGTGTGGGTTTGATCTGGGTCCCCAACTCATCGCTCTCGTTATAGAGGGAGACATTGCCGCCCACGATGGGGATCCCCATCGCCCGTGCCATGTCGCCCATCCCCCGGACACACTCGGCGATCTGCCAGGATATCTCCGGGTGAACCGGGCTTGCGAAGTTGAGGCAGTTAACGATGCAGAGCGGTTCTGCTCCAACGCAGGCGAGGTTCGCGGCATTCTCATACACCGCATTCGCGGTCCCGTCACTGGGGGAAAGGAAAATGTGGCGGGGGTTGCACCCACAGGAGAGAGCAAGCCCCTCATCATCGAGCCGGAGCAAAGCAGCATCCCCTGCCACCGCCACGGTCCGCAACTGCACATCATGGTCATACTGCCCGCTCACCCATGCCCGGGACGCCACTTCGGGATGGGAGAGGACCGAGAGGAAGAGGTCCCTGAGGGGGGCTTTGGGCGGAACAAATGGTCGGACGGCATCGTACGGGCACTGGGGCCAGGTGCATTCCGGGGCATCGCCACAGAGGAAGTCGATGGGGAGGTCGCATACCGTGCGGCCATGGAACCTGACGATATACCGGGGTTCGGCAATTACTTCTCCGACATCGCTCCACATGAGGTCGTACTTCTCTGCGATCTCTCCCATCAGGGGGACGTCGCCAGGGGCGACTTCGATCATCATCCGCTCCTGGCTCTCCGCAAGCATGATCTCGACCGGCCGCATGTTCGGCTCTCGCAGATGGACCCGGTCAGCGTGGATGAGTCCGCCAAAGGTGCTGCACATCTCACTCGACGCACCGGCCAGCCCAGCCGCCCCGAGATCGCGGCAGGAACAGACTTTTCCAGTACCGGCCATCTCGAGGATGGCTTCGATCAGGAGCTGCTCGGTAAAAGGGTCGCCGATCTGAACGTTCGACCGCTCCTGCGCCCCGGAGTCCTCGGCAAGATCGCGGGAGGCGAACGAAGCACCTCCAAGCCCGTCCCGCCCGGTGGTAGCTCCTATCAACAACAGGTGGTTTCCCGGCTGCTTCGCCCTGCCAGTGATGAACCGGGAAGGATCGACGATCCCGATGCATACCACGTTGACCAGGGGGTTTCCATCATAGCTGCTGTCGAAGGCAAGGTCTCCCCTCACCACCGGGACTCCAATACAGTTACCATACCCCCCTATCCCTGCAACGACATTTTCTAGGAGGTACCGGTTCTTTTCCTTGTCGAGCGGACCGAAGTAGAGCGGATCCATGAGCGCTATCGGTCGCGCACCCATGGAGAGGACATCCCGGACGATCCCGCCCACACCGGTCGCCGCACCGTTGTATGGGTCAATATAACTCGGGTGGTTGTGGCTCTCCATGCCCACCGCAAGCGCATGATGGTCCGTGAACCGGACAATGGCCGCATCGTCGCCAGGTCCGAGAAGGACGTTTTTTCCGGTAGTGGGCAGAGTCTTTAACAGGCGCCTGGTTGACCGGTAACTGCAGTGCTCACTCCATAGATTCTCGAATGCGGCTATCTCCACATCGGTTGGTTCCCGCCGGAGCTTCTGCCGGATCTGGTTTAAATCGTCGGCCGATAACATGCGTGAGAAATCTCTCTCATGATACCTTAAATTTCCATCGCGGAGTTCATTATTTACCCTGACGGGGAGAATGATGTGTATGGTTGATCCGTATGAGGCACTGCTGAAGAAAGCCTACGCGAATGTTACCGTTCAAAGCGAGTCGACAGAACGGTTCACGGTCCCGGAAGCAAAGGTCTACATCGAGGGGAAGACAACAGTTCTTGAAAATTTTGCAGAGATTGCTGATATCGTGAGGAGAGATCAGGATCACCTGATGAAATTTCTCCTGGGAGAACTCGGAACGGCCGGCAAGATCGATGGCAACCGTGCAATTTTCAACGGGAAGTTTGAACAATCACTCATCAACGGGCTCATCAGGAGTTACGTTGACGACTACGTCATCTGCTCGGAATGCGGGAAACCAGACACGCGGCTGGTCAAAGATGACCGCATCCTCCTCCTCCGCTGTGACGCCTGCGGCGGTCACCGGCCGGTCCGGAAACGGAGGGCGCGAACGGAACCGGCAGGAAGCGAGCTGCAGGAAGGGCAGGAACTGGATGTCGAGATCCAGTCGGTCAGCAAGCGCGGGGACGGGGTTGTCAGGATGGGGCGCTATATCATGTACGTTCCCCGGAGCAAGCCCGGCCAGAAGGTGAAAATACGGATTACGCGGATATCGGGCTCAATCGTCTTCACAGAACAGGTAAATTAACTTCTTTTTTTTTTAAACCGGGTCAGTCTGCAGGGATCTGTTCCAGGAGCTCAGCGCAGGAGTTCTTGAGGCGTCCGCAGGCGTCCCGTACAACATCGAGCGGGTTGCGTTTCCCCCTGGTTGTGACCAGCAGTTCAGGGTCAGAGAATTGGAATTTGATCAAATATCGTGCCACATCAACGTCAGGGTCTTTCAGGATCTCTTCGGTCAGGACATTCAAGAAGGTATGGCCTTCTCCCTGGATGACAAGGCGTGCGATATTCTCTTCGAGCTCCAGTATCTTGATATTCATCCCACCTATAAATGGATGGTGAATCGGTATATAAGTATGCGTGGATGAACAGGGAAAGACCCGGGACATCTGTCAAAATCAGTCGGGAAAAGAGAAGGTTTCCCCGTCCCTGCCGGTATGCGTGAGATCCCATGGTAACAGGTGGCTCATGTGCACGCACCTGAAGTCGCCTGCCTCCAGTTCTGCAGCAAGAGCACACGCTTCTCCATAGTTCATGTGCTGCCGGACCCGGATGGGTGATGGGGCCAGGGCATCGATGAAAAGGAGGTCTGTCCCGGCGAACAGGGAGCGACTTTCAGCAGAGAGATCCCGGTTGGTATCGGAAGTAAACCCGATAGTGGCAGCAGAAGAGGAAAGGAGGATGCCATAGGTCTCAGCCGGCGGGTGGCACACGGGGACGAGAGTGAATTCGAGCCCGAACAGGCGAAACGGGCAGAACGGCTCCCGGGGGTGGGTGGAAAAGGGCAGGAATGAAAACACATTCTGGCAATAATCTACTACTCCCGGTGCTCCATAGGCGTCCGGGATGTCCTGGACGCGGTAGAACTCCCCGAATCCCATGAAGTGGTCGTAGTGGCCATGGGTCCAGATGACGGCATCGATATGCGGAGATCCTGCCCCGAGCAGCTGCATCCTGAGATCGGGAGACGTGTCTATCAGGATGTGCTTCCCGCTGGTCTCGATGAGAAAGGAGGTGCGAAGCCGCTGGAGTCCATGCTGGATGGCATAGGTGCACTGCGGGCACGAGCACCCGATTTTTGGTGTCCCTATGGCATCACCGGTGCCGAGCAGGGTAATTTTCATCCTATAACCAGTTCTGAGAGCGCACCGTCCCGCGGGTCCCGATGAGGTGTATCCCCTCCTCGAAATCCAGGTCGGTGATGAAGACCCGGCGCTCCATCAGGGCTGAGAGGAGCGCTTCCTTGACCATGATACGGAGATCGGCACCGGAGAACCCCTCGGTTGCCGCCGCGAGCGCTTCGAAATCGCACCGGCAGTCGATACTTGTGGTGACGCTCTTCAGGATCTTGATGCGCATCGCTGTGTCAGGAAGCCCGAACTCCACGATCTCGTCGAACCGTCGCCACGCAGCCTCATCGAGAAGCTGCGGGTGGTTAGTCGCCCCTATCAGGAGCACACCGTCTTTGACCAGGCTGATTCGGTCGATATTCTTTAAAAGCGAGTTCACGGCACGCTTCATCGCCCCATGGTCATCGGCAACCCTGCTCTTGGCGACAAAATCGAATTCATCGATAAAAAGAATGCAGGGAGCGAATTTCCGGGCAAAATCAAAGATACGATCGATATTTTTCGAGGTCTCTCCGAGGTACTGGGAAGTCACCATCGAGAGCCGCACTTCGATGAGCGGAAGGTGCATCTCCCGGGAAAGGGCAAGCGCAAGCGAGGTCTTCCCTGTACCCGGAGGCCCCACGAACAAGAGCTTCCCGACCTCGTGGATACGGTGCCGGGCGAGCAGGTCGCGGTGTTCGCGGGCGGTCCGGATCTTACCGATAATCCGTATCTGCTCATCGGTACAGATGAAATCCTCGAACTTCTGCTCGATCTCTTCGGGCGAGCTGACGATGACCAGCTCGAGGGCATGCTTCAACTCGTCGTCTGCAGCAAGAATTTTTGCGATCTTCCTGGCGCTGTAGGCCCTGGTGTCCTCGTAGGGGAGGTTCCTGGCCCGGACATCCTGGTAGGAGACCGGTGCCATGTCCGAGTCCTGGAAATAGAAGGCAAGCGCCGGGTTGTTCAGGACCAGGGAAGTGCCGCCTTTCCGAATGAACCATCCGGCAGCAGCCTCTAGGCTCGGTACCCTGATCCGCTGGCCGAATTCATCGCAGGTGATGACCGGGACTGAAGAGAGTTTCGCGCACGCGTCAGAGATCCCAAGGCTCCGTTTGATCATGCCCTCAGACAATGTGAGCGGACGCTTGAACTCCAGGCCATCATTGACACCGTACAGTTCTCGGCATTCAGGGGTCAGGTCGTTGATATCGAGGTCAGAGTGCCGGTTGAATATCTCAGCAGTGAGCGCCAGCTCGAGGAGTTTCAGGGTTTCGTCCTCTGCAGACATCTCTGTAACCTATAGTATTACTCTCCGGTTTCCATAAGGGTATCTCAGGCCGTTGTCACGATACAGCCGTTGGCAGTGACGATAAGGGTGTGTTCGTGCTGGGAGACGACGCACCCTGGGACGTCGGCAAGAACCGGGTAAGCACGGACAAGGCCATGAGTAAGGAGGGAGGAGAGCGCAATATCCTGTCGTTCTCCAGGTATCCAGCGGCGGGCAAAAGGCATGCCCCGCCTTTCCCTGATCACGCCGAGGATCCTGCGGGCGGCAGGAAGCCGGACCGGTTTGGTGCTGATCTGCTGGAAGATCTCAACACGCTGTTTCTCGGTCACGCGGCCCGAACCGGTGCTTGCAAACGGCTCAATAGCAAAGACCATCCCTTCTTCGAGGGTCACCCCGTCCTGGAACGAAAGGTTTGGAATCGTGGGAGGGGTATGGATCTGGTACCTGGCAAGGCCGTGCCCGGTCAGGTTTGCCACGGGTCGAAACCCCCTGCCCTCGATCTCCTGCTGGATTGCACTGCTGATCTGACCGATGGTCGCTCCCGGTCTTACCATGGTTATTGCTGCATCGAGAGCACGGGATGATGCCTCGATCAGGAGCGGATGGTCGCCCAGGTCGACCGTTACCGCAGTATCAGCGATATATCCGTCAAGGTGAACACCGAGGTCGAGCTTGACGACATCATCCACAGCAAGAAGCCGCTCATCCCTCACCGATGCCGTATCATGGGCAGCATCCTCGTTGAGGGAAAAGTTTAAGGGAAATGCGAGCCCGGCCCCGGAGTCAATGACCATCTGTTCGACCGTCTCTACGATCTCGAGAATGGCAGCCCCGGGGTGGATGAGCCCGGCTCCGGCATTCCGGATCCGGGAAGCAATCCTGCCTGCTTCCAGGTAAGAATCGAACGCATCATCAGAAAGGGCCGGGGTCGTCATAGCACGAGCTCCCGGGGAAAGCGGGTGAGGCACCTGAACCCGCTCCGGGTGACCACACCGATGTTCTCGATCCGCACCCCTCCGGTGCCGGGATAGTACAGTCCCGGCTCGTTGGTGACCACATTCCCGGCATGCAGCCTCTCTCCCCCGGGCCCGAGAGAGGGAAGCTCGTGAACCTCCAGGCCGACACCGTGGCCGAGGTTATGGGTGAACCCCTTCAGCCCGGTGGTATAGCCCCGCTCATCGAACAGGTCGACAACCGCCTGGTGCACCACGCTCCCTTCGATCCCCGCCCGGATCGCGGCCGCAGCACGATCCTGGGCGTCACGGACGGCGCCGTACATGTCCACGATCTCAGATGACGGCTCTCCGCGGGACACTGTCCTGGTCATGTCAGAATAGTACCCGCTCTCCTCACTCCTGGGAAAGATATCGATGACAATCGGTTCGTGTTCCTGGAGCGGGCCGCTTCCTTTCAGGTGGGGGGTTGCCGTATCTTCTCCACAGGAGACGATGGTCTCCCGGGCCGTGCACCCCCTGCTCATCAGCAACCCGTGTATGGCTGACCGGACACGCTCCGAGGTGAGAGGTCTTCTCTCCAGGTACAGAAGTCCGCCGCGGGGTTTTGCATGCCGGATCAAGTCGATGGCATGATCCATCGCCGCTTCCGTCGCACGCTGCACCTTCCCGATGTGGGCGATCTCGCCGCGGCTCTTCACGGCACGGATCTTTTCCACCGTCCCGGGATCAGGATAGACCGGGAAGCGTTCTGCAATCGCCATGCCGAGGGCGTACGGGAACGTGGGGGGGACGAGGACAGGACCGTTCACATAATCGGTTATCATCCGTGCCAGTGCACGCCAGCGATCCTTCTCTTCTTCGAGGATCCGCAGGTAGCCGGCATCTGCCCGGCTCATGGCCGGAACCACGGCCTCGCGGAGAGCACGCCCGTACTCCATCTGTGACACGATGAGGACTCCTTCGTTCCCTCGTTTCCTGATGTACACCACGGGATCCGTGGTGAGGAACCGGGTGAGGTATCGCAGGTCGGCATTCTCGGAAGATCCGATCAGGACATACGCATCCGCACCACGTTCCGCCATTGTGGCATCGAGGGCGTCCATACCATTCTTTTTTAGCAGCACGACCACAAGTAGTTTTATGATGGAAGTTACCTATGAATGATGGACCCGGCAACGAAAGAAAAGTTCAAATGGAAGTTTTACTGCCTCACCGTCCTGCTCAATATCATCATCCTCCTCGTTGCCATCGGAGTGATCGCGTTTTTCAAAGCACCTTCGGGTTACCGGATACCGGCCTTTGTAATCCTCATCCTCTCTGCAGGGGTTCTCAGTATCTATTTCTGGAGGACGTATCGGGAGACGAAAGCGTGGCTGCAAGAGCAGGCGTAAACCCGGCTGTGCGCGTGATCCGGCTGGAGGAGCGGGTGTGATGATCGAAAAAGTCAGGAGCGAGATCGAACTGATGCAACGGCACATCGAAGTACTCCGCACCGTAGTTGCCCACCAGCCGATTGGCATCATGAAGCTCTCCGAGCTTCTCGATCAACCGTTTCACCGGATCCGGTACTCGCTCCGCGTCCTGGAACAGATGGGATATATCAGGGCCTCCTCTTCCGGTGCTGTGGCGACAGGACAGGCACAGGAGCTCCTCGCAAACCTCAATGCCGAGCTGGAAGCGATGGAACAGCTCCTGGAGTCCATGAAGCAGACCTGACAGTGACCGGAGAACTATCCCGGGCTGGTTGGCAGGCCGGCCGGGATATAACGCTACTTTTAAACATAATCAGAAAGAATGGATAAAGGCACATCCGTGTGCCGCCATAACTCAGTTGGTAGAGTGGCTGGCTGTTAACCAGCATGTCACAGGTTCGAGTCCTGTTGGCGGCGCTTCACCGGCGGGCCCGTAGCTTAGTCCGGTTAGAGCGCCCGGCTCATAACCGGGCGGTCATGCGTTCGAATCGCATCGGGCCCATTGCCTCATTCCTGCTTTTCAAAAACTATGTATTCCTCCAGCACAACGGGGATACTTATGAAGTGTCCTGTATGTGGGGAGGATTGTGTGAGCCAGGCCCGCGAGCTGCTCGATCGCGTTCCTTCGGCCTTCTCCCCATGCCCGGACTGCCTTACCCGGACCCTCGACAAGGGTATCCCTCCACCCCCTGATAGTTATCGCGAACCCTGCCGGTGCGGTAAACGCTTTATCGACGAAGTCTATGCGCATATCTATGCTATCCTGGTAAGCGAAGGGGCGTTTTCCGGCACCGAGCCGCTGAGAATGGTAGGCACCCCCCTCGTGCATCCGGGGTTTCCCATGCAATCTCCGCCGTATTTGCCTGCAAGGTCCCTTGTCCTCCTCTCCCGCCTGGCAGAAAAAAAGACAGCATCCCGGGTACTCGGGGAAGTCCCCGAAGTCCGGGCGGTGATCAAGTTTGAGGATTTCGTCCCGGGGGTTGTCGATCCCGACCTCTCTGCTCCCCCGCGTACCTATGAACTTCTTGCCGGATGCGACATCCGGGCCAATATTTTTCCCTCACGGGCAGGTCCTGTCGTGCTTTACCAGCAGCAGTCAAAAACGCACATCGAGTTCCCCCACATGAGGAACCCAAAGATCGAAGCCGTTGAGCGCGAAATCGCCCGCACGCATCAGGAATGGTTTGTCGATGCGTTCTGCGGCATCGGAAAACTGGGGTTGGTTGGCGGGAGACTGGGAATCGCCCACGTGGTGATGAACGATGCCTGGTATGCGGCAGCCTTCTTTGCTGCCTATAATACCCTGGTCAACAAGGAATTTTTCAGGGTTGACGAAGTCAGGATCCTGGCCGATTATGCAAAGATGGCGGAAACGCCGGTCGTCAGTGAACCAAGGCTGATCGCGCAGACCGAAGGAGAACAGGACATCCGGGTTTACCAGGGGGATTACCGTGCGCTCCATGCCGTCCTTCCCACGACCCCGGTGCTTGCTGCGCTCGATATATTCGAAAAAGATGACCCCGTCAGGTCCGCGGAGGCACTCCGGATCTGGCGGAAGCAGGTGAACGGCGAGGCATTTATCCCCTGACCTTGAGATAATATATGGGGACTAGCCCGGGTGGTTCGGCGTCACCTGTAACCTGAAACCGCCGGTATGCGGGGGGCGAAGTTCGAGGAAGGCCGAAGCGGGCTGCGGGAGGCTGGAGTTTCTCTTCGTTGAAACCTCGTCCTGTGAGGTCGGTGGACAGGGATCAAAGCCCCGGAGGGGGCGGCGACCTGCTGCTGCGGGGAACGGTTCAGGCCCGGAAGGGAGCAGACTTACCGTGGACATCCGGCGCCCACAGGGTCGCGGGGCGGAGGAGGGAGGCTTTCTGCGAACGCAGTTACATTCGGTCGACCAAGAACATGTCCCCACGATGTGATTTTGTATGGCAAAGGTCACGATTATCGGGGCGACCGGAAACGTCGGCACATTTGCCGCCCATACCATATCTGAAATTCCCCATGTCAACGAGTTACTCCTGTTCGGCCGGAAAGGCCGCGAAGGTCTCCTCTGCGGGATCGTCCAGGACATGAAGGATTCATTTGCAGCCTGCGGCAATTCCATGGAGATCCACTGGACAACGGAACCCCCGGACATCCAGGGTTCGGACATCGTGGTCTGCACTGCGGGTACCGGCCGCCGTCCCGGCCAGGACCGGCTCGATCTGGCTCTCGGAAATGCCCGTGTCGTCGCGTCCGTGTCGCGCGATGTCGGCACCTATGCCGATGATACCATCATCCTGATGGTCACCAATCCCGTAGATATCATGACGTCTGTTGCCCTGAAATACTCGGGGCTCGATCCAAACCGTGTGTTCGGTCTTGGCACCCACCTCGATTCCATGAGGCTGAAGTCGCTCATCGCATCGCTGTTCAATGTCCATGTCAGCGAAGTCCACACCAGGATTATCGGAGAGCATGGCGACAGCATGGTCCCGCTGTGGTCTGCAACCACCATCGGGGGCATCCAGATCAGCAACCTCCCGGCGTTCTCACGCCTCCCGTTCACAGAGATGGTCGAGGCCGTCAAGGGCAGCGGAGAAAGCATCATCAGGGACAAAGGTGCGACCATCTTCGGCCCCGGTGAAGCCATCGCCACGCTGGTCAGGACAGTGCTTGGCAACGAGAACCGTATCCTCACGGTATCCGCATATGTCATGAGCGAGGTTCACGATATCGGAAACGTCTGCATTGGCGTCCCGGCCCGCATCAACCGGAACGGTGTCTTTCCCGTACCTATCAGGATTGACGAGCAGGAGGTGGTCCAGTTCAGGGCTTCTGTAGAGAAGATCCGGGGGATAACGACCGAACTGATGGCCATCCTCCAGAAAGAAAACGTATAGTATCCTGTTGTATCAGGTCAGGGTCAGTTCGACGATCTCCGCACGCTCGACGCCCTCAAGATCGTTGAGGCGGGCTTCAACAGCATCGCTCTCTCCTCCGGCGTCGCTGACCACCACCGCAATTTTCAGCGCTTTGAGCCCAAACCCGATCGGCTCTTCCCTGATATCGTGCAGGCCTCCGATGGCGGACGTTATACGCGATTTCAGATCTTCGAGGTCTATTTCGGGAGATTCGGGCATGATCCGGATGATGAGAACCACATCTCCCATGAGTCAGGGCCCCCTGAACCCGCATTTCGGGCACACATAGTGGATACTCTGTTCCCTGCACCGGACACATCGCATGATCTCGAACCCGCATTTCGGGCACCCGAATTCTGTAGCCCCTTCGAGCGCGAGGGGGACATTGCATGATGTACACTTGCGGATCGTCACTTTTTTTGACTCCCGTCTGTCGGTCCTTATATTATCTCGTTTGGGGGATTTAAAAGCCGATGGTCGTGCCGGTCACCGGGTGCCCCTGCAGCCACGACTCCAGTCTGTCCGGGACCCTGCCGTTGAGGATCACCACACGGACTTTCTTCGATATGACAAAGGGGATGAATGACGGATCAACAACCTCCGTCTCAACCGGCTGCGAGAGCCTGTTGATGAGCACACCGCCGGACCGGATCCCGTCAACGGACTTTAACACCACGAGGTCGAGCGAGAGCGAGGCTGCCACCCAGGCGGCAATGGTATCAGAGGTCACCTCCCAGGTATGGGGGAGCGGATCCGCGTTCCTGAGCGGAAGGTAGGGGAGAAGAACCTCGAGGGTTTCCGGGACGTGCAGGTCTGCAACAGGCGGGATGCCATGCGCAGCGATGAGCCAGCCGAACTGCTCCATGGCGCAGATCGCCATCCAGTGTGCAGCATCGTCATCCACCGGACATTCCCTGATGAGGCGTGCGAATACCCCGCCGCCTGGAACGATCAGGGCAGGCTGCCGGCAGGATCGAAGGGTTCCCAGGACCGGTGCGACATGGTCTGCAAGGCTCCCCCCTATCTTGACCACCACCGGATCCTTCATCCCATTGAGATCTCATTTCGCGGGATTAATAACCTGGGCCTCCGAACCGGAGTGATATGCGCAGGCTCTGTTTTTTCCTGATCCTGTTGCTGGTTGGGCCGGTTTCCGGAATAGCAATCGTAGAATTCTGCCCGGATCCGTTCCTGTCCGGTGATCCCGACGAGTACGTGGTGCTTGAAGGTACGGGGAGCCTTGATGGGATCGTTGTCTCGGATGGTGAGGGGGGGTTCCGGTTCCCGGCAGGATCCGACATATCGGGACGGCTGGTCGTTGCCCGGAACAGTGCCGCATATCTGGAGACTCATGGGATGTATCCGGATTTTGAAGTGTATGACTACAGTCCGATTGTTCCAGACGTGGTCAGGAGTGGTACCTTCCAGCTCTCGAACAGCGGGGACCAACTGATGCTCTATGAGAATAGCCGCCTGGTCCAGGAGGTCGTATGGCCGCGTGATGTTACAGCCCGGCAAGGGCAGGTTCATTTTTACGAGGGGGGCTCCTGGGACCCAAGGGTGCTGATGCTCGGGCAGTCGCGGTTCACTCCGGCGGTCTTTACCGAGGTTGACGGTGTCGCGTTTACTGCACCGGACTGCTCGCTCGAGATATTCGAGGATGCTGTTGAAGCCGCTGAGGTGAGCATTCTCGTCAATGTCTACGAGTTTACCTCGCCCCGCATGGCGCGAGATCTCATCGATGCGCGGGCACGGGGGGTGGAAGTCCGGGTTCTCCTTGAAGGAGGGCCGGTAGGGGGCATCAGCGATGAAGAGCAGGAAGTTATCAGACTCCTTCGCGAAGGAGGGGTACCGGTCTCGATCATGATATCGAATGAACAGGTCCATGCTCCCTACCGGTTTGATCATGCCAAGTTCATGGTAATAGACACGGATATTGTGGTCGTCACGAGCGAGAATTTCAAGGAGAATGGCTTTCCTGAACCGGGCACGTCGGGAAACCGGGGATGGGGGGTTGCACTCGAAGATCCCCGTGTAGCCGGCTATTTCCGTGACGTGTTCTCATATGACATTAACGGCAGATGGGCGGTACCTGCCACGGGAGAACCGGGCTCTTGCGAGTCATGGGCCAGGCCTTCATACGGCGTGGAATTTCTCCCTATCAGGTTCTCCAATGCGACGGTAATCCCGGTCATTGCTCCTGATACGAGCCGGCTTGTAGAGGATCTCATTGACCAGGCTTCAGAAAGCATCGATATTGAACAGGCATACATAACCAACCAGAGCGACGGCTCCTTGAATCCCTTCCTTGCCCGTGCCGTGGAGGCCGCAAGAAATGGGGTCCGGGTGCGGGTCCTCCTCGATTCATACTACTACAACACCGATGGAGACGAGGATAATGATGAGCTGGTTGCCGTCCTGAACGCACTTGCACGAAGAGAGGGTATTCCCCTCGAAGCCCGCTGTGCGGACCTTGCTGGAAACAACATCGAGAAGATCCACAACAAGGGTGTGATTGTCGACCGGAGGAAGGTCCTGGTCAGCAGCATCAACTGGAATACCAACTCGCCGACCTTCAACCGGGAAGCCGGGGTGATTGTCGACCATCCCGATGTCGGCGAGTACTATTCACGGGTTTTTGAAGATGACTGGGAAGCGGGGGGAGCAGGCCGAAGGGCAGGGCCTGACCTGCAGAAGGTAGGGATTGCCACGGTCACTGTCGGTCTCCTGGTACTGGTATGGGCCTGGAGGAGGAGAACGGTATGGCGTCGCTAAAAGATAAGTCAGTCTCTTTTCAGGGTCAGGCGGCAGATGTCACACACGGTGATCCCTGCATCCAATCCGGCAACCGAGTGCGCCCATTTGTCGATCAGCGTGCTGAGTTCGCCGGAAAGTTCGATCCTCGACTCGCCTCTCTTCCCGCTCAGGTATTGGGAAATTGCAGCCCTGCTCACCCCGAGCCGTTTTGCCGCGTCACTCTGGCTGATACCCTCGCGTTGAACGAGGCGGAGGACCATTTCCGCACGCATGGCAGGGAGATACTTCCGGACCATGATGTCACAGACCCGGATGTCGCACCCTGCATCCTTCATGCGGGCACCTGCTGGGGTTCCCGGTTCTGGTAAATGATCTGCCGGGCATCCCTGAAATTGAATTTTTCAATGATCAGCTTGTTTTCCTTGAGCTTTTTCAATGCGTACCTGACGGTCCGCGGTGCCAGGTTACTGCGGCTGACAATCTCCTTGTGGGTCATTGCACCGCCTTCATCGAGCAGCTGCAGGACGGTCCTTGACGAGGGGGGGAGGTTCACGTCATGCATGGTAATTTGTTAACAGCGTTAACATATCAATCTGTCGATTTTATACGCTTTCAGGGAAATGCAAACAGGTATGCTACTGCGCCAGGAGCGGATCGCGTTTGGACTTCTCTGCGTGGTGGCCCTGGCCATCCTGGGGGCTACCGTGGTGCTTGGTGGAATCGACCGGGCGTCCCTGGCGCGGGATTTCAACAACGATGTCCCTGATGGGATCCTGGCCCGTGCCGAGGGAGTGATCGATGACCTGCAACCGACACGGACCGGAGGACACCTCATGGTCCGGGTGGAAAATATCCGGGTCTTCATTCCTGCACCGGTCGCAAAGGACGTTGAGCTTGCTCGAGGAGACCGGGTCTGCATAACAGGAACGGTCCGGACATACCAGGGGGAAAAAGAGATCGTCGTGCAGTCACGAGAGGATATCATGGTTCGGGAACGCTAGGGGGACCGGGTGCATCCCCCTGCATCTCATCGCTGTTTTCTGACCCGGATATCAGGCGTAGTGCCAGTTTGGCAGCCTGGCGGACTTTTTCGTCGGGATCGGATCGCGCTACTGTCAGCGCACCGATCGCCCGCTCGTCACCGATTGCGCCCAACGCCCATGCAGCATGCTTCCTGACCGGGGCTCTCTTATCATGGAGGGCATCGATCAGGGGCCCGACCGCTTTTTTGTCCCGGATCTTCCCCAGACCGATTGCCGCGCCGATCCTGAGCCATTTCTCATCGGATTTCAGCGCCCTGATGAGCGGCTCAACCGCCCTGCTGTCACCAAGCGAACCCAGAGACTTGGCCGCAAGCCATGAGACTTCGACGAAGGGATCGTCGAGTGCCTCGATGAGCGGTTGCACCGCGGTCTGGTCTCCGACAATCCCCAGGGCTTCGGCTGCCCTCCACCGGGTGTCAAGATTTGGACTCTTCAGCCGGTTGATGAATTCCCGGGTCCTCCTCCGGCGGGCTTCGATCTCGACGTATTTCCCATCCAGTCCTGCCAGATCCTCGCCGTCCATACCCACCTCCCGTTATCCCGCGGTTAGGATCGAAGTCTAATAAGGCTTTTGGTATCGCCCGGGAGAGAAAATAAAGATTCAGGGGTGTTTGGGATTTTCCGGCACGATATCGAGGCTGATATCAAGGTTCTTAACACTGTGGGTGAGCATGCCAGCGCTGATGAGGTCAACCCCAGGAAGTGCGTAGGAAAGCAGGTTTCCCTCGTCGATTCCACCGGATATCTCGATTTGGAGGCGATCGGTCAACCCGCGGTCACGGAGGGTTCCGATTGCAGCCGTCACCTGGGCGGGAGTCATGTTGTCAAACATGAGGATATCGGCGCCGGCCTCTGCCGCCATAACCGCCTCCTGCAGCGTGGTGACCTCGACTTCGACCTTCCGGTAACACGATGCCTGTTTTGCCGCCCGGACCGCATCATCGATCCGGACCAGGGCAAGGTGGTTATCCTTGATCAGGATGCCGTCGGAGAGGCTGAACCGGTGGGGGTCTCCGCCACCAATGACGACTGCTTTCTTGTCGAGCTTCCTGAGCCCCGGGGCGGTCTTCCGGGTGGCGGCAATCCTGCAGTTCCTTCCCGACTGCGAGAGCAGGAGGACGCAACGCCGTGTCAGGGAGGCAATCCCGCTCATCCTTCCCAAAATGTTCAGGGCGGTCCGCTCTACAAGGAGGATTTGTCGTGCCGGACCAGCAAGTTCGAGAACCGCCGTCCCGGCACGGACACTGTCACCGTCTGCCACCAGGGGGTTGACGTCGACGCCGAAGTGCCTGAAGAGGAAAACAGCCTCTTCGATGCCGGCGATTACACCTTCTTCCCGGGCAACGATGTGCGCACGGCACCGGACCGTACCGATGACGGCATCTGATGTGATATCCCCAAACGGGGCGTCCTCGTGGATGAATGAGAGGAGAAGGTCAGGGTCTTCCATGCGCGGCTACCTCCCAAGGGCAATCATGCGGTCGATTGCCGCCCGGGCATGGGAAGCAACCACCGGATCGAGGATAACTTCGTACTGCATCCGCTCGAGCGAGCGGAAGAGGTCCTGCAGGGTGGTCTTTTTCATGTCCACGCAGATCGCCTCCTGCTTGGTGTAGAACGTTTTCGTGGGAAAGAGCCTCTCCAGCCGGTAACCCATGCCCCTTTCGGTCAGGACGTTCCAGGTCTCGGCGCCGGGAGCGGCCCGGACCATACCTCCGGTCGATGCAATGACGTCAGCTCCCTTTTGGATTTCGGGTCTGCATTCGGGGTGACAGATGATCCTGCCCCCGCGTTTTCGTGCCCTGTCAAGGTCATCCGGGGTGAAGACTTCATGCACGTAGCAGTGCCCGTCTTCCGGGACGGGGATGATCTCTTTTTCAGGGATGAGGTTCTGGACATATGCAGCAAGGTTGCAGTCCGGGCCGAAGAGGACTTCCCGGGTACGAAGCGATCGGACCACCTTGACCGCATTTGCAGATGTGCATACGATATCGGCAAGCGCCTTGCTCTCCGCAGTACTGTTGACATAGAGTACTACTGATGCTTCGGGGTGGGCAGCCCGTGCCTCGCGGATTTTGTCCGGCGTGAGCTGGTGTGCCATCGGGCAGGTTGCATCCTTCACCGGCAGGAGTACCGTCTTTCCGGGATTGAGGATCTTGGCCGTCTCTGCCATGAAATCGACGCCACACAGGACGATCACTGCTGCATCCGTCTCTTTTGCCGATATTGCCAGTTCCAGGCTGTCCCCGACGATATCTGCCACGTCCTGGATCTCCGGCCGCTGGTAATTATGGGCGAGGATGACCGCGCCCCTCTCCTCCTTCAGGGCACGTATCCGGTCCTGGATCCTCATGTGCCCACCACGAGCGGATTGCCGATATTGTCCAGGAGCGAGAGGATGGACAGCGCAGCGAGGTAGCTTGTCGCCGGGTTGTCAGGGCTGGGGAGGTTGCTGACCCTTATGTACAGGTCTCCGAAAGCCCCCTCGGCATAGATCTCGTGGACATTCCGCTTGACAGCAGGGTCCACGTACAGTTCGACATCAGCGTCCCTGCCGCATGCCAGGCTGAGGGCGACGGATACATTGACGTTCCTGGGAAACTCTTTGATGCATTCGTTCGCCTTGCCCTGGAACACCAGGGTTCTCTCGGCCGCAGCGATGCCGAGAGATGCCGGGCTCTTGGTGGTCCTGAGCAGCAGGCGGGTCAACGGGGATATCCGTGCCACCTTCAGGTTGTCGAGACCGCATATCGCACCGCTCGGGATGTATACCCGCCTTCCCATTGTTCCAGCGATGCTAACAATCTCGTCCCGGAAGGAGGGATCAGCGAGTGCCCCAACGCTCAGTATAACCAGGTCTTTACCATTTCGGAGGATAGACTCCGCGTAGGTGCGTACTGCTTTCACCGAAGCAGCTTCCACCACGAGATCGAAGTCCGCCCGGATGAAGCTTTCAAAATCGGCGCAGGATCTTCCCCCGGTCACCCCGGCAAGCTCCCCGGCCTTTTCGGGTACCAGGTCATATAGGGCGACGATCTTCCAGGTTCCTTTATATTCGCCGATGATACGACCGATGTTGCCGCATCCGAGCAGCCCGATGGTGATCATCACTAGATGTTTGACCGCACCATCGGTTAAGCATTTTCATATCAGCAATAATTCCATCGTCGCAGGGAGAGGTACGGCTCATGTTTTCCGGCACCGATCCGGGGGTTGATGAGGGTCACCGGACAGATATGTTCTTGGGAGCAATGACGGATCGGGAGTTCACCGTGACGGACCGTGGTGGTTCCATGCACCTTAGAGAATGTCTCGAAGGTCTCCGTGGGAAAAAAATCGCAGTCCTCACCTTCGGATGCACGTTCAACCAGGGCGATTCAAGGATCCTGGAGCGGATCCTGGCCGATCTCGGGTGCGTGCTTGGGTGCACGGTCCGCGAAGCCGATGCCGTGGTGGTCAACACCTGCACGGTGGTCGGTATAACCGAACGAAGGATGATCCGGGTACTCAGGGCACTTCACGACAAACCGCTCTATGTGACCGGATGTATGGCGCAGGTGCAGCGGGAAGAGATACTCTCGGTATGCAACCCGGTCTTTCTTCCGCTTCCTTCCGGTGCCGGAATACACCAGGAAGGCGGGCCGCCGCTGCCGTATGATGTCGGAATTGTCCAGCTGGGATCAGGGTGCCAGGGTTCCTGCACGTACTGCATCACCCGACTGGCCCGGGGCCCCCTCAGGAGCTACCCGGGCAACACAATCCTTGCCGATGTCCGTTCTGCCATCCGGTCCGGAGCGGCTGAAATACGGTTGACGGCCCAGGACTGCAGTGCCTGGGGTCAGGATACCGGCGAATCGCTGCCCGATCTGCTCGCCAGGATAGGGGAGGTTCCCGGGACCTTCAGGGCCAGGGTAGGCATGATGAACCCGGCAACCATCCTCCCCATCCTCGACCCCCTTGCCGAATCGTTCGGAACAGATAATGTTTTCAGGTTTGCACACATCCCGGTGCAATCCGGGTCGGATCGCGTGCTCCGGAGGATGGGACGGATGTATTCCCCGGAGGACGTGATCGGGATAAGCTGTGCCCTCAGGAGGCGCAACCCCGATATCACCCTGGCCACCGACATCATCGTTGGCTTCCCGGGGGAGGAAGAGGACGATGTGACATCAACCATCGATCTCCTCAACCGGATGCGCCCGGCCAAGATCAATATCACCAGGTACTCCCCGAGGCCTGGCACGGTTGCCGCAATGTTCGATGCACCAATCGATCGCGTGAAAAAGGATCGCTCGCGCCTGGTCCAGTACAATGCCGGGAAAATCTACCGGCAGATCAACAGAACCCTGGTGGGCAGTACCCACCCCGTCCTTGTTACGGAGCGGATCAGGCCGGGAACCGTTCTTGCAAGGACTGCAACGTATACCGGAATCGTCCTGGAAGGGGACTTTTCCATCGGAACTGAACTGGACGCCCGCATCACCGAAGACCGGACCTATTTCTTCATTGGTGAACCGGCAGGCCGCATGTCCCCGCCGGGATCCAGCAGGTCATGATACCGCACCAGGAACGTCCCATGCGCCAATCGCCGATGAAAAGCTTAAGTACGGCTCTCTCCATACGAAGTCTTTCATGGCATACCGGAGCAATCTCCATGGATGAGATCGAAGCGGGGTTCAGGAAACTGGCCGACCGGATCAGGGAGCGGGAAGGGGAGACATCCGCCCTTTCGGAAGAGGTGATGAGAGAAGAGGCAGCCCTTCTCTCCCGGATGATCCGGACTGCACGCCCGTTGATCCCTGCCATAGGCATGAACATGCTGGAGCGGGGCAAGCAGGACACAAAGGGCGAGCTCTACGATACGGTCTTTTTCAGGAGGAAGATGATCGTGCTGGGAAAGACCACCCCCGCAGAATTCCGCCCGGACAATCCAACCAGGAAGGTCGATGACCAGTTCTGTGTCCTTTCCGAAGACGGTAAGATCTTCGAGATCATGTATTCGTTCGACGGGTTCCTGGTGGATTCATATAAAAATGAGATATCTGCACAGGAAGCAGTATCCGGATACGGCGTGGAAATCCTCTTCATGCTCTATGCCGCCTTTCACGACTACCTCAAAGGCCAGGACGAGCTGATCGCCGCCCTCAGGGTAACGCTCGACTATATCATGGGAAAAGAAAAGAAAAGCGGGTGAATCAGTCCTCTTTCTCTTTCCAGCTGAACATGGGGAAAGCCGGTTTGAGGAGATCGTCTTCGTCCTTGTCGAGCGCGGAGAGCACAAAGGTCTTGGAGAACCGGGTTCCCTGCTCGTTCTGGTAGGTGACAACCACTTTTGCCTGGGGCACCATGGTTTCAAACGGATAGAAGAAATTTTCTTCCACCTGGAGCCCGGGGATATCAAACTCAATATTATAGGGGATGACGGTTACATGGATATCCTGTGCCGGGGCATTCCCTCTGTTTCTCAGCTTGAGGCTCTTTGAATCATCCTGCAGGGTGGCCAATATGCTGGGCCTGCCCAGCGAGTCTTCCATTACCATGACTGACATCAGGAGTGCTGCGAAAACGATGAGACCAGCCAGCCCGGCTAAGATATCGATGACAAAAAGGCCGAGGCATACGATGAGCGCCGCACCAAGCAGGATCTTATGGTTCTTCTGCATACCTGAACATTGTCGCTTCGGGGTAATTAAGAAAATGGGAATGGGCCCGATGTGATTCGAACACATGACCTCCCGGTTATCAGCCGGGCGCACCACCGGGCTATGCTACGGGCCCACAATCTGGTTTATTACGTGATCCGCGGATCCTCTTATAAGTTTTGAAATAAGAGCCGAATCACTATATAATGGTACGAAACAGACTTATTCCAGGAGACGACGCCCTGGAGGAACTATGGAACGACGCTATCTTCTCGGCAACGAGGCTATTGCGCACGGATGCCTCGAATCACCGGTAAGTTTTATCAGCGGGTACCCGGGAACCCCGTCATCGGAAGTGATCGAGGTTCTCTCATCGCTCCCTGACCGGAGTTACTATGCAGAGTGGTCGGTCAATGAGAAGGTCGCTCTCGAAAACGCCCTGGCTGCTGCATGGTGCGGAGTCCGTGCGCTCTGTACCATGAAGCATGTCGGACTCAACGTGGCAGCCGATCCCCTGATGACCAGCGCATATACCGGAGTAACCGGCGGGCTCGTCATCATGAGTGCCGACGATCCCTTTGCACACTCATCGCAGAATGAACAGGACAGCCGGATGTACGCAAAGTTTGCCCGTATCCCATGTCTCGATCCGGCAACCATCCAGGAAGCCCACGACATGGTTCGTGACGCCTTCTCCCTCTCCGAGGAACTCGGCCTGCCGGTGCTCTTCCGGCCGACTACCCGGATCTGCCATTCCAAGGGTGACGTGGAACTGGGCCCGGTCCTGCAGAATACGAGGAAGGGTGAGTTTCACCGGGATCCCCGCCAGTACGTGGTGATCCCGGCCCATACCAGGATCCTCCATAAGAAACTCAACGAAAAACAGCCGAAAATACGGAAGCGGCTTGGTGAACTCGGCTACAACAAGGCAACGGTGCGGGGCAGCAAGGCGATCATCGCCAGCGGTATTGCTGCATCCTACGTGCAGGAGGTGATCCCTGATGGAGTCTCGTTCCTCAAGGTCGGCGCATACCCTCTCGATGAAGCATGGCTTGCCGATTTCGTCCGGCTCCACGAAGAGGTGCTGGTCATCGAGGAACTTGCACCGGTCCTCGAAGAAACGGTCCGCGAGGTTGCCGGATGCGTCACGGTTTACGGGAAGAAGGACGGGCATTCTCCCTACGAGGGAGAATTCTCCCCTCCAGCGGTTGCCCGGATCATGGCTTCATGCGGGTTTCATCCATCACGGACCTTCCCGGAGGTTTCTCCCAGGGCGGACCTGCCCCCCCGCCCCCCGATTCTCTGTGCAGGCTGCATGCACCGGCCGGTCTTCTACGCCATCAGGAAGGTATTCAGGGATGGTATCTATCCCAGCGATATCGGGTGCTACACGCTGGGGCTTCAGCTTGGTGCCGTCGACACCACGATCTGCATGGGCGCCTCGATCACGGTCGGCAGCGGCATGGTTCATGCCGGAGAAGAGCGGGAAATTGTGGCCACGATCGGGGATTCAACCTTCCTGCATACCGGCATCCAGGGGCTGATGAATGCGGTCTACAACGATGCACGGATGACGGTGGTCATCCTCGATAACCGGACAACAGCGATGACCGGCCACCAGCCAAACCCGACCACCGGGCTTACGGCATGCGGGACACCTGCTGTCCCTGTCTCGCTCGAAGCGGTCTGCAGGGCTTGTGGTGTGGCGTTCGTGGAGACGGTCAACCCCTACGATATGGCAGCCCTTACCGCCGCACTGAAGGATGCCAGGGAGCGCCCGGGGGTAAAGGTCATCATCGCCAAGCAGTTTTGTGTCATCACTGCCCGCCGTGCGGGGATCAGGAGGGGAAGATACCTGGTAGATCCTGAACCCTGTACCGGATGCGGCATCTGCATTGCATTCGGCTGCCCGGCCATCGAACGACATGATGAAAAGGCGTTCATCAATGAACTCTGCAGCGGCTGCTCGGTCTGTGCCCAGCTCTGCCCTGCCGGGGCGATCCGGAAGGAGGGTGCACGATGAGCGGAGGGTATGATATCATGATTGTCGGGATTGGGGGACAGGGGACCATCCTTGCCTCTAATATCCTGGGTGAGGCCTGCCTGATGGAGCAACGATCGGTCCGGGGCGCAGAGACCCACGGAATGGCCCAGCGCGGCGGATCGGTCGAGAGCCATATCAGGATCGATGGAAGGTACGGACCGCTGATCGCTCCCGGCACGGCGGACCTGCTCATCGCGTTCGACATGCTCGAAGCATTGAGGTATTCCCACTTCCTGAAAGACACGGGAAGGATGGTGGTCAACCGCCACATGGTCGTCCCGACATCGGTCTATGTCCAGAAGCTCTCCCTGCCTTCTGAGGAGGAGATCGTCTCGCTCCTGGCGGCAAAAGACCTCTGCCTCATCGATGCCGATGCGATCGCCCGGGAAGCGGGAAGCCCGCTTGCTGCAAACGTGGTGATGCTCGGAGCGGCATCGCACCATATGCCCCTGGCCGCAGATTCCCTGGCCAGGGCGATCGAGCGCCTGGTCCCCCCCAATACCGTGGTGATCAATACAAAGGCATTCGAGCTGGGCCGTGCAGCAGGGGAGACCTGCTGATCCGGGCAGGGTTTCCGCGTGAACCGGCACCTCGGCCCGTTTGAGGCAGACAGGATCTACCAGGGAGACGCCCTGGAGATGATGGCACGTATCCCGGCAGGATCGGTCGACTTGGTTGTTACCGATCCACCGTTTGCCATCGAATTCCGGGCGCAGCGCATGAACTATAACCGCACGGGACGGCATGTACTCGACGGTTACAGGGAGATAGCTGCGGATGACTACGCGGAGTTCACCCGCTCCTGGATGGGAGAGGCGTATCGCGTCCTCTCCGGTTCGGGGAGTCTCTACGTATTCTCGGGCTGGAACCGCCTGAAGGATGTCCTCTGCAGCCTCGACGATGCCGGGTTTGTCACCCTCAACCATATCATCTGGAAGTACCAGTTCGGGGTATATACCCGGAAAAAATATGTGACCAGCCACTACCACATCCTGTACGCCGTGAAAAACCCACGGCAGTATACCTTCAACAAAATGGACCATTACCCCGAGGATGTCTGGGTGATCAACCGCGAGTACTGGAAAGGAAAGCAGAAGACTCCCACCAAGCTTCCCCTGGAACTGGTCCGGAAGATCCTGTGCTATTCGAGCAATCCCGGAGACCTCGTTCTCGACCCGTTCCTGGGATCGGGCACGGTGGCAGTCGCCAGCAGGGAAACCGGGAGGCACTTTCTCGGGTTTGAGATCGTTGCCGAATACATCGCATTCGCAGAACAGCGCCTGCATGATGCGCCAGCCCGGATGGACAAAAAAACGTGAACGCTGAGGGGGAGATTTGAACTCCCGAGGGGCTGGACGCCCCACAGGCTTTCCAGGCCTGCGCCCTACCGCTAGACTACCTCAGCCAAGAAAAATGCATCCATACTGTACGCAGGGCATTTTTTTAAGGCTATCTCTTCCCGGGAGGCCGGGATGATTCCTTAGCCCTCTTCCAACCCCGGGGATACGTGCCCGTTTTCATGAAGACCGATGTTGGTGCAACCACCAGTCCGTGGTCCATTTCCCCGGCATCACGGGATGATACCATGGACCTGCCAAGACCGATCAGCTCTCCCTTCTCGGTAACCAGCACAACGGCCGCGCCACGCTCGAACCGGTCTGTCCCGGCGAGCCCTGCCCGGGCCAGCACGGCGCCGTGGCAGACCGCATCCACGGCAGAGTCCCTGACAACGACGCGGGGGACGCCCTCCAACGCGTCAATCGGGGGGCGAATCATCGAACCCAGGCCGGCGGGATCCCCCTGCGATGCCCGCACAACCGCATCTTTGAGCTGCTGGAGTGTTACGGCATCGCGCTCGTGGAAATTCCCGGCCATGGTCCGGCGCAACTCTTCCATGTGCGCCCCGCAGCCAAGTGCAAGCCCGATGTGGTGGCAGAGGGAGCGGATGTACGTGCCGGCATCGCACCGGATCTTCAGGAGGAACGATCGCCCGGAAACATCCAGCAGCCCAATATCCTGCACGGTTCGTATCCTGAGATTCCGGGCCACCGCGCTCTTTCTCGGCGGGCGCTGGTAGACCCTTCCCGTGAATTCCGCCAGCATGGACTGCATCTGTCCGGCGGGCACATCCGCATGAGTCCGGAGCAGGCAGACATATTCCTTATCCCCGGCAAGGAGGAGGGGGGCCAGGCGCACCGCGTTGCCAATCATCACCACCAGAACGCCGGACACCCCGGGATCGAGCGTTCCTGCGTGTCCAACCGGGGCGCCGAGGATCCCACCGGCCCATGCCGTTACCTGGTGGCTTGAAGGCCCCCGGGGTTTATCGATGATAAGGATGCCGGTATTCGTAATCCGGGAACCCGGAAACTCGGGGGTCATAGGGCGCGGGTCCTGCCGGGACTGGTTGCAAGGAAGGAATTGAGCGCCCGGAGGGTCCCGTCAAGCGAACCGTCACCGGTAACAGAAGGGACGACCCCGGCCCTGCACATGGCTGACGCGGTTGATTCACCGATAGCCATGAGGAGAAGTCCGTTCCGCCTCTTCCAGATAGCCCGTTCGAACGACATGGCGCTGGTGAAGAGGATGGCCTGCGCTTTTACGAGATCCAGTTCATATCCTGTAGGGATGAGCGAGTATATCCGGATTTCTTCAGGGATACCCCCGGCGTTCCTGATGCCGCTGATCAGGCCGGGGTTCGGGACGTCAGCGCGTGGGATACCGATCCGCTTATTTTGTATCCACTCCCCGAGGAAGGGGACAAGGGCAGACGAGTAGTAGCGGGGAAGGATCTCGGACTCGATCCCGAAGTGCCGGAGCGTTCTTGCCGTCTGGGGTCCTATGGCAACCACCCGGGGCCAGCGAGAGAGGCGGG
This sequence comes from Methanolinea sp., assembly GCA_016699325.1. NCBI lineage: Archaea > Methanobacteriati > Methanobacteriota > Methanomicrobia > Methanomicrobiales > Methanoregulaceae > Methanolinea > Methanolinea sp. Next base: position 685,748 of record CP064971.1, on the reverse strand, counting down.
GTGCAATGATCTGTGCAGGGAGCGCACTCGTGAAGAAGAGGCAGTCGTACAGGTTCTTTTCGACCGACTCCACGAACCTTGAGACAAGGGACTGGTTGATATCGGCCCGGAGCGGAGCTACAGAGTAGCACGTGTGTCCGAACGCCCGGCACCGTGCAGCATCCGTCGTCTCTTTTCCAGCGAGCCTGGTTACCGCGATGTTCATGTACCTGCACCCACCTGGTATGAATAATCCGGTTTCGATGTATTTATCTGCATCTCCCCGCAATGTTGCCCGGATGATGGGATTTCTCGCCGGGGTTGCCGCGGGCATCGTGCTCGGGGCCATCAGCGGGCTCGTGCCGGGGATCCACGTCAATACCATGGCCGGTGGCCTGCTCGCTGTCCAGACATCCCTGATACCGGTGTTCGGACCGGAAATGGTCGCGGCGGCAATGGTCGCGGCCCTGATCACCCACACATTTCTCGATACCATCCCCAGCACCTTTCTCGGGATTCCGGACCCTGATACCGCGCTCTCGGTCATCCCATCCCACGCGCTCTGCCTCGAAGGTAAAGGAGAAGAAGCGGTGAGGATAGCCGCGCTCGGGAGCGCAGGAGGTTTCATTGCCGGCATCCTGGTCGCGCTTGGCCTCCTTCTGGTGGCCCCGTATATCCAGAGTACGGTGGACTGGGGGGCAGGAATCGTCATTACCGCAGTGGCGGCCTTCCTTGTCCTGTGGAGCGAGTCTCCGGTGCATGCCTTTACGGTCTTCCTGGCATCCGGGCTGCTAGGCATCTTTACTTTCCATTTCGGGTTCCTCTGCATCTCACCCCTTGGATCCTCTGGCATGCTCATGCCGCTCCTTTCAGGGCTCTTTGGTATCTCCATCCTTCTGGTCTCCGGAAGCGGAAAAGTCCCGGAACAGCGGTTTTCCGGGCTATCTCTTTCCCGGAGAACCCTGATCAGGGGAGGTTTTGCAGGAACGGCTGCCGGTGTGGTGGTGGGCTGGCTCCCGGGACTCTCGAACGCCACCGCAAACGCGGTCATCGCCACCGGTACTCCGTATGACAGGGACCCCCGTGAGTACATCTTTGCCACCAGCGCAGCCAATACCGTCAATGCGGTGGTAGGACTGGCAGCATTTGCAGCGATTGCCCGGATGAGGAACGGGGTCATGGTCGCCCTCTCTTCGATCGAAGTTCCCCCCCTTGGCACCCTCATCCTCGCTGCAGCGCTTGCCGCATGCTGCGCCTACCTCATCACCATCCTGCTGGCAGGTTCCGCCTGGCGGCTGGGGGGAATCGATAAACAGGGGGTCAATCGTGCGGTGATCGCCTTCATGGTGGTACTCACCTTTCTCCTGTCAGGATTTTTTGGGCTGTTTGTCCTCCTGCTCGCGACCATGACCGGCCTCATACCACGGCTGCTGAACGTGCCCCAGCTCTTCTGCATGGGGGCAGTCATGGTCCCGGTCATCCTGTTCTCGTTCGGAGTTCCGGTTCTGTGAACGGCGGATTTACGGGAATACGGTTGTGGAGCAGGCTAATGACCCCGCAGCCCCATTAATAATGTACCATGGAATCCTACTGGTTCGGCGATAGAGAGGGCCCGGTATGCCATCCTGTCCACGATGATCCCGTGGTCTGTGCCGTGCGGGTCGAGAGCCTTGCAGAGGACGGCAACGCCTGCATGCCGGACTGGAGGGTTGCGGTCCGGTGCGGGGTGGTCCGCGACAGGGGAGAATACCTGGAACGCCTCCGGGACGTTTCATTCGCCCTTGCCAGGAGGAACCTTGAACGAGCCCTTTTTACCCGTTCGTCAGGACTAATCCAGATGGTCCGGATGCTCGACCTGCTCGATGAAGTCATCAACCTCCTGACCGAAAGGGCGGTGGAATGGCACCATGCCACCCGGCCGGGCTTCAGCCGCAAACGGGTGCTCCCGGCCGGCCGCAGCCACAACGAGCTGATACGCGAGGATGCTGACGATGCCCTTGCCGGCCTGCTCGATGAAATCGACCGGCTGAAAGATCGGCGATCAGAGCTCATGAAGGAGGTCTCCAGAAGGGCCGGGGAAGCGCTCCCGAACTGCAGCGCCCTTGCCGGTGGACTGGTCGCAGCCCGCCTCGCTGCAGAAGCCGGGGGAATCAGCGAACTGGCGGCCATGCCGGCAGCGACCATCCAGGTTCTCGGTGCGAAAACCGCCCTCTTCTCGCACCTCTCAGCCGGCACGCCGCCACCAAAACACGGGATCATCTACCAGCACGGCAGGGTCCACGGTGCACGTCGGGAGAACAGGGGACGGGTCGCCCGGACCCTCTCGGCCAAACTGGCCATCGCCGCACGCATGGATTATTACCGGAACAGCATCGACAAGGAATTTTTGAAAAGGGCGGAAGAATCGGTCCGCAGAGCAGGGAGAAGGGTATGATCTGGATTGAAGGGCAGCTGGTATCAGAAGGTCCGGGAGGGGTATATGGCGAGCGGATGATCCAGGGCTACCGGGCCTGGGATCCCAAACGGAGCAAGCTTGCCGCCCTCTTTCACCGTGGGGCGGAGCTGGAGCTGCAGGCCGGCCACCGCGTCCTCTACCTTGGTGCAGCAAACGGGACGACTGTCTCCCATGTTGCCGATTATACGGAAGTCGTGTATGCTGTCGAGATCGCGCCGCGGCCCCTTCAGGACCTGCTCGTTGTTGCTGAATCACGGAAAAACATCATCCCCATCCTTGCCGATGCCAGGAGACCAGAGGTCTACCGGTCACTGGTTGAGGAGGTCGATCTTATCTACCAGGACGTTGCCTCCCCCTGGCAGGTCGCGATCCTGCTGAAAAACCTGGGGTTCCTGAAAGAGGGCGGCACTGCCGTCCTGATCTTGAAACCGAGGAGCATCGATGTGACCAGGGACCCTGGCGATCTCTTTTTGGAAGCGGAGCGGGAACTCGTACAGGGAGAACTTGATATCCTTTCGCGGGTCATGCTTTTCCCATACTATCCTGACCATTGTGCATTCATCTGCCGGAAAACCCGGCCGGGCCACCACCCCGGGGAACAAGGAGAAGAACGTTCTGAAGCGAGGCGATAAAAAAGGGGAGCAAGTTATAAGATAACAGCACTGATAGCCCGGAGCAGATTCGAACTGCTGTCGCGGGATCCAGAGTCCCGCATGATTGACCGCTACACTACCGGGCTGAACACCCTAGCATATTACTGCTTTTTCTTAATTAACCTGACTGATTACGGCCCGCTGACCGGCATTTTCCACAGGCCCGGCAGACCTCGTCTATCGGCCGGATCCGGTCTCCTTTCCCGCAGAACGACTCCAGATCATCGACATCGCGCCGATAATAGATGTGCGGTACGAGCGAGATGTGGGTGTAGGGTCCCGGAGGAACCCCCAACCGGGTGGCGATTGCGTTCTGCAGGTGGACCAGTGCGAACATGTTTGCACCTGAAGCAGTGAGCATGTCGTTGCTCCTGAACACGACCTTCATGCCAAGGCGCCCGTCCCTGACCAGGCACTGCAGTAACTGGAGGCAGGGACAATCGTCGAGATGTTCATCGATGGGCGGGTTCCAGGTGATGGCAATACCCCTCCGGGTTACCGGTGATGAGGCGAGTTTCCTGGTGATGTATTCGATCTGGTCGACATGGATCTCCGCCCCCTCACTTGTATAGAGCCGTTCCCCCCAGTTGAAGATCCGGTCGTGATAGTCGTATTCAAAAACGGCAGAAGTGCCATTCAGGAGGTCATCTGCATATTTCTCCATGAATTTTCGTGAAAACCGGGAATGCGGGCTCACCATTGGTTCGGCAAGCGGGTTCTCCACCCTGACAGCGATCTCATCGAATTCGACCGTTGCCTCGCCGTCTTCGGTATCCAGCACCCGGCCCTTCTCAAGCACCATCTTTACCACCAGTTCGTGGGCGATGCCGATGGAAGGTGCCCTGATGATTCGCATACAGGGTATATATGTCGAAGTGGATAATGTAAAGGTAGTGGAAATGGCCTTGATGAGAGAGGTACCAAAAAAATGAATAACGGGCTGTAACCGTGTTCCAGGATCGCTCGTGGTGCCATGCGCGAGGGATAGGTGAATGTAGAAGGATTTATGATCCTGCAGGGTTTCTGATCAGGCAGACCCGAAAAGTGGGAAAAACGCCCGGAATCATATCTTTACCCGGTTTTACCCTTTTTTTCCCGTGTCCTGTTCCGTAATCGACCAAAAAGGATATATTAAGTGTTCCACAAATATTGAACCATATTCCGTTATTCGGAGTATGGAGCACAATGAACCGTTATTCGGCATCTGTCGATTACGAGTCACCTTGCGTGCATTGGATTGAACGTTCAAAATTGGACATGATATGAGTAAGGAGGACAAATGATGACTAAGCGCTTTAGCCTCATGCTGATCTCGCTGATTGCATTGGCATTGCTGATTCTTCCGGCATCTGCCGCAAACAACGTGATTGCAGCGGGCGGAGATGTTTTCATCGGAGAACAGGGTCTTAATGTATCTGCGGCAGTTGCATCCGGATCCACGATCGCATGGTTTGCATCTGGAACGAACCCTGCCACGGATGCCCCGAACTACCAGATCAACGTAGGAGATGCAACTAACTTCTACGTAGCGCCTGCGGACTTCGTTGGAAGGACCGGTAACTGGTATATCGGCGGCACCACAACGGTCGCCTTCAGCTGCGTTGACCCAAGCCTCGATATCAAAGTATGGGACAACAATGCGAACAAGGACGTCACCGGGAAGCAGGTTGTTTCCGGAGAATTCCTGAACTTCAGGGTCGAGACCAACACCTATTCCGTTACAAAACGTACGGGATACAATCCCGCAACCGATGGATTTGTTACCATCAAGGTCAAGACCGCTGACGGTGCCGTATACACTGCACTCTGGCAGAGCCAGACTGTCTCTGTTCCGTTGACCAAGCGGACGGTTGACAAGTCCCTCTGGTACTGGGTTGCAGTTACACCCACCACAGGATGGAACACCGCGGTCACCGATGCTGCCGGATCCAGGCTATACAAGGCCGGGACCTACACCGTGAGCGCCGAGCTGGCTCTCAACAGCATCAAGGACAACTACAAGGCACCTGACGGATCCGACTTTACCGGCAAGACCGTGACCGCACTCAAGACGGTTACCATTGCTGGTGACACGGTCAAGATCCAGGCAAGCAAGGACACCGTAGTCCGGGGCAACCAGTTCTCGGTTACCATCACCGGCCGGCCCAACACTGACTATTATGTCTGGGTCAAGGGCACCGGTGGCATGAGTGGTGGAGCAGGCGACCAGCCCCCGCTGATCTCGTTCGCCCAGGACGGCGTTGCACAGGATCCGGTTGCCGGACCCTACACGATTGGTTCCTATCCGTATGAAGGCGGAGCAGGGCGCACCATCAAGCAGGATGTTCCCGAACAGCCGAACAACGGTGTCCAGTACTACGCACTGGCAAAGACTTCCCCCAGCGGTACCCGCACCATCGGGTTCGTTACCGGTGCAGACACTGATGACAAGAAGTATACCATCCGCGTTGAGCAGAACTTCGCCGGCCAGTACAAGTCCGATGAAGTTGATGTGAAGGTCGAGAAGGGGACCGTGACCGTTGTCGCTGCCGGCGACCAGAGCTACTTCCTCGGGCAGGAAGTCCGCCTCTCCGGCACCAACTCCGAGACCGATGTCGTGTACCTTTTCATTACCGGCCCCAACCTCCCGCCGAACGGTGGCCTGATGTCCGACCCGAGGATCGCGGTCAACCCGTTCGTTGCACCGCCACTCTTCACCAGCACTGATGTCATGGATGATAACACCTGGGAGTACAAGTGGCAGACTGCCAACCTCAACATCGATGCCGGGACCTACACCATCTACGCGGTAGCAACCCCGAACGACAAGTCGAGCCTTTCCGGGACCCAGTACGGAACCGTTTCGGTCATCATCCGCAAGCCCTTCGTGACCGCCCAGGCTTCCCAGTCCACGGTTGCCCAGGGTGACAAGATCTATGTCCGCGGAGTTGCCGAAGGCAAACCCTCACCGGGCGTTGCAATCTGGATAATGGGCAAGAACTATGCAAACCGTGCAACCGAGAGCGTCAATGATGACGGTACCTTCGACTACGAGGTCTCCGGAGCCATCACGTCGACGCTGACCAGCGGGCAGTATTTCATTGTCGTCCAGCACCCGATGTACAACGACGTTTTCGATGTTATCCGCCAGGGAGACTACGTTGTGGGATCCTACCCAACCCGGTGGTCCAACCTGTTCAAGCTCTATGGCGCGGGAAGCCTGCAGGGATCCGATGCGGCCCATGCACTTACCGTTGCAATGGACAACGCGGCCATCGACGATACCTACACCAAGCTCCAGTTCCTGATCCAGGTGCCTGAGATCAAGATCCTCCCGGTCACCCAGAAGATGGTCGGGGACAAGTTCGAGATCAAGGGAACCACCAACCTGGCAGTCGACGACGAGATCCTCGTTGAGGTGTACTCCTCGTCATTCGGACCAACCCCGAAAGAGACCAGCGGTGAGTTCAGCGGTGCTTCCGGAACCGTGAAGGTTGTCAAGGGAACCGAGGGCTTCAACACCTGGTCCTTCCCGGTTGACACTACCACCTTCAAGCCCGATGAGTATATCGTGCAGGCCTCCGCCATCGGCCTCGAGACCGCACAGGACGTAACGGCAACCACGCTCTTCAACGTTGTTGCATATGTGCAGCCGACTACGGCGCCGCCGACCGCTCCACCGACCGCCCCGCCGACCGCCCCGCCGACCGCCCCGCCGACCGCTCCACCGACCACCACGCCTGGTTTCGGTGCACTGGTTGCCCTGATCGGCCTTGGTGCAGTTGCGTTCCTCATCGTGCGCAAGCACTAAACCAAAAAACCCACTTTTTTTAATCCATACCGTAAACTGCCACATATTTCCGGACTCCTTGTTTTATCCCGGCATTTCGGTTGGTGAACCATGCTACCGGCCGAATGACGGCCAGGATCAGCCAGAAAGGAGCATATAGGGGGATATCCCAGTTGTTAATAAACCGGGAAATTCTCCCGATCACTACCGGAGCTGCAGAGCCATGAAATTCACCGTAAAACTGATCGATATCGGAACCCGTGAAGTACTGCTCAATATCGAGGATGCCAGGAGTATTAATGCCCTTGCCGGTGACCGCGTACAGATCCTCAATGAGACCACCGGCGTCTCTGTGGCAGCATTCGTAAGTACCACCACTACCCTTATCCAGCAGGGAGTGGTGGGGATCTACCGGGTTACCAATGAGAAACTAGTGGTAGAGGATGGAGACCAGGTCGAAGTCAGGCTTGCCGATCGGCCAAGCTCGCTCCAGTTCATCAAGAAGAAGATGGACGGGGAACGGCTGACAAAGGATGAGACCTTAGCGGTGATCCGTGATGTGGTGAACCATGATATTACTCCGGCAGAGTTGACCGCATACGTCACAGCCTGCTATATCAATGCCCTGGATATTGCCGAGGTGGAACACCTCACCAGGGCCATGGTCGAGACAGGTGAGCAGATTACCTTCCACACTCATCCTATAGTCGACAAGCATTCGATCGGTGGTGTTCCAGGGAACAAGATATCCCTCCTGGTAGTGCCGATTATAGCGGCAAGCGGGCTGAAAATACCAAAGACCAGCTCGCGAGCCATCACCGGTGCCGGGGGCACCGCAGACCTGATGGAAGTCCTTGCCCCGGTAGAGTTCTCCGCAGAAGAAGTCCAGAAGATGACCCTGAAGGCCGGCGGGACAATCGTGTGGGGGGGAGCAACCAACATCGCACCCGCCGATGATCGAATCATTATCCAGGAATACCCTTTCAAGATTGACGCCCGTGGCCAGATGATTGCCAGTGTTATGGCCAAGAAATACGCGGTCGGAGCCGACCTGGTGGTTATCGATATCCCGGTCGGTGAGGGTACCAAAATCCTGAATGTTCAGGAGGGAAGGAAACTGGCACGGGAGTTCATCGAGATCGGCGAACGGCTGAACATGCGGGTGGAATGTGCTCTTACCTACGGGGATTCCCCTGTGGGGAGGAGCATCGGGCCGAAACTCGAGGTCAGGGAAGCACTCCGCATACTCGAGGGAGAGGTTGAGCCGGGATCGCTTTTCCAGAAGAGTGCTGCCATCGCCGGCATTGCCCTGGAGATGTCCGGAAAGGCCGCCCGTGGAATGGGTGGCCAGATGGCAGCAGATATCCTCAAGAGCGGGAAGGCTCTTGAAAAATTCCTTGAGATCATTGAGATCCAGGGAGGAGATCCCTCCGTGAAGTCTGAAGACATAGTCCCCGGGAAGTACAAATTTGTGGTCAATGCGCCCGCAAGCGGGTATGTCGTGGGAATGAATAACCCTGCGCTCATCAGCATGGCACGCAATGCCGGCGCACCTCACGATCGCGGTGCAGGGCTCCTGCTCCATGCCAAGAAGGGGAACCGGGTGGAGAAGGGCGAACCGATCTTCACCATTTATGCTGAACGGAGCTGGCGACTGGAGAAGGCTATCGAAGAGGGAAGGCGCCTGATGCCGGTGCTGGTTGAAGGGATGCTGCTTGACCGCGTCCCCCATGAGATAAAGTGGGTGTGAAGTGGGACAGGGGAAGACAACCCTGCTCTCCCGAGCAGTATTTCCCGCGACAACCATCTTTTATTGCTCCGAACACTGATACCAGATTATGCAGAGATACGGCGTCTATCTCCTCGCGTCCCTCCTCCTGATAGTCAGCTGTTCCGGGAGTGTTTCAGGAGGTTCCGTGCTCATCCATGTCATCGCGACCGATGACAACATCACCCCTGTCCAGGGGGCCTACGTATATTTCAACGACACCCTTGCCGGCAAAACTGACAAGGAGGGTTTCTTCGAGCTCGCCTTTCCAGGCACCGGTCCGGCACCAATTCAGATTGAAAAATTCGGCTACGATTCATGGTCGGGGTCTGCTGATGCGAATGCAACACAGGTAACGGTGGAATTGCAGCGGTCAAAGATGGCACTCCTGATCCACGTGTACGATGCTGACACGATGGAACCGGTCGAAGGCGCGGGAGTGACGATCGAATCGAACGGAGTCGGGAATGTCACGACTTCTGATTCGGAAGGGACCGCCAGGTTTTTCGTCATGGCGCATGCCGCATACCGGATAGATATCGAGAAAGAACAGTACCAGCCGCATACCCTCGAAGTTGAGATTGGGAATGTGGAAAAGAACGTCCAGGTCATGCTGTTCCGGCAGGATCGGTTCTCTCTCGTGGTGAAGGATGAAGGATCGGGACGTCCACTCCCCGGAGCCCGGATATTCGTCGAAGGAATTGAACGGGGAAGTACCGATCAGAAAGGAGTGCTCACCCTGCCGCTGCCAAGGGGCAAGATCTATCTCATCAGGGTTGTCAGGGAGGGGTACCAGGACTATAACGGGCGCCAGGTTGTCGAGCCTGATACCGCCTTTCTTACCGTCCCGCTCGGAAAAGCACCCTATACCGTCTTTGTGTCGGTATACAATGAAGAAAAAGAACCGGTCGAAGGTGCCCGGATTCTCATCGACAATATGCCTGCCGGAACGACAAGCCGGTATGGGAGGGCAGTGCTCTCAAACCTCACTACCGGCACGTATACCCTGGATGTGCACCGGGAAGGATACGTTTCGGTCGTATCTCCCCTGACCGTTGCCGCACAGGGCGAGGATATCGTCATCGAACTTGCCTATCAGAGGGTGAACGTGACCCTGAAAGCTGTTGAAGGCTCGTCAAAGCCCGTAACGCTGGCGAAGGTCACCATCAACGGAGAGGAAGCTGGATATACGGATGCCGGTGGTATATTGTCTGCCCGGCTCCGTGCAGGTCTTCCCACCACTATCCTGGCAGAAAAGGAAGGATACAATCCAGTAACCATCGTGCATACTCCCGATCCGTCCAGCGAAACCGTCCCTCTCACGATTCGCATGGATAAGAATTACACCTGGCTTCTTCTCGTGATTGGCGGACTGTTTGTTGTGGGAATCCTCGGGGCAGTGCTCGTTTTGAGGAGCCGGGGTACCGGTCGTGTAAAGAGAGGACGGAGAGGTCTCTGAACTCCCCCATCTTTCATCGCGGACCGGAATTCCAACGGGCATCACCGGTGCGATGAAAAAAAATCCATAATACCGGGCATTGCATGAGCCGGAATGCGGGCTCGGAGGTCTCGACTGTTCCTGCCCTGCAGTTGAGAAAGGAAGCGGGGCACGGTTCGTGGCCGGGCATATCCACTGGGAACCGGATCGAAAAGGATCGTCTTTTAGGAAGCGGACCCAGCGGGAATCGAACCCGCGTCCTTGGGTCCGAAGCCCAAGAGGATATCCTCTACCCCATGGATCCGCCCTTCCATTGGTATCATAAGATATTAAGCATTTTCCGCGGTACTACTCTATGGAATGATACTATCCTCGCAGGAAATTGAGAAACGGCTCGGGGGGCGGACCCGGGGCGGTTCCCTGGTCATCAGGCCGTTTTCTGCAGAGTGCCTGCAGCCAGCCTCATACGACCTTCGCATCGCGGAAGATATTGTGCTCCCCCGGTGTATCTGCACACTCGCCCATTCCCGCGAACTTGTCGGGCTACCGGCAGACCTTGCCGCAACCCTCCGGACACGGTCCTCGTATGGAAGGCGGGGAGTACTTGTGACTGCAGGGTACGTCGATCCCGGGTTCCGTGGCCAGCTGACGCTCGGACTCGTTAACATGGGGCCGGAACCGATAGAGATCCATGCCGGCGACCGGGTGGTCCAGATGATCATCCACCAGGTGTCCGGGGGTGGGAGGGCCTATGAGGGGAAATATCAGGACAGCACGGGAGCTGTCGGGGCCAGGTGACCTGTCATACGAACCGGGAGGAATTACATCGAGGTCCAAGAGGGGGGGGGTATCCCCCTCTATCCCATGTCGAATCCATTTCGCCTCTCTATCGGTTCGTATTCGGGCTGATCTTCATTGCTGCGGCACTTGAGAGAGGAATACCGGTCAGAAAAGGGATGGGGGTAGGAAATATCCCATTACTCAAAGATTGTCCGACCCGGGTGACCGGTCGACAGGCTCTGGCCCGGAATTTCCGGTCGCTCCGCTCCCCCCTTCCTTTCTCCGGAGCGATTCAACCCGGGGGACGCGGGAAAGCCCTGCAAGGACGATCAGGACGGCAATATACTGTGTGGTGCTGACCGGATAGTCCCCGGAACGCACTTCCTGGCCGGAGATACTGCGGTCTATCCAGTGTCGAATGGTCATGTAGCCCCGCATGGAAAGCTCGTTCGGTGGGCCGGCCACAAGCACCAGGGCCTTTTGGGCGTCTTTCAGGTCGCAGGATACCGATATCCCTTCGCCAACGGCCTTCCGTGCCATGGTGACCAGCCGGAAAGCTTTCTGGTGGCTTTCCTGGATCGAATGGCTAGCCGGGCGGAGCCTGGTGATGAGATCCGGGTTGAGTGCAGGAATGCGCTCCCGGTCGTAGCCGATGGCTATCCACCCCATCCCTTTGATGGTGTTTAAGATCTCCCCGGAATCCAGGGCCACTTCGGCTGATTCCTCCATAGGTCGGTCGCTCACCTCTCCTGCACGCAGAAGGAGGTTTATCTGCCGTGCGATCATGGCGTTTATCTCGTGGTATCCCCTGGAAACCATTACTGTAGGAATGACTGGTTTCTGCCATGGGAGCCTGAACTCGAAATCGGCCCTACCGGAGATCTCATGGTCTTCCCCCATCCCGGCTGCCCGGTGATACCACAGTTCATTGTCGTAGAGAATTGTGCCGTCCAGGAGCGGAGCGAGCGCAGTAATGGTATCTGCTGCACGTTCCTGCACTGCTTCACCCTCCCGCACACAGGGCAGGGTGAGGATACCGAAAACCGGTTCGTCCATGCGGTCCCTGAGGACCTGCACGAGGTCCGGGATGAGGGAGCACATCGTGCCTCCAAGACCGCTGGCGATAACCAGTGCATCGATATCACCCGGGTCGAGGCTGTGGAGCCTGGCTACAATCTCGTCATGGGGGAGCATATCCGGTGTAACGTGGGTATGGGAGGGGTCGAGGGACTGGAAGAAGATACGGTTCTCGTGAGGAATGGTCTGCAAGCTGGTCAGATCATCGGCGTTGTTATCAACCGCCACAGCATCAATACAGCGGAGTGAACGGGACCGGGTATCATGGAGGCTCAACGCATCGGCGATCCTGCATCCCGCGCCTCCGATTCCGATGAGTAAGACCCTCATTTCCTCCCTCATTCCCTGAAATACCGGATTACCGGCCGATACCAGATTACCCATTGAACGGGTCAAACAAAAAGATTATCGCCCGGTGACCATGGATCTGATCGGGCAGGAGGGCCAGTTACACGGTGTTTTTGTTTCATACCGGGATCGATTTCGTACATTTGCCCTCGATCCAGCTTGAAGCGTCCCGGTGCTGACCCGTCCTTATGAGGCGGCTGGTGAACGGGTGGAAAGCCCTGGAAGGGCAGTGATCTCTCGCGGTGACGATCGCTCGCAGGAACCAATAACTGAAAATCATAAAGCTATTTAATTTTGCGCTTGATATGTAACAGTGAGGTGAACTAACCTTGACAACGTATGGGATAGAATTTGTACCTGGCAATGTTAATGTCAAACAGGTGGTCAACTTCTGCAAGCTTGCAGAATCCAAGGATATTGACTATGCCTGGATCACAAATCACTACAACAACCGTCACTGCTACCCGACTCTCGCCATGATTGCCGCAGCAACCACCACCCTGAAGATGGGCCCGGGAATCATGAACTCCTTTACCGACACCCCGGCAGCGATGGCATCATTCTTCTGCACCCTCAACGAAATCTCCGACGGACGCGCCGTGCTGGGAATCGGCCCCGGGGATCTCTCAACGCTCCCGAAACTGGCAATCCAGCCCGAGAAACCAGTAGGACGTCTGGAAGAGGCAGTGACCCAGATCCGCAGGCTCTGTGCGGGCGAGGAAGTCAAGAAGTCAGGAATGCAGTTCTTTGATTATGACGGTGCAAAGCTCACTGGCGTGAACCTCCCCGGCAAGAAAGGTGTCCCGATTTATATCGGTGCCCAGGGCCCCAAGGTCCTTGACCTGGCCGGAAGGGTTGGCGATGGGGCGCTGATCAACGCATCCAACCCGAAGGACTTCGGAATCGCCATCCCGATCATCAAGGCCGCCTGCGACAAGGTCGGCAAAAAGGGCTTTGATGTCGGCGCCTACACTGCCATGTCCATCGACATGAACGAGAAGAAGGCCCGGAATGCAGCAAAGATCGTCGCCGCCTTCATCGCTGCCGGCTCTCCCCCTGACCTGATCGCACGCCACGGTCTCGATGCAGCGAAAGTGGCAAACATCAAGAACGCCCTTGCAAAATTCGATTTCAAGACTGCCGGGGACAATGTGGATGACAAGACCATAGACGCATTCACCATCGCCGGAACGCCGGACATAGTCCGGCAGAAGTGCGAAGACCTTGCCAAGGCCGGTGTCACCCAGATCATATTCGGATCCCCGCTGGGACCGGACATGACCAACTCCATCCGCCTGCTCGGCAAGTACGTCGTGTAAATCGGTCAGGGCGAAAACCTTTTTTTTCTTTTTGATGCCGGGCTGGCCCTCGCGGTTCGTACAATTTTAATAGGTTGCATTCGAATGGAAACCTGAAGCGATCATGTTCTCGGTGACCGAGATAACCCTGGGAGAGAGCAGGCTTGAGCTGCGCGAAGAACTGCTGACCGGCCACCGGTGCAAGATAGCCCCTGCCCGCCTGAACCGGCGGCTGGACACGGTATACCGGCCACCGGCTCCCGCCCCGGACTGCCCGTTCTGCAGGGAGAACGTCTTCTCTGCAACCCCGACATTTGCTGGCGGGGACCGTATCTGCATCGGTGAAAGCTTGACGTTTCCAAACATGTTCCCGTTTGCCGAGTGGCATACGGTAACGGTCGTCACCGCACGGCATGACGGAGGTGTATTCTCACGATCCGAGATCCTTGACGCCCTCACCGGGCAGATCAGGGCCTTTGAGGGAATCGGGGGGTACAAGAGCATCAACTGGAACTATCTTCCCTCAGCGGGAGCGAGCATCGCCCACCCCCACCTCCAGGGACTCGCTGACCGGCGGGCACCTGCCCTTGCCGAACACTACCTGAACCGGAGTGCCCGGTACCTGGCCAGGAACGGGCGGAGCTACTGGGACGATCTTGCCGACCACGAAGGAAACTCCCCCCGGTTCCTGTTCGAGAACGAGCTTTTCTGGTACGCCCACCATGTCCCCCTTGGTGAGCGGGAAGTCAGATGCATCCTCCCCCTCTCAACCTGTGAGGAATTCAGCTCATTCGCCGGGCAGTTCGCAGACGGGCTCCTCCGCATTCTGTCATTCTACCGGGATCTCGGAACCTATGCCTTTAATATGGCTCTTTTTTTTGACAAGAACAAAAACAGGAACGGATTTTCCTCGTTCTGTTCCATCATATCCCGGATAAACCCCAATGTTACATCGACGAGCGATACAGCATTCATGGAGCGACTCCACCTCGAGCCTGTAATCCTGACCCTCCCCGAGGAGTTCGGACGGGATTTCAAGGATCGGGGCTGAGAAGGGAAGCACTGGGAGGGGACTATAATCCGGGCCCTCACCTGGATAATCCCTGTTCTGGCTTAACTTTCCCAAACTTAATGGAGTTATGGAGTCTGTTTTCTCCTGTCCGGGTATCGTTCCTGCCGATGGAGGATTTCCCGTCCCACCTCCCGGATCCGGGCGTGAAATGGCCCTCCATTTTCAGGACAACTCCTTGCGACCGGACGCCCATGGTCAGGTCTCACCAGGAGGAGGCGATCACCCGTATACGGAACATGAGAGGGACAGGGGGCCGGGAAAGCACGATGAGAAAAAAACGAAGAAAGGTTCCGGACTACTCCGGCTTGCTGATCAGTTTGGTCTTGGAGACGATCACACCGTCCTTCTTGTGGGGTTTCCTGATGATGCCGTCGGCAGCCTTCTCGAGCTCGCGGGCTTCATCGCACAGGACTGCAGCGCAGCGCATCATTTCGTGAGCGCTGGTGACGATGGGGATATATTTCTCCCATTCCTTGGTCATGAAACAGCCCTTGACATTGACCATGGCGACAGCGGATGCGATCTCGTAAGCTGCACGGGCCTTGGCGAGAGCGTAGGGGTTGGTGAACTCTCCCTCGACCGCCTTGTCAGAAGAGACGACAACCTTGGGCAGAACCAGTTCCGCACCCTTCTTTCCGGCTTTTACCTGGTCGATTACCTTGTCGAGCGCCATCTGCAGCTTGCGGAACGCGCCGGTGAGGGCAAGGACCTTTACCAGGTTTCCATTGTAATCAGCCATCTCAATGGGGTCCAGGAACTCCCGACGGGCACCGATCATGGCGTCTCCCTTCATGATGATGTAGCCGAACTTGCCCTCCTTGATGTCAGCCCACTCCTTCTTGGTGGTGACATCGTCGGTGATAAAGACAACCGGGATTCCGGCAGCAGCGAGACGCTCGCGGGCGCCGGTCGGGCCGGGCAGCACCCCGTTCGGCGAAACAACGATGGCAAAGTCGGGTTTCCATGCTACCATGTTGTTGACAACCCGGTCGATATCCTCTGGCTGAAGCTTGGTTCCGCTGGTTGCCATAAAGGTCTGCATGTCCTCACGGTCTGCCCTCTCGTCGAGAAGGAGTTCGGCCATTACGCCGCTTGCGATGTTGCCCAGTTTGGCAACGCCAACTTTAACTACCATGTATGCACCTCTTTTTTCTTTATAACAGGTTACTATTTGTCCGTGCAGATATAAACGTTTTGAAATTCGATTCAAATTCAGTAATTCGGACTTTTATCGCTTTTTTATGGAAAGACCCGTCACTTGTCAGGCAGGAGATTAACAACCTGTTTCTCTTGAAGTCAACTATGTTAACGAAAAATGTTTAAATCTGATCCGCCAAACGGTTGATAATGAAAGATGGGCTGCTGACCGATCGCCAGAAAGAAGTACTGAGATACCGGAAGCAGGGGCTGACCCAGCAGCAGATTGCTGATATCATAAATACTTCGAAGGCAAATGTTTGCACGATTGAAAAATCGGCGATGGAGAATATCAGAAGGGCAAGAGACACGCTGGATTTCCTGTATACTCTCGACGCAACCCATCTCTGCACCATCGAGCCCGGGATGGACGTCCTCGATGTTGCCCCCTTCATTTACCAGGAAGCCGAGCGTATCGGCATCAAAGTCAAATATGATACCATCTCCCTCATCAACAAGATGCGGGAGGCGATTCCAGGACGGCTCCGGGCACGCCATATCAGGGACAGCATAGAAGTCTACATCAACGAAGAAGGGGATCTCTACTTCGGCTGAACCACGAGGGCGATCCGGTAAAAGACTCATGGAAGACCGTGCACCTGAGTCCCGGTGCAGGCCTCGCGAAAGTTTATATTCATTTCTGTATAATAATTATGGAAGCCTCTCTGAGGTTTCCGGCGAAAGCCGGGATTCTCACGGGTTGGCATGCGCGACCGTAAACGGGCGCAGCCGAGAAGGAGTTGTGATCATTCACAACGGGCTGACACGGTGGATCTGATAAGCGCACGGGTGGACGTGGATCTCACACGGCCCGCATGTACCGCGAGAACGGTGCATATGCGCAACGACTCAGTATCTGTTGGCGAAGACCACGTTGGACCTGATGGTCGGCGGAAACGAGAGATCCGCAGGGACCATTCGGACGATACTCCACAGGCCAGGGTTCGCACTGCCGGATGATTTCCGGCAGGCCAGTACCTGAATCCGGGCATCATGCTTTCTCGGAGCAGAACGGGCCACTCGCGGATCGTCTTTCCGTGGGAAACGCCGGGCCCGGAAGACTGCACACAACGTTTCAGATCATACAAGGATTGATACCGAATGCCAAAGATCAACACACCGCGAAAGGGATCCCTTGCATTCAGCCCCAGGAAGCGGGCAAAGAGCCAGGTCCCAAAATACCAGTCCTGGTCCGATTACGAGGGTACGCCGGTGCTGCAGGGATTTGCCGGGTACAAGGTGGGCATGACGCACGTGGTCATGGTGGATGACCACAGGAACAGCCCGACCGAAGGCAAGGACATCATGGTCCCGGTGACCGTCATCGAGATTCCTGCCATGAAGGTGGCAGCGATCCGGGCATATGCCCGGGATACCTACGGCAGGCATCCCCTGACCGAGGTATGGACAGAGAAACCGGATCCGGCCCTGGATAAGCGGATCACCCTGCCCGCATCATATGACGGTGCAGCAGCACGAAAGAAGATCGAGGAAGCGATAGCCGAAGGGAAGGTCGCCGACATCTTCGTCCTGATGCATACCACTCCTGAAAAGATCACCGGCATCCCAAAGAAGGTGCCCGATCTCATGGAGATCCGGGTAGCAGGAGGCCCGGTTGAAGGGCGTTACGAGTTCGCGAAGGGCCTGCTGGGAAAAGAGGTGAGCCTCGCGAGCATCATCAAGCCGGGATCCTATGCGGATATTACCGCGGTCACTACCGGAAAGGGTACCCAGGGCCCGGTCAAGCGCTGGGGGATCAAACTTCGCAAGCGGAAACACTCCCGGGGGGGCAAGAAGCGCCATATCGGAAACCTGGGTCCCTGGAACCCCCACCATGTCCGGTGGCAGGTGCCGCAGGCAGGGCAGATGGGATACCAGCAGCGGACGGAGTTTAACAAGAGGATTCTCTCAATCGGCGACAACGGGTCGGAGATCACCCCGTCCGGAGGGTTCCTCCATTACGGAGTTCTCCGCAACCCTTACGTGCTGGTGAAGGGATCCATCCCCGGACCTGCCAAGAGATTGATCAGGATCCGGCCTGCAATCAGGCAAGGAGAGCACGTTGTCAGGCAGCCCGCGATACAGTTCGTGAGCGTTCAGAGCAAGCAGGGGTGAACAGACAATGAAAGCACAGATCCTAGCACTTGATGGCACGGTTAGAGGGGACATTGAACTGCCCGAGGCGTTTGATGAAGAATACCGCCCCGACCTCATCAGAAAAGCTGTCCTTGCCCTCCAGAGCACCCGCAGGCAGCCGCACGGGACCTACCCCTACGCGGGTATCGAATCCTCGGCCGTGGGCTGGGGCAGTGGCCGGGGAGTATCACATGTTCCCCGTATCAGGACCGGCTCAAGGGCCGCGAAAGTTCCGCAGGCAAAGGGCGGGCGTGAGGCCCATCCGCCAGTGGTACAAAAAGTCCTCCTGCAGCGGATCAACAAGAAAGAGAAACAAAAGGCATTCAGATCAGCACTGGCAGCAAGCGCCTCGGAAGAACGTGTCCGGGCACGGGGGCACCTCTTTCCCGGGCCGCTTCCGGTGGTATTTGAGGACGGCTTCGAGAACCTGGAGAAGACTGCAGAAGTCATTGCTGCCCTGACTGCGGCGGGGGTGTTTCCCGATGTGGAGCGTTCCAAGCAGAGCAAGAAGGTGCGTGCCGGGCGGGGTAAGATGCGGGGCCGCCGCTACAAGCAGCGCAAGAGCCTGCTCATCGTTACCGGTGAAAAAATCCTGAAGGCGGCGCAGAATCTCGCCGGAGTTGACGTCGTGACGTTTGACCAGCTGAATACCGAGCTCCTTGCTCCGGGCACCCTCCCCGGCCGTCTCACGGTCTTTACCGAGAGTGCCCTCATGAAACTGGGAGGGCAGTGAGATGGTGCTGAAATATCCCTATGTGACCGAAAAGGCCATGATGGCGCTGGAGAATGAGAACAAGCTCCAGTTCCTCGTGGACCGGAACGCTACCAAGAGCCAGATCAAGCGGGAGATCGAGCGGACGTTCGAACAGGAAGTAACCGGGATCTCCACGGCAATGACCATGCACGGCGAGAAGAAAGCGACCGTCAGCTTTGCCAACGAGAAGGCTGCCGAGGAGATTCTCAGCAGGCTTGGCATAATGTAGGTGAGAGAGATGGGACACCGCATTATAACACAGAACAGGGGAAAAGGAGGCTCGACCTTCAGGGTACCGTCACACCGGTTCAAGGCAGCACTCCGTCACGCTGGAACCAGTGATACGACAGTACGGGGCACGGTAAGCGATATCGAGCACGATCCGGCTCGCCACACCCCAATCGCACTCGTAAAACTCGAGGACGGATCACGAATGTACATGCTGGTCACTGAAGGTATCGGCATCGGGGACGAAGTCGTCTGGGGGCCGGAAGCCGAGGTCCGGAACGGTAACACCCTCCCGCTCGGATCGATCCCGACCGGGGCATACGTCTGCAACATCGAAGCCAGGCCCAACGACGGGGGCAAATTCGTCCGCGCAAGCGGCGTCCAGGCCATGGTTATCGACAAGAGTGAAGGCCGGGTAGGCGTCCAGATGCCAAGCGGCGTGACAAAATGGTTCAACGCACGCTGCAGGGCAACAGTGGGCATCGTTGCCGGAGGCGGGCGCGGAGAGAAACCGTTCGCCAAGGCCGGTAACAAGTTCTACAAGGTGAGGAATAAGGCCTCGAACTGGCCTCGTGTGCGGGGTGTGGCCATGAACGTCATTGACCACCCATTCGGTGGTGGCGGCCACCAGCATACCGGGCGGCCCAAGACCATTGGCAGGGGGACATCTCCTGGAAGAACAGTCGGACACATAGCGGCCCGGAAGACCGGCCGCGGTAAGAAGTGAGGGGATTGACATGGCAAAGAAGACACAGAAGAGACTGCCGAGACGGCGCGAGGAGTTCACCTACCGCGGCTTCCGGATAGAGGAGCTTCGCAAGATGGGTATGAGCGAGCTCCTGCCGGTCATGCCCGCACGGGCTCGCCGGAAGGCAAGGAGAGGCCTGACACGAGGCGAGGAGCACCTCCTCGCCCGGTTCAGGAGCGGCGAGGCAAAGATCCGGACGCACCTCCGCGACATGATCATTATGCCCGATATGATCGGGAAGGAAGTAGAAATCTATAACGGAAAGGAGTACCTGAAGGTCGAGATCCAGCCTGAGTCGATCTTCCACTACCTTGGCGAGTTCGCGCTGACCAGGAGAAAAGTGACCCACGGGAGTGCTGGTATCGGCGCCACCCGGTCGAGCAAGTATGTACCGCTGAAGTGATGGACAATGGCACGCACAGGTTATTCAACATCCATTTCGGGCGATACCGTGGCCCGGGGAAAAGCAAATGAACTGCCGATCTCCCCGAAACATGCCATGGAGATAGCCCGGTTCATCAGGAACAAGAAGACCGGGGAGGCGGTAGCATATCTCGAGGATGTTGTCTCTGCAAGAAAAGCAATCCCCTTCCGGAAGTTCAACCGCAAGGTTGCCCACAAACGCGGACTCCCCGGCTGGGACGCTGGGAGATATCCGCGCAAGGCATCCCTGGCCTATATCCGGCTGATCCATTCAGTTACCAAAAATGCCGAGTACCTCGGCCTTGATACAGGGAACCTGCGGATCATCCACGCTGCTGCCAACAGGGGGAGAGGCATTGAGGGGATGTTCCCGAGGGCCATGGGCAGGGCAACCCCGAAGCGCCGGGAGACCGTGAATATCGAGGTCGTTGTGCAGGAGGTGCAGTGATGGCGGTAGAGAGAAAGTTCGTTGCCGAGGGAGCGCGACGCGCCCGGGTGGAGAAGCACCTGGTCAGGGAGCTTCGCCGCGCCGGATACGGTGGAATGGACCTGCAGAGAACCCCGCTCGGCACACAGGTAACGATTTACGCCGAGAAGCCCGGTATCGTGATCGGCAAGGGCGGAAAGGTGGTCAGGCAGCTGACCCAGGATCTTGCAACCGATTTCGGGGTCGAATCGCCCCAGATCGAGGTCCAGCAGGTTGCAAACCCAAGCTTCAATGCCCAGATCATGGCCGAACGCCTGGCCAATGCCCTCGAACGGGGCTGGTATTTCCGGAAAGCTGGATCGAGCATCATCAGGAGGGTTATGGAATCGGGTGCCCTTGGATGCGAGGTTATCATCGCCGGAAAGCTCACCGGTTCCCGTGCCCGCGTGCAGAAATTCACCCAGGGCTACGTCAAGCACAGCGGCGAGCCGGTCAATACCCTCGTTGAAAAGGGATATGCAGTCGCCGTCAAGAAGCTCGGCGTCATCGGTGTCCAGGTGCGTATCATACCGCCCGACGCAAAACTCCCCGACCATTTCGAGATGATCAAGCCAAAGGGCAAACCCCTGCCACCCCCCCACATAGAAGTGACCGATGTCGGCGAGGATATCACCAATGACCTCGAGGAGATGATCGAGGAGTATGCAGACGAGACCCTGCTGGAGGAACGGTAATATGGCGATATTCCGCGCACGCGACATCAGGCAGTTCTCTAACGTTGAGTTGCAGGAGCAGATGGATAAGCTCAAAATCGAGCTGATCCAGCACAATGGCAAGGTCAGCGCCGGAGGGTCAACCGAGAACCCGGGGAGGATCCGGGAACTCCGCCGGACTATTGCCCGGATAAAGACCGAGCAGAACCAGAGGAGAACTGCATGATTGCTCCCCGGAACATCCTGCATCACGAGCTTATCGGACTGGATGTTCTGGTCGTGGAGGCAACAAACCCCCTGCACCGGGGCATCAGCGGCCGTGTCATCGATGAAACCAGAAACACCCTCGTTATCCGCACTGCGTGCGGCGACAAGAGGATGCCGAAATCCCATACCCGGTTCCGGTTTTCGCTTGGCGGGGGCGTCCTGGTCGAGGTTGACGGTTCGGCGCTGGTCAATGCTCCCGAAAAGAGGATCACGCAGCATACAAAAAAGAGAGGAACATAATGGCACGAGATATTGGATTGGGCGTCCGGCAGCCTGAAGCGGCATGCAGTGACGCAAACTGCCCGTTTCACGGCAGTTTACCGGTGCGCGGCCAGGTGATCACCGGTAAAGTCGTGAGCGACCGCATGATGGGAACGGTGGTCGTGGAGAGAGACTACCTCCATTATGTGGGCAAGTATAACCGGTATGAGAAGAGGAGCTCGCGGATTCATGCCCATAATCCGCCCTGCATCCAGGCAAAGAATGGCGATACCGTCAAGATTGCGGAATGCAGGCCGCTCTCAAAGACCACCACGTTCGTGGTCGTGGAGGTGCAGCCACCATGAAAGCGAAGCAGTCAACGACCCCGCGGGCCCTCTCCACCGGGACGCGCCTCATGTGCGCCGACAATACCGGCGCCCGCGAAGTCCAGGTTGTCTCGGTATTCGGCTACCACGGCGTTCGGCGCCGGCAGCCAAAGATGGGCCTTGGGGATATCGCAACGGTGAGCGTCAAGAAAGGGACCCCGGACATGCGGCGCAAGCTGGTACGGGCGGTGGTCATCCGGCAACGCAAGGAGATACGAAGGCCGAGTGGATTGCGTGTCGCATTCGATGACAATGCCGTGGTTATAGTTGACGAGAAGAACGAGCCTCGCGGGACCGAGATCAAGGGGCCTGTTGCCAGGGAGGTAGCCGAGCGGTTTCCAAAGATCGGATCCATGGCTACCATGATCGTGTGAGGTGTTGCACTATGGTACGAATTGAAAGCAAACAGCCGAGAAAACAACGGAAAGCACGCTATACCGCACCATTACACCTCCGCAGCAGGCTCATCTCCGCACCGCTCTCGAAAGAGCTCAGGGAGGAGTACAAGAGGCGTTCGGTCCGGGTCATCAAGGGAGACACCGTGAAGGTTCTCCGGGGAGAATCGGCAGGCACGGAAGGGGTGGTGGAAGTGGTCGACACGGGCAGGTTCCGGATCGTGGTGGAAGGAATCTCCATTCCCAAGGCTGACGGGACCGAGATGCCACGTCCGCTCGACCCATCGAACGTCCAGATCACCAAGCTCAACCTCAAGGACGGCAAGAGGGTTGAAAAGCTCGCGGAGGGACGCTGATGTCGGACCATCTCAAGCGGCTCAGGGCCCCTGATTCATGGCATATCCCGAAGAAAACGACCACGTTTATCACCAAGACCGCGGCCGGCCCGCACAACGCGAACGCCATGCCAATTGCCGTCTGGCTCCGTGACCACATGGGATTTGCCCTGAACATGAAAGAGGTCAAGCAGATCCTTGGTCAGCGCGATGTCATCGTCAACGGACGGCCCTGCCGCGACCCGAAGATGGGAATAGGTATCTTCGATATCATCTCCCTGCCAAAAGCCGGGAAACACTATCGAATCCTCCGGGACAAGAAGGGCAGGCACAAGACCATCGAGATCGATGCCGAATCGGCAAGGACCCGCCTGGCAAAGATCCGGGGAAAGACCACAATTCCTGGCGGAAAGGTACAGTTGAACCTCCGGTTCGGAGGCAATGTTATTGCTGACAACCGTTATAAGACCCGTGATTCGGTGGTTCTCACGATATCGCCCGAGGACCGGTTTACCATCGTGGACCACTTCCCGTTCGCGGTGGGGAATATGGCCATGGTCATTGGCGGGAAACACTCAGGGAAAATTGCCCGGATCACCCGGATAGAAAAGATTCCTTCGAGTGTCCCGAACCGGGTGTTCCTCGTCGATGAGCGCGCCGGAACGACCTTCGACACTATAGATTCTTACATCTATATGGTAGGCAGGGAGACCCCCGCTCTTGCCGAATGGGGGATTGAGGAATGAACCAGATGCGCGAGCTCTACGTGGACAAGGTCGTGGTCCACATAGGCGTCGGAGAGGGCGGTGACAAGCTTACCAGGGCTACCGACCTGGTACGCCAGATCACCGGAAACACCCCGGTGAAGAGCAATGCCAAGAAAACCAATCCTACGTTTGGTATCCGGAAGGGGGCTCCTATTAGTTGCAAGGTAACCCTCCGGGGAAAGAAGGCAGGGAATTTCCTGGAAACGGCGCTCAAGATCATCGAGAAAAGGCTTTTTCAGACCCAGTTCGACCAGCAGGGGAACTTCTCGTTCGGGATCGAGGAGCATACCGATTTCCCAGGGATGTCCTACGACCCCCAGATCGGGATATACGGTATGGACATCAACGTTGTTCTCGCCAGGAAGGGCGTCAGGATATGCCGGCGTCACAAGGAGCAGCGGAAGCTGCCGCGGAAACAACAGGTGACCCAGGAAGATTCCCTGGCGTTCCTGAAATCACGTTACAACGTGGAGGTGCGGTAATGGGCGGAGAGAAGACAAAGAAGTTTGGCCGGGGCGCATTTGCATGCACGATGTGCGGTCGCAACCAGGGACTTGTCCGCAGGTACCATATCATGTTCTGCAGGCAGTGCTTCCGCGAATGGGCCCAGAAGATGGGCTTCAAGAAGATGAACTGAGGAGGAAGGTCCGATGGCAAGACTGAATACCATTGCAGACGGGATGAGTGCGCTGAAGAATGCCGCCGATGGCGGCAAACCAAGCGTCATCATCGAGCCGGCCGGAAAACTCCTCGGGGCCATGTTCCGCATCATGCAGGAGTCGGGATACATCACAGGGTTTGAATATCTTGACGATGGTCGCGGCGGGCAGTTCCTCGTCCAGCTGAACGGGAGAATCAACCGGTGCGGTGCCATTTCACCGCGATACAATGTCCGGCTCGCCGACCTTGAATACTGGGAGACGCAGTTCCTTCCCGGGAAAAACTTCGGCATCATGATCCTTTCCACATCGAAGGGTGTTATGACCCACGAACAGGCAAGGAAAGAGGGCGTCGGAGGGCAGCTGCTCGGGTATGTCTATTGAGGTGTGAAGGATGGCAACAGAACGACGTGTAGTCATACCCCCCGGGGTCACCATCGAACTGGACGGTCCGGTGATGAAGGTGAAAGGCCCTAAAGGAGCGCTCGAGCGGAATATCCGGTTCCCCCAGGTTGCTGTGGAAATCGAGGACAGTGAAGTGGTCATCTCCACGGCTTCGGACAGGAAACGGGTCATGGCCATGGTGGGTACCTTCGAAGCCCATGTGAGGAACATGTGCACGGGAGTTACCGAGGGCTTCGAGTACCGGATGAAAGTGGTGTACAGCCACTTTCCCATCCAGCTCAAGCTCCAGGGCAACCGGCTGGAGATCATCAATTTCCTCGGTGAGAAAAAGCCGCGCTTTGCCGCCATCGAAAACGGTGTTGCCGCAAAGATCAGCAACGATGAGATTGTCCTCACCGGGATTGACAAGGAACTCCTGGGCAATTCATCGGCAAATATCGAGCATGCGACCAAGATCAGGAAACGTGATCCCCGTATCTTCCAGGACGGGATCTATATCGTGACGAGGGGACGATGAAGATGGCCGATGAAAAGAAAAGACTGATCCAGGTCCGCTCGGAAAAAGGAGCCCGCTTCAAGCGCGACGGCGCAGGGAAGAAGAAGCAGCTCTCCGAATCCTGGAGAGTGCCGCGGGGGCTCCATTCCAAAAAGCGGCGGCAGAAAAAGGCAAAAGGGCCGCTTCCAACTCCCGGGTACGGCAGCCCGGTAGCGGTCCGGGGAATGCACCCGAGCGGGTACCGCGAGGTGCGGGTTTTCTCGATTAAAGACCTGGAAGGGCTGGATCCTGCCGAAAGCGCCGTTCGTATCGGTGCAGCGGTCGGTAACAAAAAGCGCCGGGAGATCCAGGAACAGGCGCTTTCAGCCGGGCTCAAGATCCTGAATCCCCGGGAAATCGGGAGCCCGGCAACCGAGGTGAGCGACGATGACTAACGTCGCAAACCAGCGGAGAATTGCGGCATCGATCCTTGACTGCGGAGAAAACAGGGTCTGGTTTGACCCTGATCGTCTCGCAGATATCAAGAACGCAATTTCACGAGAGGATATTCGCGCCCTTGTTGATGAGGGCGTAATCAGGGCAACCCAGATTCGCGGAAACAGCCGCGGCAGGGCCCGCGAGAAGATAGCAAAACGCTCCTATGGCCACTGCAGGGGGCCGGGAAGGCGGCGCGGTGCGGCGGGAGCACGTAACCCGCGGAAACGACAGTGGATACAGAGGATCCGGGCGATCAGGAAAACGCTGGCGTCGCTTCGCGAGAGCGGCGAGATCGATCGGAGCATGTACAGGGTGCTTTACCGAAAAGCTGCCGGTGGGCAGTTCAGGAATGTAGCGCACCTGCGGGCCCAGATAGAAATCATTTCCGGGAGGATGAAGTAACATGGCAACGGCAGCACGGTACTTTGTTCCTTTCCGTCGGAGAAAGGAAGGAAGGACCGATTACTACCGGCGGGCAAAACTCGTGGTATCGGACCGGCCGCGGATGGTGGTCCGGAAAACCAACCGTCACATCATCATCCAGATGGTCTCCGCAAGCCTCGAGGGTGATCATACCCTGGTCACCGCCAGTTCTGCAGATCTTGCCCGGTTCGGGTACCGGGGGTCCATGTCAAACACCCCGGCTGCCTACCTGACCGGCATACTCTTTGCGGTCAGGGCATTGAATGCCGATCACCAGAGCGCGGTCCTCGACATCGGCCTTCACAGGGCGACACCCGGATCCCGGGTGTTTGCCGCACTGAAAGGCGCGGTGACTGCCGGGCTCGACATACCACACGGAGAAGCGGTACTTCCCGATGAGTCACGGGTGAAAGGTGCACACATCGCTGCGTACGCGCCCGACCGCGCAGGAAATCTCGTGCAGAACGTGGAAGAGACATTCGACGCCATCATGAAGGAGTTGAGGTGAAATGCCATTCGAGAAGACAGAATGGGTACCGCTCACCGGCCTTGGCAGGCAGGTTGCATCGGGACAGATCACCAGTATCGACCAGGTGCTCGAGAGCGGACGCCCTATCAAGGAACCCGAGATCATCGATATGTTCCTTCCCGATCTCGAGGATGAGGTTCTCGATATCCAGATGGTGCAGCGCATGACCGACTCGGGGCGCAGGGTGAAGTTCAGGGCTGTGGTCGCGGTCGGGAACAGAAACGGGTATATCGGCTTTGGCCAGGGGAAGGATTCCCAGGTTGGCGATGCCATCAAGAAGGCAATTGTCGATGCCAAGATGAACATCATCAAGGTGAAGAGGGGGTGCGGTTCCTGGGAATGCGGTTGTGATGCGGCACATTCCCTCCCCATGAAGGTGGAGGGCACTGCGGGCAGCGTCAGGGTAACCCTGAAGCCGGCGCCCCAGGGAATCGGCCTGGTCACCGGGGAGATCAGCAGGAAAGTGCTCGAACTTGCCGGCATAAAGGATGCCTGGACGTTCTCAAAGGGCCAGACACGGACCACCATCAACTTCGCCAAGGCTACCTTCAACGCCTTAAAGGCGACCAACACGATCCGGATCGGGGGGTCGGTGTGATGTACGCCATCGTTCAGGTTCGCGGCGTGGTCAACACCCGCAGGGAGATCAAGGACACCCTCAAGATGCTCCGGCTCCACCATATCAATCACTGCGTGCTGGTTCCGGACACCCCTGAGTATCTCGGGATGATCAGGAAAGTCAAGGACTTTGTGGCATATGGAGAGGTTGACGCCGAGACCATCGAGACAGTCCTCAGGACCCGCGGGAGGGTTATCGGAAATGCCCCGCTAACAGATGATTACGTGAGGGGCAACTCCCCGTATGGGGGGATCAGCGATCTTGCCGCGGCATTGGCTTCCGGAGAAGCCCGGTTGACCGATATTCCCGGAGTCAAGCCGGTTCTCAGGTTGCACCCGCCGCGCAAGGGATACCGGACCATCAAGCGGACAGCACAACAGGGGGGAGCGCTCGGCTACTATGGCCAGGAGATCAATTCGCTCCTCCACAGGATGAGGTGAAGAAATGCCGGTCAATAAACGTTCCAAGTACCGCGGATCGCGGACATGCGGAGGAGGAACCCACAAGAACCGCCGGGGAGCCGGGAACCGAGGGGGGAGGGGACGGGCTGGTCACCGTGACCATCGGTTCTCCCACTACCTCCTTTCCGGAGAAATCCATAACGGCAAGTGCGGGTTTTACAACCAGACCCGCCGTGACCCTTCCACCATCTCCATTGGTGAACTCGATTCCATGGCCCTTTTGCTCCTTGCCGATGGAAAAGCAACCCGGGAAGGTGACGCAATCCAGATCAATGCAGATCAAATCGGCATCGATAAGATACTTGGCAGCGGAAAAGTCACGTTGAAGATGAACGTTACCGCGAAGTCGTTTTCCGCGCAGGCAAAGAGCAAGATTGAAGAAATGGGCGGTCAGGCCCTGGTCATCTGACCATTTTTCCAGGTGTGCGCATGGGAACACTGTTGGACCGCATGGAACCGCTGCTCGCTGCTATGCCGGCAGTCCGGAGCCCGGAAGGTCATGTCCATTTCAAGAACAAGCTGATCTGGACAGCGGGCATCCTTATCCTCTATTTCGTGATGACCAATATCCCACTCTGGGGTCTTGATCCAAGCTCCCAGGACCTGTTCGAGTTTTACCGTGCGCTCCTTGCCGGTGCGAGCGGATCGCTGGTCCAGCTGGGTATCGGCCCGATCGTCACAGCATCCATTGTGCTTCAGCTGCTCAAGGGAGCGGACATCCTCCACATCGATACCACTGAAGTCCGTGGCCAGGTCATCTATATGGGGCTCCAGAAGCTCCTGATCTTTGCCATGATCATCATCGAGGCGCTGCCGAACCTGGTGGGCGGATTCCTGATGCCGGATCCGGTCATCGCAGACATGTTCTTTGGGGGGAATCTCTTTGCAGTCTCGTTGATAATCTTCATCCAGATCTGTATCGGCGGGGTGCTGATCATGTTCATGGATGAGGTGGTGACCAAGTGGGGGATCGGTTCCGGCGTTGGGCTCTTCATCATCGCCGGGATCTCGCAGGCCATCATCAATGGTCTCATCTCCTGGATACCGGCCCAGGACCAGTATCCCGTTGGGTTCTTCCCGCGGATGGTGGCAGTGGTCATCGATGGGGCCAATTTCATCCAGTACATGGGACCGGAAGTCCTGGCATTCATCACCACCATCGCGATATTCCTCATCGTGGTGTACGTGGAGTCCACCCGGATCGAGATCCCGCTCGCCCATGCCCAGGTGCGGGGTGCCCGGGCCCGGTTCCCGGTGAAGTTGATCTATGCCAGCGTGCTTCCCATGATCCTCGTCAGGGTGCTCCAGGCCAACATACAGATGATTGGGTTGTTCCTGCACAATATCGATATCACGATTTTTGGGACTTTTTCCGGATCGCAAGCGGTCAGCGGGCTTATGTATTACCTGGCACCCATCAATGGTCCAAGCCAGTGGATGTGGTGGGTCCCGGCCTACAACATCACCAATGCGCCGTGGGAGATCATGGTGCGGCTTGCCGTAGACATTACCTTCATGGTTGTCGGCGGTGCGGTCTTTGCCCTGTTCTGGATAAAGACTGCCGGTCTCGATTCAAAGGATGTTGCCCGCCAGATCCAGTTGTCAGGCATGTCGATTCCCGGGTACCGGAGAAATCCCCAGATCCTTGAGAAGTACCTGGATCGATACATCCCCCGGGTCACTGTTATCGGAGGGGTCTTCATAGGGTTGCTCTCCGTCTTTGCCAACCTGTTTGGGGTCATCGGGGCGGTGAGCGGTACCGGACTGCTCCTGACGGTGAGCATCACATACCGGCTCTACGAAGAGATCGCAAGCCAGCAGATAATGGAGATGTATCCATTCATGCGGACCTTCTTTGGAAAGGAGTGAGACGAGAATGGGGAGGAGAGTCATCATTACAGGGGTTCCCGGAGTCGGGAAGACGACGGTGGTAACCGGAGCGCTGAAGGTTCTCGAACAAGAGGGGGTATCCTACCGGACCCTCAATTTCGGGACCTACATGTTCAACGTGGCACAGGTGGAGGGCATCGTACGCGATCGCGACGAGATGAGAAAACTCGACAAGGAGGTTCAGAAACGCCTCCAGAAACGTGCGGCCCAGGCCATGGCACGGGAAGAGGGGGATATCATCATCGATACACATGCATCGATCAAGACCCCTTCCGGCTACCTTGCCGGGCTCCCGGAATGGGTCCTCCGGGAGCTGATGCCTGATACCATCGTGCTTGTTGAAACCAACGAAGACCAGATTCTCCTCCGCAGGCTCTCCGATGAGACGCGGTCCCGGGATCTTGAAGGGTCGTACGGCATAGCCGAGCACCAGCAGTTCAACCGTGCTATCGCCGCGGCGTATTCCATGTACACCGGCTGTGCGGTGAAGTACGTCACGAATGCCGACCTCCTCCTGGATAAAGCAGTCCAGGACATGGCGGCTGTGCTGAGGTGAAACACGTGGCCCGGAAAAGTTACGGTGGGATCATCGCCCTCATCGTTGCAATGGTGCTGATCTTCTCCTATAGCATCCCGGCCGTCCGCGAGGGTGTCGGGGGAGCTCTTAACGCTGTACTCGGACCACTTGCCGGGACGATGCCGTTTTATATCATCATCATCCTGCTCTCCTCCCTTACCGCGCTCTATTCCTCGGTCATCCAGAAGTATACC
The DNA here is from genome assembly GCA_016699325.1 of Methanolinea sp. Taxonomy (NCBI): domain Archaea; kingdom Methanobacteriati; phylum Methanobacteriota; class Methanomicrobia; order Methanomicrobiales; family Methanoregulaceae; genus Methanolinea; species Methanolinea sp. The sequence goes on along the minus strand of CP064971.1, from coordinate 655,404 downwards.
ATCGATTACGAACGCATGCAGGAAGTGCAGGAGCGTATGAAGGTTTTCCAGAAGGAGTTCCGCGAGGCGCAGCTTTCAGGGGACGAAAAGAAGATCAAGAAACTGGAATCGAGGCGGGATAAGGTGATGAAAGAGCAGCTCGAGATGTCGCAGCAGCAGTTCAGGCCCATGGCCTACATCCTGATCCTCTCGGTTCCCATCTTCTTCTGGCTGATTTACCGCCTGAATAACTTTCCCGATTCGATCGGGATCACCATGCCCTTCTTCGGCCAACTCCATCTCAATGACGTGGTGCTCGCCTTTATTCCGGCCTGGATTTTATGGTACATGATCTGCTCACTCACCCTCTCGCAGGTGGTTCGAAAAGCCCTGAATATCGGGGGAATCTGATGCGTATCACGGTGAGCGGGCTTCCCGGGAGCGGGACCACCTCACTGGCAACGCATCTTGCAGAGGTTCTTCAAATTGATCTTATATCGGCCGGAGAGGTATTCCGCAGGATGGCAGCCGAGCGGGGGATGGGTATTGCGGAGTTCGGGAGGCATGCGGAGAAGGATCCTTCGCTCGATCACATGATCGATGAACGGCAGAAAGAGATAGCCCTTTCACACGAGGACATAATCGTGGAGGGCAGGCTCTCGGCATGGTTTGTCCCTGAAGCCGACCTGAAAGTCTGGCTGTTCGCACCGGTCGAGTGCCGGGTCATGCGGATTCAGTCCCGCGATACTATCGCCCACCTTGACAGGGCGGCCGAACTGACACAGGAACGAGAGGCCAGCGAAGCGCTCCGGTACCGGACTTACTATGGGATTGATATCGCCGACCTTTCGCCCTACCATCTTGTTCTCAACTCGAGCCTGCTGTCGGTCGAGGAACTTGGAGAAATTGTCTGCTGTACCTCCCGCCTCATTGCTGCCCGGGCATCCTGAACCACGAAATGTGCCGATGGGCCGGTCCCCTGGCCAGCAGTCATTGGTGCCGGTATCGGCAGCGGCGTGCGGTTTTCGTTCTTTGCGACCGATCTTCCAACCTGTTTTATACCCCCTACCGGTGTATATTCCACATTATTCCCCTTTCAGAATATGATGAAGCCCGAAATCTGTGTGCATATAGTAACGGAATGGGACAACGATGAGCTTGCCAGGCTGTATACTGCCGGAGGCTGGTGGCTCAGGGCGCATGATCCCGCATTCATCCCCATGCTGCTCCGCGGGAGTTTCGCGTTCGCGGTGGCGACCGCAGGTAATAATGGGCCGGCGGTGGGGATGGGACGGGTCATCTCGGATGGCGTCAGCGATGCGTATATCCAGTACCTGGTGGTCATCCCGGAGTATCGGGGGATGGGGGTTGGACGCACGATCGTCCGGGCTCTGCTCAGGTTCTGTTTCTCCCGCCGGATCTACTGGATCGCCCTGATTGCAGAACCCGGGACCGAGGATTTCTATTCCGGCATCGGGTTCGTCCGTATGAAAGACCATGTTCCGCTCCGCTTCAGGGGGACGATCTGATCCATGCTCTCCCTTTGCTGATCCATACCCGCTCGATATGCAGGGCCAGCAACCTTTTACCCGCCATTGGCAGCGGTATTCCCTCTATGGCGCATGCGAAGCAGACGCTCCGGTATAACCGGAATCACCTTGTTGCGGTGTTCCGTGCCATCCGGGATGACCATGAAGGAGGTAACCTGGAGCGCTGCCGGGTTTGGCTCGTACCGGCAGGCAGTACCTTCTACTGAAAGCACGACAAGGCATGTTCAGGTGAGACCCGGGATATGAACATAAAATCAGCCGGCCCTGGAAAGTGGTGGTGGCCCGTGATGGGAAACCCCGTCTTATCCACCACCCAGGGTAAGGGCAAAGGATTGGATCAAACCGTATTTCTGCAGGAGCCCGACAACTCCATCGGCAATAATGCTCACCGCAATGGCCGAAACGAGCATTCCCAGGATTTTTCCAAGGATTTCCGTCACCGTAACACCAAGGATCTGCTGGATCTGGAAAGCGAAACGAAGGATCAGAAACGTTGCAGCGAGCGTCAGGGCAATAGCCACAGCGGTGATGATAAGCCCGATGTCCTCAGATAGAAGGAGCACGGTCGTTATAGCCCCGGGTCCACAGAGGAGCGGAGTGCCGATGACCACCCCTGCCGCGGTATGGGTGTGCTCCTTGGTACTGCCGATATCAATACCGAGCGCCATTTGCAAACCAAGGAGGAAGAGCAGGATTCCCCCTGCAATCTGGAAACTGGCGATGGTTATTCCAAGCGTGCCGAAAATAAAGAAATTGAAGAAGAGGAAGAGGTACATCAGGAAGCCGGCAACCGCTACGGCGATAAGTGCCTGCCGGTTGATCTCGGATGAACTCTGCCCGCTGGTCATCGAGGTGAAAATCGGGACCGAAAGCAGGGGATCCAGGATAACGAAGAGGGCCGCGAATGCGTAGGCAAGGGTGGCGATCGGGTCTGCCATGTTATATTCCCAAAGATACGTCCCGGTAGCGAATAAAGCAATTGGTGTTAAAAAACCCTGTCAATGCCGGGATAAGGAATGGAAAATCAATTCCAGGGATTGCTCAGGATATGACCATACCTGATAGATAGGGGGGTTGATGCCAGATTCTGGGGGGTGTCCGGCAAAATGAAAACCAGGTGGCATATCCCTTGAGCATAATACGGTTTACTTCGATATATTAAAAACTTCTCGATAGGGATTGAAAAATCGGACCTGCCGGTCAGAGCCCCCTCAGTATCACAGTCTCCTGTCCACCAGCCGTTTCGGCCGTCCTTTGAGGCGGTACAGCTCCAGTTCTCCCGGGCCGGTGAACGCGACAACTAGGGTGAAGAGGTCACCGAGCGACCGGGCAAGTGCCGGTTTACACCGGAAGAAGGTTTTCCTGAAAGTCTCGGCAATCTCCTCACCCGGTGTAATGGCAGGATCGGTACACTCCATGCTCACGCGAAGCACGGTTTCCTCTTCTTCGTCACCACCATACACGAATGCTTCATACTCCCCGGTAAGGTATTCCATGTTCTGACGCTGGAAGACTCCCTGCTCGATGTCCACCCGGTTCACGGGAGTTCCGAGGATCCAGACTGTTTCGGCCTCCCGCCGGGGGTGCATGATCTTCATATGGGTTCTTCCGCAGGGACAGGGTTCCCGGGAGAGCACCAGCGTAGTATCCTCGGTATCGTAATTGATCAGGAGGAACCCGGTCTTACCACCGACCGGGAGCAGCGTGGTCAGGACCGCCCTGCCGCACTCACCATCGGGGACAAACGATTGTAGGGCTGGATTGTAGACATCCAGGTGCACAAGGTCTTCAGGGACGTGGAGGCCGTTGCGGACCATGCACTCCCCGCACATGGTCCCTTCCGTGGAGCCGTAGGTATTGAAGACGTCGCGCTGCCAGAGTTCTGCGGCATACGACCGCGACTCCTCGGCGAAGCTTTCCCCTCCGGCAACCAGTCGTTGAACCGATGAGTCCTCCGGCATGAGCCCCTCTTCGAGCATCCGGCGGGCGAGGTGGATCAGCTTGAGGATGCTTCCTACAATCCCGGTCGGCTGGTAGGCGGTGATGATCCGGCTGGGAAAGATGCACTTGCCGGTTGGGATGATTACCATCCCGATATCACGTGCTGCCAGGGTCATGGTGTTTGCCCCCACGTTCATGCCATACGATGCACAGATAATGACCCGGTCACCCTTGCCGAAGCCCTGCGAGACAAAGCTCCGGGCGTATTTCTCCGCGTAGCGCGACCAGTCATCCCAGGTGAGAAAGAAGCTTTTCGGAGTGCCCGAAGTCCCGCTCGTCTCGTGGATGGTGAAGATATCCTCCCAGGCAGCACTTTTAAATTTGAAATCCCCGGTTGCCGGTGGCTGGTTCTCCCGGATAGTCTTCCCGGAGATGAGAGGCAGACCGAGCAGATCTTCGTGGGTGTTTATGGAACCCGGGTCGATGCCGTGCTCCCGGAACCAGGCCCGGTAGAACGGGGAGTTATCCGCTGCGTACCTGACCGTGTATCGCACCCGCTCATCGATGAGGGAATCGAGGTCGTGACGCGGGAGCCGCTCCACCGCTTCGTTGAAGAAGGTGCCTGGTGCCATGGGTAGTGAATGGGTATCCACTTAATTTAAGATGGTATGTCCTGCCAAAGGGAGTTTCACTCGTCTGCCGCATTTGCCATGTCCGCCAAAGAATTTCCGGCTGATGTTTGCCTCTGTGAATGTCCGATGCGTTCCCCGCATCCTTAACAGGAAGTATCAGCCTCATTTGCGGTTATTCGCTCGATCCACAGCTGCCCCCTGTGATAACCTACCACCAGATGGGGGAAATCCCTGTCCGGGAAGGAGGATGACGCCGCTCATAGCAAAGGCTATCATGTTATCCCGTTTCCTGCGGTAGAAAGGCGGGGGGGCGAAATCGGGGAACCCATCTGTGGGAAAAAATGAAAGCAGTTGCTTTTAGCGGTATCTCTGCAGTGGCCGGAACATCCTGGGGCCAGCACCGCTTCTTGGAGTATGGGCCCACCCTCAACTTCAACGCAGAAAGGGCCATCTCCGACAGTACCCGGGAGACCTGGCTCCGGGTTCCAAGAAAAATATCTTTATGTGGTCACCGGGAACCAATGATGAGTGAGGAAAAGACCATGGTCTTTGTCCAGCGATACAAGTGCAAGGTATGCGGATATATTTACTCTCCGTTGAGGGGAGAACCCCACAATGGCATTCCGGCAGGAACGGCCTTTGAGGATCTACCGGAAACCTATATCTGCCCTCTCTGTGGTATGCAGGGAAAGGGTAAGGTAGGGAAGTGGGGTTTTGAGGAATGGAGCCCAACCCGGTGGATCTGCTCCGTGTGCGGGTATGTCTATGACCAGAAGCGAGGCGAGCCGCACCGGGGGATCAAGCCGGGAACGGCATTTGAAGATCTCCCTGATGATTATACCTGCCCGGTCTGCGCGCTCGATCCCAAGATCTCGCTCCATTTCGGCAAGGTCTTGAAGCAGGGGTTCGAACCACTGGAGTTCTGAAGCCCCTCACCCTCTTTTCGCCCTGCCAAACCG